>CAWJUS010000009.1:0-214205 GCA_963846075.1 uncultured Actinomycetes bacterium | reverse complement strand
TCAGGGGCGTCCGCGGCGAGCATAAATCGCCAAGCCTTGCCGCGGCCTACGAGGCTCGGACGATAGTGGGCGTTATGCGACCGGCCGGAACCACAGCTTCGGCACTGCGGCCGGCTGTGGATGATCGTGGCCGCCAGGGCGGGGCTGTGGATGATCGTGGCCGCCGGGGCGCCGGCGAGCCGCTCCCCTCCCGGAATTCCTTCCCCGACGCCCGAAATCCCTTGCCCCAGCGCCCGTTGTCTGTAATAATCTAAGTCCAACAGACTTAGATTTTTCTCAAACCCCGCGGACCAGACCGGAAGAACACCGAACATGCAACCAGACCGTTTTACGATCAAGTCTCAGGAGGCGCTGCAGGCCGCCCAGCAGCTGGCCGACGAGCGGCGTAATCCCCAGACCACCCCTGAGCACCTGCTCGCCGTGCTGCTCGAGCAGGACTCGGGCGTCGTCGTCCCCGTGCTGCGCAAGCTGGGCGTCGATCCCGCCGCCGTGCGGCAGGCGCTCGCCCCAGCGCTCGAGCGCGCTGCCGACGATCACCACCGGCCCCGGCGCCGAGCCCGCCGGCGGCTCCACCGAGCTTACGCAGGTGCTGCGCGAGGCCGAGCAGGAGATGCGCGACCTCAAGGACGAGTACCTCTCAACCGAGCATCTGCTGCTCGCGCTGGCCGGTCACCCCGGAGGCGCCGGCGACGCGCTGCGCTCGGCGGGCGCGACCCGCGACGAGCTGCTCAAGGCGCTCGAGGAGGTGCGCGGCTCTCACCGCGTGACCGACCAGAACCCTGAGGACAAGTTTCAGGCGCTCGAGCGCTTCGGGCGCGATTTGACCGAGGCCGCCGCCCAGGGAAAGCTCGATCCGGTTATCGGCCGCGACGACGAGATCCGGCGCGTGATCCAGGTCCTCTCGCGACGGACCAAGAACAACCCCGTGCTGATCGGCGAGCCCGGCGTGGGCAAGACGGCGATCGTCGAGGGACTGGCCCAACGAATCGTCTCCGGCGACGTGCCCGAGGGCCTGCGGGACCGCAAGCTCGTGGCACTCGACATCGGCGCCATGGTCGCCGGTTCGAAGTACCGGGGCGAGTTTGAAGACCGCCTGAAGGCGGTGCTCAAGGAGATCGCCGACGCGGAAGGGCAGATCATCGTCTTCATCGACGAGCTGCACACGATCGTCGGCGCCGGCGCGGCCGAGGGCGCGGTTGACGCCGGCAACATGCTCAAGCCGATGCTGGCCCGCGGCGAGCTTCGCTGCGTGGGCGCTACCACGCTCGACGAGTACCGCAAGCACATCGAGAAGGACCCTGCGCTCGAGCGGCGCTTCCAGCCGGTGTACGTCGGCGAGCCCTCGGTGGAGGACACGATCGCCATTCTTCGCGGGCTCAAGGAGCGCTACCAGGTTCACCACAAGGTGCGGATCCAGGACTCCGCGCTCGTCGCCGCGGCCACCCTCTCGCAGCGCTACATCACCGACCGCTTTCTGCCCGACAAGGCCATCGATCTGGTCGACGAGGCCGCCTCACGAATCAGGATGGAGATCGACTCAAAGCCCACCGAGATCGACGAGGTCGACCGCCACATAATGCAGCTGGAGATCGAGCTCCAGTCGCTGGGCTCCGGCGATGACGACGACGCCGGTACGGTCGCGCGCCGCGAGCAGCTGGAGCGTGCGCTGGCCGAGGAGCGCGAGCGCTCGGCCGCCATGCACGCCGAGTGGCAGCGCGAGAAGGAGACGATCGGCGCCGTTGCGTCGCTGCACGAGCAGCTGGAGCAGGCCAGGATCGAGCTCGAGCGCGCCCAGCGCGAGGCCGATCTGGGACGGGCCGCAGAGCTCCAGTACGGGACGATCCCGGAGCTCGAGAAGCAGCTTCGCGAGGCCGAGACCGCTGAGGCGGCTGCGGCCGATGGCGCGGCCCCGACGTTCCTCAAGGAAGTCGTCGACGCCGAGGACGTGGCCGAGGTTGTCGCCAAGTGGACCGGGATCCCCGTGTCGCGGCTGATGGAGGGCGAGATCGAGAAGCTCGTGCACATGGAGGACCGCCTGCACCAGCGCGTGATCGGCCAGGACGAAGCGGTGGAGGCCGTGTCCGCCGCGCTCAGGCGCTCGCGTGCCGGACTCCAGGACCCTGACCGCCCGATCGGGACGTTCCTGTTCCTGGGACCCACCGGCGTCGGCAAGACCGAGCTGGCACGAGCGCTGGCCGAGTTCATGTTCGACTCACAGGACGCGATGGTCCGCATCGACATGTCCGAGTACATGGAGAAGCACTCGGTCTCGCGCCTGGTCGGCGCGCCGCCCGGCTACGTCGGCTACGAGGAGGGCGGCCAGCTGACGGAGGCAGTTCGCCGGCGCCCGTACTCGGTGGTCCTGCTCGACGAGATCGAGAAGGCTCATCCCGACGTCTTCAACACGCTGCTGCAGGTGATGGATGACGGCCGCCTGACCGACGGCCAGGGCCGCACGGTGTCCTTCAAGAACACCGTCCTGATCATGACCTCGAACATCCCCGGCGGCAGGGCCGGAGTCGAAGCTCAATTCAAGCCGGAGTTCATCAACCGCCTGGACGACATCGTCGAGTTCAAGCCCCTGACCCGCGCCGAGCTGAGCGAGATCGTCGACCTGCAGGTGGCGCGCGTGATCGACCGCGTGCGCGAGCGGGACATCGACGTCGAGCTAACCGATGCCGCGCGCACGCTGCTCGGCAACCTGGGCTACGACCCGACCTACGGCGCCCGGCCGCTGAAGCGCGTGATCCAGAAGCGGCTCGTCGATCCGCTGGCGCTGGCGATCCTGGAGGGCAAGTTCCTCCCCGGCGACACCGTGCAGGTCGACGCCTCAGACGGCGAGCTCGTCCTGGAGCGCGCGACCGCAGCGGCCGCCGTGTAGGGCTCGGCGCAGAGGAGACGACTAATGGCCACCGTGAGCGTCCGCTACATCGTCGACGACGTCGATGCGGCGATCGAGTTCTACTGTCGGCGACTCGGTTTCGAACAGGTCATGCATCCGGCGCCGACCTTCGCGATGCTCTCCCGCGGCGAGTTGCGCCTCGTGCTCAGCGCGCCCGGCGGCGGACCCGGAGGCGGTCAGGCAATGGCCGATGGGACGCTTCCAGAACCGGGAGGGTGGAACCGGTTCCAGCTCGAGGTGGCGGATCTGGAGGCGACGGTGGATGAGCTGAAGGCCGCCGGCGTGCGATTCCGCAACCAGATCGTCGAGGGCGTCGGCGGCAAACAGGTGCTCGTCGAGGATCCGGCCGGCAACCTCGTCGAGCTGTTCCAGCCGACGCGTGCCGAGGCGTCTCTCTCCCCGCGCCGGGGTTAGAGAGCGTCCCCCCTCTAAGTCAGCGCCGGCGCGTCCGGCAACCGCGCCAGCGCGGCTTGCATATCGTCCACGGAGAACTCGGGATCCTCGAGCTGGCCGGCGAGGTAGGCGTCGTAGGCGCCGAGGTCGAAGTTTCCGTGTCCGCAGAGGCCGAACAGGATCACTCGTTCCTCGCCCGCGTCGCGCGCCGCCTCGGCCTCGTCGATCACCGCTTTGATCGCATGCGCGGGCTCGGGTGCGGGGATGATCCCCTCTGAACGGGCGAACCTCACCGCCGCTTCGAACGTCTCGTTCTGGCGGTAGGCGCGTGCCTCGACCAGGCCCTGCTTGACGAGACCGCAGAGCAGCGGCGAGTCGCCGTGATAGCGCAACCCGCCCGCGTGAACCGGCGGCGGGACGAAGTCGTGTCCCAGCGTGTACATCGGCATCAGCGGGGTGAGCCCCACGGTGTCGCCGAAGTCGTAGGCGTAGACGCCGCGCGTCAGCGTGGGGCAGGCGGCCGGTTCGGCGGCGATGAAGCGGATCTGGGCGCGGTCTCTGAGAACGCGCCGCAGGAAGGGAATCGTCAAGCCGCCGAAGTTGGAACCGCCGCCCACACAGCCGATGACCACGCTGGGCTCCTCGCCTGCGAGCGCCATCTGCAACATCGCCTCCTGCCCGATCACCGTCTGATGCAGCAGCACGTGGCCCAGCACAGAGCCGAGCGAATAATTCGTGTCGGCGCTCTGGGCCGCCACCTCGACGGCCTCGGAGATGGCGATCCCCAGCGAGCCGGTGGGGTGGTCGCGCTGCGAGCGCCCAGCTTCGGTCCGCTCCGACGGTGAGCGGTGCACCGTCGCCCCCCAGGTCTCCATCATCGAGCGCCGGTAGGGCTTTTGGTCATAGCTCGAGCCCACCATCCACACCTCGCACTGAAGCCCGAACAACCGACAGGCGAACGCGAGCGCCGAGCCCCATTGACCGGCACCCGTCTCTGTCGTCAGCTTCTTGATCCCGGCCGCGGCGTTCTCGTAGGCCTGGGCGACGGCCGTGTTCGGCTTATGCGAGCCCGGCGGCGAGACGCCCTCGTACTTGTAGTAGATGTGGGCGGGCGTGCCGAGTTCCTGCTCGAGCCGACGGGCGCGATACAGCGGCGTCGGGCGCCACAGCTTGTAAGCCTCGCGGACCGGCTCGGGGATCTCGATCTCCGGCTCGGGGGAGACTTCCTGCTGAATCAGGGCCAGCGGGAACAGCGGCGCCAAATCGTCGGGGCCGGCGGGCTGCGGATTTGGGACCCCCCCACCCTGCAGTGGTGGCGCCGCCTCCCCTGGCAGGTCCGCCATCAGGTTTATCCAGCTGGTAGGGATGTCCCGCTCCTCGAGCATGAACTTGACGGGCTGTTCACTCATCCTCAGTCCTCCTCGCGCCAGTCCCGGCGATGTGGGTCGCGGAGCGTCACGAGGTCGAGGAGCTCGCGCCAGCGGCTGGGCTTGGTGCCCGGCTCGGCGTCCCGCCACGCCGGAGCGCCACCGTGCGGCTTCGGCAGCGCGGCCGCGGCCGCGGCATCGATCCGCAGGTCGACGCCGTGCTCGTGGATCGATGCCACCTCTTCGGCGGGCACGAAGTGGCGCTCAGAGCCGACCCGGAGCACGAGGCCGTGGAAGATGTCCTCTTGCGGGGCGCTCACGACGTGATCGACGGTGCCCACCTGCTCGCCGCCCGAGGCGTACACGGGCACGCCCTTCTCCAGTACCTCGTAGGCGATCGGAAGTCCCTCGTCCACCTCGGGGGAGCTTATCGGCGGAGGGTCCACCGGATCGTCAGCCGGTCTATCGGATCGTCACCCGGATCCGCGCCACCGGTGCCTGTGCCAGGCGCTGGTACGAAGGGCTCGTGTCGAGCTGAAGCGTCCACGTGCCGCTGGAGACCGAGAACGGGAAAAGCCGCCGTCGTGCGGTGCGCAAATAGCCGCATTGCCCCCAGGTGCTCCCGAGAGCCGTGGTCGTGCGCAGGCGGCCGCTTGGGTTCACGTAGTGGACGTAGACCGCGCGGGGAGTACCGCTGAGCGAGAAGCCCCAGACCTGAAACGCCGCGGGCAGCGTGCGTGCCGAGCCGCCAGAGGCGAGCACACGCGCGCCGGCCCGCCTGGTCAGCGTGAAGGTCGAGGCTGCGCTGGTCGTGCCATCGCTGACCGTCAGTTGCTCTACGTGCTGGGCGGCTCCAGCGGGAAGACCCCCGGGATAAATCGGGACCGCGAACGAGCCGCTTCCATCGGTGGACCGTTGGCCGAGGTAGACGCCATCGATTGTCACCACATAGTTCATGTAGGGCCCGAAGCCCTGCCCGTTCAGCTGGACGGTCTGGCCAACGAGGTAGCAGCCCTGGTCCGTGCCCACGGACGCCGCCGCAGCGGTCCCGCTCGGGGCGAGCCAGCCGCACAGGCCGGCGAGCAGGCCCAGTGCAAGGTACAGCCGCGCTCCACGTCGCAAAATGGGATACAAGTGCAAGCGCGAATCCACGAAGCGAGGAGGATAAGGCGTGCCTACCTACATCATGCTCTCTACCCTGACGCCCGACGGCGTGCAGACGATCAAGAACAACCCGGCCCGCATCCGGGAGGTCAACCGGGAGATCGAGCAGCTGGGCGCGACCGTCAAGGCGCAGTGGGCCACGCTCGGCCACTTCGACTTCGTCAATGTCGTCGAGGCGCCGGACGAGAAGACGATTGCCCGCGTTTCGCTGGAGCTCGGCTCGCGCGGCACCGCCAAGTACGAGACCCTGAGCGCGATCCCCGTCGACGACTTCATCGGTGCCATCTGATTTGCCCCGTGTGCTAGTGCTGGGTGGGGGCGGTCGCGAGCACGCGATCGTCAAGGCCCTGGCCCGCTCGCCGCGCCGGCCGCAGCTGATGTGCGCCCCCGGCAACGCCGGGATCGCCGCCGATGCGCGGCTGCTCGACGTGGACGCGGGCGACGTAGCCGGGGTCGTGCACACAGCGCGCCAGGAGCGGGTTGACCTGGTGGTGGTGGGCCCTGAGGCCCCGCTCGTAAGCGGTGTGGCCGATGCCCTGGGCGCAGAAGGCATCCGTTGCTTCGGTCCCACCGCCGCCGGGGCGGCGGTGGAGGGCTCGAAGGGGTTCTGCAAGGAGGTGATGGCTGCTGCGGCCGTGGCGACCGCGGGCTATGAGGTCGTGGAGGACGTGGAGGCCGGGATGCGGGCGATCGACCACTACCCAACGGTGATCAAGGCGGACGGCCTGGCGGCAGGCAAGGGCGTGGTGATCGCAGAGGCCGAAGCGCAGGCCCGCGGCGCCCTGGAGCAGCTGCTGATAGAGCACCGCTTCGGCACCGAACGCGTGGTGGTCGAGGAGTTTCTGGAGGGCGAGGAGCTTTCGCTGCTGGCGCTGTGCGATGGGGATAGCGCCCTCCCACTGGCTTCGGCCCGCGACTACAAACGGATCTTCGACGGCGACCACGGGCCCAACACCGGGGGCATGGGCTCCTACTCGCCGGTGAGCGAGATTGACGCCGAGCAGGCGGCGGAGATCGGGCGCACCGTCCACCAGCCGGTGCTCGATGAGCTCCGGGCCCGGGGCATCCCGTTCCACGGCGTGCTCTATGCCGGCCTCATGCTGACCGAGGACGGGCCCAAGGTGCTCGAGTTCAATGTCCGCTTCGGCGACCCAGAGACACAGGCGATCCTGCCGCGGCTGCGCTCGGATCTGCTCGAGCTGCTGGAGCGCGCTACCGAGCCCGGCGGCTTGCGGGGCGCCCAACTGCGGTGGGCTCCCGAGGCCGCGGTGACGGTCGTGCTGGCCAGCGAGGGCTACCCCCAGTCGTCCTCGAGCGGCGATGAGATCAGTGGCCTGGACAGGGTGGCGCCCGATGTGCAGATCACACACGCGGCCACATCCCGTTCCTCCTCGGGCGCGTTGGTGACAGCCGGCGGGCGGGTGCTGGGAGTGACCGCGCTGGGGGCCGACGCGGCAGACGCCCGGGCCGCCGCATATGCTGCCGCCGACATGGTCCAGTTCAGGGGCAGGCAGATGCGGCGGGACATCGCGCTGGGCGCGGTGCGCGCATGAACGGAAGGAGGGGGCGGCGATGACCGAGGGGCTTCCGGTGGAGGAGCAGCAGCTCGAGGCGGTTGAAGAGGTCCGAGAGGAGCTCGAGGAGCTGGAGGCAGATGCGCCTCAGGTGGGCATCGTGATGGGTTCAAAGAGCGACCTGCCGGCGATGGAGGCGGCAGAGAGCGAGCTTCGCGACCGCGGCATCCGCTGCGAGGTCCGCGTCATGTCCGCCCATCGGGAGCCCGACAAGGTCGCCGACTACGCCCGAAACGCAAAGATGCGCGGGTTGCGGGTGATCATCGCCGGCGCGGGGCTGTCGGCCGCGCTTCCGGGCGTCGTCGCCGCGCACTCGGCGCTGCCGGTGATAGGCGTGCCGCTGACCACGCGGACCTCGGTTGCCGGTGGCCTCGACGCGCTGCTGTCGATCACGCAGATGCCGCCGGGGGTCCCGGTGGCCTGCGTGGGCGTCGACTCGGCGCGCAATGCGGCCGTCCTGGCGGCGCGGATACTCGACTCATAGCTTCGCCACCGCGCCCGTCCCGGGGGTCCACCGCGCGGGTCCAGGCATCACCGCGCCCGTCCCCCCGTCGCATCAGCCGCCGTTGCTGAGCAGCCCCAGCAGGCCCGTGAGGACCTGCGGGTAAGGCCCGGTGCAGGTGGGGCACACCCCGCCGCGGGCGGGATCGTTCAGCCAGTATCCGGCCAAGAACGACTGTGTGGCCATGACCGCTCTCAGCAGCACGTTGTCGCGCTGCTTGGGGCCTTGGGGGTTGGTGCTGATGCCGGCCAGCACGGCCACGCCGGGATGCGCCGCTTCGGCCTGGGCGTCGGCGAGGCGCACGAACGCCGCGTAGCTCGATGTGGCCGCTTCGGCGCTTTGGCCCTGCACGTCGTAGACGTCCGCATTGTGTGCCACGGCTGAGGCGATCCCCAGCCGCAGAAACTCGGCAAACGTCTGGCTCTTGCGCGTCTTCGGAGCCAGCGCGGCGACCAGATTCGTCGCCGGCGCCGCGATCAGCAGCAAGCCGTGGCGATGGGCGACCTGGGCCGCTCGGCTGTAGTACTGCGCGGGATGCAACTGCTGGGTGCGCGGCGTCAGCGACCAATGCTCGTCGTCGTACAAGACCGCCTCGGTCCCGGAGCGCAGCTGATGTCGGCTGACCGCCTGAGAGAGCGCCGTCTCGCTGTCGAACGTGGCCGTGGGGACGGCCGCGGGGAGACCGAGCTGCTGCAGGGTGGACTCGCTCACACCGGTAACGAACGTCCGCGGCGTGTTGAAAAACTGACCCGACAGGCTCGGCGCGAGGGCCAGCAGTCGCCGCAGCTCGTTGAGGCTGACGATCCATGCTGGATCTGGGCGCGTCGGTCCGCCGGCGGCCTGCGCCAGTCCGGCGTAGTCGGTGAACAGCAGCTGCCCGGGGCCGTCCGACCCCACCCCACACGCGAAGTTGGCGTATGTGGTGGGCGTGTACGACCAATCCCCCACGATCGTCCCGGGAACGTCGAATGCGTATCCGACACTCCCGATCTGCTTGCTGGCCAAGTAGTCGAGCAGCAGCGCGGCCTTCGCCGGCTCGTTGGAGACGCAATCGTGGGTTGACGTTGCGTACCACTCGGTGACGATCACCGGCGCGGTCGCGCTGAAGTGGCCGAACTCGCTGTCCCACCAGGTGCTGCTGCTGGACAGGTTCGGGTAGTGGATGCCATAGGCGAGCTGCGGATTGGCCGGGTTCGCCGGGTCGCCCATCGGAGGCATCCCCGCCAGCGTGGTCTCGCCCCCGAGACCGGGGACGATGATCACGTTGTCCGCGCCCGCGTTGCGGACATCGTCGATCAGCGTCTGCATGCCGACCACCTGGCAAACCTGGCCGTCGGGCTGTGTCGACATCCCGCCGTTCTCCCACAGCTGCCAGGCAGCGGGCGTGGCGCCCATCCAGGGCTCGTTGAAGAGCTCGAGCATCACGCCGGAGTCACCCGAGAACATCGGCGCCAGCTCCTGCCAGTCGCGCTCCGCGCCGGGGTCCGGCAGCGGACACCCGCTGGTGCTGCCCGCCGGAGGCTGGGCCTGGAGCGACACGATCACAGCCAGCCCTAGGCTGCGCGCCAGCTCCACGCCGTTGTAGACCTCCTGGACGTACGCGGGCGAGTACAGCGGGTCCTGCGGGTCGAGCCCGAACTCGCTGACCTGAAAGCGGACGGTGTCCGCATGGTCCGCGATCGCCGCCTGCAGCTCGGCCCTCCCGAAGTGGGCGTTCGCCGCCGTGTACTTGCCACTGAACGAGCCGTCCGGGGCCACGAGACCCACGATCTGAACCCCGCGCGGCATCCAGGGCAGGCCACCGCGAAGGAGGTGCGGCCCCTGGACCGTGACGCCATCGCTCACCTGGGCCCCCGCGCCGGGCGCGGCAGCACAAAGCGCCCCGCCCGCTAATGCGAGAGCGCACAAAAGGCCGACTCCGATGCCCCTGAAGCGCATCAGGGCGGAGAACACACTGAGCGGTAGTGAAGTTGCGCGCCAAATTGCAGCGGAAGGCGGCGCCTGAGCGGGATTCGGCCGACTCAGAGCTCGAGTACGTCGTCCGCCCGCGCCGTCACGAGCTCGTCGTGGCTGGCGCACACGACCGTCTGACCGCCGCGCGACGCCGCACCGGCCAGCAGCTCGGCCACGACCACGGTCCCCGCCTCGTCGAGCCGCGAGGTCGGCTCGTCGACTATCAGCAGCCCGTTAGCGCATGCGAGCGCCCGGGCCAGCGCGACGCGCTGCCGCTCGCCGGCCGACAGCCGCGCGACGCGCTGGCGGGCACGCTCCGAAAGCCCCACCCTCGAGAGCTCCGCGATCGCCCGCTCGGAGGCCGCGGCTTGGTCCCACCCACGCAGGGCGAGCGCCAGCTCGATGTTCTCGCGTGCGCTGAGGAACGGCACCGGCGCGGGCTCCTGCGCCAGATAGCCGATCCGCGAGCGCCGCAGCGCCGCCAGGCGCTCGTAATCGCGGCCGATCGGCTCCGCGTCGATCAGCACCTCGCCGCCATCAGGGCGCTCGAGCCCACAGAGCAGGCGCAGCAAGGTCGTCTTACCCGACCCGGAGCGGCCGGTCACGACGGTCAGCCGGCCGTGGGCGAAGACGCGCGAGAGGCCCTGGAGCACGCGACGCTCGGTCCGACCGCGGCCGAAGCGACGCTGGAGCGCGCGGGCCTCGAGGTGTGTGGGCTCGGACAACGCCGTCGCGGGCACGGGCGCGCGGGTGGCCGGCTGCTCGTCGGTGGACGGCGCAGGACCCGGGGTCAGCAGCAGGCCATCAGGAGTACGCCTGACGCGTACGCGGGTGGCAACGCCGCTGGCCTCGAGCAGCTCGCTGGGGAGCCTGACCCAGCCGCCGCGCCCGACGATCAGCGACCGAGACCGACGACCGCGCCCATCCTCGCCTGCCGGGTTGTCCTCCACCACGCGGCCGTCCCGCAGCTGAACCACACGGTCCGCTTCACCGGCGGCTGCCGGATCGTGCGAGACGAGGATTGCTCCTGCGCGTTCGGAGCGGACGAGCGAGGCCAGCAGCTCGCGGACGGTCCGGGCCGAGGTCTCGTCGAGCTCGCCGGTCGGCTCGTCGGCCAGCACCAGCAGCGGGCGATGAGACAGCGCTGCGCACAGCGCGACGCGCTGGCGCTCGCCTCCGGAGAGCTCCTCGGGCAGCGCGCGCCGTCGCTCGGCGAGCCCCACGGCCTCCAACAGCTCTGTGGTCCGGGCCTCGCATGCCCTCCGAGCGGTTCCCCTCAGCCGAAGGGGCAACGCCACGCATTCGCTAACGGGCAGGTCGGGGGGCAGGCTCCGGTCGGAGCGCTCGTCGAGGGCGCCGATCGCCTGGCGCCGGAGCGCGGCCCGCTCGCGCACAGAAAGCCGCCCCATGTCGCGGCCCAGGACATGGGCCACGCCCGCCGACGGAGGCTCCAGACCGGCGACGATCCGCAGCAGCGTCGACTTGCCGGCGCCGCTGGGGCCGAGCACGCACACGAGCTCTCCGGCTCCGAGTTCGAGAGACAGGCCCTGTAGCGCGGCCGCGTCCCCCTCCGGAGTGCGGTGCACGCGGAACACGTCGATCAGTTCGACGACGCTCATGCCCGTCGCTCGCTCGCAAGCCAACCGCCGAGCGCCAGCGCCGCCAGTGAACCGATCAGCCACAGCGCCAGCGCCGCCGCGGGGAGCACGGTGATCGCGGGCGGCCGGACGCTGCCAAGCACGCCACGGAGAGCGGGGACCGCGAGCACGGTGAGCAACACGGTGATCGCCGCGCCGGCCAGCACTCCCATCCCCGCGGCCAGCAGAAGGCGCAGGCGCAGCTCACGCCTGAGCGCGCGCGGACCGAGGCCGATGCCGGCCAGGTCGCGGCGAAACACCGCATCGATGCTCGAGTCGCTCGCCGCCGCCAGAGCCCCCGCCACGGCCAGCACGAGCGTCAGCGCCGCCGCTGCCAGCAGCGTCCCAGTCACTGCGCGCGCGATCGGGTCGTCGCGCAGCGTGCGCTCCACGTCGCTGCGGAAGGTGCTCGACAGCTGCGCCAGCGGTGGGACAGCGAGCGCGGCCTCCAGCCGGCGGGGGCCGGGCGCCGACAGCCAGAGTTCGTTCGCCATGCCCTGTCCCGGGGCCTGCGCGTCGAGCGCCGCGCCCAGCTGCGAGGTGTCGGCGACCACGAAGCCCGCCGCGTCGGGGGCAAGCGTAGGAAAGCGGCGCAGCACGCCGACCACGTGCGCACGGACGGGAAGCCCGTCGATCGTCAGCGGTAGCTCGCCACCCGGCCCGCTGGCGGCCGCCGTGGTCGGGTCCGCCAGGACCGCCAGAGGGCGCGTGTCGCTGGGCTGTGGAGGGCGCAGCACCCCGATCGAGCTCGTCGCGGCGAACCGGGCGACGAGGCCCGCGCCGCCCGGGCCAAGCACGCGCGCTGCGCCCACCCCGCGCCAGCCGTCCGTCGGTAGCACCGCGAGCGTCCGCCCTCGCCAGTCGAGCGCCATCGGCGCGCCGAGGCGCAGAGCGGTGACGATCTGCGGCTGGGCCACCGGGTTCTCGGCGTTCTGGTGGCCTGCGGTGGCCTCTATGCCGGACGGAACGGCCAGCTCGAGCGCCTCGAGCTCGAACCTGCCGGGCGGCACCACGGCCCTCAGTGTCGTCCGGCTTCGGGAGCGCTTCCCCCAGCGGCAGCCGCTGAACCGATCCGTCCGGCCGTCGCAGATCGGCAGTCACGTCGACGCCCAGGTCCGGGCGATCGAGCCACGACAGCGAGCCAATGGGCGCCGGCGGGGAGCTCGGGTCCGGGTCTGCGCACCGGCCCAGGGGCCTCGAGCCGCCGCGCCAATACTCCCAGCGGCCGCGAGCCGTCGCTCGCGCGCCAGCCGCGCATGAGCGTGAGCCCGCCGGCGGGAACGCCCAGCGCCGGCACGGTCGCCGTCGCGCCGCCGTTGGGGTAGCTGGCCTCGGTCCGCCGCACGGGAAGAACCGTGCCGCCGGCGAGGGCGCGCCAGCCCGAGAGCGGCGCGAGCTGAAGCGGGGTGGCGAAGTCAAGCACCAGGGGCCACCGTGGCGTCGAGCGGCACGCGATCTGCCGCCTGGTCTGAGACGTTCCGCTCCAGCGTCGCGCGGAAGCAGAGTGCAAAGCCGCCGATACCGATGCTGATCGCAGTGAATGCGATCGACAGGGAGGACAGCCCGGGTCCCCGGGCGAGACCGAGCGAAGCAACGCGCACGAGCGGCGGGGCCGCGCGGCCATAGCGCCCCCCGAGCCGGAGGATGACCGTTGCGCCGCGCAGCAACAGCACCCCGCCCGCCAAACAGACCAGCGGGGCGAGCAGGAGCGCCAGCGCGCTGTGACCGGTTCCGAGCGCGAGGGCCACGGCGATGCAGGCGAGCCCAGCCAGGCCCAGCAGATCGCCGACCGCAACCAGCAGCCGGCTAGGCGAGCCCGCGACTGCCGCCAATGCCGCCGTTCCCAGCAGCCACGCCACAGGTATGCCGACGGCGCAGAGCGTCGTCAGCAGAGCGTGATCGAGCACCGCCTTCGGCAGCCCGGCGCTCACGGCGAGGATCCAGCACGCGGCGACGGCCAGGGCCACGCCGGCCAGCAGCGCCACCCCAGCGACCCAGCCCGCCTCGAGCAGGGTCAGCGCGCTGGCCTGCCAGGTGCGTGCGCCCGCCAGTCGCAGCCGCGTCAGCTCGGCGCGGTGCTCGCGGCGCATCGCTCCTCCGGCCAGGACCACGAACACGGCCAACGCGGCCAACGCGCCGCCCCCCACCAGGAGCATCCGCTTCGGGGCGGCATCGGCGCGGGCCCGTGCGGCGTCGAGGGTGGCGAACGGGCCGCTCAGAGAGAACGCGCTGCCGGCCCCCGTCAGCGTTACCTGCGCGCGCTGGAGCCGGCGCTCGAGTGGCGGGATGTCCCAGCTGTCGATGCGCCCCACGGGCAGTGCGCTGGCCCAGCTGTGGACGCGGAACTGGGCGCTCAGCGCCGGCAACCGCTCGAGGCCGGCGACGTCGCCGGTCACGAGCAGCGCAGGTCCGCTGCCAGAGGGCGGCAGCCCGAGTGGGACCGCGGTGCGCAGCTGCACCGTCCCCCTCACGGAGATCCTGATACCGGCGGCGGTCAGTGTCGAGCTCGGCACGCGGCCCCCCGCGAGCAGCATCGGGCAGTCGCGAGTGCCGCAGGCGCCGAGCCGGGGGGCACCGGTGCTCCAGCGTGCCAGGGGCGCTACGGCGGCCAACCGGACCAATCTCCCGCCCAGGCGGATGGGGCCGAACAAGACCGCCTCGCTGGTCGCCGGGGTGCCCGAGGCGTGCAAGCAGCCGGCGCGCCTGGGTCTCGACCGCGGGCGTCACCGGGTCGGACCACGTCAGGCGTACCGTGCGCTCGAGAGCGGAGCTCTGGGCCAGCGTCTGACGGGCCGCCTGGTCACCGGCGATCGTCGCTTCGCCCATGACCGTGATCGCAAACGCCACGGCCACGGCCATCCCGGCGGCCGCAAGCAGGAAGCGCCCCGGTCGCCTGCGGGCGTGGGCGAGCGCCAGCGAGACCAGGGCGCTCACTGGCCGCGCCTGCGCCGATAGTGGGCCCTGGACTTCGCCCGCCCGCCGCAGATGGACATCGAGCACCAGCGGCCGGTGCGGTTCCGGGAGTGGTCGTAGAACGCCCAGCCGCAGTGCTCGCCGGGACAGGCCTTGAGCCGCGCCCAGCTGCCGGCGAGCATCGCCCTGGCCACGATCGCCACGAGCACCGCGATCGCGCGGTCAAACTCGTCGTCGCCCACCGGCCGGAAGGTCGGACCGTCGCTCCGAAGGCTGACCTTCACCGCGGCCGAGGGAGCTTCTCGATCCAGGGCGGCGAGAGGTTGTTCGGGGGGCGGCTCACCGCCGTTGCCGTAGGCCAGGGAGCGCAGGTCCTCGCGTAGGGCGAGCGCCCGCGCCAGCTGTGAAGGCGAGAGAACCGTCCCGGGATCGATCAGCCCGTGGTCCGACAACCACCGGCTGAGTCGCTCCGGGGTCTTCAGCAGCTCGTCACCGTCGCCGCTGGCGAGGTCATAGTGGGTGTTCACGAACTCCTGGACGAGTGCCAGGTCTCCGGGCGCCGCGGGCCGTCCCCCGGGTTGCATGCTCTCACCACTCAACGCCGATCGACGGTTAGAGTACGCCACCCGGGTGTGACCTGCCCCGGCGCGCGCTAGCCTTTCGCCCGAGCCACGGCTTCAATGCCTGAAGCGATCCTCCACCTCTCCTCGTTGATCCGTAGTCCGCTGCTCGACTCCTCGGGCGGCCGCCTCGGCAAGGTCGAGGACGTCGTGGCCCGGCTGGACCTCGCAGACGGCGCTCCGCCCGTTGTCGGGCTGAGGGCAAAAATCGGCGGTCGAGAGCTGTTCGTGCCCGCCCAGCTGATCGATCGGCTCGAGCCCGGTGCGGCTCACGTTTCGACCACCAAGCTCAACCTGGCTCAGTTCGAACGCCGCTCCGGCGAGGTGCTGTTGCGCGCCGACGTGCTCGACCGGTCGCTGATCAATGTCGAGACCGCTCGGCTGGTCAAGGCGCACGAGGTCGACCTGGTCTGCGACCAGGGGACCTGGCGCGTGGCCGGCATCGACCCCAGCTTCAAGGCCCGGCTGAGGCGCCTGCTTCCGCGGCGCTATCGCCGCCATGAGCAGGATCACGATCAGCTCGTGGCCTGGGAGCAGATGGAGGCCTTCGTGGGACACGTCCCGAGCTCCAGGCTGAAGCTTCCGGTCAGGCGTATCGCGCGGTTGCATCCGGCCCAGATCGCCGACTTGGTCGAGGCGGCCTCACACGAAGAGGGAGAGGAGATCATGGCCGCCGTGGGGCAGGACAAAGAGCTCGAGGCCGATGTGTTCGAAGAGCTCGACGATGAGCACCAGGTGGAGTTCCTGCGGGATCGCTCGGACCCCGAAGCGGCGGCGATCCTCGGCCGGATGGAACCGGACGATGCCGCGGATCTGTTGCTGGAGCTCGACCAGGAGCGTCGCCTGCCCGTCCTGGGTCTTCTGCCGGCCGCCAAGCAGCGGAAGGTGAGGAGCCTTCTGGGCTACAACCCGTCGACGGCCGGGGGGCTGATGAACCCAGACTTCTTCTCCGCGTCGGTCAGCGACCGGGTTGGCGACACGCTGGCTCGCGTGCGGACCTCCGAGCTCGAACCCGATCAGCTGCAGATCGTATGGATCGTGGACGCCTCCGGGCAGCTCGCCGGCGGCGCCTACATATCGGAGCTGGTCACCGCGGATGAAGGCCGTGAGCTCCAGAGCCTGATCGAGACCCCGCTACCGACCGTCACTCCCGAGACCGACATCCCGGAGCTGGCGTTGCTGATGTCCGACTACGACCTCACGGCGATGCCGGTGGTCGACGCCGACGGCGCGCCGATGGGGGTGATTTCGGTCGACGATCTGCTCGAGCACGTGCTCCCCGAGGAGTGGCGGCGCCGCGCAGGCGCGGCCCGAGACTGAGGCCGTGAACGGCGATGTTTACGCCGTTGGACCGGCCGGTTTGCCGCTGGTAGGCTGACGGTAGGAGCTGTATGAGCCACCACGACTTACATCTAGACAGCGACGAGCGACCGCGAAGTAGCAGCCTCGTGGCCGGGGTCGTGGGCGGTCCAGCCGGACATTTCCGGACCTAGGTGACCTCCCGCCCGGTCGCGGCAGCCGCGTGCCGGGTGAGAAAGGAGGTCGAGCAGATGCCGACAGAGCCGTCAGCGGGCGTCAAGCCCACCGGGTCTGCGCCGACCGCGCCGGATCACGGCACGGGGTTCGACTCCGCCCAGTTCGAGGAAATCAAGGGCGCGTTCGGCACGATTCGCCACACCGACGGGGGACACCGGAGCTGGCGCTCGCGCGGGCTGGCGCTGCTGGCGATCATCGGCCCTGGGTTGATCGTGATGGTCGGGGACAACGACGCGGGCGGCGTCTCGACCTACGCCCAGGCCGGCCAGAACTACGGCACGAGTCTGCTCTGGGTCCTGCTGTTGCTCGTCCCAGTTCTGGTCGTCAACCAGGAAATGGTGGTCCGTCTCGGGGCGGTCACCGGTGTGGGGCATGGCAGGCTGATCGTGGAGCGCTTCGGACGAGGTTGGGGCGTGTTCATGGCGAGCTTCCTGTTCCTGCAGAACTTCCTGATCATCGTCACGGAGTTCATCGGCGTGAACCTCGCCCTGTCCTATCTGGGCGTCTCGGAGTACATCTCCGTCCCCGTGGCGGCAGTGGCCTTGGTCGCCGTCACCGCCAGCGGCAGCTTTCGCACATGGGAGCGCTCGATGTTCCTGTTCGTGTTCGCCAACCTGTTGGTATTCCCGCTGTTCTTCATGGCGCACCCCAGGGCGGGTTCGATCGCCCGTCATTTCGTGGTGCCCGGAATTCACGGGGGCGCCACGTCCGCTGCGGTACTGCTGATCATCTCGATCGTCGGCACCACCGTGGCTCCCTGGCAACTGTTCTTCCAGCAGTCGAACATCGTCGATAAGCGCATAACGCCGCGGTGGATCAACTACGAGCGCCTCGACACGTACGTGGGAGCCGTCGTCGTTGTGGTGGTGGCGGGCGCGCTGATCTGCATCACCGCGTTCGCATTCGGTGGGACCCACTACTTCGGACAGTTCGTCGACGCGGGCGCGGTTGCGCACGCGCTCGATCACACCGTGGGATCGGTGGGCGCCGCATTCTTCGCGATCGTGCTGCTGAACGCGTCGCTGATCGGCGCCGGCGTGGTCACGCTCGCGACGTCCTACGTGGTCAGCGACATCACGGGCGTCAAGGGTTCTCTGCACCGTAGCTTCAGGCAGGCCAAGGGGTTCTACGCCGGGTTCAGTGCGCTGATACTCGCCGCGGCGGGCATCGTCCTGATCCCAGGGGCGCCGCTCGGGGTGATCACCGAAGCCGTGCAGGCCCTGTGCGGGATCGTGCTGCCGATGACGACGCTATTCCTGCTCATGCTCTGCAACGACCGTCAGGTTCTGGGCCCGTGGACAAACCCCGGCTGGCTGAAGGCGCTCGCCAGCCTGATCGTCGGCGTTCTGATCGTGCTGTCGCTGATCCTGACGATCACGACACTGTTTCCGTCGATCAACGTCACCGACCTGTCTGCGGGTGGGGCGGTCGCGCTGGTGCTCGGCCTGGCCGCGGTCGGGCTGGCCGCCTGGCGGCGCCGGCGCGGCGCAGCTCATGTCGAACCGAAGTACGACATCCCCAGGGAGCAGTGGACGATGCCGCCAGCCGTCCTCCTTTCGCGCCCGAGGTGGTCGGGGATTCGTCACGCCTCGATGCTGGCGCTGGGCTCCTACATGGTCGTCGCGCTGATCATGCTGATCGTCAAGGCGGTGCAGCTCAGCGGCGGCTGAGGCGCGGTCGATTTTGTTTATACGGCGCGCGCGGCTTCAGCCGCAGCGCGCCTTTTTATCCAGGGGCCCGCTCGGGGTAGCGGGGGAGCCCGTCGTCCGGAATCGGATCCCACGGCGCGGCGTAGGCGACGAATTGGTGATGGCCGGGGCGGACGCCGGGATCGTCGTCGAACGCTCCCATCCTGATCCCCACGCGGGCAGGATCGGCGGGGTCGCGGGTGAAGATCGGCGGAGCCGCATTCGCCGCAGAACCACTTCTCCCAGCCGTCTCCGGGTTTCCAGGCCTTCAGCCGATCCTGGCCGCTGAGCACATGGAAGGTCCCCGGCCGGGCCCGCGCGGTGGCGGAGAAAGCGGTTCCGGTCCGGCGCTGGCAGCGCCGGCAGTGGCAGTAGCCCGCCCCGACCAGCGGCTCGGTCACCTCGAACCGGACGATGCCGCAGTTGCAGCGGCCTGTCAGCGTCGGCTGCACGGACGGGCCTGTGCGCTGTATTCGTCGTTCGGGAGCATGTTCGTGGCCATCGCCATGCGGTTGGTGAGGTTGTACATGGCACTCAGCTCGGCCACGTCCCAGGCCTCCTCTTCGGTCAGCCCGGCGTCGCGCAGCTTCTCGAGATCGGCGTGCGTCATCTCGTGGGGCCGCAGCGTGAGCTTCTCCGCGTACTCGCAGATCGTCAGGCGACGGGCATCGAGCCCCGCCCGGCGCCAGTCGTAGGAGATGCGCTCGCCGAGCACCGGGTCGCCCAGCTCCTCGCGCAACGCGGCTCCGTGCGCCACCAGGCAGTAGAGGCAGCGGTTGGCGGCGCTGACCACGACGGCGATCATCTCCCGGTCCGCCGCGCTCAGCCCGGGGGTCGGCTCGTGCAGCTGCCGGTAGTGAGCAAACCAGGCGCTCAGGCGCTGCGGTCGGAACGCGTAGACGCGAAACACGTTGGGCACGAAGCCCAGTCGCTCCCGGGCCTTGGCGAACAGGCGGCGCAGGTCGGCGGGCAGCGACTCCTCTTCGGGAACGCTGAACCAGGAGCCGGTCTCCTCGCCGGCCGTGGCGTTCGGAGTCTCGCCCGGGGCGATGCCCTGCATCCCGCCGAACGCTAACAGTCCCCCGGACCACTGCGATACTGGCTCGCCGGATGCCCGACGACCACTTCACTTCGCCGCTGGCCTCCGAGCTCTCCGCGGACGTGCTGGGGCGCTTCGAGCGATATGTCCGGGTCGACACGCAGTCGCGTCCGGACGGCGGAGGCTCCCCGAGCACGGCCGGCCAGCTGGAGCTCGGCCGGCTTGCTGGCGGAAGAGCTGCGAGCCGCCGGCCTCGGCGACGCAGAGCTCGATCGAGACGGCTACGTGATGGCCACGCTCCCGGGCAACGTGGACGGCGATCGGCCGGTGATCGGGCTCATCGCGCACGTCGACACGAGTCCCGAGGCTCCAGGAAGCGGTGTCGAGCCCATGGTCCACCGTGGCTACGGCGGCGGCGTGATCGACCTCCCGCGGGAGGGCACGCGGCTCGATCCGGAAGCCATGCCCGAGCTTCGGGACAAGGCCGGGCACGACATCGTCACCTCGAGCGGAGACACGCTGCTCGGCGCAGACGACAAGGCCGGCGTGGCGGAGATCATGGCTGCCGTCGCGTACCTCGCCTCGCACCCCGAGCGGCAGCGGCCGACGCTCAGGGTCGGCTTCACGCCCGACGAGGAGATCGGCGAGGGCGCGAAGCGGTTCGACATCGAGCGTTTCGGCGCCAAGTTCGCCTACACGCTCGACGGCTCGAAGCTCGGCGAGCTCCAGGATGAGACGTTCTCCGCCTACGGGGCGGTGGTGACGGTGCAGGGGGTCGAGGTCCATCCCGGCGACGCGACGGGAAAGATGGTCAACGCGCTGCGACTCGCGGCTCGCATCGTCGCGGCACTCCCCGGCGACCGCCTGACGCCCGAGACGACCGCCGGCCGCGAGGGATTCATCCACCCATACGCGCTGACCGGCACGCCGGCGCGCGCGGAGCTCAGATTGATCGTCCGCGACTTCGATGAGGACAAGCTCCAAGAGCATGTGGCACTTCTGGAGCGCACGGCGCGCGAGATCGTCGAGGGGGAGCCCAGGGCGCGGCTGAAGGTCGATGTCCGCAGGCAGTACCGCAACATGCGCTCCTATCTCGAGCCATACGAGGAGGTGGTTCGCGTGGCCGAGACGGCGCTCCGCGCCGAGGGCATCGACCCGGTGCGAACGCCGATCCGAGGCGGCACGGACGGCTCGATCCTCAGCGAACGGGGGCTTCCCACGCCCAATCTCTTCACCGGAGGCCACGAGTTCCACTCGGTCCGGGAGTGGGCGTCGCTCCAGGAGATGGCCGCCGCCGCGGCCACGATCGTGCATCTGGCCGAGGCTTGGTCCGGGCGTGGCCCCGACCGCGGCTCTCGTTAGCCTCAGGCGGCCGTGTCCACATCGTTCACCGGTTCACTGGCATCCGTCGACGGGATGCTGACGCCCGCCTCCGAGGCCACGATTCCCGCCACCGATGAGGGTCTGCTGCGGGGCGACGGGGCATTCGAGGTGATCCGCGTCTACGACGGAAAGCCGTTCGCGTTCGAGGAGCACCTCAGGCGGCTCGAGCGCTCGGCGCAGAACCTGCGCCTGCCGGTCGACCTCGAGGCTGTTCGCGCCGAGGCCCACCGCCTGCTGGCCCAGGCCGGCCCGGGGCCCGATCACGAGCTGCTGCGGATCGTCATCACCCGCGGGGGGCGCCGGCTGCTGCTCACCGAACCGATGCACGAGACCCCCGATCGGATCCGGCTGTGCTCGATCACCTACTCGCCGACGCGCGTGCTCGACGGGGTCAAGTCGCTCTCCTACGCCGCCAATATGCTCGCCAGCCGCCTGGCGCGCGAGCGCGGCTTCGACGAAGCGCTGCTGGTGACGCCGCACGGGCGTGTGCTGGAGGCCCCTACGAGCTCGATCTTCTGGATCGAGAACGGGCAGGTGTTCACGCCTCCGCTGGACGAGCACATCCTGGCCTCGATCACGCGCGGGCTGGTGGTCACGCTGACGGGCGCGGCGGAGCGTCCGTGCACGCTCGATGACCTATTCGAGGCAGACGAAGCCTTCCTGACCTCGACAACGCGCGAGGTGCAGCCCGTGGCGGCCATCGACTCGCACAACTTCACCAGTCCGGGGTCGGTGAGCGAGCGGATCGCCGCTGAGGCGGGCGCTCGCATTCAGTCCGAGCTGGGCTCTGCGTGAAGGTCCTGACGGTCATCGGCAACCGCCCCCAGTTCATCAAGGCGGCGGCGGTGACGCCAGCGCTGCGGGCGGCCCATGAGGAGGTGATGGTCCACACGGGCCAGCATTTCGACGACGAGCTCTCGGCCGTGTTCTTCGCCGAGCTCGGTCTCCCGCCCCCGGAGCGCGAGTTGGGTGTGGCCCTGGGGTCGAACACATCACAGACCGCACGGATGCTGAGCGGGTTGGAGCCCGTGCTCCGCGAGGTGCGCCCCGACGCGGTGCTCGTCTACGGAGACACGAACTCCACGCTGGCCGGCGCGCTGGCCGCGGCCCAGGCCCAGGTTCCGATCGCCCACGTCGAGGCCGGGATGCGCTCCTTCGACCGCACGATGCCCGAGGAGCTCAACCGCGTTCTCACGGACCATGCGAGCACGCTGCTGCTGTGCCCCTCGGAGTCGGCCGCGGCGAACCTGCGGCGGGAAGGTGTCGGCGGCCGGGTGGAGGTGGTCGGCGACGTCATGGTGGACGTGGCGGCAGCGGTGCAGCCCCGCGCCCGGCGACGCCTCGATCTGCTCGAGCCGCACGGCCTCAAGGCCGGGCAGTACGTGGTGGCCACGGCGCACCGTGCGGGCAACGTCGACGATCCGGCGCGGCTGGCGCAGCTGGTCGAGCTGCTCGCGGCGGTGCCGATGCCCGTCGTGGCTGCCCTTCACCCCAGGACCCGCAAGCGGCTCGAAGAGGGCGGCCTGATCCACCGCCTCGAAACGGCCGAGCAGGTGACGCTCACGCCGCCGCTGGGCTACGTGGAGCTGGCGGCGCTCGTTTGCAGCGCCCGCGCGGTGATGACCGACTCCGGTGGGCTTGCAGAAGGAGGCCTACCTGGCCGGGGTTCCGTGCATCACGCTGCGCGCGAGCACCGAGTGGACGGAGACCGTGGAGCACGGATGGAACGTGCTCGTGGATCTGGACCGAGAGCGGGCCGTTGGAGGCGCTTGAGCGCCGGCCGCCCAGCGAGCGTCCGGCGCTGTACGGGGATGGCCACGCCGGAGAGCGCGTCGTCGCCGCGCTTACACTGCATGCCTTATGACGGAGCCCGCAATCAGAGTGGGGGTCGTCGGGCTCGGCTATTGGGGCCCGAATCTGGCGCGCAACTTCGCCGGCCTGCCGGGCTGCGAGCTGGCTTGGTGCTGCGACGCCTCGAGCGAAGCCGGCGCCAGGGTCGAGCGCGCCTTTCCCCAGACGCGCTTCACCGCCGATGTCGACGAGCTGCTCGCCGACCCGGAGCTCGACGCAGCTCGCCGTGGCGACGCCCGTTCCCACCCACGCGGAGCTCGCCGTGCGCGTGCTCGAGGCCGGCAAGCATTGCTTCGTGGAGAAGCCGCTGGCCCAGTCGGTGGCCGACGGCGAGCGCGTGGTGGCCGCCGCCGAGGCCAGCGGCCGGCTGCTGATGGTCGGGCACCTGCTCGAGTACCACCCGGGAGTGCGCCAGCTCAAGGAGCTCGCGGATTCGGGCGAGCTCGGCGACCGCATCTATTACATCTACGGCAACCGGCTCAACCTGGGCAAGCTCCGCTCCGACGAGAACGCGCTCTGGAGTCTCGGCGCACACGACGTGTCGGTCGTGCTCTACCTGGCGGCCGAGGAGCCGATCGAGGCTGTGGCCCACGGCGAGTCCTACGTCCGCAGCGGCGTGGAGGACGTCGTCTTCTGCTTCATGCGCTTTCCCTCCGGGCTGTCGGCCCACCTACACCTGTCCTGGCTCGATCCCCACAAGGAGCGGCGCTTCACGATCGTCGGCTCGCGGCAGATGGCCACCTTCGACGACATGGCCGTCGAGGGAAAGCTGACGGTCTACGACAAGGGCTTCGATGAGGACGCCCGCGGCTATGGCGAGTACATCACCCGCGCGGGAGGCAGCTGGTCGCCCGAGGTCCGCAATGTCGAGCCCCTTCGGATCGAGTGCGAGCACTTCGTGGAGTGCGTGCGCACGGGCCAGCGTCCTCGCTCGGACGGGGAGAGCGGCCTGCGCGTGGTCCGCGTGCTGGAGCGCCTTCAGCGTTCGCTGGAGGACTCACGACGGGCGGGGCCAGGGTCTCCGGGCGCCGTGCAAGAGTCGGCTCCCCCCACCCCGCTGGACATTCGCATCCGTGCCTGACGTTCCGTCCGGGGCGGTCTCCGACGCACGTCGCGTCCGCGGCGCACGTCGCGGCCGGCGCCCAGCTGGCCGACGACGTGGTGCTGGCTCCCGGCGCCGTGGTCCACGCCGAGGCCATCATCGGGGCCGGGACCCGGATCGGGGCCGGTGCCGTCATCCACCCCGGTACCACGGTCGGTGAGCGCTGCCTGGTCGAGGACGGCGCGGTGCTGGGCAAGCTGCCACGGCTGAAGGCGACCTCCAGCGCGCGCCGCAGCGGGACGCCGGCGCCGCTCGTGGTGGATCCAGAGGCGACGGTGTGCTGCGGCGCCGTGGTCTATGCCGGGGCACGCATCGGAGCAGGCGCGATCGTCGGCGATCGCGCACAGGTTCGCGAGCGCGCCGTGATCGGGCCGGGCTCGGTGATCGGCGGAGGCTCATCCGTCGATTTCGACGTGGTCATCGGACGGCGAGTCTCGATCCAGACGATGGTCTACGTGACCGCCGGAACCGTGATCGAGGACGATGCGTTTGTCGGTCCGGGAGTCACGACCACCAACGACCACACGATGGGGCGCCACCCGCGGGGCGTGGCGCTCGAGGGCCCGACGCTGCGCCGCGCATGCCGTGTCGGCGGCGGCGCGGTGCTCGTGCCGGGGGTGGAGATCGGGGAGGAGGCCTTCGTCGCCGCGGGCGCGGTCGTGACCGCCGACGTCCCACCACGGGCGGTCGTGATGGGCGTCCCGGCCCGCGTGGTCCGCGACGTCGGCGACGAGGATTTGATCGAGCACTGGCGCTGAGGGCCGGACGGGGCGGCGAGGGCTGGGGGCGCCTTCGTCGCTCGGCCAAGGTGCCGGGCCGCCGACCAGCGTGAGCTGGGGCTGAGAGAATCCTCGGACCGCGAGACGAGGAGACGCAAGATGGAGAGCTGGGACATCCCGTCGCTGTCGATCGAGCCGCACCAGCCCCAGGTGCTTCGCTCCGATGAGGAGACGCGTGCGATCGCGATCCACCTTCCCGCCGGGGAGGAGCTCCAAGAGCACCAGGTTCATGAGCGCACGTACCTGCTGGTGGCGGACGGCGAGATCGAGATCTCGAGCGGTGACGGCGACGTCAGGGCAGGCCCAGGCTCGCTGGCGCATTTCGGGCCAGCCGAGCGGCGAACGGTGCGCGCAGTGCGTGACTCCAGGCTGGTACTCGTACTGTCGCCGTGGCCCGGGGTCGGTCACCCCTCGCGCCAGGATTAGCCGGGGGCGGCGCTGGCCTGCGCCGCAACCGCCCGCAACCGCAGCCCGCCCGCGGACCACAGCCCGCCCGCGAACCACAGCCCGCCCGCGAACCACAGCCCGCCCGCGAACCGCCAGCCCGCCCGCGGACCACAGCCCGCCCGCGAACCACCAAAACGTGAATGAGCTCCCGGGCGCGGGGTGCACGTGTCACGTTTTGGGGGCCATAGCAACCATTTCGTGCACCGTCGACGGCGGCGCTGGTCGCTTTGTCACGTTATGGGCGCCGAGCCGCAGCAGCAGGCCGCGGGCGCCTCAATCCGCGCTACCCCGTGGCAGCTGTCAGCCTGCTGGCCTCGGTCCAGATCACCTGCTCGCGTCCCGGGCCGACGCTCACCAGGGCCACGGGCACGCCGACGAATTCGGACACAAAGTTCAGATAGTCGCGGGCCTCGTCGGGCAGATCCGATTCGCTTCGGCACTCGCTGAGATCCTCCGACCAGCCGGGGAGCTGCACGTACTCGCCCGCGGCATGGTGGAGGACGGTCTGGTGATAGGGGAAGTGCTCGAATTCGGCCCCTTCCGCGCCCCGGTATCGGGTGCAGATCTGCAGCGGTTCGATGCCGGAGAGCACGTCGAGCTTGGTGATGGCAAGCGCTGTCAGGGAGTTGATCCGTGCCGCGTAGCGCAGCGCGACGAGATCCAGCCATCCGACCCGTCGGGCGCGGCCGGTCGTCGTCCCGTACTCGCCGCCGCGCTCGCGCAGCATGTCGGAGAACGTGCCGTCGACTTCGGTCGGGAACGGGCCGGCTCCCACCCGCGTGCCGTAGGCCTTCGTGACACCCCAGACCTCATCGATGTCCTTCGGCCCGATGCCGGCGCCTATGCACGCCGCTCCAGCCACGGGGTTGGAGGAGGTGACGAACGGATAGGTGCCGTGATCGATGTCCAGTAGGGCTCCCTGAGCGCCTTCGAAGATCACCAGCTCGTCGCGATCAAGGCACTCCTGCACGATCCGGATCGTGTCTGCGATGTAGGCCTCAAGCCTGTGGCCGTAGGTCAGGTATTCCTCGGTCATGGCCTGAAGGTCGAGCGCCGGGTCTTTGGCGAAGGGCCTCAGCGTAAGACGCTTGGGCTCGAGCGCCGAGATGATCTTCTGCTTGAGGATCTTCTCGTCGAGCAGGTCCTGCATGCGGATCCCGAGCCGTGCCGCCTTGTCCGCGTAGCACGGTCCGATTCCGCGGCGGGTGGTCCCGATCTGAAGCTTGCCCAGCTTGGCCTCGCCGGCGTGGTCGAGCATCAAGTGGTAGGGCATGATCAGGTGCGCGTTGGCCGAGATGCGCAGCGCGCTGGTGTCGACTCCCCGCCGACGAAGCTCGTCCAGCTCGTCGCTCAAGACCTTGGGATCGATGACCACGCCGTTGCCGATCACGCACAGCCTGCCCGGATGCAAGATCCCGGATGGGATCAGGTGCAGCTTCCAGGTCTGGCCGTCGCGGACGATCGTGTGGCCGGCGTTGTTGCCGCCCTGAAAGCGCACGATGGCATCCGCCCGCTCGGCGAGCAGATCGGTGATCTTTCCCTTGCCTTCATCGCCCCATTGGGCGCCGACGACAACCAGTCCTGGCATGGCGGGGTCAGTGTAGGACGGGCCGCAGGCGGCTCGTGGACCAGCGCCTCAAGCCTGGTGCAGACCCTCCCCTCGAACCAGGCGGCGACCCACCACTCATACCAGGCGGCGACCCACCCATCAAGCCAGGCGGAGACCCACCCATCACGCCAGTCGCGAGACCCATCCATCACGCCAGGCGGAGATCCATCCGCCGGTCGTGGCCGAGCAGCGGTAGCTCGTCGCACATCTCCGTCAGTCGCGAGACGGTGCGCTCGGTGATCTGCTCGCACAGCGCCTCGCGATCGAGGATGTTCGTCGTGACCAGCATCGAGCGCTGATCCTCGTAACGGGCGTTGACGATCGAATAGAGCTCCTCGAGCACCCACTCGTTCGTCCGCTCGGCGCCCACGTCATCGACGTGGAGCAGGTCGACCGCTGTGAGGCGATCCAGCAGCGCGATATGCGAGCGCTCGGCGCGATGCGTGTCACGGATCTCGTTGAGCAGTCGCGGGAGCGAGTAGATCGCCACCGAGCGTCCGGCGCCCAGCGCGGCCTTGGAGACGAGCATGGCGAGCGTCGTCTTACCCGTCCCGACCGGCCCCATGAACCACAATCCGCGGCCGTCGTCGAGCTGCTGCTCGACCGTGTCCGCATAACGGTGCGTGGCGGCCACCACATGGGGATCGATATCGGTCACGGGTGGCCTGTCGAAGCCGACGTCGCGGTAGCGGCGCGGGATCACCGCCGAGAGGCTGCGAGCCTTGGCCTGAGCCACGCGTTGCGGGCGACAGCGGCAGTCGAACGCCGTGTTGGTCGCCTCGTCGTAGACGAAACCCGACCCGTCGCAGGTGTCGAACGGACAGCGATCGTTCATGCCGAGATCCGCGCCGGTCATCCGGCGAACCGCTCGCCCATCCGCCCGTCATCCCGTACCGCTCCCATCCGCCCGGTCATCCCCCGAACCGCTCGGTCGCGTAGTTCATGAACTTCGGGTACTGCTTCTGGAAAGTCAGCACGACGTCGCCGACCGGCCCGTTGCGGTGCTTGGCGATGATGATGTCCGCCTCGCCCGGCCGCTCTGACTCCTCCTTCAGGTAGTACTCCTCGCGGTAGATGAACATCACGAGGTCCGCGTCCTGTTCGACCTGGCCCGATTCGCGAAGGTCAGAGAGGATGGGCTTCTTCTCCTGGCGTTGCTCAACTGCCCGGCTCAGCTGCGAGAGCGCGATCACGGGAACGTTGAGCTCCCGTGCCAGGCCCTTCAGGCCGCGGCTGATCTGGCCGACCTGCTCCACGCGGCTCTCGACGCGCCCCTCGTGCCGCATCAGCTGCAGGTAGTCGACGACTATCAGGCCCAGGCCGCCCTGGTCCTGGAGCCGGTGGTGAAGGCGACGGGCCTTGGCCCGCACTTCCAGCACGCCCGTATCGCTCGAGTCATCGACAAACAGCGGCGCCTGCGAGAGGCGCCGGCAGGCTTCGAGGATCTTCGGCCAGCGATGCTCTGCGACCTTGCCGCGGCGAAGATCCTCGCCGTTGATCTTTGCCTGGGAAGCCACAAACCGCTGAGCCAGCTCGGACTCCGACATCTCGAGCGAGAACAGCACGACCGGGTAGCCATCGAGCGCTGAGTTCTCGGCGATGTTGGCGACGAGCGCCGACTTGCCCATCGACGGCCTCGCCGCGATCACCACGAGGTTCCCGCGCTGAAAGCCTCCTGTGCGCTCGTCGAGATCTCTGAAGCCGGATGGCGTTCCGGTGAGAGGCGACTTTGCGACCGATAGGTGATGCAGGCGCTCGGTCTCCTCGTCGAGGATGTCTGAGATCGAGCGCAGCTTCTTCTGGCGGTCGTCGTGGGCGATTTCCAGTACCGAGCGCTCGGCGCGTTCGAGCAGATCTCTGGCCGGCGCCTCGCGGGAGAACACGCTCGACTGGATCTCGTAGGCGCTCGTCAGCAGCGCCCGCATCTGCGCGTTCTCGCGGACGATCCGGCCGTACTCGCGCGCATGCCCCGCCGCCGGGACCCAACCCTGGAGGTCGTCGATCGCGGCCTTGCCTCCGACATCGTCGAGCTTGCCGTGCTGGCGCAGCGTCTCCGCAACCGTCAGATGGTCGATCTTGCGATCGGTCTCGAACAGCTCCTGCATCGCGGCGAAAATGGCGCCGTAATGCTCGCGATAGAAGTGCTGCGGTCGTAGCTGCTCCTCCACCAGCAGCGCGTTCAGGTGGCGCTCGTCGAGCAGCACAGCCCCGAGCACCGACTTCTCGGCCTCGACGTTATGCGGCGGGACTGTGGCTTCCTGGGTGGCGCTCATGAGAGGAGGCGAGTCTAGGTAGAGGGCAGGCGGCAGACGACGGGCTATCCCGCAAGCAGCGAGAGTTCCCTGGCGACGGCGATTTCGGCTGAAAGAGCGGCAACCCCGAGGGGCGGCGCCTGGTACGGCCAGAAGCCGGCTGTGCCTCGATGCGTGTCAGCGGCGACGAGCGGTCCTGGATCCGCGACGAGCGGCTCTCGGAGCGGCGGATCAGGCGGCGACGAGCGGGCGGTCAGGCGACGATGTGCGGGCGGTCAAGCGACGACAAGCCCGCGCTCACGCGGCGACGACCATCGTCTTGATCGTCGCGGTCACCTCGTCGGCCACCTCCACCACCACCATGTAGGTCCCCGTGTGCCGGATCGGCTCGTCGAGATGAACCTTGCGACGGTCGACACGGATGCCGCGGGCATCACGGATCGCATCGACGATGTCCTGCGGCGTCACCGAGCCGAAGAGTCGGCCGTCCTCGCCAGCCTGCTGGGGGATCGTAAGCACCGTCCGGCTGAGCAGCGAGGAATTCTCCTGAGCGCGATCCGCGGCGTCCCGCTGTGCCTGTTCGGCCCGCTCGCGCCGCTGGGCCGCGGCCTTTATCGATGCCGCCGTGGCGGCCTCGGCGAGCTTTCTGGGCAGGAGGTAGTTGCGAAGGTAGCCGGCGGATACGTCGACGACGGCGCCACGCTCACCGAGCGACTCCACGTCTTGGAGCAGGATCGCCTGGGGCATGTGACCCTCCTCAGCGCTCGGATCGCTCGAAGCGATCAGAGCGGGCGCCGCGCTCGCCGCGGTCGCCGCGCTCGCCGGGCTCCGCAACATAGGGAAGCAGCGCTAGCTCGCGCGCACGCTTGACCGCCCGCGCGATCTGACTCTGGTGGCGACGGCACGCGCCGGTGATCCGCCGCGAGCGGATCTTGCCGCGCTCGGAGACGAACCGGCGCAGCATCGAGATGTCCTTGTAGTCGACCTGGTCGATCTTCTCGCGGCAGTAAGGGCAAGGCCTGCGGCGGGTCGACCCCGTCGCGCCCTTTCTGTCACGTCGCCGAACCGGACGCCTGCGCTGCTTTGCCACTCAGTTCCTCTGTCTGTCGCTTGCCTAAAACGGAATGTCGTCCTCAGCGGCTCCGGCGCCTGCTGGCGCTGTCTCGAAATCACCGGTGTCGATCGGCACGTCGCTCTCCGTGTTCTGGACGTTGCTGGAGAACCCGTTCCCGTTCGCGCCACCGGCGTCATCGCGTCCGCCGAGGAACTGCACGGAATCAGCGATGATATCGACCGCGGAGCGGTTCTGTCCCTCGTTGTTCGTCCACTGGCGGTGACGCAGGCGGCCGTCCACCGCGATCTGGCGGCCCTTGCGCAGGAACTTTTGGCAGTTCTCGCCCTGCGAGCCCCAGACGGTGACGTCGAAGAAGTTCGCCTGGTCCTCCCACTGGCCCTCGCTGTTGCGACGGCGTCCGTTGACGGCCACTCGAAGCGAGCAGACGGAGTTGTTGCTCTCGGGGAACGTCCGCAGCTCTGGGTCCTTGGTCAGCCTGCCTGTGAGGATGATCCGGTTGATGTCTCCTGCCATTTCTGGCTCCTTCCAGGATCGATTGAAAGCCTGCGAGCGAGTCTAAGCGCGCCGCAGACGGCAACCCCATGGCCATTGCGGAAAGTGGCAGAAACGCCACGCACGCGGCGCCCGCTCGTTACGAGCGGCGACGCTTTCGTCACGGAGCGGCGGGTTGCCGGCCAGCGGTGGCGGAGCGAGCGTTCGGGGCAGGCAGTCCCGGCCGGCCGCTCGCCCGCGGTCGGCGTCGCGGCTATCAGCCGTTCTCGGAGGCCGGGGCCGGTGCCGCCACATCCGCTGCGGCAGAGTCCCCCGCGGGGGCGTCGGCTGCGGCCGCCTCGGTAGCCGGCGGCGGGGAGGGAGCAGCGGTATGCGCGGGCTGGGCTCGTGGAGGTGGCGCCGCCTCTGGCCGCGGCGCCGGCGGCGTGCCCGGCAAGACCTTGATGATCCGGTGGCGCAGCACTCCGTCGGTGATCCCCAGGTTGTGGCTCAGCGACTCGAGCAACTCTGGGGGTCCGGTGAACTGCAGAAGGTGGTATTCGGCATCGCTCTGGTGCTCGATCCGGTAGGCGAGCGCGCGCACGCCCCAGTCTCCGTTGAGAGCGATCGACCCGCCGCCACGCGCGATCGCACTCTCGACATCGGAGAGGATCTTTGCCCGCCGCTCATCCTCCGCGCTCGTGGAGAGCAGCAGCATCAAGTCATAGAGTGGCGTCTCGTCGGGCATGCTTGGCGGTCGCCCACCGGCCTGAGGGCCGCTGCCGGGCGGCGGACGACTATAGCGGCCCGATCTGGGACGCTCTGCGGCCCATGCCCACGAAGCCTGAATTGCCGATCCTCGAGCTCCGGGACCCGCACGCCTGGGCTGCGTGGCTCGAGCGCAACCACGCCAGTAGCGATGGGGTGCGACTCAAGTTCGCCAAGAAGGGCTCGGGCATCACGACGGTGACGTACGCGGAGGCAGTCGAAGAAGCGCTGTGCTACGGCTGGATCGACGGCCAGGTCGCGCGCCACGACGAGCGCTACTACCTCCAGCGCTTCACGCCGCGGCGCCGCCGCAGCCGCTGGTCCCAGATCAACCGCGAAAAGGTCGAGCGACTGGTGGCAGCAGAGGCGGATGAAGGCGGCCGGGCTGGCGCAGGTGGAGGCAGCGAAGTCCGATGGGCGCTGGGACGCCGCCTACCCATCCCCCACCAGGGCCACGGTCCCCGAAGACCTTCAGCGGGCGCTCGATGCCAATCCGGAGGCCAAGGCGTTCTTCGAGACTCTCACCGGCTCGCCGCGCTACTCGATCCTGTACCGCGTCGAAGACGCCAAACGGCCCGAGACGCGCGCCCGGCGGATCGCTGAATACGTGAAGATGCTGGCCGAGCGCCGCGCGCCCCATCAGTGACTCTGCACCCGGGTAAGTGGGAGCACGTGACGCTCGCGGCCTGGATTCTCGCAGCAAGTCCAGCCGCTGCGTCTAGGCTGGCCACGTAATCGTCTTGGGGACTCTTATGTGGCCAAGGCACGTGCGGGGCACCGGATTTGCGACGTTTTCCGCTTCCGGGTCGTCATCGGCCCTCGGGGATCTTGCGCGTCCGGGGCCCACCGGCACCCGTGCTCGCCCACGGCCCAGTTCGTACCGCAACCCCGGCACCCCACCGCCCGGCCCTCGCCGCCCCTCGGCAGCGTCCGTTCCCCGATGTCCGGGTATTACCCATGTACACCTCGGCTGGCCAAAACATATGTACACGCTCGGCTGGCCAGCCAGCTACGGTGTTTGAGGCGATGAATTCCAGCTCCTCCGATACGCCGCTCGTCCTCGTTTCCAACCGGGGCCCGGTCACGTTCGGGCCCGGTGGCGAGGTCAAGCGAGGGACCGGCGGACTGGTCACGGCGCTCATCGGACTGGCCACCTATCGCGACGTGACCTGGGTTGCCTCGGCGATGACGGACGAGGACGTCGAGGTGGCGGAGCGCCACGACGGCCGTCCGTTCCCCGTATCCACCGAGGACGGCGATGAGTACCGGGTGAAGCTCGTGGCCTCCAGCCCTCAGGCCTATGACCAGTTCTACAACATCATCGCCAACCCGATGCTGTGGTTCATCCAGCACTACCTCTGGGATCTGTCAAACGCCCCGGACATCCGTCGAAACGAGACCGAGGCGTTCGAGTTCGGCTACAACGTCGTCAACGAGGACCTGGCGCGGGCCGTGCTGGAGGAGGTCGAGGGTGTCCCCAACCCGCCGATCATGGTGCACGACTACCACCTGTACACGCTGCCGGCGCTGATCAGGCGCGAGCGGCCTGACGCCGTCCTTCATCACTTCGTCCACATCCCGTGGAGCCAGTCGGACTCTTGGCGGGTGCTGCCCTCCATGCTGCGGGAGGAGATCTACGACGGGATCCTCTCCAACGACATCATCGGCTTCCACACGCGGTCCTACCGCCGGAACTTCCTCCAGTGCTGCGAGGACTTGACGGACCACGAGGTGGACATGGAAAACGGGATCGTGCACTGCGGCGACCGCGAGGTGTGGGTCCGTGCCTACCCTCTGCCGAGCGACTCCGGTGCCGTGCAGGCAGTCGCCCGCCGCCAGCGCGTCAAGGAGTTCGAAGACGAGCTCCTGCGCCGCCGGCGTGACCATCTGATCCTGAGGGTCGACCGGGCGGACCTCTCAAAGAACGTGCTGAGGGGATTCAGCGCCTTCGACGTGTTCCTCGAGCAGCACCCCGAGTTCCGGGAGAGGATCACGTTCATCGCCCAGCTGATGCCCTCCCGAACCGACATCCCCGAGTACGCCGAGTACCTGGAGCGGATCGAAGCCGTCGTCGCGGTCGTCAACCACCGCCACGGTTCCCCGGACTGGATGCCGATCCAGCTCAAGCTGCGCGACGACCTGAATGAGGCGGTTGCGGCCTACAAGCACTACGACGTCTTGATCGTCAACGCCATGTTCGACGGGATGAACCTGGTGGCCAAGGAGGGACCCGATGGTCAACGAGCGCGCGGGGGTGTCGATTCTCTCCGAGAACACCGGCGCCCACGAGGAGCTCGGCGAGTACGCCCTGTCGGTCAACCCGTTCGACATCCAGGAACTCGCCGACTCGATCCACGCCGCGCTGACGATGCCCGAGGAAGAGCGGCGGCGCCGGCTGGAGGGGCTGCAGTCGATCATCACCGCTCGCGACCCAGGCGATTGGGTCGACGAGCAGCTCGCCGACGTCCACAAGCGAGAGCGCGGGCGCGCCGAGGTCGGCGGACCCTGACCCCGCCCGCGCAACTGCCGATAGCCCGCGCAACCGGCCGAGACGGGCGGCAGAGGCCCTAGACCTCGAGCCGCTCGAAGATCTCGAGCCAGTCGCGGAGCAGCCGGGGCGTCAGGAAGCGCTTTCTGACGGTCTCCTTTCCCGCCCGCCCGAGCTGCTTGCCGAGCGCCGGGTCGGACAGGATCTCGAGCGATCGCTGTGCGCACTGCTCGACGTCGGTGACCAGGAACCCGGACTGGCCGTCGGCGATCTGCAGCGGGATGCCGCCGACCTCGCCCGCGACCAGGGGCCGTCCCTTCCAGATGGCCTCGGTGACCGTCAGCCCGAAGCCCTCGCGCGTGGACTTCTGGATCACGACGTCGCTGTGCGACTGAAACGCATTGACCTCGATCGCGCCGACGTTGTTGAGGTTGTTGAGGATGTGGATATCGGGGTCCCCGTCGGCGTGCGCGACCGTGGCATTGAAGTAGTCCCACCCCTCAGGGTCGTCGGTGGCCATCGAGCCGACCAGTGCCAGCTGCACCTCGGGCCGCTCCTGCTTGACGATGCGATAGGCGTCGATCACGCCGAGCGGGTCCTTCCAGGGGTCAAAGCGCGAGACCTGGCAGAGCAGCGGCCGGTCGACATCGATCCCGAACTGCTGGCAGATGTAGACGGCGTCATCCGGCGAGAAGGCCATGTTCTTGGGGGCCAGGGGGTCGATCGCCGGCGGCACGATGTGCGAGCGGCCGTCCATGCCGCTCGGGACATACTCGTCGAGGTGAAAGACGACCGCGCGGTATGGCTCCAGGAAGGGCAGCAGGCGGGCGAGCGTGTCCGGGTTCGGGGTCGAGAGATCGATGTGGCAGCGCCAGGCCCAGGTCCGGGCCTTTTCGGGCACTAGCGAGCAGAGCGCGGCTGGCTGGGGGTCGTGGACGATGCACATGTCCCAACCTTCCGAGAGCTGAGTGGCGTTGATCTCGTTGTAGTTCTGCCACGTCTGCCACTGCTCCTCGCTCAGGCTCTGGGAGCTGCCCTGGAGCGAGTTGTGGAGCACCTTCGTGGCGTTGAAGAACTCCTCGCGGCCGTAGATGACGTGCCATTCGCACTCGAGCCCGACGTCGGCCATCAGCGGCACGAGCGTCGTGAGGATCTCCGAGACGCCGCCGCCGAATGCCGTCGCCGAGATGTGGAGGATCCGCTTGCCCTGGAGCCTGCCCGCGCGCTCGCGAATCTCGTCGATCAGAGAGCGCCCGACGATGCTCTGGTAGTCGGATAGGCGCTTTTGAGCTACGCCGACTGGCTGGAGCATCGAAGATCAGGCTTGAGAGCGCTCACACGGCCGCACGATATCGCCAGCGCAGGCGTGGGCGAAGGGCGCAGTTGCAAGGAAGAAATTGCGCAGCAGCGCGCAAAGCCGCGGCGACGCGGCCGACCCCGGCGCCTCACGCCGGCAGGTCGAGCGTGAAGACCGTCCGGCCCGGCGTCGACTGCACCCATAGCCGTCCGGACATGCGTTCCGCGAGCTCCGAGGCGATCGCCAGACCCAGCCCCGAGCCCTGGGCGTCATCGGCGGTGTAGAAGGGCTCGAAGATGCGCGGCATGGCGCGAGGATCGATGCCCTCACCGTTGTCACGCACGGCCAGGCGGACGCGGCCGTCGTCGCGTCCGGCCGTGACCACGATGTTGGTCCCGGGGGACGTGTGCATGAGCGCGTTGTCGAGCAGGATGCGCATGATCTGCGCCACCCGCACCGGATCGCATTGGGCGTCGATGGCGCCCTTGATCATCCGCAGCTCCAGGTGCGAGTCGTGCGCCGCCAGCGATGGCTCGAATTCCCCCGACACCGAGCGAGTCAGCTCGCCCAGGTCGACCTGCTCTTCACGCAGCTCGAGCGAGCCGGCCTCGAGCTTGGAGAGGTCGAGCAGATCCAAGGACAGCTTCTGGAGGCGCTCGGTCTGGTCACGCACCTGATCGAGGAACCGCCGGCGGGTCTCGGGGTCGAGGTCTTCGTCCTCCAGCAGCTCGACGAACCCTCCGAGCGAGAAGATCGGCGTGCGTAGTTCGTGCGAGGCGGTGGCGATGAACTTCTCACGTGCCAGCTCGAGCTGCGCGAGCTGCCGCTGCATGTCGTTGAAGGTCATCGCCAGCTGTCCCAGCTCGTCGCTGGAGTCGACCGGGATGGGGCGGGAGAAGTTCCCGGCGGCGACCTGCTCGGCCGCGAGCTCCAGCCGCTTCATGCGCCACGTCAGCCAGCGCGCCACGAGGTAGCCGCCGATCAGCGCGAGCAGCAGTGCGATGCCGCTGGCGATCAGGATCTGCTGGCGAACGATCGAGACGTTGTGGACGACGTCGGATACCGAGGAGGAGTAGACGATCACGAACGCCACACGCCCCGCGCGATAGATCGGGTACGTGGCCTCGGCCTCGGTGCCGCTGCGCCGGTGGCAGCTCGGTCCCTGTCGCGGGACGCCCCGTCTGCGCCGTGCGATAGGCGAGCGGAAAAGCCAGCGCACTGCCGGCCGGGTTGGAATCGACGAGCGTCGAGAGCTGCGGCTGGCCGTCCGCCCACGGCAACGCTCAGCAGCGTCACCCTGTCGTGTGCCGACTGGGAGGCGGCGCTCACGCTCGTCACGAGCACCGGCTTGGGGGCCGATGTCCCGACGCGGCGCGCGATCCGCTTGGAGTCCGACTGGGCGGCGGCGGCGAGCGAGCGCAGCTTCTCGTCGAGCAGCCGGTTCTGGAGGCCCGGGGCGACGTACAGGTAGAGCGCCGCCGAAGGCGACCAACGTGATCCCGAAGAACACGAGCGCCAGGCGGTTGCGCAGCGAACGCAGGTTCAGCATCGGCGCCTCGCCCCGGATCGGTGCAGCGCTCATCGGTTCCCTGCCCTTTCCTACGGCTCTGTGTCGCGGAACCGGTAGCCGACGCCGCGGACCGTGAACAGGTAGTCGGGGTCCTTGGCGTCGCGCTCGATCTTCTCCCGCAGGTGGCGGATGTGGACGTCGATCGTGCGCGGGTCGCGGTAGGCCGAGTCGCCCCAGATGCGCGCCAGCAGCATGTCCCGGGTGAACACCCGACCGGGGCTGCGGGCCAGGATTGAGAGGATCTCGAACTCGACATAGGTCAGCTGCGCGTCGTCGCCGTTCACGCGCACCGTGCGCTTGGGGAAGTCGATCCGCAGTTCGCCGACGGCCAGCGGCGCCTCGTCCGGGGCGGTCTCGGCCGGGCGCGTCATCTCGGCGCGACGGAGCGCGGCCTTGATCCGGCTCGAGAACTCCCTGACCGAGAAGGGCTTGGTTATGTAGTCGTCGGCCCCCAGCTCGAGCCCCACGACCTTGTCGATCTCCTCGGATTTGGCCGTCAGCATGATGATCGGCACCGAGCTGCGCGTTCGCAGCCGCCGGCAGACCTCGAGACCATCGATCTTGGGCAGCATCAGGTCGAGTACCACGAGGTCGAAGGGCTGCTCCTCGAAGCGATCCAGCGCCTGGCGGCCGTCCGTCGCCTGTACGACGTCGTAGCCCTCCTTGCGCAGCGGATAGGAGAGCAGCGTCTGAATCGACCGCTCATCGTCCACGAGCAGGATGCGCGCTGAATGGTCGTCCATGAGATTTCTCTCCAGTTAGCTCGAAAGGGTACGGGCTCCGCGCAGGAAGTCCCCGCACGCAGCTAATCTTGTCGCGCCGATGCTCGATCCGCGGATCTACCGCACGGGCTTGGTTGCGGTCGCGCTGGCCGTGATCGTGTTCGCGTTCTCGTTCCAGGGCCAGCCCGGGTCGCTGAGCGGAACGCTGCCCCCTGCCGCCTTCAACGGCCCGTCCGCGTACGCGGCGGCGCTGAACCTTGCCCGCCACTACCGCCACCGCCCCGCTGGCGGCGCTAAGACGCGGCGATCGCGGGCGAGGTCTCGCAGGGCCTGCGCCAGAACCACTTCACCGTCTCCAGCCAGTCGTTCAAGGCCGCGACCCCGAACGGCACGCGCACGCTTCAGAACGTGATCGGCGTCCGCAGCGGCCTCTCCAACGGCAGCATCGTGGTCGTCGCCCACCGTGACGACGTGGGGCCCCCCACGAGCACCGGCGAGTCAGGCACCGGCGTGCTGCTGGACCTGGCCAGCGTCCTCTCCGGCGAGACCCTCAATCACACGGTCGTACTGGTCTCGACCACGGGCGCCACCGGGGCCGCAGGCGCGACGCAGCTGATCCCGGCGCTGCCGGGGCCGGTGGACGCCGTGCTGGTGCTTGGGCGATATGGCCACGCCGGCGCTGCGCTCCCCGTTCGTCGTGCCCTGGTCGGATGGCCAGCAGGTGGCGCCGCCGTTGCTGACCAACACCGTCGTGTCGGCGCTGGCCTCGCAGGCCGGCCTCCGAGCGGGCGGGGCGAGCCTGGCGGGCCAGTTCGCGCACCTGGCCTTCCCGCTCACCGTCTCCGAGCAGGGGACGTTCAATGCCCACGGCATCCCGGCCGTGTTGCTTTCGGCCAGCGGCGAGCGGCCGGCGGTCGCGGGACAGCCGGCCAGCCTGAACCAGATCACGAATTTCGGTACCGCCGCGCTCGAGGCGATCAGCGCGCTTGACTCGTCCAGCTCGATTCCCCCGCCGTCCGCCTACCTGCTGTTCAACGGCAACGTCGTTCCGGTGTGGGCGATCCGCATCCTCGTACTGGGGCTGATTCTCCCGGTGCTGCTGACGACGATCGACGGCTTCGCCCGTGCCCGGCGCCGCGGCCATGCGGTCGGTCCGTGGATGATCCGGCTGCTGGCGATGGCCGTCCCGTTCGTGCTCGCGGCCGCGATCGTGCTGCTGGCCAAAGCCGTGGGAGTCCTCGACATCGCGCCACCTGCGGCGACCGCGGCCGGCGCCGTTCCGCTGGGCACCAAGGGAGCGGTGCTGCTCTCGCTGCTCGCGGCGGTCGTCCTCGCCTCCCTGTGGCTGCTGCGGCGCGTGCGCGTCATCTCGGTCCAGGCCGACGCCGGGTCAAGCACCGCGCTGATGCTCCTGATGTGCGCCCTGGCGCTGGCGGTCTGGGTTTTCAATCCGTTTGCCGCCGCGCTGCTCGTTCCGGCGCTTCACCTATGGCTGTGGGGGCTGACGCCACAGACCCGGATGCACCCTGCGGCGCGCGTGGCGCTGTTCGCGCTGGGGCTGGCGCCACCGCTCCTTGTGTTGGCGTACTACATCGTCAGCCTGGGCTTCAATCCGATCTCGTTCGCCTGGACGGTGGTGCTGATGATCGCCGGCGGTCAGATCGGAACGCTGGCGCTCCTGGCGGCCGGCGTCCTGCTGGGCTGCGCCGTGGGCGCCGTGGTGATCGGCCCGTGGGGCAGCCGGCGCGAGCGCCGCGAGGAGTCGGCGGCGCCGGTAACCGTCCGCGGGCCGGTGACCTACGCCGGCCCCGGGTCGCTGGGCGGCACCAAGTCGGCGCTTCGTCGCTGACTGCACCGTACGCTTCTTAATAGTGCGACGGCTGATCCGAGACTTCTCCTTCGTGCTGATGATCTCCGGCGCGCTGCTGCTCGCGGACGCTGCCGTGACGCTGCTCTGGCAGGAGCCCTTGACCGCCGTCGTGGCGCTGATCAAGCGCGACGGCGTCGACAAGCGCTTCCTCTCCTACGACCGCGCTCCGCTATCGCAGCTCGAGCAGAACGCGCTCGCGAGCCTTCGCGACCAGCGCCAGCGGATCGCGTATCTGGCGCGGCAGGAGCGTGCTGCAGATAAAGACAGGCGACGCGATCGGGATTCTTCAGATGCCGAAGCTCAGCGCCACCTACACGGTCGTCCAGGGGACCGATGACTCGAGCCTCGAGAAGGGGCCCGGCCACTACCCCCAGACCGCTTTCCCCGGCGTCCGCCAGACGGTAGCCATCGCCGGTCACCGGACGACTTACCTGGCCCCGTTTCGCAACATCAATCAGCTGAATAGCGGGCGACACCGTCGTACTGACCACGCGCTACGCGCGCTTCGACTACACGGTCCAGTACCACCGCGTGGTGCCGCCCAACGCATGGTGGATCACGCGCAACCTCGGCTACGAGCGCCTCGTGCTGTCGGCCTGTAACCCGCTGTACAGCGCTTCACAGCGGATCGTGGTCTTCGCCCGTCTGAGCTTCGAGACGCCGCTGGGCCCCGCCCGCGGCTGATCTCGGTTGAGCCCCCGACATCACCTCTTAAGCCCGGGCGGCAAAGCGCCGATACAGACGGGAGTCATGGATGATCAGCGCCATATGGAGCTCTCCGGACTACGAGAGCGGATCGCCCGCGGGGGATACGAGATCGACGCCCGCGCCGTGGCCGACGCGATCGTCCGCCGGGCGCAGGAAATAGTGCCCATGGTCTGGGACCTGCAGCCCGCGCCTGCGGGCGCAGGCGACGCTCAGAGCGCGTGCTCGTATCCCGACAGCTCGCCTTCTGGGCCTGCGAACGTGACGGCCGGCGAGCCCTCGGCCACCACGCCGACCCAGGTCAGGCCGGCGCCGCTGGCCCACCGCCGGCTCTCGGCCTCGGCCAGGGCCTGAGCGCCGGGCGGGATACAGGCGCAGAGCTCATAGTCGTCGCCGGCAGTGGCGGCCAAGGCGCCGGGCGAGGTCCCGAGCTGCGCCGCCACGTCCTGCACCGCTGAGCCCGTCGGCAGGGCGTCCAGAGACAGCTCGAGCCTCACGCCGCTGCGCATCGCGAGGTGTTTGGCGTCGCTGGCCAGGCCGTCGGAGAGGTCGATCATCGCTCGTGCGCCGACCGCCGCCAGCGAACGTCCCTCCTCGAGCCGCGGCTGCGGGCGGGCGTAGCGCTCGCGCAGCGCTCGAGCCTCCTCCGCCCCGACGCGCGCGCGTCCGTCGAGGACGGCGAGTCCCGCCCCCGCTCGCCGATTGTCCCCGTCACGCACACCAGGTCACCGGGCTGGGCGCCCTCCCGACCGACCAGCGTGCCGGGATCATCCGTCCAGCCGGTGACGGTCACCGAAATCGTCAGCTGTCCAGCAGCGGGTGACGTCGCCACCGGCGAGCACCGACCCGCTGCGCGACGCAAGCGCCGCGGCGCCGCGACCCAGGGCCAGCACCTCGTCGAGCTCGAATCCAGGCGGCAGGCCCAGGGCCAGAAACGCCTCGCCCGGGCCGCGCCCCCATCGCAGCCAGGTCGGACAGCGCGGCGGCCAGCGCGCGGTGGCCGATCTCGCCCATCGACAGCTGCGCCCGGCGGAAGTGCACGTCCTCCACCATCATGTCCACCGAGGTCACCGCGTAGCCACGGGCGCGCACGACGGAGGCGTCGTCACCGATCCCGCGCAGCACGCGCGGCGACGCGGCGTCGAACACCTCCTCGAGCGCGTCGATCAGCTCCAGCTCGCGCACTCGCGGATCGCGACTACTTGTGCCTGTAGACGATCCGCGCCCGGTCGAGGTCGTAGGGCGAGAGCTCGACGCGCACGCGGTCACCCGGCAGGATCCGGATCCGGAAGCGGCGCATCTTGCCCGCCACGTGGCCGAGCACGGTGCGGTCCATGTTGTCGAGCTTCACGCGGAACATCGCGTTTGGCAGCGCCTCGACGACCTCCCCTTCGAGCTCGACTTTCTCTTCCTTGGGCATGCGGGCGCGAGCGTAGCAGCGGGGCGGATGGCCTAGTGCCCGCGGCCGCCGCCTCCGCCGCCTCCACCACCGCCGCCACCGCCACCGGCGCCGTTGTGTCCGCCGCTCGGCTGGTGCCCCCCGCCGAACCCGGACGGCGGGCCGCCGCCAGACCTCGGGCTGCGCGTCCCCGGCGCTCCCTGCGGCGGCTGCGCGAACAGCTGCGGGTTGTAGTAGGGGCTGACGCCGGTGCCGCCGTTCGAGTTGCCGTTGTTGTTGTAGTTGCCGGAGTTCCCGTTGGCCGGCCCCTGCGAGGAGTGGGCGCCGACGAACGCCGTCCCGTGCCAGGGGGTCGACGGCGCCGGCCAGTCGCCGCAATAGCCGTTCGAGGCCTGTTGCATGTAGTCGTGCCAGATCGGCGCGGCGACGCTGCCGCCAAAGCCGACGTAGGCGTTGTTGTCGTTCGGGTAGCCGACCCAGACCGCCGTGGAGAGCTTTGGCGTGTAGCCCACGAACCAGGCGTTGCCCTCGTTCTCGGCGGTCCCCGTCTTGCCCGCGACGGGGCAGCCCCAGCCTTCCCCGGACGCCGTGCCGGCAGGGTTCGAGAGCACCTGCTTGAGCACGCTCGTGGCGGCGTAGGTCTCGCCGTAGCTGAAGACCTGCTTGTGCGGCGGGTCGCCCATGTCGACGACGCTGCCATCCGGGAACACGACCCTGTCGATCGCGGTGGCCGCGTATGTGGTAACCGCCGTTTGCGACGGTGCCGTAGGCGTCCGCCATCTCCAGCGGCGTGACCCCGTACGTGAGGCCGCCGATGACCTCGGCCGGGTTTCCGGTCAGCGTGCTGGTGATGCCCATCGCGTGTGCCGTGGCGTCGAACTTGTCCATGCCCTCATCGACGGCCAGCTGGGCGAACACCGTGTTGTCGGAGACGATCGTGGCCTTGGTGATGCTGATGTCGCCCTGGTAGCTCTGCTCGGCGGTGTGGACGGAATACGCCGGGTAGTGCGGTAGCCAGCCGGCGGCCAGGTACTTCGAGGTGTAGTAGGTCTGGTTGGGGTCGCCGTCGTAGTCGTGGATCAGCGTCATCAGCGCGTACATCTTGAAAGAGGAGCCCGGTGAGCGCTGGCCCTCGGTGGCGTAGTCGAAGCTCGACTGGTTGTAGTCCGAGGAGTTGGCGATGGCCACGATGTGGCCGTTGGTGGGGTCGATCGAGGCCAGCGCGGCCGCGGGCTGCCCCGGTCCGCCTTCGTGCGAGAGGATCGAGGAGCGCGCCTCCTGCTCGTCGGTGAGGTTGATGGTCGTGTAGATCTTCAGCCCGCCCTGGTCGACCTTGGGACAGGGGTCGGTGTACGCCTGATGGGGACAGAAGCGCTGGTGCAGTTGCTCGACGACGAAGTCGAACACGTAGGGCTGGCTGCGCTGGTTGTAGCTCGTGTTGTGCTGCTCGCCCAGCGGCTGACGGTTGGCGTCGTCGGCCTGCGCGGCGGTGATGTAGTGGGACTTGAGCATCGCCTGCAGGACCGCCGCTCGCCGCTGGCGCGCCAGCCCCGGTGCCAGGAACGGGTTGTACTCGGACGGCGCCTGGGGCATGCCGGCCAACAGCGCGGCCTGCGCCAGGTCGAGCTGGGAGACCGGCTTGTCGAAGAACACCTCGGACGCCGCGCCGACGCCGTAGGCCGTCTGCCCCTCGACCGTCCCGTAGGGGACGTCGTTGAGGTACTGGTCGAGGATCCAGTTCTTGTTGTGGGCCTTCTCCAGCTGCTGGGCGAGCTTGGCCTGGATGATCTTGTAGCGCAGATCGCGCTTGTGGTTTCGCAGGTAGAGCTGGTTGACGAGCTGCATCGTCAGCGTCGAGGCGCCCTGGAGCGTGGAGCCGCCCTGGAAGACGTCCTTGACCGCCGCGCGGAGGATGCCGGTGTAGTCGAGCGCCCCGTGGTGATAGAAGCGCCGATCCTCGATCGCCACCGTGGCCTGCCGCAGCCTGTTCGGGATCTCGCCTGACGGCACCGGGCTTCGCAGGATGCTCGAGTGGATGAAGCCCAGCGAAGAGCCGTCGGAGGCGAACACCTCGGAGTTGGCGCCTGGGGTGGCGGGGTGGCGCTGGTTGAGGTTCGGCGCCGAGTCGGCCACGGCGGCCACCCAGCCGGCCACGGCCAGCGCTCCGAGGGCCAGCGTGGAGATGGCCAGCAGCGCGCCCATCACGAAGGCGCGCTTGACAGGATGTCCGCGTTTGCGGCGTCGGCGCCGCTGTCGCTCGCGTCTGCTCATGGCTGATCGGCCGGTCCCTGAACGGCGTGTCGAGTGTAACCAGAGGGGTCTTTCGGGCCGCCGGTCCGAAGCTCCTTCAATATGGACGCCGGGCGATCATGATCGCCGCGGCCTGGCGGCCGGATGCCGAGCGGATGCGCTGGATGCCGGCCCGGCGGTCCGCGGCTCATGAGCCGGCCCGAACACCTGTGTCACCATCGTCGAAGAGGTGGGAACGTCGGCTCCGACAACCGTCAGCGTGGCCGAGCTGGTCAAGCGCTACCCCAAGTCGCCCGTCAACGCCGTCGATGGGATCGCCTTCGACGTGGCCGAGGGTGAGGTGTTCGGGCTGCTCGGGCCCAACGGGGCGGGCAAGACGACGACGGTCGGGATGCTGACCACGCGCGTGCGCCCGAGCAGCGGGCAGGCGATGGTCGGGGGCGTCGACGTCCTGGCCGATCCGGTGCGGGCCCGGGGCCGGCTGGCGGTCGTCCCCCAGCGCTCGAACCTCGACCGCGCGATCTCCATCCGGCGCAACCTCACGTTCCACGCTGCCTACCACGGCGTGCCGCCCGCGGAGGCGGAGGCCAGAGCCGACGAGCTGCTCGAGCAGTTCGGCCTGCGCGAGCGCGGCGACGTCAAGCCGGACCTGTTCTCGGGCGGCCAGTCGCAACGGATCATGATCGCCAGGGCGCTGATGCATCGGCCGCAGGTCCTGTTCCTCGACGAGCCGACGACGGGGCTCGACCCCGCGGCGCGGCTGTTCGTGTGGGACCGCCTGCGCGAGCTCCAGGCCGTCGGCGTCACGCTGTTTTTGACAACCCACGACATGCACGAGGCGGCGACGCTCGCCGACCGGGTGGGGATCATGGATCACGGCAAGCTGCTGGCGCTCGATACGCCCGAGGGGCTGATCCGATCGCTCCCCGGTTCCTCGACGCTCGAGCTGGCGATGGCCTCCGGCGACGGGCACACGCCCGACCGTCTGGCCGGGGCGCTGGGCGAGCTGGACGAGGTGCAGCGCGTCGAGGCGCTCGAGGGCGACGGCGACGGCGAGCAGCGCGTGAAGCTGTACGTGTCGGGCGAGGCCTCGCAGCTGCTGGCGCCCGCCGCGACCCTGCTGGCCGAGCGCGGCGTCCAGCTGAGCGGCGTTCAGCTCGGGGAGCCGACGCTCGAGGACGTGTTCATCCGCCTGACCGGAAGGACGCTCAGGGGATGACTGCGGTGGCGGCCCCAGCGCCGGAGGTCTCGCAGGCGCGCGCATTCCTGGCCGTGCTCCGCCGCGACACCTTCGTGACGTGGAAGGAGTTCCACGTCTTCCTGGCCCAGGTGATCCTCCAGCCCCTGTTCCTGCTGTTCGTATTCGGCAAGGTGCTGGGGGCGCTCGGCTACACGCGCAGGCAACTACGCGCACCTGCTGTTTCCGGGGCTGCTGGCGCTGACGACGGTGATCACCAGTATGCAGGCGCTGGCTTTCCCGCTGGTGGTCGAGTTCGGGTGGACGAAGGAGATCGAGGACCGGCTGCTGGCGCCGATGGCGACGGGGCTGGTGGCCGTGGAGAAGGTCGTGTTCGCGGCGACGCGCGCCGTGATCGCGACGTTGATCATGATCCCCGTCGGGATCCTCGTGCTGGGCTCGATCCCCTGGCACTGGAGCGGCGTTCCGCTGTTCGTGCTGGCGCTGATCCTGGGCAGCCTGCTCGGGGCGAGCCTGGGGCTAGTGATGGGGACGCTCGTGACGCCGAACCGGATCAACGTGGTCTTCTCGCTCGTCTTCACGCCGCTGCTGTTCACGGGCGCGAGCCAATACCCCTGGCCCTCGCTCTCCCGCCTGGAGTGGTTCCAGGTGGTGACGGCCTGCAACCCGATGACCTACGTCTCGGAGTTGATGCGCGCGGCACTCGTGCCGTCCGTCCCCCACATCCATCCCTGGATCTGCGTGATCGTGCTGCTGGGCGTGCTGCCCGTGCTGATGTGGATCGGCGGGCGCGGCTTCTACCGGCGAGCGATCGATCTAGACGCGGCCCGTGTCGCGGCGATAGGCCCAGCGAGCCGCCACCGCGAACACCACGAACCAGCCGAGAACCACCGCCCAGCCAAGGGCGCTCCAGGCGTGCCCGTGCTCTACCACGTGGCTGGCGCGCACCAGCCAGTAGGAGGGCAAGAACTGGCCCACGTCGTGCAGGAAGCCGTGCTGGACGGGGAACCAGATGCCGCCGACGAGCGCCAGCAGCGAGACGGAGCCGCCGATGACCGGCCCCACGGAGTCGGTGTTGGTCAGATGGCCGATGAAGATCCCGATCGCCGCGAACGGCGCCAGCCCCACGATCATCAGCCCCAGCATCTCGGCCAGCTTGAGACCCGCCACGTGCACGCCCAGCGAGGTCCCGGCCACGAACAGGACCACCAGCGTCACCAAAGCCATGGCGTAGGCCACGAGCACCTTGGCCCGGAAGTACCGATACGGCGACAGGGGGCTGATCCGCAGCTGCCGGGTCCAGCCGGCCTGGCGCTCGCCCGCGATGCGGCCGCCGGTGGAGAGCGTGGCCATCATCGCCCCGAACGTCGCCAGGGCGACCATGTAGTACAGCGGCGCCGGGAGGCCGCTGCCGCCGAAGTTGTGCACGTTCTTGTTGGGCGCCGCGATGACGTAGAACAGGATCAGCGGGAAGGCCAGAGAGAGGAAGAAGAAGCGGCGGTTGCGAACCGCGCGCAGCAGCTCGCAGCGCAGGTACATCACGCCACCTCGGCTTCCTGTGGAACATCGGGATCGCCCGTGAGCTGGATGAACGCCTCCTCGAGTCCGGCGCCCGCGATCTCGATGTCGCGGGCATCGGGGTAGCGCTCGAGCAGCGCGCGGATGGCCTGGTCGGAGTCGCGGCAGCTCAGCACGATGGCCTCGCCGCGGCGGTCGGCAACCGCCACTCCGGGAAGTGCGCGGAGCTCGTCGAGCTCCACGTGCGGCAGCGTGGCGCGGATCGTCCGCAGGCCGACGCGGGCCTTGATCTCGGTCGTGGGGCCGTCGGCCACGATGCGCCCGTGCGCCATCAGCACCGCCCGATCGGCGTTGACGTCCGCTTCCTCGAGGTAATGGGTGGCGAACAGGACCGTCTTGCCGCTCGTCACGAACGCGCGCATCGAGTTCCAGAAGGCGCGGCGGCCCTCGACGTCCATGGCCACCGTCGGCTCGTCGAGCACCAGCAGCTCGGGATCGGATACCAGCGCCACGGCCAGCCTGGCCCGCTGCGTCTCGCCACCCGATAGCCGCTGCGTGCGGCGGTCGGCGACCTCGCTCGAGGCCCGCCAGCTCGATCGCCTGCTGGGGGTCGAGCGGTCGCTCGTACAGCGAGGCCATCATCGCCACGAGCTCCCGGACCGAGAGGTCGCGGATCAGCTCCCCGGTCTGGAGCATCGCCCCCACCAGGCCGCCGCTGATCGCCTCGCGCGGGGGCCGGCCGAAGACCGACACGCTGCCGGCGTCAGGTGCCTGCAGCCCGAGCATCATGTCGATCGTCGTCGACTTGCCCGCGCCGTTTGGCCCGAGCAGGGCCACCGTCTCTCCCGGAGAGATCGTGACATCGACGCCGCGCACAGCGTGCACCGGGCCCTGGGGACTGCGGAAGGTCTTGGTCAGGCCGTCGAGCGTGATCGCGGGCGCTCTGTCGTTTCTCGCGCTCACCTGCGGCGATACTAGACACGGTGTCGGTAAGGGAGATCGTCGAAGCTCCGCGTCGCGCCGCCGTGCCGCTGCCGCCGTTAGAAGGCAGCGGCGGGCGCTCACCGGCGCCCGTCGTGCGGCGGGCGCTGATCGGTTCACGGCTGGTGGTGATGGCCGTCGGCGTGTTCGCCGTGTTGACGTTCGGCAACGCCGCGAACGCGGGCGGCTTCGATCGGTACCGCCTCACCGCGCCATTCGGCCACCTCGGCAACCTGCTGGTCTCGCCGCTGGCACGGTGGGACTCGAGCTGGTATCTGGCGATCGCGAAGTGGGGCTACGGGCACGGCCAGCCGGGGCGGACCACGTTCTTCCCGCTGTATCCGCTGATGATCCGGGGCCTCGGCTTCGTGGTCCGCTCGGACCTCGTGGCCGGCGTTCTCATCTCGCTGGTGTGCTTCGCGATCGGCCTGTGGCTGCTGTATCGCCTGACCGCGCTCGAGTTCGACGACGAGCGGGCGCGCGTATGCGTGATGCTGATCGCGTTCTGCCCGATGGCCTACTACTTCTCGGCCGTCTACACGGAGTCGCTGTTCCTGGCGCTGTCCGTTGGCTGCATCTACCAGGCCCGGCTCGGGCGCTGGGCATGGGCCGGCGTGCTCGGGGCGCTGGCGGCGGCGTCGCGCAACACCGGGGTCGTGCTGATCGTGCCGATCGTCCTCATGTACCTGTACGGGCCACGGGCCGATCGCGTGCCGTGGCGCCGGCCGCCTGGTCGCTCGCTCTCCCGGTTGCGGCCGCTGTACCCGCTCGAACTGGATCTCGGGTGGGTGCTGCTGGTCCCGGTCGGGCTGCTGGCCTACCTGCTGTTCCTGGCTCTCTCAACCGGCGACGGCCTGACCCCGTTTCACGCGGAGCAGCTGTGGTACCACCACTTCGCCGGACCGTTCGGCGGCATGTGGGACGGCGCTGTCGCCGCCTGGGACGGTCTGCGCCAGCTGCTCCACGGCCCGGCGCCGCCCGTTTACTTCAAGGCCGCTGGCGGCGACCCGCTGACGTGTGGCCGGCCAGAACCTGATGCTGTTCGGCTTCCTGGTCGCGGGCGTGCTGGCGTTCATCGGGGTCGTGAGGCGGCTGCCGTTCGCCTACGCCGCCTACGCGCTGGTCTCGCTTGCGCCGGCGCTCTCCTATCCCATTACTCCCCAGCCGCTGGACTCCCTGCCGCGCTACGAGCTTGTGGTGTTCCCGTTCTTCATGTGGGCCGCGGTGTGGCTGGCCGGGCGGCGTCGCGAGCTCGCGGTGCTGGCGGTCTTCGTGCGTGCTCCTGGGGGTGTTCACGGCTGAGTTCGCCACCTGGCACTTCGTCTCGTGACGGGCACGCCAGGCCGTCCTCCTCGACGCTCTGGGCACGCTCGTGGCGCTCGAGCCCCCGGCGCCGCGGTTGCGGCGTGCCCTGTCCGCCCGGTTCGGGGTGTCGGTGTCGGAGCGCGAGGCAGAGCGGGCGATCGCCGCAGAGATCGCGTACTACCGGGGGCATCTGGACGACGGGCGCGACGCGGCGACGCTGGCCGCGCTGCGGCGCCGCTGCGCGGAGGTGCTCCGGGACGCGCTGCCGGCGGCGGCTCGTGGCCTCCTTGGGGAGACCGAATCGCTCGTCGAGGCCCTGCTGGCGTCGCTGGAGTTCTCGGTCTTCAATGATGTGCGGCCCGCGCTCGAGTCGCTGCGACGCCGCGACGTCCGGCTCGTCGTGGTCTCGAACTGGGACGTCTCGCTCGTGGAGGTGCTCGGGCGCCTGGGGCTGGCGCCGCTGCTCGACGGAGTCGTGACGTCGGCCGCCGCCGGGGCGCGCAAGCCTGCGAGGGCGATCTTCGAGCAGGGGCTGGAACTGGCGGGCGTCCAGCCGGCGCGGGCGCTGCACGCGGGCGACAGCGTGGCCGAAGACGTGGAGGGAGCGCGGGCGGCGGGCGTGGAGCCGGTGCTGGTTCGCCGCGACGGCGCCCCGGGCCCGCCCGGGGTGCGGACGATCGCCACGCTGGCGGAGTTCGAGCCGCTGCTTTCGAGCACCTAACCTTGGGCGCCGATGTCGAGCGCGATCCCACCCGAAGCGATCCCCGAAGCCCCTCCTTCACCCGACCCGCCCGACGCGGACGACGGCCCTGGGTGGCGGCTGTGGATGGCCCCGGCGGCCGTGGCCACGGGCTTCGCCGGCGGGATCTTCCTCAGCTCGCTGGCGGCGGTGGTGGGACACGCCGCGGGCTCGAGCCTGCAACACCCGACGCCCGCGGTGAACATCGTCGGCGACTTTGTGTTCGACCTGTCGTTCGTGGCCGCGGCGCTCTACTTCACGGCGATCCACGGCCGGCCGCGGCCGCGCGACTTCGGCTTTTGCCGCGTGCCCCTCCTTCTCGGCGTCGGAGCGGTGGTGGCGGCGGGCGTGAGCTACTACGTGCTCACCGGCATCTATGCGGCACTCTTCAAATTGCACGGCAACGACAAGCTGCCGTCAGAGCTCGGCGCCGGGAAGAGCACCGCGGCGCTGGTCGGCGCGGGGATCTTCGTATGCGTCGTCGCTCCGATGGCCGAGGAGTTCTTCTTCCGGGGTTTCCTGTTCGGCGTCCTGCGCAGGATGCGAGTCCGGGTCGCCGGCCGCGACCTCGGTACCTGGCTGGCCGCGGTGATCACCGGCATCCTGTTCGGCCTGGCGCACACCGGCTCGGCCTCGTCCCAATACCTGGTGCCGCTCGGCCTCCTCGGCTTCGGGCTGTGCCTGGTGCGCTGGTGGACCGGCTCGCTGTATCCATGCATGGCGCTTCACTCGATCAACAACTCGCTGGCCCTGGGGATCAACCAGCTCGGCTGGAACGCCGCCGAGATCATCGGTCTGATCGTCGCTTCGCTCGCTGTGATCGGCGCAATCACGTTGCCGCTCGCTGATCGCCCTGCGCCTGCAACGGCCTGATCAGCGTCGCCAAAGGCCGGGGCGGCTGGTTTACTACTCGCCCACGATGATGGGCAGGAAGCTGATCGGACGGGTGGGGTTGGCGGTTATGTTGGCCGTCGCGATCTGCGCGGTGGGAGCCGGGGGCGCGTCCGCAGCGTCCGCGACCGGCGGCGGTTCGCTCGTGGTCTACCTCCGGGGGACGTTCTCACTCGGCAGCCAGCAGGTGACGGTGCCGGGCCGCGTGGTGCTTATCGACGGCCTCGAGGCACCGTACGTGGCGGGCCAATGGGTGAAGATGCGGGTCTACCTGAACGGCCGCCTGCTCCACACGTACGGGCTCCCGATAAAGCCCGCGTCGGGCACCGACGGCAGCTTCTCCTACGGCATCAAGGTCCCACGGGCCGGCAAGGTGACCGTGGTCGTCTCTCACGATGCGACCGCCCAGCTCGGCTCGATGAGCACGACTCACCGCTTGAGCGCGATCAGCGGCCAGGCCGGACCCGGGGCAAGCGGGCCGTTCGTGCGTCTGGTTCAGGAGCGCCTGGCGGCGCTTCATGTCTACGTCCCCCGGAGTGGCGTGTACGACGAGGGCACGGGGCTGGCGGTCGACGCCTACCACCGGCTGCTCCACGCGGGCACCTCGCAGAACCTGGACGCCCAGACCCTCGATGCGCTGCTGAACGGCAGCGGCAAGTTCAGCGTCCGCGACCCGGGCGACGGCAAGCACGCCGAGGGGAACCTGTCAGACCAGCTGCTGGCGCTGGCCAACGGCTCGCAGGTCTATTGGATCTTCCCCATCAGCTCGGGCAAGCCTTCGACGCCGACCATCCTCGGCCACTTCCACGTCTACAGCAAGGTGCCCGGCTACCTCCCCGACGGCATGTTCGACTCGAACTTCTTCTACACCGGGTACGCCATCCATGGCTACAACCCGGCGCCCGACTATCCGGCCAGCCATGGTTGCATGCGGCTCCCGATCGTCGACGCCCCGGCGGTGTTCGGTTGGCTGCAGATGGGCGACGCAGTCGACGTCTACAACTAGTGGCCGCCCCCGCGTGACCCCCGCGCGCGAGCGGCTGATCTCCGAGTTGCGCGAACACGCCCTGGTGATCGGCGAGGTCGTGCTGACCAGTGGGCGCACTGCGCAGTATCTGATCGACGCCAAACGGGCGATCCTCCGTCCCGAGGGGTTTCAGGCGCTCGGTGAGCTGGTCGCGGCGCAGGCGCGCGAGTGGAGTGCGACGGCGGTTGGGGGGATGACGATGGGGGCCGACCCCATCGCCTGCGCGGCGCTCGCCGGCGGCGCGCCGGTCAAGGCGTTCTTCGTGCGCAAGGAGGTCAAGCAGCACGGTCTCTCGCGCCGGATCGAAGGACCGACGCTCGACCAGGACGAGCGCTGCATGCTGGTGGAGGACGTGGTCACCACCGGGGGCTCAACGATCCGGGCGCTCGACGCGCTGCGGGACGAGGGGCACGAGGTCTGCGGTGTGCTCGCGATCTGCGACCGCCTGGCCGGCGGCGCGGAAGCCATCGAGCGTGCCGCGGGCGCGCCTTTCGTCGCGCTGTGCACGATCGACGACGTGTACCCTGAGCGGCCTGATCGTTAGCTGGGCGGCGGGAGTGCCCCCGGCAGGAATCGAACCTGCATCCCGCGCTTAGGAGGCGCGTGCTCTATCCGTTGAGCTACGAGGGCGCGGGGAGGGAGGGTAGCCCGTCGCAGCGGTGATCGGGCCCGGCTGGCGTCGCCGTCACACGCTTCACCCGGTTCGTCAAACCTGCCGAAAGGTTGCTTTTCCTGCCACCGGCATTGCGGGGGGGTTAGGGCTGCGTGACAAGCCCTATGGCGTGTGGTATTCCGGCTTTCAGTGGAGGAGGAGGTATTGAGCCGAAGGCGGGGAACTCCGTCTAGCCGATGAGCGTCGGAGCCGAAAGCGCGCTCCTCGCCGACGAAGCCGTTGTCGAGAGCGTCGAGCTGGATGGCGGCGAAATCACTTCGCGCTCGCCGCTCGAACTGTTCTGGCGGCGGTTTCGCTCTGACCGGGTGGCGGTCGTCTCGGCGGGGTTCATCGTCTTTTTGATCATCATCGCCATCGCCGCGCCGCTCGTGGTGAGCATCCTCGGGCTTCCCGGCCCCAACGCCCAGAACCCGAACGCGCTCAACGCATTCGGCAGCCCGACCGGCCCCAGCACCTCTTACCCCTTCGGCGTCGACCAGCTCGGCCGCGACATCTTCTCGCGCGTCATCTACGGCGCGCGCGTGTCGCTGGAGGTGGGGATCATCGGCACCGCGATCGCCACCGTCATCGGCACGCTCGTCGGGCTGCTTGCCGGGTTCTACCGCGGCTGGGTGGACATGGTCCTGATGCGGATCGTGGACGTGTTCCTTGCCTTCCCGGTGATCCTGCTGGGTCTGGGAATCGGCGACGCGTGCGGGGTCTACGGCTGCGTGAAGGTGTTCGGCACCGAGCTGATCCAGCCGGGAGTGGTGACGGTCATCTTCATCATCGCCATCTCGAGCTTTACGTACATCGCGCGGATCGCGCGTGGGCAGGTCCTATCCGTGCGGGAGAAGGAGTTCGTGGAGGCGTCGCGCGCGCTGGGAGCGTCGAACCGACGCATCATCTTCAAGGAGATCCTCCCCAACCTCCTGGCGCCGCTGATCGTCTACTCGACGCTGCTGATCCCGCTGGCCATCCTGCTCGAGGCGGCGCTGTCGTACCTGGGCGTCGGCATCCGGCCGCCGACTGCGAGCTGGGGCCAGATGCTCTCCGACGCCAGCAACTACATCGGGCCGCCGGTCTCGGCCTGGTGGTACATGGTCTTCCCCGGCGCTGCTCTGCTGCTGACAGTGCTGGCGTTCAACCTGTTGGGCGACGGGCTGCTCGACGCGCTCAATCCCAGAGGCGACAGATGAACTTCAACGCTGACGGAGCGCGCACGCTCTCCGGACTATTAGCAATAAAAAGGAGGAATAAATGAGCAACCGTCCACGGCTGGCGGTGATCGCGATATTCGCCGTGCTGCTGGGTATCGCGGTCGCTGCCTGCGGCTCGAGCTCGAGCAGCTCGACTTCGTCCACGGCCAAGATCCCGCTCAAGGCGGGCGAGGACCCGTTCTCGGAGTCGATCACCAGCGGGAAGCGAGGGGGGACGCTGACGGCCTATTCGAGCGAAGACTTTCAGCACCTCGACCCCGGCGAGGCCTACTTCGTCCTCGACTATTCGGTGATGTACGCGACGCAGCGCCCGCTGTTCGTCTACATGCCTAACTCGCAGCAGGTGCTGTCCCCCGATCTCGCCACCGCGGTCCCCACCACGTCAAACGGAGGCATCACGGACGGCGGCAAGACGGTCACGGTCCACATCCAGCCCGGCGTCCACTACGCACCACCCGTCAACCGAGAGGTGACCGCCCAGGACGTGGCGTTTGCCATCGAGCGGGGCGCCAACCCGAACGTCGTGATGCCGTACTTCCCGTCGTACTTCGGCTCGGGCTACGTGGCGCCGCTGATCGGCGCCGCGAGTGCCAGCTACAAGGGCGGGGCAATCCCGGGCATCACGACGCCCAACAAGGACACGATCGTGTTCCACATGAGCAAGCCGGGCGCGACGGCGCTGATCGACGCACTCTCGCTGCCGGGCTCTTCGCCGGTGCCGCCCGAGTTCGTCGCGCCGCTGGACAAGCACTCCCCGACGACCTACGGCACCCAGTTCCTCACGGCCACGGGGCCGTACATGGTCAAGGAGAACACCAAGACGGGCCAGTTCGGCGGCATCGGCTATCAGACCGGTAAGTCGCTGACGCTGGTGCGCAACCCGAACTGGAACCCGAACACCTATGCCGGCCCCTACAAGCCGCCGGCATACCTGGACCAGATCAACGTCAACATCGGGGGCTCCACCCCCGTGATCGGCCAGCAGGTGCTCAAAGGCTCTGACTCGGCCCAGCTCGACACTCCGGCGAACACAATCGTGCAGCTCGCCTACCAGAGCTATCCGTCGCAGATCACGTTCACGACCGGCTCGGGCGACCACTACGTGGCAGTCGACAACCAGCACGGGCCGTTCCAGAACGTGAACCTGCGCAAGGCCTTCTGGGCGCAGCTGAACCGCGAGGCGATCGTCAAGGCCCGCGGCGGCTCGATCGTCGCCCAACCGATGACCCACTTCCTGTATCCCGGCACCGCCGGGTTCTCGGAGTCGGGCGGCTACGCCGGCCCGCAGGTCGACTACAACAAGTCGGTCACGGGCGACCACACGGTGGCCTGCAAGTACATGAAGGCCGCGGGCTACGCGGGCTGCAAGTACACGGGCTCGCAGACGGTGCAGGTGGTGAGTTCGAACAACGGCAACGTGCCGGCGATCACGCAGATCGTCAACTCGGCGCTGACCACGCTGGGCTTCAAGACGCACGTGTCGCTCGTCGACCAATCGGTCATGTATACGAAGTACTGCCAGGTGCCCAAGCAGAACATCGACGCCTGCCCGGCGCAGGGCTGGGTCCGCGACTTCGCCGACCCCCTGGCCGTGCTGCTGCCGACGTTCTACGGCCCGTCGATCACTCCATCGGGCAACCCCAACGAGGGCCAGGTGAACGATCCCTCCGTCAACTCGTCGATCGTCCAGGCGACGCTGACGGTCGATCCGACAACGCGTGCCCAGGCGTGGGCCAACATCGACAAGTCGCTGGTCGACCTCGCGGCTGCGGTGCCGGAGGAATACGACAACCAGCCGAACATATTCAGCAAGGACGTGCATGCGGTCGCCGATGTGTGGAACGTCGGCACGATCGACTTCGCGTACTCGTCGCTGAACAACCCGTAAGGAAAAACAGCCGTGGGTCCCCGCCCGCCGGGGCGGGGCCCACGGCCTTCTCTAAACGTCAAGCGCGATGGCTAGGTACATAGTCCGCAGACTCTTGTGGGGGGTCCTCCTGCTGATCCTCGTCAGCGCGATGACGTTCGTCTTCTTCAACATCTTCCCCACGGCCGATCCGGCCGCCCTGCGGGCGGGGCGCAATCCGAGCCCCCAGATCGTGCACGAGCTGCGGCACTCGCTCGGGTTGGACAAGCCCGTGTACACCCAGTTCTGGGTCTACATGCGAAACATCTTCCTGCACGGCAACTTCGGCTACAGCTACTACTCGGGAGCGTCGGTGCTGAGCCTGATCAAGGACCGGCTGCCGGCCACGCTGTCGCTGACGGTCGGGGCGGCGGTGCTGTGGCTGGCCCTCGGCCTACCGGTGGGGATCATCTCCGCGATCAAGCGCCGCACGTTCCTCGACCGTGCGGCGATGGGCACCGCGCTGGTGTTCGTCTCGATGCCGGTCTTCTGGCTGGGCTTGATCGTGCTCTACCTGTTCGCCTCGGACATCGGCAAGTTCCCGATCCTGCCGGGGGCCAACTCCTACGTCGGGCTGACGCATGACCCGAGCAAGTGGTTCACCTCGTTGATCATGCCCTGGTTCGTGCTCGCGGCGGCGTTCGCCGCGATCTACTCGCGCCTCTTGCGCGGCAACCTGATCGAGGTGATGGGCGAGGACTACATCCGGACCGCCCGGGCCAAGGGCTTACCAGAACGGCGCGTGATCCTCCGTCACGGCGTGCGTGCGGCGATCACGCCCGTGGCCACCGTGTTCGCCCTCGACGTGGGCGTGCTGCTCGGCGGGGCGGTCCTGACGGAGACGGTGTTCGACATCCCCGGCATCGGCCGGCTGAACTACGACGCGATCGTGCACTCCGACTTCCCGATCGTTGAGGGCACCGTGCTCCTGGCGGCTATGTTCATCATCCTGGCCAACCTCGCCGTGGACATCGCCTATGCCTATCTGGATCCCCGCGTGAGGTATTCCTGATGGCCGAGCCACTGCTCCGGGTCGAGGACCTGCGCGTCAGCTTCTCAACGGCCGACGGGGTGGTGCACGCCGTCGACGGGATCTCGTACTCGGTCGATACCGCCCGAACGCTGGGGATCGTCGGCGAGTCGGGCTCCGGGAAGACCGTCTCGTCGCTGACCGCGCTCGGGCTGACGCGCCTGCAGGGGGCGCAGGTCACCGGGAGCATCTATTTCGAGGGGCGCGACCTGGTGGCTCTCGGCGAGGACGAGCTGCGCAAGGTCCGCGGCAACGACATCGCGATGATCTTCCAGGACCCCCTTTCCTCGCTCCACCCCTTCTACAAGGTCGGCTGGCAGCTGGTGGAGGCGATGCAGGCCCACCGGCAGATCTCGCGCTCTGCGGCGCGCGCGCGGGCGATCGAACTGCTCGACATGGTTGGGATTCCCGATCCGAAGCGCCGTATCGATCAGTACCCCCACGAGTTCTCGGGCGGCATGCGCCAGCGGGCGATGATCGCCATGGCGCTGGCCAATGAGCCCAAGCTGCTGTTCGCCGACGAGCCGACGACGGCGCTCGACGTCACCGTTCAGGCCCAGATCCTGGAGCTGCTCGAAGAGCTCCAGGAGCGGCTGGGGATGGCGATCATCATCATCACCCACGACCTCGGCGTGGTGGCCGAGGCCACGGACGAGATCTGTGTCATGTATGCCGGGCGGATCGTCGAACGGGCGTCGGCCGACGTCATCTTCGGCTCTCCGCAGCACCCGTACACCTGGGGGCTTCTGAAGTCGATCCCCCGCCTGGAAGCCCCCCGCGACGAGGAGCTCGTGCCGATCGCCGGCCGCCCGCCCAGCCTCATCAAGCGGCCATCGGGCTGCTTCTTTCACCCCCGCTGTCCCTATGTCCGTGAGCGCCACCGGCGTGAGGACCCGCTGCTGCGGCCGGTCGGGGGCGCGGCGGGCCACGAGGTGGCCTGCCTGCTCGACGCGTCTGTGCGCAGCGCCATCTGGCGCGGCCTGAGCGAGGGACGAGACCCTGCGTCGTTGCGTCAACTCGCGCAAGACGGAACCCCGGTGGGCAGGCCGTGACCGCCGCCGAGGACCGACGGGATGCCCCCGCCCTATCGGGCGACGACGCGCCGCTGATCCAGGTCCGGAGCCTGGTCAAGCACTTCCCGATCACGCGGGGGATCATCTTCCAGCGCAAGATCGGCGCCGTGAAGGCCGTCGACGAGATCACGTTCGACGTCCGTCGCGGCGAGACCCTGGGCATCGTCGGCGAGACCGGGTGCGGCAAGAGCACGACCGCGCGGTTGCTGGTCCGCCTGCTCGACCCCACGTCCGGAGAGATCCTGTTCGACGGGGTGGACATCGCCAAGCGAAAGGGCGACGAGTTGAAGGGGCTTCACCGCGAGATGCAGGTGATCTTTCAGGACCCCTACTCGTCGCTCAATCCGCGCAAGACCGTGGGCTCGATCATCGCCGAGCCGTTCGCCATCCACGGGCTGCTGACGGGGCAGGGTGAGCGTCGCCGGCGGGTCGAGGAGCTCATGGACCGCGTGGGGCTGAACCCCGAGCACTACAACCGATACCCGCACGAGTTCTCGGGCGGTCAGCGCCAGCGGATCGGGGTGGCGCGGGCGATCGCGCTCGAGCCCAAGGTGCTGGTGGCCGATGAGCCCGTCTCGGCGCTCGACGTCTCGATCCAGGCCCAGGTACTCAACCTGCTGCGCCGCCTGCAGCGCGAGCTGGGCCTGACGCTGATCTTCATCGCCCACGACCTCAGCGTCGTGCGCCACATGTGCGACCGCGTGGCGGTCATGTACCTGGGCAAGATCGTGGAGCTCGCGCCGAACGATGCCCTGTACAGCCATCCCCGCCACCCTTACACGGGCGCGCTGCTCTCGGCAGTGCCGGTGGCTGACCCCTCACGGCGGCGCAGCAAGCGTCAGTTGCTGGCGGGCGACGTCCCGAGCCCCGCCGATCCGCCGCGCGCATGCCGTTTTCACACCCGCTGCCCAAAGGCGCAGGAGCTCTGCCGGACCGAGGAGCCGCCGCTGCAGGACAAAGGCGGCGGCAGCATCGCGGCATGTCACTTCCCGCTCAGCGCCCGCGAGGTCAGGGAGCAGTTGGGCGGTGCGGTCGAGGCGGTTACCCTAGGGGTAGGCCCGGGCCTAGGGAAGTTGGATGGCGTCAGACGACATCAACTTCCCTAGCGGCGCCTGGGCGGCGCCGGGCCCTACTCCTCGACGTACAGCGACTCCACCGCCAGCTCCTCGCCGTTGCGGCTCCAGAGCTTGATCTCCAGGAAGTCCTGCCTGTAGTTGTCCGGCGCGATCATCGTGAAGCGGTCGTCGATCAGCTCGCACTGGTCGACCGCGAGGTTGGCCAGCTCCGCGGTGACCTGCGCCCCGCCGGGAATCAGCGGCACGCCCCACACGAGCGTCATGTCGGCCGTGTTGCCCTGCTCGCCTCGCCAGGAGCCGATGACCTCGTCGTTGAGGTCGAGCTTCCAGTCGGGGTTCTCCTCGGCCAGCTCCGAGGTGAAGTCGGCGCTCGAATAGAAGTCGCTCGGCCCGCCGGATCCCTCCCGGAAGGACACGTAGCCGAAGACCTCGTAGCCGCCGCCGGTGCGCGCGGCGGCCGGGACATATGTGCGGCCGGCGTACGAACGATCGGGGAACCAGGTGATCTCCCCGACCTCGCCCAACTCCTCGCCCTCGGTGTCGACTTCGGAGCAGGCGCTACGGAAGTGCTCTGAGAGCGTGCTCGCCCAGCGGCCGTACGGCAGCGTCTCCTGCGGCGGCTCTGCTGCGAAGCTGATGACGAACCGGTCGGTGGGCGGCATCGGCGCGGGTAGCCTAGCGGCGGCGTGCCCCGGCCGCTTAGAGCGCGCCGCGGCCGCCGCTCAGAACGCTCCGCGGCCCACGAGGACGGCGGGGAGCGTCTTCACCAGGATCGATAGATCGAGGAACACCGACCACCGCTCGAGGTAGAGAAAGTCGAGGCGCACCAAGTCGTCGAAGTCGAGCTCGGCTCGGCCTGAGACCTGCCACAGACCGGTGATCCCGGGCAGCACCAGGTAGCGCTTCTTGTGCCATTCCTCCAGACGCTCGAAGTCACGCATCGGCAGCGGTCGGGGCCCGACGAGCGACATATCGCCGCGGATGACATTGACTAGCTGCGGAAGCTCGTCGAGGGAGTAGCGGCGAAGAATCCGTCCGACCGGTGTCAGGCGGGGGTCACGCCGGATCTTGAACAACGCGCCCGACTGTTCGTTGAGCGACTCCAGATCCGCCTGCAGCTGGTCGGCGTGTTCGCGCATCGTGCGGAACTTCAGACAGCGGAACGGCCTGCCGCCGATACCGGGCCGCTCGGATCGGTAGAGCACGGGGCCCCGCGAGCTGAGCTTGACGGCGATCGCGATGACCAGCAGCACCGGCGAAATCAGCATCAGCCCGATGGTCGACAGCGTGAGGTCGAAAGTCCGCTTGACCGCGTAGTCGATGCCCTCGAACACCGGGGGTCGCAGCGTGAACAGCGGTAGGGTCTGGCCTGGAACGAACTCCGCCCGGTCGAGGAGGATCTCCATCGTCGACGGCGCGACCTGGACCGTCACGCCACGACGGTGGCACAGGTCGGCGAGCTCGACGGCCTGCTCCTGCGGGAAGTCGGGATCGGCGATGACGACCTCCTGGATCCGTTCCCGGTCGAGTGCCAGCGGCAGCTCCTGAAGCTGACCGAGCGACCGCAGCCCGTTCTCGGGCCGAGGCGTCAACGAGATGTACCCCACCACCTCCACCTCGGTCACCGGGCGGCCCGAGAGTGCGGTGGCCACTGCCTCGATGTGCTTGCCCGTACCGACGAGGAGCGTACGGCGGCGGTAGCCGGCCTTGGCCAGCATCCATCCGGTGAGGCGCGTATGCAGGTAACGCAGCGTCGTCACGTAGACGGTGGCGAAGAACAGCGATCCATAGAAGATGAAGTAGCTCGAGAAGTGGTTCCCGGTGACCAGCGCGAAGACCAGCACGATGATCGTGGTCTGAAACAGCGCCGAGGCGATCCGAGCCAGCCCGGGCCGCCGGGGCCGATCGGAATAAAGGTCGACGCGGGCGAACATCAGCACCGTCACCAGATAGGCGAAGGCCCCCCAGTGCCGCGTCTCGGACCACGGGGCGCTCAGACTGGCGTGGCCCTTCAGCAGCAGCTTGACCTCGAGCGATGTGTAGACGGCTGCGACGACGCCGATCAGGTCCAGGGCCAGCAGCGACGCCACGCGTGCCAGCTGGCGCATCGTCTCCAGCCGCAACAGGAACGAAAACGCGGGCGGCCGCTTGCGGCGCACGTCGCGCTCGGCAGGGGCGATGACAACCGAGCTGTGGTTAGCTCCGTTGGTTCGCGCGCCCCTAGCTTCTTGCTGGTCGATCGTCACTTGGCGATTAGCCGTGATGGGTCCCCGTCGTAATTCGAAACGGTAGCCCGGTTGTGAAGTTGCGGGAAAGCTCCGCCCCGCTTTGCGCTGTCTTTAGGAGGTTTATGCGGCCTTGTAACGGCAAGCACTAGCTGAGGGCGCCAACCAAGGCTCCCCTGCCTGCTTGCTCGATCGTGCGCCGCAGTCCCTCGCGCAGATCAACGGTCGGTTCCCATCCTAGGATCTCGCGCGCCAGGCTGATGTCGGGCTGGCGGACCTGGGGATCGTCGGTGGGAAGGGCCTCGAACACGATCTCGGAACGGGACCCGGTTACTTCGATCACCGCCTCGGCGAGCTCGAGCAAGGTGAACTCGTCGGGATTGCCGATGTTGACGGGCTGGTGGTAGCCGGACTCGGCCAGCGCGATCAGGCCTCGGATCTCGTCGTCGACATAACAGAAGGACCGCGTCTGTGAGCCGTCGCCGAAGACCGTGATCGGCCGGTCCTGCAGTGCCTGGCGCAGAAACGTCGGGATCGCGCGCCCGTCGTGTGGGCGCATCTTCGGGCCGTAGGTGTTGAAGATCCTGACGATCGCCGTATCGACGCCCTGCTGGCGGTGGTAGGCCATCGTCAGGGCCTCGGCGTAACGCTTGGCCTCGTCGTAGACGCCGCGGGGACCGATCGGGTTGACGTGGCCCCAATAGCTTTCCTGTTGGGGATGGACCTGCGGGTCGCCGTAGACCTCACTGGTCGAGGCCAGCAGGAAGCGGGCACGGTGCTGCTTGGCCAAGCCGAGCGTGTGGTGTGTCCCGTACGAGCCGACCTTGAGCGTGTGCAGCGGAAGCCGCAGGTAGTCGATCGGCGAGGCTGGCGAAGCGAGGTGGTAGACGAAGTCGATCGACTGATCGACGAAGTAGGGCTCGATGATGTCCAGGATCAGGTGGACGAACCGGTCTGAGCGGATGTGCTCGATGTTCGCCAGCGAGCCGGTCTCGAGGTTGTCGACGCAGATGACGCGATGCCCTCGGGCGAGCAGCTCGTCGCAAAGATGGGACCCCAGAAAACCGGCTCCCCCAGTCACAAGACAGGTGGCCATCGCCGCGCAATCTACACCGGCGCTGGGCGGTAGCGCTGGCGCGGCGCTCGCGAGTGGCGCTGGCGTGGGCGCTGGCTTAGCGCCCTACTCCTTGGTCGCTTCCATGAACAGAGACCAGCGGCGGGTCTCGATCTCCTCCACGTCGGGGCAGCGGCCCTCCCGGAACTCGCGCCGCTCGATGTGGCTGAAGCCGACGCGGCGCAGCAACGCCTCGAGCGACTTGGCGTTGTACTGCCAGCGGTGACGCGAGGAGCCGCTTCGCCGAGCGCTGTGGGCCTCGTAGATGCCGGACAGGAAGCTCTCGGGGTCGGCCGGGTCGTAGTGCGCCACCACCTGATCGAGGTCGGGCACGGCCAGGCGCACGATGCCGCCTTCTCGCAGGACACGATGCACCTCGCGCAGCATGTGCTCCGCGACCTCAGGGTCGAGGTGCTCGAGCAGGTGCGAGGCGTATGCGCACTCGAAGGTGGAGTCCGGGAACCGAAAGCGGCGCGTGACGTCGAGATAGCGGAGCACGCGGAACTTCCCGGCGCGGTAGGCGGCATAGCGTTCTGCTCCCAGGATGCCGAAGCGGTGAAGCAGCCACGGCAGCCCCGGCATCCGCGCCACGAACAGGTGGGGCGTGATGTCGGTGTTGACCCAGCCCGCCTGTACCTGATCGAAGGCACCCAGATGGAGCCGGCGTGCAGGCGCGGTCATGAGAAGTCGTGAGGCTAGCCGTCGCTTGAATCGCGCGGTCCGCGGCGGCGCAGATAGTGCGCATCGCCGTGTCGGATCGTGAGCCGCTCGGAATCGAAGTGGGTGATCAGTGCTTGGGCGAACTTCCGCGAGGTGCCGAGCTCGTCGCGGAGCTGTGCCAGGGTCACCGAGCCGCGGTTGCGCTCCGCGAGCGCCACCACGCGCTCGCGGATCTCGCTCAGCACCTTTGGGTGGTAGTGAAGCGTGGTCGAGACGCGCACCGCTCGTCCGGCGGCCGTGAGAGCCGCGAGATCTTCGGCGTCGAGATCGGACGCCAGCGGCGGCTCGACTCCCGCGCTGAGCAGTCGCTGCTCGAGCTCGCGGGCGCTGTGGGAGAGGGGGGTTTGGTCCTTGGGGGCGCTGTGGGCCGAGGGTGGTCGAGAAACCGGACGTATAGGCCGGTTTCTCGACCAGGCTCGCGCTCGTCGCGCGGCCTCGTCGGCGACCGACTCGTCCGGCGCGTCTGGCTCCTGCGGCGCCTCCCCCCGCGCCAGGCGCTCGAGCCGCGCCAGCACCTCCCGGCCGGGGCCGTGCCGGCGTGGCGCGGGGTCCAACACGACGCCGCCCCCCAGCGTGTCAGGCGGCGCGATCTGGCGCACGACGATCCGGTCGCCGGCCGTGGCGATCAGCGGCGCCTCCAGTCGCAGCTGGTAGAAGTCCCCGCCCAGCCATGCCAGCCGCGCGGGGCTCTCCCGCGTGCCGTGGTGGACCTGGACGCGCTCGCCGTGCTCCGGGTCGCGCTCGGGCCATTTGAGCGCCGCATCGAGACGGTAGGTCGCCACCGCGTCGCCGCCGGCAGAGACGAGCACGTCGCCGCGCGCGACGTCGCCCACCCGCAGACCCGTGAGGTTCACGGCCACACGCTGGCCGGCGAGGGCCCGTTCGACGGGAGAATCGTGGACCTGAACGCCGCGCACCCTCAGCCGCCGGCCGGCGGGTAGCAGCCGCAGCTCCTGCCCGCGAAAGACGTGGCCGGACCACAGCGTCCCGGTGACAACGGTCCCCGCGCCCTTGATCGTGAACGCGCGATCGATGTGGAGCCGTGCCGCCCCGTCCTTGCCGGCCCGGCTGGGCGCTTTGGCGGCCAGCTCCTCCAGCGCGGTGCGCAGCCGATCGAGCCCCTCGCCCGTGCGAGCCGAGACGGTGATGAACCCATCGGCGCTTGGCAGCAGCTCCCTCGCGTCGCCGAGGGCTCGCTCCGGGTCGGCGAGATCGCTCTTGGTCACCGCGACCACGCCTCGCTTCACGGCCAGCGCGCGCAGTACCGCGGCGTGCTCGCGGGTCTGGGGCATCACGCCGTCGTCGGCCGCAATCGTGACCAGGTAAAGATCGATTCCCGTGGCACCGGCGACCATCGTTCGAACGAACCGCTCATGGCCGGGAGCGTCCACCACCGACAGCCGCCGACCCGACGGCAACGTCAGGCTTGCATAGCCCAACTCGATCGAGATGCCGCGCTCGCGCTCCTGGGGCAGACGGTCGGTGTCGACGCCGGTCAAGGCTCTGATCAGCGCCGTCTTGCCGTGATCGATGTGACCGGCGGTGCCGAGCGTCAGCGGCCCGTCGGAACTCATCCGTCCTCGGCCACGGACGCTCCGAGCGCGGCTCGAGCCACGCTTGCCGCGCGGATCGCCTCCTCATCGCTGAGCGTGCGCGGGTCGAGCAGGACGCGGCCTTCGCTGACCCGAGCGATGACGGGCGGATCGCCGGCGCGCAAAGCCGTAGCGAGCGTCGCCGGATCCAGGCCTCCCCCCAGGCCCACGGCAGGCCCCTCGAGTTCCAGCAAGGGCAGCGCGCCGCCGCCGACCTTGGCCGTGGCGCGGACAATCTCGCCCCGCTCCGGCCCCAGCTCCGCGAGGATCAGCTGCGCCCGTGCGGCCAGCTGGCGTTCGCCGGCGCCGAGCATGGCCAGCACGGGAATCTCAGCCACGGCTCGCGCCGGATCGCGGTACAGAGAGAGTGTCCCCTCGAGCGCGGCGAGCGAGAGCTTGTCGATCCGCAGGGCACGGGCCAGCGGATGGACTGCGGCCGCGGTGACGGCGTCCGCGTCCCCGAGCAGCAGTCCGGCCTGTGGTCCGCCCAGCAGCTTGTCGCCCGAGCAGCAGACGAGCGCCGCGCCGGCCGACAGCGAGCGCTTGATGGCCGGCTCGTCCGAGAGCGCGGTGAGGGTTGAGGAGGTTGCCAGCACGCCGGAGCCGACGTCGTCGATCACCGGAGCTCCGAGCTCGCACAGAGCCTCGACTGGAACCTCGCGGACGAACCCGAGCGTGCGGAAATTGGACTGATGGACGCGTAGTACCGCGCCCAGCCGGTCGCCGAGCGCGCCGACGGCCCGGGAGTAGTCCTCGAGCGCCGTACGGTTTGTGGTCCCGACCTCAATGAGCTCAGAGCCGGACTGGGCGATCACCTCTGGGATCCGAAAGCCACCGCCGATCTCCACCAGCTGGCCCCTGGAGACGACGATCGCCCGGCCCGGACCGGCCAGCGCGGCCGTTGCGAGCAGCACCGCAGCAGCGCCGTTGTTGACGGCCAGCGCTGCGTCCGCGCCCGTCAACTCGCAGAGCAGCTCCTCCACGTGCGCCTGGCGACTGCCGCGCTGCCCCTGGCGAAGGTCAAGCTCCAGGTTCGAGTAGCCCTCGGCCGCCGCTGTTAATTCCGCGCGCGCGGCGCCCGCGAGCGGTGCGCGGCCCAGGTTGGTGTGGATGATCACCCCCGTCGCGTTCAGCACCCGGCGAAGCGACGGTTCGCGGCGGCGCGCGAGCAGGGCCCTCGCACGCGACAGCACGTCCTCCTCGCCGTCGGCGCCGGCGAGGAGCTCCCGCCTTCGCGCCGCGATCACCTCGCGCGCCACGGCCACCGCGAGCGCGTGCGGACCGTCGAGCTCCGATGCCAGCTCGTGGACCGCGGGAAGGTCTCTCAGCGACCGCTGGTCGGTACCGCGCCTCGCACCCACTGCCCTTCCTCCTTCTTCCAGATCGGAGCCTCGGCCTTCGTGCGGTCGATGATCTCCCGGGCGCCGGCAAACGCCGCCTCGCGATGCGGTGCCGATACAGCCACGACCACGGAGGGCTCGGACAGCGGCACGATTCCCACACGGTGCTCAACGGCCGCGGCGCTCAGGCCATGACGGCCGGCGGCCTCCGAGACAATCTCCGCGATCCGGCGCTCGGCCATCTCGGCGTATGCCTGGTACTCAAGCTGCTCCACCTCGCGGGTCACGCCCTCGAACACCACGATCGCGCCGGCATGGGCGTCGCGCACGCGCTCGATCAGTCGCTTCGGCTCCAGCGGCTGTTCGCTGATCCTGACGTATAGAACGCCGGCCTTCGAGCTCCGCGACGCCGGCGGAGAAGACCCCCCGGATACGGGCGGGATCAGCGCGAGCTCGTCCCCGGCGTTCAACGGTGACCCCGCGTCGGCGTACTCCTGGTTGACCGCCATAACCACCGGCGTACCCTCGGTTAGCGCCTGCAGGCGCTCAAGCGCGTCGGCCACGCACGCCCCCTCCGGGAGCTCGACCTCCACCTCCGCGGATCCGGCGCGCTCGCGCAGCGCGGCAAACAGTCGGACCCGTACGTGCATGGGGGAAAGGCTACGCGAGCGATCCCGGGCCGACTCGACGAGCGCGACCGGGCCGCGCCCGGGTCGCATATGCTGCGCCCGTCGATCAGAGGGGAGCCCAGTGATCAGTTCGTTCATCGCCACACCCGTTGCCGTTGCCGCCATCGCGTGCGCGGTGGCCATTGCGGGCTGTGGTAGCAGCAAGAAGACCAGCTCCACCAGCTCTTCGAGCCAATCGACGAGCTCTACGCCGGCGGTCGCCGCCAACCCGTCGGTGGAGGCGCTCGTTCCAGCGGCGATCAAGTCCAAGGGGACGGTCACCGTGGCAGCCGACGCGAGCTATGCCCCCAACGAGTTCATCGGTCCAGACGGCCACACAGTGGTCGGCATGGACGCAGATCTGACCCAGGCCCTGGCGTCTGCGATGGGCCTCAAGACCAATGTCGCCAACGCCACGTTCGACACGATCATCCCGGGGCTCTCATCGGGCAAATACGACATGGGTGCCTCGTCGTTCACGGACACCAAGGCGCGGGAGAAGGTGGTCAACTTCGTCGACTACTTCGTCGCCGGCACCTCGTTCTTCACCAAGGCCAGCGGCGGAACGTCAGTCACGGGACTCGCCGACCTGTGCGGCAAGACTGTCTCGGTGGAGAGCGGCACGACCGAGGAGACGGACGCCAAGGGGCAGAGCAGCAAGTGCAAGGCGGCCGGCAAGCCGGCGGTCAACGTGCTCGTGTTTCCCACGCAGACCGCGGCTAACCTGGCGCTCTCCAGCGGGCGGGCGCAGATCTCGATGGCGGACTCGCCGGTCGCGGCCTACCAGGTGAAGCAGTCAAACGGTCAGTTCAAGCTCGTCGGACCAACGTACGGGAGCGCCCCATACGGTTTGGCGATCCCCAAGTCGAGCGGCCTCGACAAGGCCGTGCTGGCGGCGCTCAAGGTGGTCATGAAGAACGGCACGTACATGTCGATCCTTAGTAAGTGGGGGATCCAGAGCGGCGCGATCCCGGCGTCTGAGGTGAAGATCAACGGCGCAACGAGCTAGCGGCCCCGACAGCCTCTCGCCGCGCCCTGGCGAAGGGCGAGCGGAGGAAATCAAGGCCGTCCCGGTGCGCCGCCCCGGGCGGTGGATCGCGGCGGCCATCGTGCTGCTGTTTGCCGCTGCGGGTGTTCGGTCCGTGGTCACCGCCAAGGGGTTCGGTTGGCATATCGTCGGCCACTACCTGTTCGACTCGCGCGTGATGCACGGAGTGCTGACGACCATCTACCTGACCGCGCTGTGCATGGTGATCGGGATCGTGCTGGGTGTGGTGGCGGCCGTGATGCGGCTCTCGCCCAATCCGATCCTGCGCACCGCGAGCTGGCTCTACATCTGGTTCTTCCGCGGCACGCCGCTCTTGGTGCAGGTTCTGTTCTGGTACAACATCGCGTCGCTGTTCCCGGTGCTCTCGCTGGGCATCCCCTTCGGGCCCGCACTGGTGCACGAGCCGGCCAACGCGCTCGTCACGCCGTTGCTTGCGGCGCTGCTGTCTCTCGGGCTCAACGAGGGCGCCTACATGTCCGAGATCGTGCGGGCGGGGATCATCTCCGTCGACGAGGGCCAGACCGACGCGGCCCAGTCGCTCGGCATGAGCCGGCTTCAGATCATGCGGCTGATCGTCCTGCCCCAAGCTATGCGGGTGATCATCCCGCCCACGGGCAACGAGACGATCTCGATGCTCAAGAACACCTCGCTGCTTTACGTGGCGTCCTATACCGAGCTGCTCTACTCGGTGACGCAGATCTACAACGTCAACTTCCAGACGATCCCGCTGCTGATCGTCGCCAGCATCTGGTACCTGGTGCTGACCAGCGTCCTGTACGTGGGGCAACACTACATCGAGCGGCGGTTCGGGCGAGGCTTCTCGCGCGCGGAGCAGGCCTCGATGCTCAGCCGCTGGCTGGGGCTAAGCCGAGGAGCTCTGGCGCGGTGAGTGTGGCGAGGGGGCGGACGCGGTGACCGCCATGGTCAAGGCCGAGGGCGTCCACAAACGCTTTGGGCGGCTCGAGGTGCTCAAAGGCATCGATCTCGAGGTACAGACGGGAGATGTTATGTGCCTGCTCGGCCCGTCGGGCTCGGGCAAGTCGACGTTCCTGCGCTGCATCAACCATCTGGAGAAGATCAACGCCGGGCGCTTGTCGGTGGACGGCGAGCTGGTCGGCTACCGTGAAGCGGGCGGCAAGCTGCACGAGCTGCACGAACGGGAGGTGTCGCGCAAGCGCGCGGAGATCGGCGTGGTCTCTCAACACTTCAACCTCTTCCCGCACATGACGGCGCTCGAGAACGTCACCCTGGCGCCGACCAAGGTCGCGGGGATCGCCCGCGCCGAGGCCCAGGGCCGGGGCAGCGAGCTGCTGGCGCGGGTAGGACTCGAGGATAAGCTCGACACCTATCCGGTAGCGCTGTCAGGCGGCCAGCAGCAGCGCGTTGCAATCGCCAGGGCGCTGGCGATGCAGCCCAAGCTGATGCTGTTCGACGAGCCAACCTCCGCGCTCGACCCGGAGCTGGTGGGAGAGGTACTCGACGCGATGCGAGAGCTGGCCCGGGACGGGATGACGATGATCGTGGTCACTCACGAGCTCGGGTTCGCTCGGGAGGTCGCCGACACGGCGGCGTTCATGGACGACGGCGTGGTCGTGGAGTCGGGCTCGCCCCGCCAGGTGCTGGAGCACCCCGGCCACGAGCGCACGAAGTCGTTCCTGGCCAAGGTCCTGTGAAGGCGCGCGGGTAACCTCCAGCCATGGCCACCACCCCCGAGCACCGAACGATTGCCCCGATCGTCGGTCCCGACGATCCGCGCCGCTTCACGGACTCCGGGATCGAGATCGAACAGCTCTACACCGAACGGGACCTTCCCGAGGACCTCGAGGGCGAGCTCGGCGAACCGGGCCAATACCCATACACCCGGGGCGTCCATCCCGACATGTACCGGCGCCAGCTGTGGACCATGCGCCAGTACGCCGGCTACGCCAGCGCCAAGGAATCAAACGAGCGCTACCGGTATCTGCTCGAGCACGGCTCGACCGGTCTGAGCATGGCGTTCGACCTCCCGACGCAGCTCGGCCTTGACTCCGATGACCCGCGCTGCCTGGGGGAGGTGGGACGCACCGGCGTGGCGATCGACTCCATCGACGACATGCGCACGGCGTTCGACGGCATCCCGCTGGACCAGGTCTCGACCTCGATGACCATCAACGCCCCAGCATCTGTGCTGCTGCTGCTCTATGAGCTGGTCGGCGAGGAGCAGGGCGTGCCCTCGGAGAAGCTCCGGGGCACGACCCAGAACGACATCCTCAAGGAGTACATCGCGCGCGGCAACTTCATCTACCCGCCGGAGGGCGCGATCCGCCTGACGACGGACCTGTTCGCCTACTGCAACGAGCGCGTCCCGAAGTGGAACACGATCTCGATCTCCGGTTACCACTTCCGCGAGAAGGGCTGCTCCGCGGTGCAAGAGGTGGCCTTCACGCTCTCCAACGGGATCGCCTACGTGCAGGCCGCGCTCGACGCCGGGTTGGAGATCGACAAGTTCGCGCCGCGGCTGGCGTTCTTCTTCAACGGCCACAACAACGTCTTCCAGGAGGTGGCCAAGTTCCGCGCGGCACGGCGGATGTGGGCCGAGATCATGCGCGAGCGCTTCGGAGCCAAGGATGAGCGCTCCTGGCGGCTGCGCTTCCATACGCAGACAGGCGGTGTAACGCTCACCGCCCAGCAGCCCGAGAACAACATCGTGCGGGTGGCGCTACAGGGCTTTGCCGCCGTCTGTGGCGGGACCCAGTCGCTTCACACGAACGGCTTCGACGAGGCGCTGGCGCTGCCCACCGAGCGCGCGGCCAAGATCGCGCTGCGGACCCAGCAGATAATCGGGTATGAGTCGGGGGCGGCGGACACGGTCGACCCGTTCGCGGGATCGTTCTTCGTCGAGGCCCTGACCGATGAGATCGAGGCCCGAGCCCGGGAGCTGATCGCCAAGGTCGACGACCTGGGCGGCTCGGTGCAAGCGATCGACTTCATCAAGTCCGAGATCGAGGAGTCCGCTTTCGGCTACCACGAGCGCTACCGGACGGGACAGGACGTAGTCGTCGGTGTCAACAAGTTCGCCGACCAGAAGGAGGTAGAGGTCCCGGACATCCTTCGCGTCGACCCCGACTCGGAGCGCCAGCAGGTCAAGCGCCTGAAGGCGTTCAAACAGGACCGGGACCCCGAGCTCGTCGAGCGGCGGCTCGAAGCGATCCGCAGGACGGCGCAGGACACCGAGAACCTGCTGCCGGTGCTGCGCCAAGCGCTCAAAGACCGCTGCTCGCTGGGCGAGGTCTGCGGTGCGATGCGGGACGTCTACGGCGAGTACCAGCCAACGTTTTGATGCGCATCTTCCTCGCCGGTGCCAGCGGCGTGATCGGGGTCCGCCTGATTTCGCTGCTGGTGACCGCGGGTCATCAGGTGGCGGGCATGACCCGCTCGCCTGACAAGGCGCAGCAGCTGCGCGCGCTGGGCGCCGAGCCAGTCGTCTGCGACGTCTACGACGAGGCCGCACTGACCGGGCAGGTCACGGCATTCCGCACCGAGTTGATGATGCACCAGCTAACCGACCTTCCTGACACCGCTGAGGAGATCACCGCCTACCGGGACCGAAACAACCGGATGCGCACTGAGGGCACGCGCAACCTGATCGCCGCAATGAACGCCGCAGGTGCCGATCGCCTGATAGCGCAGAGCATCGCCTGGCGCCCGCCGGCCGGGGGAGAGGCGGTAGAGGAACACGAACGGCTCGTGCTGGACGCGGGCGGCGTCGTGCTCGAGTACGGAACCTTCTATGGGCCCGGTACGTATGGCGGCGACCGCGTCCCCGACCATCCGCGGATCCACGTGGAGGAGGCGGCGCGGCGAACCGTGGAGCTGCTCGACGCCCCGAGTGGCGTGATCGTGGTGGCCGAGGAGCGCTAGCTGTAGCGCGGGGCGGGCTACGCCCGCTCGCTGTCGAGGTGCGCCATCTGCGGTGCGCCGTAGCGTTCGCCCGCGACGGCATCCGCCGGCACGGCCTGCTGGATGCGCTCCAGTTCGTCTGAATCGAGCTCCAGCTCCAGCGCGCCGACCGCGTCCTCGAGCTGCTCGCGGGTGCGGGCGCCGATCAGGGGCACGATGTCCTCTCCCCGCGAAAGCACCCAAGCGATCGCCACCTGGGCAACGCTTGCCCCTCTGGCCTTGGCGACCTCCCGCAGGCGATCGACGAGCCCGAGGTTGTGGCCCAAGTTCTCGGCGTCGAAGCGCGGCATCCGGGAGCGGATGTCCCCTGGTCCCTGGCGCTCGGGCGAATAGCGCCCGCCGATCAGCCCGCGCGAGAGCACGCCGTAGGCCGTGATGGCGATCCCCAGCTCGCGGCAGGTCGGCAGGATCCTCGACTCGATCCCGCGGGAGACGAGGGAGTACTCGATCTGCAGGTCGCAGATGGGATGGACGGCTGCGGCACGGCGGATCGTCTCGGCGCCGAGCTCGCTCAGCCCGATGTTGCGGACGTATCCCGCCTGCACCATCTCGGCGATCGCGCCGACCGTCTCCTCGATCGGGACGGCCGGATCGAGACGGGCGGGCCGGTAGACGTCGATGTGGTCCCTGCGCAGGCGCTGGAGCGAGTAGGCCAGCGCCGTCTTGACCGCTTCGGGCCGAGCGTCGTAGCCGAGCCAGCTTCCGTCGGGCCCTCGCTGGGCTCCGAACTTCACGCTGATCAGGATCTCGTCGGCGCGCTGGTGGCCGCGCAGTGCGTCGGCGACCAGCAGCTCGTTATGTCCCATGCCGTAGAAGTCGCCGGTATCGAGCAGATTGATGCCCGCGTCGAGTGCGGCGTGGATTGTGGCGATGCTCTCAGCCCGCTCCGCAGGTCCATACATCCCGGACATGCCCATGCAGCCCAGGCTCAGCGCCGAGACGACGGGCCCGTCCTTGCCAAGTTTGCGATTCCTTATGGGGTTCATCTTGCCCTATGTCCGAGGCTGGGCGAGAAACGACGCAAGGGGTCACGTTTTTCGCCCCGCCTCTCCTAGATGCAAGGCGGCGGGCTCCGGAAGGACTCGCGAAAGCGCGCGCGAAGTTCTCGACCATGAGCGACCAGTCAGCCAGCCGGACCTTGTTGAAGTCCCCACCGGAGCTGTGGGCGGAATGCAGCGACCCGCAGTCGCTGACGCGTCATCTGGACACCTTCTTTGGAGAAATCCGCATCACGCGGCTCGAGCCAGAGAACACCGTCGCCTGGGAGGGCGAGCGTGGGAGCGGCACGGTGAGGCTCGAGCCCGCTGGATGGGGCACACGCGTGACGTTGACGGCGAGAGCGGGAGCCGAGGAAGAACCGGCCGCACCTGAGGTCCCCCCGGCCGCCTCGGCTCTCCCGCACGCGCACGGTGGACCTGCGGGCGCGCGGCCAACGGGACGCCCAGCCACGTTCCTGGCTCGTCTGTTGCGCCGCTTCAGCACGGAGTCACACAAGCCCTAGCCGGAGGCTGGCCCCGCGGAACCAGAATCGCTGGCAGCGGACCCGGATCCTGCACCCGTTGAGGAGACCAGCGAGGCCACTGACGCGCTGGCCGCCGCGCTCGAGAGTCTGGGCAAGGCGCACCACCGGCCGTTCTCGCGATCGTAGCCTCGGGCTGACGCGCGTCGGGCGCCGCCCGTGCTGGCGTGACGCGCACGGATAGACTCGCTGACCCCATGCGCGAGAAGGCACCAGAGACTTACGAGGAGAAGCTCGCCCAGCTCAAGGAGATCCGCGACGAGGCCATCCACGCGGGTTCCGAGTCGGCCGTCGCAAAGCAGCACGAGCGCGGCAAGTACACCGCGCGGGAGCGCGTCGAGAAGCTGCTCGATCCCGGCTCCTTCCAGGAGCTCGACACCTTCGTGCGCCACCGGACCTACGAGTTCGACATGCAGAAGAACCGCCCGTGGGGCGACGCGGTGGTCACGGGACACGGGACGATCGACGGCCGCCGCGTGTGCGTATTCAGCCAGGACTTCACGGTGTTCGGTGGCTCGCTGGGCGAGGTGATGGGCGAGAAGATGTGCAAGATCATGGACCTGGCGGCCAGGATCGGCTGCCCCGTGATCGGCATCAACGACTCCGGCGGCGCGCGGATCCAGGAGGGGGTCGTCTCCCTCGGCGCCTACGGCGACGTGTTCGTGCGCAACGTCAAGTGCTCAGGGGTGATCCCCCAGATCAGCCTGATCATGGGTCCTTGCGCGGGCGGCGCCGTGTACTCGCCGGCGATGACGGACTTCGTCTTCATGGTCAAGGAGACCTCGCACATGTTCATCACGGGCCCCGATGTGATCAAGGCCGTGACGGGCGAGGAGGTGGGCTTCGAGGATCTCGGCGGCGCGATGTCACACAACACCAAGTCGGGCGTCGCCCACTTCGCCTGCGACGACGAGGACCAGTGCCTGGAGGACACGCGCTACCTGCTGTCGTTCCTACCGCAGAACAACCTGGACACGGCGCCGCGCGTGCAGCCCACCGACGATCCGCTGCGCGCGGACCCCGACCTGGATCGTGTCGTGCCCGACAATCCGAACAAGCCTTACGACATGCGCGACGTGGTCAGGCTGATCGTCGACGACGGTGAATTTTTCGAGGTGCACGAGCACTACGCCCGCAACATCATCTGTGGCTTCGCCCGGATGAACGGTTACTCGGTAGGGATCGTCGGCAACCAGCCGGCGCAGCTCGCGGGCGTGCTGGACATCGACTCTTCCTGCAAGGCCGGGCGCTTCGTCCGCACCTGTGACGCGTTCAACATCCCGCTGATCACGTTCTGCGACGTACCCGGCTTCCTGCCCGGCACCAACCAGGAGTGGGGAGGCATCATCCGCCATGGCGCCAAGCTGCTCTACGCCTACACCGAGGCCACCGTGCCCAAGATCACGATCATCACGCGCAAGGCGTACGGCGGCGCCTATGACGTCATGGCCTCAAAGCACATGCTCGCGGACTTCAACTTCGCCTGGCCGAGCGCCGAGGTTGCGGTGATGGGGCCCGAGGGGGCGGTCAACATCATCTATCGCCGCGACATCAACTCCTCACCCACGCCCGACGAACGCCGCCAGAAGCTGATCAATGACTACAAGGCGCATTTCGCCAATCCCTTCGTGGCGGCCGAACGTGGCTACATCGACGACGTGATCGTCCCGCACGAGACGCGCCCGAAGATCATCACGGCGCTGGAGACGCTGCAGACCAAGCGCGAACCGGGCCCCAGGCGCAAGCACGGGAACATCCCGCTGTAAGGGAGCCCCCGGGGCCGCTTGCCGGCGCGTAGGCCGTCAGAGCACAACCGTCTGCGCCTCGACGCGCCCCTCCCGCCAGGCCTCAAGCGCCGCGGCGGCGACCGCCAGGTCCTGAATCGCCAGCCCGGTGGAGTCGAACAGCGTCACCGCCTCGGGTCCGGGCCGACCCCGCGCCTCCGCCAGCGAGCACCGCGCCGAGCTCGGTGACCCGCTCGCGTGTGACCAGGCCGGCCTGGACCGACTCGGTCAGCTCTCCGCCGTGGGAGGCCTGCTCCCACTCGTCGCAGAACAGCCGGCATGAAGCCACCGCACCCGGAGTGGCCTCTGCCTTGCCCGGGCCGTCGGCGCCAAGCATGTTGAGGTGAAGGCCGGCGCGCAGGTCTCCAGCGTCGATTACCACCGAGGCGCCTGGTGTCACGCAGCACACGGCGTCGCACAGCACTGCCTGCTCGCGCGATCCGACATCCCAGCCGAGCTCGGCCGCCAGCGCCACGGCCGCCTCGTCGCGGGGGTCGTTGCAGACTCCGGGTCCGTAGCCCGCCGCCTTCAGGCAGCGAGCCGCCCAGGCCCCGTGCAGCCCGCAGCCGATGACGCCCACCGAGCGTGCATCTGCCCTGGCAAGGGCCGCGGTGGCCACCGCCGCCACTGCACCCGTCCGAAGCGCGGTCACAGATCTGGCGTCGAGCAGCATCACGGGCTCGCCGCTCTCCGCGTCCGAGAGACAGATCACCCCGGTCACAGTGGGTAGGCCGCGCGCCGGATTACCCGGGAACGACGTCACCCACTTGAGCAGGGCCAGTCCCTCTCCCCGAGCCGGCATGGCCCGGAAGTCTCCGAACGGCGGGCTTTGGAGATAGATCTTCGGCGGCATCACCCACTCGCCGGCGTGGAATCGGACCAGCGCCGCTCGTACGCGCTCAATCGCCGCCATGGGCGTCACCGCTGTGAGCACGGCGTCGTAATGGAGGACCGGCAGGTCGGGCACCGGATTGGGCACGATAGCCTCGTACCGGCCATGAACCGCAGGCCGCAGCTGAGCATCGTCGCCCCCGGCGCCTCTCCCGAGGAGGCCGCCGCGGTGGTCGCCGCGCTCGAGCGATTCATGCGCGAGACGGCTCCCCCGCCGGCCCCGACGGCTTCTCGTCTCGATCCGTGGCGGCAGGCGGCGCTGCACGAAGGCGTGAGCCGAGCGCCCAGCCCTTCCGCGCCCTGGGAGTGAGCCTTCCCGCGCCGCGGGACTGAGCGCTCGCGCCGCGCACCGAGCCGCGGGGCGGCACGAACGCGGGTGCGGTGACCCTAGAACTAGAAAGCCCCTGCAGCCACCGATAAATCCCTATAAACGGATTGCCTTTTGGTACATTTCTATGCTCGGTACGAGCGCGGCGTCCTAGGCCGGACGACTGCCTTTCACTTCCCGAGCGAAAAGGAACGTCAATGGAGCCCGCATCACTCGACAGCCCCACTGCCGATCGCGCGGCAGACCAGGACCGTGGCCCCGGCGGCTGGCTGGGCGCTCACCACGGCCGGGAGGGCTCGCTCGAGCGCCCCGAAGTGCTCAGGGACGTCCCTGGGCACATCATCCCGGTGCTGGAGCGAGAGTTCGACGACTTCGACACCGAGTCCACGCGCTTTCTGAAGGGCGAGCTCGAGGGCGACGAGTTCATCAAGTTCCGCCTCAAGCAGGGCGTCTACGGCCAGCGCCAGCCCGACGTCCAGATGGTCAGGGTCAAGCTCCCGTTCGGTGGCGTCACCCCGGACCAGCTCGACGCGTTCGCCGCCGGGATCGAGGAGTACGTCCCGCTGCGCAAGGGCCACATAACGACCCGGCAGAACATCCAGATGCACCACGTGCCGCTGCCGGACGCCGCCAAGCTGATCCGCGACCTGGGCGAGGCCGGCCTGTCAAGCCGCGAGGGATGCGGGAACACGATGCGCAACGTCACCGGCGATCCGCGGGCGGGCGTGCTACCCGGGGAGCTGTTCGACGTCACGCCGTATGCGGGGGCATACGTGCGCTACTTCGTCCGCCATCCGACGACGCAGGCCATGCCACGCAAGGTCAAGACCGCGTTCGCCGCAACGGACGAGGACAACGCGATCACCCGCATCCACGACGTGGCCTTCATCCCTCGCCTCCGGGACGGCGTGCGCGGGGTCGAGGTCCGCGTCGGCGGCGGGACCTCGATCATGCCCCGGCTGGCGCCGACGCTGTACGAGTTCGTGGAGCTCGACAACGGCGACTACCTGAAGGTCACCGAGGCCTGCATGCGAATCTTCGACCGCCAGGAGTGGCTGCGCGCCAATAGGGCGCGGGCGCGGATCAAGGTCCTGGTCGACAAGATCGGCATCGACGCCTTCCGTGAGCAGGTGGAGGAGGAGCTCGAGGGTGACTGGGTCTCCGAGCGCGACTTCTCGCTGGCCCCGCTGCTGTTCGAAGACGAGGAGCAGCAGGAGGCGCCGCCGAAGCCCCAGTCGAGCGCGAGCCCGAACGGCGACCTGAAGGAGTTCGACCATTTCGTCGCGACCAACGTCATGGCGCAGCGGCAGGATGGCTTCTCGACGGTCGAGGTCAAGGTCCCCCGCGGCGATCTGACCCCGGATCAATTCCGCGGGCTGGCGCGGGTGATGCGCGAATACACCGGCGGCTACGCTCGTACGACCGTCCACCAGAACCTCGTGTTGCGCTGGGTCAGGGACGAGTCGATCTATGAGGTCTGGACGCGCCTTGACGAGCTCGGGCTCGCCGACGCCGGCGCCGACGAGATCACGGACGTCGTCAGCTGCCCGGGGACCGACTCCTGCAAGCTCGGTATCACCAGCTCGATGGGGCTCAACGAGGCGATTCACGACCGGCTCGTGCAGATGCATCTCGAGGACGAGCTGACGCGCCGGATACACGTAAAGATGTCCGGTTGCCCCAACGGCTGCGGGCAGCACCACATCGCGAACATCGGCTTCTACGGCGCCTCGATCAAGGTCGGCGATCACACGATCCCCGCCTACATCCCGCACATTGGCGGCGCCTATGAGGGCGGCGACGTGCGCTACGGCCAGCGACTGAAGGCCCGCCTGCCCGCAAAGCGGATACCGGAGGCGGTGGAGCGGTGGGTCCGCTACTACGAGTCCGAGCGCAATGCGGACGAGGAGTTCAACGCGTTCGTCGATCGGGTCGGCCCGCAAGAGTTCGAGTCACGCGTAAAGGACCTGACGATGCCGGTCGAGTTCACCCTCGAGAACATGAACTACTTCATCGACTGGGAGCGGTCCGGGCCGTTCGAAGTGATTCGCGGCGAGGGCGAATGCGCGGTCTGAGAGACGCACACTAGAGTCATGGCCATCACTGCCCCCGATCTACCAGACACAGCTTCGGCCGAGGAGGTCTTGAGCTATGCCATCGAGCGTTTTCATCCGCGCCTGACGCTGGCCTGCTCGTTCCAGAAGGAGGAGTCGGTACTTGTCCACATGCTGGCCGAGCGCGAGCCGACGGCGCGGGTGTTCGTGATCGACACGGGCGTCCTGTTCCCGGAGACACTCGAGACGTGGAGGGCGTTCGAGGACCGCTTCGGTATGCGGATCGAAGCCGTGGACGCCCGCAGCACAAACGGTTCTTGGACCGCGAGCCATTGCTGCGGCCAGGCCAAGGTCGCCGCGCTCGAGCGCGCCCTCTCGGACGTCGATGCCTGGATCACGGGCGTCCGCCGTGAGCAGGCGCCGACACGCGCTGCCGCGCCCAAGGTCGAACAGGACTCCCGGCGTGGGATCTGGAAGCTCAACCCCCTGGTGGACTGGTCGGAGAAGGACGTCTGGGACTACATCTCGCTGCACGGGCTGCCGTATCACCCGCTGCACGACCAGGGGTACAGCTCGATCGGGTGCGCACCTTGCACCCGGCCCGGACAGGGTCGCGACGGCCGCTGGGCAGGGCAGGACAAGACCGAGTGCGGCATTCATCTCTGAGCGCGATAAGCGCGACCCACTAGCGACCGAAATGCCGAACGAGCGGATCGAACTGCCGGCCTGGACGGCCGGAGGAGGAGCACGATGAACCCGCTCACGTACGAGCTCTCACACGTGGATGAGCTCGAGTCAGAGGCCATCCACATCTTCCGCGAGGTAGCGGCCGAGCTCGAGCGGCCGGTGCTGCTGTTCTCCGGCGGCAAGGACTCGCTGGTGCTGCTGCGGCTTGCGGAGAAGGCGTTTCGCCCGGGCCGCTTCCCGTTTCCGGTGATGCACGTCGACACCGGCCACAACTTCCCCGAGGTGATGGAGTTCCGCGATCGGCTGATCTCCCGGCTCGGCGAGCGGCTGATCGTGGCCAGTGTCCAGGATTCGATCGACGCCGGACGCGTCGCGGAGGAGACCGGCCCCCGGGCCTCCCGCAACCGGCTGCAGACGGTCACGCTGCTGGACACGATCGCCGAGCACGGCTTTGACGCCGCATTCGGTGGCGCCCGCCGGGACGAGGAGCGTGCACGTGCCAAGGAGCGGGTTTTCTCGTTTCGCGACGACTTCGGCCAGTGGGACCCCAAGCGCCAGCGACCGGAGCTGTGGAACCTCTACAACGGCCGCGTCCGGCGCGGCGAGCACGTGCGCGTGTTCCCGCTTTCGAACTGGACGGAGCTCGACGTCTGGCAGTACATCGCCCAGGAGCGCCTCGAGGTGCCCGCGATCTACTTCGCGCACACCCGTCAGGTGTTCGAGCGGGACGGGATGCTCTACGCCGCGAACCCCTACGTGCCGCTGATCGACGGGGAGGAGACCTTCGATGCCTCCGTCCGCTACAGGACCGTGGGCGACATGACGTGCACCGGTGCCGTGCGCTCGCGGGCGTCGACGTTGGAAGCGGTGGTCGCCGAAATCGCCGCCACTCGCATCACCGAGCGCGGCGAGACGCGCGCCGACGATCGCGTGACGGAGGCGGCGATGGAGGACCGCAAACGGGAGGGATACTTCTGATGGCGCCGGGCGCGGCGACCAACGGGCATCTTGCCCACTCCCGCACGAGCGAGCTGCTCCGCTTGGCGACCGCCGGCTCGGTCGATGACGGCAAGTCCACCTTGATCGGCCGCCTCCTGCACGACTCCAAGGCGATCCTCGAGGACCAGCTGGAGCACGTCGTGCGCACCTCGGAGCGACGCGGCGACGGCTACGTCAACCTGGCCCTGCTCACCGACGGTCTGCGCGCCGAGCGCGAGCAGGGGATCACCATCGACGTCGCGTATCGCTACTTCGCCACACCGCGCCGCAAGTTCATCATCGCCGACACCCCCGGCCACGAGCAGTACACCCGCAACATGGTGACGGGCGCCTCGACCGCCGAGCTCTCGGTGGTCCTCGTCGATGCCCGCATGGGCCCTGACGGAGCAGACACGCCGCCACCTGTACATCGCCTCGCTGCTGCGGATCCCGCACGTGGTGGTGTGCGTGAACAAGATGGACATGGTCGATCACGACGAAGCGGTTTTCGATCGGATCGTGGAGGAGTTGACGGACTGGACCGCTCGCCTCGGCCTACCGGACGTCACCTTCATCCCGATCTCCGCGCTCAACGGCGACAACGTCGTCGAGCGCTCGGGGAACATGGCCTGGTACGAAGGACCGCCGCTGCTCTACCACCTGGAGCACATCGTGATCGCCCCCGGACGCAACCTGACCGAACTGCGCTTTCCGGTCCAGTGGGTGATCCGCCCGACCTCCGAGACCCACCCCGACTACCGGGGATACGCGGGCCAGCTGGCAGGCGGGATCCTCCGCCCCGGAGACGAGGTGCTCGTGCTGCCCGGCGGCCAACGGACGCGCGTCGAGGCGATCGAAGCCTTCGAGCACGAGCTCCAGATGGCCTTTCCCCCGATGTCCGTAACGCTTCGTCTGGCGGACCACATCGACATCTCGCGAGGCGACATGCTCGTCCACCCCGGAGAACCGCCGACGGCGGCTCGCGAGCTAGAGGCAACGGTGTGCTGGATGAGCGAGCGACCTTTGCGCGCCGGGGGACGCTACGCGCTCAAGCAAACGACTCACAGTGCCCGGGCGATCGTGCAAACTCTCGACCACCGAGTCGACGTCAACTCGCTTGCCGAGGAGTCCGCCGAGCACCTGGCTCTGAACGAGATCGGACGCGTGCATCTGCGCACCAGCGCCCCGGTCATCGTCGATTCCTACGTCGGCAACCGGGCCACGGGGAGCTTCATCCTGATCGACGAGGCGACCGGCGACACCGTCGGCGCCGGGATGGTGGAGCGCGCGTCGTAGGGACGAGCGCTACCGGTCGTTCCGTCGAGCCCCGCTAAAGTCCTGCCGCGCTGATGTTCTCGAAGGTCCTAATCGCCAACCGCGGCGAGATCGCGGTCAGGGTCATTCGCGCTTGCGGGGAGATGGGCATCGCCACCGTGGCGGTGTACTCGGAGCTCGATCGCGATGCGATCCACGTCAAGCGCGCCGATGAAGCCTTCCTGCTCGGCCCGGGACCCGCGAGCGAGAGCTACCTCAACATCGCCAAGCTGATCGAGGCCGTCGAGCGGTCGGGCGCCGAGGCGGTCCATCCTGGCTACGGGTTCCTGGCCGAGAACGCGGCTTTCGCCGCCGCGCTGGAGGAGCGCCAGATCACGTTCATCGGGCCACCTTCATCGGCGATCGAGGCCATGGGCTCCAAGACCCGCGCCCGGAAGCTGATGAAGGAGGCCGGTGTTCCGATCGTGCCCGGAACGACGGAGCCGGTATCGAGCGTGGACGAGGCACGCGAGCTGATCCAGGAGACGATCGGCTATCCGGTTGCCGTCAAGGCGGCGGGCGGCGGCGGTGGGAAGGGCTTCCGCGTGGCGGATTCCGAGGACAAGCTGAGCGAGGCGCTCGAGGGTGCGGCGCGGGAGGGCGAGAAGTTCTTCTCCGACCCCACGGTGTACCTCGAGCGCTACCTGCCCGACCCCCGGCACGTCGAGGTCCAGGTGTTGGCTGACAAGCACGGCAACGTGATCCATCTCGGCGAGCGTGACTGCTCGTTGCAGCGTCGCCACCAGAAGTTGATCGAGGAGGCGCCGGGACCGCTGGTCGACGACGAGCTGCGAGCGCGGATCGGCAAGATCGCCACCGACGCCGCGGCGGCCGTCGGCTATACCGGCGCAGGCACGATCGAAGGTCTGCTCGTCACGCACGAGGGCGCCAAGCAGGCGGAGTACTTCTTCCTGGAGATGAACACTCGGGTCCAGGTCGAGCACTGCGTGACCGAGATGGTGACCGGCATCGACATCGTCAGGGAAGGCATTCGCGTCGCCGCCGGTGAGCCGCTGTCTATCGCCCAAGGCGACGTCGAGCTGCGCGGCCACGCCATCGAGTGCCGCATCAACGCCGAGGACGCCTCCAAGAACTTTGCCCCCGCACCGGGCGAGATCTCTTCCTACCGGGAGCCTGCGGGACCCGGCGTGCGCGTTGACTCGGGCGTCGGCCCGGGGTCCGCGATTACGCCGATGTACGACCCGATGGTCGCCAAGCTGATCGTCTGGGACGTGGACCGCGAGCAGGCAACGGCCCGCATGGTGCGCGCCTTGGGTGAGTACGAGATCGGCGGCCTGAAGACGCTGTTGCCGTTTCATCAGGCGATTCTGCAGACCCGCCAGTGGGCTGAAGCAGAAACGTGTCGCGATCTGATCGAGGACCGCCAGTGGCTGAACGGACTCGCGTTCCCCAAGCCCGAGGCGCCGGCGGACGAGGGAGAGGACCAGGAGCCAGCGGTGGAGCAGGCCTACACGGTCGAGGTCTCCGGCAAGCGCTTCGACGTCAAGGTGATCGGTCCGCCGCTGGCGGCCAGCGCCGCGGGCAACGGCGGCGCGCCGGTCGGTGCAGCGCTGGCGGCGGTTGGCCGCAAGGCCCCGCGGCGCGCCGAGCGAGCCCGGGCCGGCGGCGGCGCTGGGGGCGGTGATCAGCTGGCCTCGCCGATCCAGGGGACGGTGCTCAGGGTTGCGGTGGAACAAGGTGCCACCGTTGACGAGGGAGCATTGATCGCTGTGGTCGAGGCGATGAAGATGGAGAACGAGATCACCGCGCACAAATCGGGCACCATCGCCGAGCTGCCGATCGCCGTGGGCTCGTCGGTCGCCACCGGCGACACGCTGGCAGTGATCAGCGGCTAGCGCTTGAGCGCGAAGACTGCGGGCCGCTAGCCGCGATGTCGCAACCTGCGCCGGTTCTGCTCGTGGATCTGCCGCTGCCTGGCGCTGTTTCTCGAGCCGGGCAAAAGCGCGTCGGATGACGACAACCCCCGAAGGTAGGCGACGTCCTCGTCCAACAGCGACAGTGCCTGCTGACACGAGACGGGACCGCCGTGGCCCGGTACGACGCTCTGCGCGTGAGTGACTAGCGGCCTCAGCCCAGCAAGCGTGGCCACATAGGCGTCCTTCGATCCCCCGGGAGAGAGCATCGGGATCTCTACCGGCGAGAGGTAGTCCCCGCAGACTAGGACCCCGGCCCACGGGATCCAGACCGCTGTGCCGTCCGCCGTGTGGCCGTCAGCAGGGTGCAGCTCGAGCTCCTGCTCCGAGCCGATTGACAGCTTGCCGGGCACGGGGAGCCTCTGTACGCCACCGAGCGTCAACGGCTTCCGGCCCTCGACGTAGTGCTCGTCGTCGAAGTCGCGCAGTGCTCTCTGGGCGGCGCCGGGCTCCGCCGCCAGGCGAGCGGCGGTGGTCTCGCCGCAACCCAAGGCGAGATCCGGAAACGCGAGACGCCCCAGCAGGTGGTCCCAGTCTGCGTGGGTCGCTAGCAGCCCCGAGACGGGGAAGCCAGCCTGCGAGAGGACGTCGGGTAGGGCGTCAAGCTCGTCGGGGTAGACGGGCGAGTCGATCAGGAACCCTTCCTCGCCGTGGCGGACCGCCGTGCACGTTGTCTGCCACACGCGGCTGACGGCCACGATGACGTCGGCGTGTAGCGCTAGCAGGCGCAAGGTAACGGCGTCCGGTACCGGCCCGCTCGAGCTCTAGGAGACGCCGATCAGCTTCGCGGCCTCTCGCAGATTGGCGACCTCGGCATCAGGCTTCTTTTGCCCGCTCTCCAGTTCCTGCTTGGTGCGGTTGACCCAGATGACGGGCACCCTCTTCTTCAGGCAGGGCTCGACGTCGTGGTAGTAGCTGGCGGCGATGTGGACCCATCCCCGCTTGCCGCCGATGCGGCGCTCACACTCGTTGAAATGGGCCGGGTCGGGTTTGTATGAGCGGACCTGCTGGGCCGTGACGACTAGATCGAAGTCGATCGGGATGTGGCGACGCGTCTGCCCCAGCAGCTTGTCGTCGATGTTGGAGATCAAGCCGACCTTGTGCTTCTTGGCGATCTTCTGAAGCACCGAGTTGGTTTCCTTGAACGGCCGCCAGCGCTGCACCGAGTCGGGCAGGAAGCCCGATCGAGAGGGCTCAAGCGGCCATCCCAGCCGCTTGGCGATCTGCACGGCGGTACGCCGCAGCACTTCGGCGTATAGCTCGTACGAACCGGCCTCGATCTGCTGCTGGATCTCGTGGAACAGCGGGATCAGCTCGTCCCTTTCGATCGTGAAGCCGTCCCGGTCGGCCTCGGCGCTGAACGCGTCGTAGGCTCCCGTCTCCCAGTCGATCAGCGTGCCGTACACGTCAAAGGTCACGAACGTGATGTTCTTCGGGATCGCCATGGCCGCGGCATGATGCCACAGCGTCGGCGCGGGAAGAGGGCCTGCCTGGCTGCATCGTTACGCGATGCCGGAGGGGAAGGGATCGATTCGGCCCGCGCGACCGGACGTCGCGTGGATGTATACATTCCGCGCCGATGGATCTGCTCGAATACCAAGGCAAGCAGCTGTTCGCACGCCATGGGGTGCCGGTGCCGTCCGGCAGGCCGGCGCAGAGCGTGGAGGAGGCGGTAGAGGCCGCCGAGGAGATCGGCTATCCCTGCGTGATCAAGGCCCAGGTCCAGATCGGGGGCCGCGGCAAGGCGGGCGGAATCAAGGTGGCCAACGACCGCGCTGAGGCCGAGGAGCACGCAAACGCGATCCTGGGGATGGACATCCGCGGCTTGACCGTGCATGAGGTGTGGGTGGAGGGAGCATCCGAGATCGCCTCGGAGTACTACGCGTCCGTGATCTTCGACCGCTCCCAGAAGGCGCCGCTGCTGATGCTCTCCACCAAGGGCGGCATGGACATCGAGCAAGTGGCCGACGAGGATCCTGAGGCCATCGCCCGCCTGCACGTCGATCCGCTCGTCGGTTTTCAGGACTTCCACGGCCGGCGTCTGGCTTTCGAGGCAAAGGTCGATGAAGACGTCGTGCGCCCGGTCGGCGTGATGCTGGGCAAGCTCTATGACGCGTTCACCGCCGAGGAGGCGACGCTGGTCGAGGTCAATCCGATGATCGTCACCCCGGACCGCGACGTGAAGGCGCTCGACGCCAAGGTGACGCTCGACGACAACGCGCTCTTCCGTCACCCCGAGAACGCCGGACTGCGCGACCCGTCCGCCGAAGATCCCCAGGAGCGCATGGCCAAGGAACGCGGCTTGACCTACGTCAAGCTCGACGGCGACATCGGCATCCTGGGCAACGGTGCCGGGCTGGTGATGTCGACGCTCGACGTCGTCGCACAGGCCGGCGGCTCACCGGCAAACTTTCTCGACGCCGGGGGCGGCTCTAAAGCGGAGGCCATCACCAATGCCGTCGAGGTAATCCTCTCGGACGAGAAGGTAAAGGCAGTGCTGTTCAACATCTTTGGCGGCATCACGCGTTGCGACGAGGTGGCCAAGGGACTGATTGAGGCCTTTGCCCAAATCAAGCCCACGGTTCCATTCGTCGTCCGTCTCGACGGCACCAACGACGAGCAAGGCCGGCGCCTGCTCGCGGAGGCCGACCTCCCCAACGTCCATGTCGCCCACGACGATGGATGGCGCTGCCGAGAAGGTGGTGGAGCTAGCCCGGTGAGCATTCTCGTCGACTCGGGCACGCGGCTCTGCGTCTCAGGAATTACCGGCCGGGAGGGTACGTTCCATTCGCTTCGCAACCGCGACTACGGGACGCAGGTCGTATCCGGGGTAACTCCCGGCAAGGGTGGCCAGGATGTGGAGGGCATCCCCGTCTACAACACCTTCCACGAGGCGGTGGCCGAGACCCAGGCCAACACGGCGATGGTCTTCGTGCCACCTCGGTTTGCCGCCGACTCGATCCTCGAGGCCGAGGACGCCGGCATCGAGCTGATCGTGGCCATCACCGAAGGCATCCCCGCGCACGACGAGCTGCGGGTCTTCAACGCGCTGAAGAATCACGGACGGTCCCGGCTGATCGGGCCCAACTGCCCCGGCATCCTCTCGCCCGGAAAGGCGAACGTCGGCATCATCCCGGCCGCCTTCTTCAAGCAGGGCAACGTGGGAGTGGTGTCGCGGTCCGGGACGCTCACGTACCAGATCGGTAACGTCCTGGCGCAGCGTGGCTTCGGCAACTCAACGATCGTCGGGATCGGCGGCGACCCGGTGCCCGGTTCCGACTTCATCGACATGCTGGCGATGTTCCAAGACGATCCGGACACCGAGCTGGTCGTCATGTGCGGCGAGATAGGTGGCGATGCCGAGGAGCGCGCCGCGGAGTTCGTGGCCGACAACATGACCAAGCCCGTAGTCGCCTACATCGCCGGCTTCACCGCTCCGCCCGGCAAGACCATGGGCCACGCCGGCGCGATCGTCTCTGGTTCGCGGGGGACGGCCGCGGCCAAGGCGGAAGCGCTCGAGGCCAAGGGGGTGCAGGTCGGGCGAACGCCGACCAACGTCGCCGAACTGGCCGTGTCGCTGGTTGGCGCTGCTGGACCGGCCGCGGCCTAGCGGCGCCGCGTGCTCGCTCGAAGCGGAGCGGGTTCGTCGCGCAATCATCGATGCACGGCTGCGCCGCAGAGGGCGGTACGCTCGCTTCGCCGATGTCCGACTGGGCGCCGAATGTCGCGGGACGACTCGAAGAGATCGATCGCCGCCTGCGCGAAATTCAAGCCGAGCTCGTTCCCGGTCGCGTCCCGCGCGAGACACAAGTGCCGGTGAACCCCTCGGATGCAGATTCCTCATCACCGCCGGGCGCCGCGCCGGACGCCGAGGCCACGGCTGGCGTTCCGCCCGCGCCGGACGCCGCGGCCGGGCTCGACAGCGACGAGCCGGTCGACCGGCCGCGCGGGCGCTCTGGGCCGCTTGCGGAGGCGCTTCAGCGTGCCCGCAACGCGCGCATCGCCGGTCTAACTGCGTCGCGCGCCCCGTTGCCCGAACGCGCTGTGCCTGACTCGACAGCTTCTGAGCCGCTCCCTATCCAGCCACCCGCGGCCGAACCGCAGGCGTCCGAGCCGCCGCCTCAGGCCGCGGATCCTCCGCACGCCGCCGAGCCGCCCCCGCGCTCGCCGAGCCGCCCCCGGTCGAGGCACCCCCGATCCCGCCCCCGCCGCGCGACCGACGAACCGCCGCCGCAGGCCCGGCCCGCACCTCCCGCCCCCTCGCCCGTACATCACGCTCTTCGCCAGGCGCGGCTTCGCTCCGACCCACGGGTCGATGTCCTGGCCGAGCTCCAGTCCAGCCTGCTGACCGCAACGCGAGACCTTCTCGACGGCTATGAGCGAGCTTCGTTCACCGCCTCGGAGCAGCGGGCGAACCGGGTGACGATCTCGGCTGGGCCGTTTGCGGGCACGGACTCGCTGCGCGCGTTCGAACAGGAGCTATCCGCCCTACCCGGTGTGCACGGCGTCGACGTCCGCGGTTACGAGGGGTCGGACCGAGCGATCATCGAGGTCGAGTTGGAGGGCCCCGAGAATCGCAAGAGCCCATCCGGAAACCCACCGCGCACGTCTGGCGGCGGCTTTCCGGATGAACTCTAATAGCGTTCAGGGACCGGAGCCCGTAGTCTTCGGGCGCGATGACGAAGCCGATCTCGTTCGCCCGCGGTGCCCCATCTCTGGACATCGTCGACGTCGAGGGGCTGCGAGCCGCCTCGGAGCGCGCGTTCCACAACGATCCGGCCGGTGCGACCGCCTACGGAACGTCCGTCGGCTACCTGCCGCTGCGCAGGTGGATCGCCGAGCAGCATGGCGTCGAGCCCGAGCGCGTGCTGGTCACCAACGGCTCGATGCAGGCCGACGCATTTCTGTTCGACGCGCTGGTGAACCGAGGCGACTCGGTGATCGTGGAGCGGCCAACGTATGACCGTACGCTGCTGTCGCTGCGCGGCCGGGGTGCCGACGTACGGATGGTCGAGCTCGAGCCGGATGGGATCGACGTCGCGGCACTCGAGCGCGTGCTGCTTTCCGGAACGAAGCCGAAGTTGGCGCACATCATTCCCAACTTCCAGAACCCAGCCGGCTACACGCTCTCGATCGACAAGCGCGAGCGGCTGCTCGAACTGGCCCGCGCCCACGGCTTCACGATCTTTGAGGACGACCCCTACGTGGCGCTCCGCTTCGAGGGCGAGCAGCTGCCGACGATCCTCTCGCTCGACGGCCATACCGTCGTGTATGCCTCCTCGTTCTCCAAAACCGTCTGTCCCGGCATTCGCGTTGGGTATCTGGTGGGACCCGAGGAGTTGATCGGGCGGATCGCCAAGCTCGCCACCAGCACCTACATCTCGCCGAGCATGGTCTCCCAGGCAATCGTCTACGAGTTCGCCGCCTCCGGCGCGCTGGAGCGGTCGATCGAAACGGTCAAGGAGGCGCTTAGAGAGCGGGCGCAGACGCTGTGCGAGGCACTCGGCCGCGAGCTGCCCGAGGCTCGCTTCATCGAACCCCAGGGTGGTTACTTCTTGTGGGTGGAGCTGCCGCGGGGAACCGATGTCGCCGCGCTCTTCAAGGCCGCGGGCGATCGTGGCGTGCAGTTCGTCAAGGGCTCCGACTTCGTGCTCGAGGGTGCCGACTCGAGCTTCCGCCTCGCCTACTCGGGTGTGACGCCGAGCGGAGATCGAGGAGGGCGTGAAGCGACTGGCGGACGCCTACGCCGAGATCGCAGCCGTCGGGGCGCCGGCGGCGTAGCGTCGCCTCAGAGCCTCAGCCCGCCACCAGCTCGACGCGGAGTGTCTCCCAGGGTGCCTCGGCGAGCGCAGCGTGCAGCGTGCGCTCGTCCTCGCTGTGGTGCTCAAGCCGACGTCCCTCGCAGTGCACGAACACTGCCTCGTCGGCAAACGGCCAAGGCTCGAGACGTAGGCGGTGCTGGTTCTGTATCGCCGAGAGCCGCACCTCGCTGTTGTCGTCGTTCATGGGCACGGCGCTGACCGAGCCCGACGGCTCGCCGAGGCAGATGGCCAGCGAGAGCGCATCCCACGTCCACAGCAGCTGACTGTTGCGCGCGACCGTCTCCTCGCGGGCCGACGCAGCCGTCAGCGTGTCGCGGGCGAGCGAGGCCGAAAGCTCCTCCTGGAAGCGATCCTGCGCCGTGAGGTAGGCCCGGATCGCCGCTGCATCCGCCTCGTCGAGGGTGTCGAGCTCCCGTCGCCTGTAGAGCCGTGATCCGTGCATCGAGACCAGCAGCGCGGCGTAGCGGCTCTGCGTAAGCAGTCGCCGCGGAGCCGCGCTCCATAGCGCGAGATGGGTCGCCAGCGGCATCTCCAGGAACGAGTGGGGCAGACCGGTTCGGGGGTTGAACGTCGGCTCCAGATCCCAGAGCGACATGCCGACGTCGTGCTGCTCGGCGGCTAGGCAGACTTCTTCGCGCGGCGCCGGCGCCGGGAAGCGCGAGTTGCCCCACGCGCGGGCGAGCTGCCCCGACAGCCAGGCGTGGGACGTCTGACCGATCACCAGCACCCCGCGGTCATCATCGCGCAGCAGCATCCGCTCACCATAGGTGCAATCCGTCAGTGAATAGGTGCAATCCGTCAGTGAACAGTGGTTTACTGTTTTTGCAATGCAGTCGCGAGAGATCCGCGCACTCGGCGACCTGGCGGGAGAGGCGATCGGAGGCGCGGCCGCACGCATCGAGGAGATGCACGAGGGGATCGCCGGACGCGTGTGGGGTTCGCTGGGCGCCGCAGCCGCGCCCGTGAAGCTGATCCACGACGGCGTCTCGCACGCCGTGTACGGCACGGTGCGCGGTGCACTGAGCAAAGCCACTCGTGCCGGGGCCGAGGCGGTGAGCCTGAACTGGGATCCCGAGGCGCCCTCGATGGAGCAAGCTCCGAGGGGAAGGCTGGCGATCGGGGCGCTGAACGGCGCGTTCGGCGACCGCCTGGAGGAGCGGGGGAGCCCGCTGGCGATCCGCATGTCGGTTCGCAGCCGCGGGGGGTCAATCGAGCTGACGAGGCCCGCAGTCAAGGCCGCGTTTCCCGAGGCCACGGGCAAGATCGCGGTCTTCGTGCACGGTCTGTGCGAGACGGAGGAGGCATGGTCCTTGGGCGCCCTCCAGTGCGTCCCCTACGGTCCCCGCCTGCGAACCGAGCTCGGCTACACACCTGTTTACGTCCGCTACAACAGCGGCCGCCACATCTCCGACAACGGCCGTGACCTTGCCGAGCTGCTCGACAAGCTGACCGCCGCGTGGCCCGTCGAGCAATATGAGATCGCCCTGATCGGCCACTCGATGGGAGGACTCGCGAGCCGCAGCGCCTGTCATCAGGGCGCCGGGATGGATTGGGTCTCGAAGGTCCGGCACGTATTCATGCTCGGCTGCCCACACCTGGGCGCTCCACTCGAGCGTGCCGCCAACGCCGCCAGCGCAAGGCTGGCGATGTTGCCGGAGACGAAGGGCATGTCGAGCGCGCTCAACCTGCGCAGCGCCGGGGTGAAGGACCTCCGTTTCGGCTATTTGCTGGAGGACGACTGGCGCGACTACGACGCGGACGCCTACGGCAAGCGCCCGGCCAGGGAAATTCCGTTCCTGCGTTGCGCCAACCACTACTTCGTCTCCGCGAGCCTTTCGCGCGACCCCGACGGGCTCTCCGGCAGGCTCCTGGGGGATCTGCTGGTGATAGGTCCCAGCGCCTGGGCGTGCGGGGAGAAGGGCAAGAAGCTGACGTTTCCCGTCGACCATTACCGCCACGTGGGTGGCATCAACCACTTCCAGCTGCTCAACCACCCGGCGATCTACGAGCAGATTCGCAAGTGGATCTCGGGCCGGCGGCGCTTCCACCGCCGCCGTTGATGCTCCCCGCCGGCCCGCCAGAGACGGACGCTCAGCGCCCGTAGCGCCCGCGGCCCCAGCTCAGCGCCCGTAGCGCTCGCGTCCGAGCACGAGCTGCTCCGGCAGCGCGATGCGAGCGGGCGGCGAGGGGTCGGCCAGGACCGACACGGTCTCGGCGACGCTGACCGTCACCGTGGCCGTGCGCCCATCGCTGTGCACGGTCACAAAGCCGTCTTCGTTGCTCGCCACCCGGCCCTGCAGGCCGGGCTCGATTCCAGACTCCTTCAGGTAGTGCAGCAGATCCTCGGCCTCGTTCTCGAGGCGCAGGATCGTGACCTCGGCGCCGGGCTCACAGTCGGCCAGCGGCACGCCGTCGATCCGCTCGCCGACGCGGATCGGATGGCCATGAGGACAGGTCTTGGCGTCGCCCACCGTGGCGCGCACGTAGGCCTCGAAGCGCGGAGTCATGGCGTGCTCGAGTCGCTCAGCCTCCTCGTGGACATCATCCCAGGGGACGCCCACCACGTCGGTCAGAAAGCGCTCGATCATCCGGTGGCGGCTGACGATGCGCTCGGCATGGTCTCGACCCCGCGACGTGAAGCCGATCTCCCGATGGGAGTCGCGGGCGATATATCCGTCGCGCTCCAGACGGCCCAGCATCTCGTGCACGGTGGGTGCCGAGAGCTGCATCGCCCGGGCAAGGTTCGCTCCGGTCATCGGCAGGCCGGCCTCGTACAGCCAGAAGAGGCTCTCGAGATACTCCTCCTCGGCAGTGGTTGCGCGCTCGGCGGCCATCGCTCGAGACGATCGTAGCGGGCAGCTTCACGGCCGCCCAGGGGGCTAGCATCGCCGGTCGTGTCGCTGCCTCTGAAGCCGCCGATCGAACCGCAGCTCGCACGCTCGCGGCCCGAGCTGCCAACCGGGGAGCAGTGGCGGTATGAGCCCAAGTACGACGGCTTCCGCGCGATCGCGTTCGTCGACGGCAGCGAGCTGATGATCCAGTCGCGCAGCGGCAAGCCGCTGGGCCGCTACTTCCCCGAGCTCGCGTTCCCGCCGGGCCGCTACGTCCTCGATGGCGAGATCGTGATCGACGATGACTCCGATCCCGCCAACCCCACGCAGGATTTCGGCGCCCTGCAGCAACGCATCCACCCCGCGGCGTCGCGGATCGCGATGCTGGCTGAGCAGACACCCGCCCGCTACGCGGCCTTCGATCTGCTGGCCCGCGACGACGACGCCCTGCTGGCGCAGCCGTTCGCCGAGCGCCGCCGGGCGCTGGAGGAACTGCTCTCGGATGGAAGCGTGAAGCTGACGCCGTTGACGGACGTGCGCGAGCAGGCAGAGCCGTGGCTCCTGTCCGGCGAGGGAGTGGTGGCGAAAGAGGCCGGTGCGTCGTACCGGCCGGGACAGCGCACGGGGATGGTCAAGGTCAAGCGCGTTCGCACGATCGATGCGGTGATCGTCGGCTACCGGCCGGGCAAGGAAGCGGACACCGTCGGCTCGCTGATCCTGGGCCTGTACGACGATGCGGGGAAGATGCACGTCGTTGGGCACTCCTCCGGGCTACGGGCGGCCGAGAAGCGTGCGCTGCTGGAACGCCTCGCGCCGTACGAGACCGGTAACCGCGGACACGGAGACCCCAGCCGCTGGAAGAACGAGAAGGACCTCGAGTGGATCGAGCTCCGCCCGGAGCTGGTGGTGGAGGTCACGTTCGACCACTCGAGCGGCGGGCGCATCCGCCATGGGACGAAGATCCTGCGCTGGCGCGGCGACAAGCCGCCCCGGAGTGCAAGCTCGGGCAGATGACCTGAGCGTTCGGCGGGCGGGGCTATATAGCTTGACAGCTATATAGCCGAAGCGGCATACTTTCTCGCATCGCAGTTCCCTTCGACGCCCTTGCCGAGCCCATCGCCGGCAGATCCTCGACCTGCTCGCCGACTCGGAGCGCCCGGTCGGCTACCTCGTCGACCGGCTCCCGTTGACCCAGCCCGCGGTCTCCAAGCACCTGCGCATCCTGCGCGAAGCGGGGCTGGTGGAGGTCCGCGGCGAGGCCCAGCGACGGCTCTACCGCGTCCGCCCGGAGCCGCTTCAAGAGATCGCCGCCTGGCTCGAGCCTTATCGGCGGATGTGGGCCGAGCGGCTAGACGACCTGGAGCGACACCTCGACACCACCCCGACCGACAATAGGAGACAGCTATGACCACGACCGACCAGACCCGCTTCGGAGACGTAGAGCAGACCGATGCTGGAGCATGGCGGCTTCGCTTCACCCGCGTCCTGCCCCATCCGCTGACAAGGTGTGGCAGGCGATCACCGAGGCCGGGCATCTCGAGCATTGGTTCCCGACCACGATCGAGGGCGAGCGGCGAGCCGGTGCGCCGCTGCGATTCTCGTTTGCCGAGGACCGCTTTCCGGCGTTCGAGGGGGAGATGCTGGCCTACGAGCCGCAGTCGATGATGGAGTTCCGCTGGGGACCCGACGTGGTGCGTATCGAGCTGCGCTCCGTCCCCGGTGGTACCGAGCTCACCCTGCTGGACACGCTGGAGGAGCGGGGCAAAGCCGCCCGCGACAGCGCCGGCTGGCACACGTGCCTCGACGCGCTCGAGGCCTCGCTGGAAGGTGACCCAAAGGCGCGCGAGCGGCTGAGCCGCCCCGACTGGGGCGAGCTGCACGCGCGCTACGTGGAGAGCTTCGGCCCGGAGGCGGCGACGATCGGCCCGCCCGAGTAGATGGCGATCCCGGGCGTCCCCACCACCGTGCTGGTCGCCCCCGACGCCTTCAAGGAGAGCTTCGACGCCGCCGGCGGTAACGGCGGCGATCGGCCGCGGGCTCGAGCAGGCCGGGGTCGAGGTCGACCGCTGCCCCGTGGCCGACGGCGGCGAGGGGACCCTCGCCGTGCTCGCCGAGGCGCTCGGCGCGGAACCCAGCGCGGCGGTTGTCGGCGACCCGCTTGGGCCGCGAGGTCGAGGCCTTGTTCGCGCTGGCGCCCGGCGGGACGGCGATCGTCGAGACCGCCGCGGCCAGCGGCCTCGACCTGATCCCATCCGAGCGAGCGCGACCCGATGAGGGCCAGCGCTTCGGGACCGGGCAGCTGATCGCCGCCGCGCTCGAGGCGGGGGCCAGAACCGTTCTGATCGGCGCCGGGGGCAGCGCCACGACCGACGGCGGCGCCGGCGCGATCAAGGCGCTCAAACGGGCGGGGCTAGACAGACGTTCGCCTCGTCGTGCTCTGCGACGTCCGCACCCCGTTCGAGGATGCGGCCCGCGTATACGCGCCGCAGAAGGGGGCCGGTCCCGAGCAGGTGCGACGGCTGACGGGCGCGCCTTCAGCCCAGGCGCGCCAGCCCAGGGCGACCGCGACCCTCGTGGGATTCCGATGACCGGCGCGGCCGGAGGCCTCTCCGGCGGCCTGTGGGCCGCGTTCGGCGCGGAGCTTCAAGCGGGCGCCCCGTTCGTGCTCGACGCGGTCGAATTCGACCGTCGCCTGCGCCGGGCGCGCGCGGTGGTCACAGGCGAGGGCAAGCTTGACGAGCAGAGCCTGGCGGGCAAGGCTCATATCCGAGGTCACCACGCCGCGCCCGCCAGAGCGGCGTGCCGTGCCACGCGATCGTGGGCACGCGGGCGCTTGACTCCTTCGGCGCCCGCGTGCTCGACCTCCAGGCCGTGATGGAGGCCTCGAGTCTCAGGCAGCTTCAGGCGGCGGGCCGGCGTCTGGCCACAGTGCTGTAGGGGCGACGATGACACCTAGGCCGTCAGCTCAGGCGGCTGTGGCTCGCGACCAGTCTGGGGCGAGCCATGCTCGGGCAGGCCCACCAGCTGGCGTTTGTCGTCCACCAGCGCCCCCCGGCAGAACCCCTCCCCGAACGGCGTCAGGTGGATGCTGCGCCGCACGACCTTGGCGTAGCGCACCGAGTGAAGCGCCTCCAGAACGTCGGGCTGCGCCTCGACCACCTGGTAGAGCTCGGGGTGGCGCAGCGTCTCGCGCGAGAACCAGATCAGCCCCAGACGGTGGAGGTTGGTCAGATAGGAGGGCACGCGCTCGACGTAACGGCAGCCGGCGCGGGCGCCGGGTCCATGTAGAGCCCCGGCGCCAGGAGCCGAGAGTTCAACAGCCCCAGCGGTCCACCGGTGCGCACGTCCACCGCGGGCTGCGGGCCTCCGAACAGCAGCAGGCGCAGGATCCTGGCCTCATCCGGCGCCAGCGACTCCACGAGCCGCTCGTAGGCGGGGTGCGAGGTCCTCCTCGTAGTGAACGTCCCTCGAGCGGTAGATGAGCTCCTGGCCCCCGGGCCTGAGAGGCGTCTGGCCGTTGCGATCGTCGTCCACGTACGCGACGTGCGCCGGCCGCGCGCCCTGCGGGCTGATGGTCTCCACGAACCGTCGCGCGATGTCACTGCCTGGGACCGCGTCTGCCGGGCTCTCGCCCAGCAGCTCGTTGGCGGCAGCGCGCGCAGCAGCCCCGCCACATCCTCCACCAGCGCCCCGGCCTTCTGCGGCGCGACTGCCACCTCGAGCACCCGCCTGGTCAGGCGGAGCGTGATGTCAACGGACCAGCCGGTCGTGTGCCAGGCGGCGCTGGCCGCCAGCCGCGCGACGCCCGGCAGGGCGCCCAAGCCGTCCTTTGGCTCGACGGGACTCGCTTCGCGCTCACTCATCCAAAGATGCCGAGGTGGATCAGGCCCCCGACGAAGCCCATTACAGCACCGTGGAGGTAGAGCATCCACTCGTCCTCCTTGATCGCCGCGCGCATCATCTCGACGAAGTCGCCCGGCGGCAGCTCCTTCGTCCGCCGGGCGAACATGCGGCGGATGTTCTCGCTTTGCTCCTGACCGAACTCGGCGTCCTGGAAGGGGGTCATCGTGTAATCACTCGAGCTGCGGGCGAAGGCTTCGGTGATCCTCGTCGTACTCGCTCGGCCCCACGGCCACGCGCACAGCACCCCGCAGCGGGCCTGCGGCGCGGTAGATGGCCGGCCCCATCGCCTCGCGCAGCATCTGCTCGGTGCGGTCGCCGCGCGGGCCGTCCAGCAGCTCGTGGCCGAAGTTCTCCATCGTCACCACGTCCTCGGCGATGATCCGGGCATAGACCTCGGCCGCCTCGTCCTGGCGGCGTTGCAAACAGGCCGTGCAGCTTGAAGGGGCCGATCTTGCGGGGCTCGGGCGGCTCGAAGATGACCCACATCCCGAGCAGGTTGGTCGTCCAGCCGACGATGACTCCCAGCACCGGCAGCAGCCACCAGTTGGGGACGAAGTGCGTGATCACCGCCACTGGGATGCCGAATAGGAAGCCGAACAGGAAGCCGAAGTTGACCATCAGCCTGAGCTCGCGGGCGCCGAAGTCCCCAGAAAGATCTTGTTGACCAGCGCGGGGTTGCGCTCGAAGTGGTCGATGACCATCACCTTGGGGTCAAGCAGCTGGTCGATGTACAGCCCGATCTCGTCGGTGATCTGGTGCATGATCTCGGGCAGCTGTTGTGCTGCTGGACGCGGGCGTACAGAGCCTGCTTGGCGCGCGGGGGAACGTTTGACCACAACCCGGGTTGCTCCTCGCGCATCGTCTGATCGACGATTTCCGGCACCCGGGGCCTGAACATCACCGACATCTGCTCGGCGATCTTTTCCGGCTCGAGCTCGTCGAAGAACTCGGCCGGCGTCCCCAGCTTGGCGATCGCCTTGTCGACGCAGATGCTGCCCATCTTCGCCGCGCGGGCGGGGACGATCCCCTGCCAGCCGATAGCCGCCCTGCATGATCCCCGGGATCTCCTGCAGCCTGCGCGGCAGAATCCGCGAGAGGTCGTATACGCCGGGCACCTCGACGCCGTGAAAGCGCACAGGGTTGAACAGCATGATCAACCCGCTCCAGTTGATCAGCCAGCCCACCGCGCCCGTGAAGAACGGGATCGAGACCAGCCTGATCCACTCGCTGGCGCTCACGTGGCACCTCAGTGCTTGAATGCCTGCGCTTTGGTCCCCGGCATCGGCGTGTCCAGAGACTGCAGGAAGTCGGTCTCGAACTCTTCTACAGATGCTCGATCAGCAGGTCGGCGAGGTCGTGGTGCATGCCGGCCCCACGACGATTCGCAGCACGCTCAGATCCTCGCGGTTCTTGGGAAAGGTGTAGGCGGGCACAAGCCAACCGTGCTGGCGCAGCCGCTCTGAGACCTCGAACACCGTGTAGTTGCGGACCGACGGGTCGAGCGCGAACGCGAACACGGGCAGCTCTCGTCCCTCGTGTCAGCAGGTTGTACGGCCCGAGCTTGGCGATCTCGCTCGAGAGATAGACGGCCACGTCCTGAGTGTTCTGCATCATCTTCCTGTAGCCATCGCGGCCCAGCGCCACGAACAGGAAGTACTGGGCGATCACCTCGCTTCCCGGACGCGAGAAATTGAGCGAAAACGTCGGCATGTGGCCGCCGAGGTAGTTGACATCGAAGATCAGCTCCTGAGGAAGCGCCTCCTTGTCGCGCCAGATCGCCCAGCCGACGCCGGGATACACAAGGCCGTACTTGTGTCCCGATGCGTTGATCGACAGCACGCGCGGAATGCGGAAGTCCCGACTGAGCTCGGGCTGCAGGAGGGGGCTGACGAAGCCGCCGGAGGGCGGTGTCTACGTGCAGGGGCACGTCCAGGCCCTTCTCGTTTTCCAGTTGGTCGAGAGCCGCGGCGATCTCGGCTCACCGGCTCGTAGCTCCCGTCGTAGGTCGAGCCCAGCACGGACACCACGCCGATCGTGTTCTCGTCGCACTGGGCCGCCGCCTGTTCGGCGTCGAGATGGAACCTGTTGCCCTCCATCGGCACCAGGCGGGGCTCGACCTCCCAGTAGCGGCAGAACTTCTCCCAGCAGACCTGGACGTTGATCCCCGTCACCAGGTTTGGGCGGTCGGTGGGCTTGCCGGCCTCCTGCATCCGCTTGCGCCAGCGCCACTTCATCGCCATCCCGGCGAGCATCGCCGCTTCGCTGGAGCCGGTGGTAGAGCAGCCGGTGGCGCTACCTCCCTGGGGGGAGTTCCATAGCTCCGCCAGCATGTTCACGCACCGGGCCTCGATCGCCGCCGTCTGTGGGTACTCGTCCTTGTCGATGATGTTCTTGTCGGCGGTCTCTGCCATCAGCTTGGCCGCCGTTGACGGCATCCACGTGGTGACGAAGGTCGCCAGGTTCAGACGAGCCTGGCCGTCGAGCAGCAGCTCGCTCGAGATCAGCTCGTAGGCGAGCTCGTCGCCGAGGCCCTGGTCCAGAAGGACCCGACTGGGGACCTCGGTGCCCGGGTCCACACCGCGCAGCTTCAACGCCTCCGAGGCGAGAGTCTTTCGCGGTACGTGCTGTTCGCTGAGCGCCATGACGGCTACCTCCTTGGCGAATGGGGATCGCCCTATTTATCAGGGCGCGCCTACGCGCGCCCCGTTTTATCTAGCGATCCCCGGACGCGCGCTCAGATGCGGACCGGCTCGCTGTGCCCCAGCGACTTGCCGTGGCGATGAGCGCCGTCGCGCGACGTACCCCGCGGCCCTGCCCAGCGGGATCGCGGTCTCAAAACCCTGGTGCCTGGCGACGCCCGCCGCGCGCAGATCGCGGGCCGAGTTCCCGACGTGCACCTTCCAGAACCGTACGTGCGTGCCGCCGTTCCAACTGGTGTAGACCGTGGTGTGCCCCGACGATGCGTCACGCCGCGTGGCGACCGCAGGGGCCGCGCGCGGTTTGCCGCGCCAGTCGAAACGAACCCGCGATAGCTGTTGATGCCCGAGGGCAGCCGGGCGTCCGCGACGACGCTGCCGTCGGCGGCGAACTGCTCGTGTAGGGCTCCAGGCCCCAGCCCACGACCACGTGTCCGTCGGGCCGAGCCTGAACGCTGCCCATCGCGCCGCTCAGCAGCCCCTTGGGATGGGTGTATGAGCGCCTGGCCCGGACCATGCGTGCGCGCTCATCGACCGCCAGGAACAGGCCGCGTGACCGCGTCTCGGTCTTGATCGGTCCGTTCGAGCCGTCGTCGAACAGCGTGATCAGGCCCTGGCCCAGCGGCGTGGCGTGGTGCTGCCAGGCGAACTGGGCGCCGCGCTCGATCGCGAAGTCACTGCGGCGCCCACCGAGTCGCCACATGACCCCGCCGCTTCCCCGCTCGAGCTTGTAGAGCGCCCAGGTGTGACGCGCGGAGACCAGCAGGTTGCCGTCGCTGGTCAGGGCGATCGAGTTGGCGTGCATGTAGTCGTAAGGCTCGGCGAGCGGCAGATATGACTCGGTGACGGGCACGTGCTCGAGGCTGCGCCATTCGGAAACGAGCCGGCCGCTGCGGACGTCCACCTCCTGGATCGTCGTCTGGAGCACCTGTCCGCCGCGCGGGCCGTGGAGCGCCGTGAGGTCCTGGGGGACAGCTTCCGGGGTGAGAAAGAACAGCGCCGTTCCCTGCGGCGTGAGGAGAAACTCGTGCATGTCCATCAGGCGACCGTTGGCCGCGCGGACCCCGGCGATCTCTCCGTAGGAGCGATCGGCGATCACCGCTTCGCCGGTGCCGTAGCCGTTTACCACCTTGCCCTCCCACCACGTCAGGACCGGCTGTCCGCGGAAGCTCTGCACGCGCACGTTTGCCGCCCAGTCGCCCGTCGAGACCGGCTGAAACCACACCGGGTCGCCGACGCGGTCGACGATCATCGCTCCGGGCTGCGAGCCGTTGCCGTTGACCGCGCCGCTCGGTCCCACGAACAGGTAGCCGCGCGCCGGGTTGTGGCCGGCGATATCGACAGCGGGCGGTCGCAGGGCCGGCACGGTCCGGAACGCCCGCACCGGGTCGCCGGCGCCGGAGCGCGACGCCGCCATGGTGGCCACCACCGGCCGCTGGCCATCGAGCAGCCTGCTGACGCCGAACGCGCCGCCGCCGGCCGCCGCCAATCCGGCGGCGCCGATCAGCAGCTGGCGTCGAGTCAGGCGCTCGCCCTCCGCGGGCGGCGAAGGTCCGCTGGCGTGCGGCTCCTGGCCCCCCGCATAGCCATGCGGAAGTGTGCTTCTGTGGACGGACATCGGGTGCTTCAGGGCCAGTTCAACAGCGCCGCCGATGAATGGCCGAAGAGCAGCATAAGCATTGGTGAACACGCCTTATGGAGAGCTGATCTGCGCCTTTACGCCGACCTGATATCGGCCGGTAGCGCCGCTCGCGACTCGCGGCTACCGATCTCGCTGCCGGTGGCGGCGGCACACGGGCGAGACCAGGAACAGATCGGCGCTATCGCCTTGGAGTCGCGCCGGGACCCGCTTCTGACCGTCGGCCCGCGTGCCGGCCCACACGGCCTTCACCCGTAATCTGCAGGCGGTTCGCAGCCCCATCATCGAGCGGGTCGCCACCGCCGAGGCCGAGCTGGAGGAGGTGTTCAGGAACGCCACGGCGCGCTCACCGCCAGTCAGCGCCTTGACCCACACCTCGACGCCGCTCTCGGTGGCCGCCTCGCGGGCCTGGTGCCCGAGCGGGTCCTGGTTGATCTCGATCGCCGTTCTGTTGCGGAGGATCTGCATGATGGGCGGCGGCAACTGCGAGACGTCGGCGCTCACCATCAGCGGCGCCGCGAGCATCGTCCACATCGTGAACTGAGCCTTGAACTCGGTCACCGTCATGCCCTGATCGGGAACCAGGTAGTCGGGGTCGTTCCAGTGGCCGCGACCGGCGGAGCCCGGATGCCAGGCGTCCACGGCGATGTTGCGTAGCACGGCGCCGAAATCCACGTTGCCGGGCCATCCCAGGTCGGGCCCGGTACGCCAGCTGGCCGCGATCTTCGACCCGAACGCGTAGCTCGAGTAGGCGGACTGCCCGTAGCTTGGATAGCCGTAGATGGGCTCTCCCGGGAATGCTCCGTTGGAGATCGCCAGCAGCATCGAGCGCTGGGGCCGATCCTCGCGGATCGCCTGGGCGAAGCGCCCGTAGACCATCTGCTGGTTGAGCCCCATGGTGTGCGCTCCGCAGAAGTCGACCTTCACGGCATCGAATCCCCACGCGGCGAACCGGTCGATATCGCCCGTGTAGTGCCCGTAGCTGCCGCCGTTGTCGCACCCCACCCGCCCGGCGTCGGTGTAGATGCCGGCCAGCAACCCACGGGAGTGGATGTAGGAGGTCAGCCAGCGCAGGCCTGCCGGCCACTGGCCGCGATCGAGCATGATCCGCCCTTCGCCGTCGCGCGTGCCGTCCCACCAGCCGGCGTCGAGCCAGACATAGCGGTAGCCGGCTTCCCGCAGACCGCTGCTCACGACGGCATCGGTCAGGTCCACGACGGCAGCCTGGTCTATGTCGGGGCCGAACGCGTACCAGGTGTCGACCCCCATGTATGGCGTGGGGGTAGGCAGCGGCGCCAATGCCAGCGAGGAAAGCGACGCCGCTACGTCGGCGCTCGACGGCGATGAGCCCCCCTGCGCGGAGGATGGAGCCGCGGCCGGTCCGGCCGCCGTCGCCATGACCGCCGCCGCCGCAAGAAACAGATGAACGAGTCGTCTCCGCACGAACCCCTAGCCGCGCGAAGCCTATGCAACTAGCCGGGCGGCTGGCAACCGATCTCGAGCAGATGGCTGGTGAATGCCGCGCGGTCCCGGTCGACGCGGAAGGGCTCGCCACCCTCGCGCAGGAGCGCCGCGACACGCTCCAGGTCCAAGAGCAGCGCGAGCTTGCCCGGCGGGTCATCCCACTCACCGCCGTCGTACCGGGCGGTCCAAGCAGCCAGCGCGGCGAGTGCCTCGACCTGGAGCTCGTCCTCCCACCACCCGGATCGCACCATCAGCCGGTAGCGCTCGCGCAGCATGCAGACGTCGCTCCAAAGCTGCTCGAACCACAGCCAGCGCTCACGCGGATACAGACCCCGCCACGTCAGCGGCCAGCGGTTCTGCTCGAGCTCCTGGTAGTCGTCGTGCTCGGAGGGAGTCACGTCGAACTCGCGAGCGCGCGCAACCGCCGGTCCTCGAACCACATCCGCAGCCGGACGCGAGCCGGCGCGAGGCGTCCGTAGAGCAGCAGCGCTTGGCCGCTCGGCAGCTGGCGAAGCGCCTCCGGGGCGACCAACGGGCGCCGTCGCCGGGCGACGGACCGCGTCGTGCCCCCGGCGCCGCTCGTGTACGAGCGGTCACGGGCCTCTTCTTCGCCCGCGAGGCTCGAGAAGTAGCGCAGCGTCTCCAGGTCCGCGACCCCTGGCAGCAGCATTCGCGCCCGGTGGCTGTTGATTACCGTTTCGGCCTGTTTCCCGTACCGGCTCCTGGCCTGGGCCAGGTCGTGGAAGATCGAGACGAGCTGGATGTTGTGGCTGGGGGCGGTCGATGCGATCTCGCCTAGGTTGGGGAGCGGCGCCACGTTGCCGGCCTCGTCCAGGCATACCAGCAGCGGCCGCTCGAGCCGGCCACCGCGCAGCGTGGCCAGCTCATACGCCCGATCCACGATCTCTGAGAGCAGTGCCAGAAAGATCGGCCGCAGCAGCTTCGAAGCCTTGGCGTCGCCAATCAGGTAGAGCGTCGACTGCTGCGAGAGGAGCCGGTCGGCCGTGATCTCCGACGAACCGGCCGAGCGCGCGACCCGCGTGAAGCGGTATGCCCGCAGCAGCGCTTGGGCCGTGGCCTCAACCGACGAGCGTGTCCGGTCAGCCTGGGCCTCGAACGCGCGAACGGCATCGTAGGCGGCGCGGGCTCCGTCTCGTTGCTCCTCGTCCGAAGCCGAGTCGGACAGCGCCAGCAGCGTGCGGTCGAGCTCCCGCGCGCCCTGCCCGTGGACCCAGCGGACGACGGTCTCCATGCCGGCGGTGGTTCTTGCCGCGGCATAGAGGAGCGGCGCCAGGCGCTGCTCGGCGGCCAGCGCCCAGAAGTCGCCCCCGTCCACGCCGCGCTGGTCGACCTCGGCCGCCGAGGCGAGGCGCCAGGCGACCTCGAGCGCACCGTCCCAGGTTCCGGCGCCGTGAAGCGGTGACCAGGTGTGCGAGCTTCGGCCCGCGAGCCCGAACGGGTCGAAGATGAGCGACTCTCCGAGCGCCCGTCGGCGGGTCAGCGTGGCCGCCAGGAGGTCGGTCTTGATCGACGAGGCAACGGCGGGACCATCCCACTCCAGCAGCGCCGGGATCGCCAGCCCCGACGATTTTCCCGACTGCGGCGGCCCGAACGCCACCAGTGCGTGGCGGTGCTCGGCGCGCAGCAGTCGTCCCCGGTGGCGCCCGAGTGCAAGCCGGGGGCCGTGGTCGCGGGATGCCCCACGGTGCCCGCTTGCTGGTCGCCCGCCGCGTAACTCCGCCAGCTCGGCCCGAGCCGCGAAGCGAGCGCCCGGGCGCCCGTCTCGCGTGAGCATGAGCGGCCAAACGCGGACGGCGAGCGCGATCAGACTCGCCATCGCCACGCCTTCCAGCACGAGTGCGGCGTAGAACCCTCCGACGCCGGGCAGGCGTCCGCGGAGGTCGGGCGGCCAGGCGCCCGCCGGGTCTGAGAGGTGCCCCGGGAGGTGGACGATCACGCCCGCCAGTTGTCCCGCCGTCAGCTGCGGCCAGCCGCGCCCGAACAGCGATCCGGCAACCCCACCCCACGCCCAGACGAACGCGCCCAGTCCGAGCGCCGAGCAGATGCCGGCGAGGATCACAACCTCCGACGGGCTGCGCGGCTGGTTGTCTGCCATCAAGCCAGCCTCATGCCGGTATCCGTGTCGGTCAGCCGCGACTCGAGCCGCGAGCGGTAATGCTGAACGACGAAAGAGCGCGAGCCGATGCGCCACAGCGCCTGGCCGGCCGAGAGCGTGGAGAGCAGGTGCGCCTCGGACTCCGACAGCCCGAGTAGCGTGCGGGTCAGGGAGATCTGGCTCTCGTCCTGGTGGTAGACGACCCTGGTCGAGGCGTCCGCGATCAAGCCCTCCGCGATCCGGGCCGCACGGGAGCCGGCGTCTCCTACGGCCTGTAGGTCGGCCAGCTTGTGCAGGACGACGAGGTTCATCACCCCGAACTGCCGCGCAAGCTTGAAGTTCGACTGAAACCATTCGCCGAGCCCGTTGTGCTGAATGATCTTCCAGGACTCATCGGCAACGTTGATCAGGCGCTCGCGGCCGGGGCGCTCGGCCATACGGGCCAGAAGCGCGCTCATCCAGGCCGTGGCGCAGGCCATCAGGATCCCGACGGCGGGCGAGTCGCGCAGGGCGTGGAGGTCGAGCACCAGCAGTCGCGCCTGGAGATCGAGTCCCGGTGTTGTCGGGCCATCGAAAAGCCCGCGCAGCGGTCCCTCGCAGAGGTCCTGCAGTGCGAGCGCCGCGCGGCGTACCTCGGCTGCCAGCCGCTCCGGCGAGGTCCGGAGGCGGCCGGCCATCTCGGCGGTCGGCGAGAACAGCACGCCGGCGATCTCGGGCAGGGTCGGGTCCCCACTGGCGCGGGCACGTACCGTGTGCAGGGCCTCCCGCAGCGCGGCAGCCTCAACCTGCGTGAGTGGGTCTCCGAGCGCGGTGACCGTCACCGCGCGCAGCAGCTCGAGCTGGGCGTGCTCCTCGGGCCGCGAGGCCAGCGGGTTCAGACGCACGCCGGCGCCCGGCGACAGCGAAATCGGCCGCACGCCCACCGCTTCACAAAGCGGGCCGTACTCGCGCTTGACATCGAGCACGAATGCCCTGCGCCCGAACAGCAGCATCCGCCACAGCAGCGTCTTGACCAGCGCGCTCTTGCCCTGTCCCAGCTTCCCGAGCACGATCACGTTCGGGTCGTCGAGGACACCGTCTGCGTAGAGGACCCAGGGGTCGTAACAGAACGCGCCGCCACTCGAGTCGCGCCCGATGAACACGCCTCGCCCCCCGAGACCGCCCGCGGCCATGAACGGGTAGACGGCTTGCGCGTGGCGCGTCGTGGCACGGATCCCCGGCCGCGGGGCGGAGCGCAGGCTCACCTTCGCCGCCTCCGCACAAGGACGCCGGCCACCACCACCGCCACCAGCACGACCGCCAGGTGGTCGTAGATCAACCGTGCCACCAGGTAGTGCCAGAGGTAGGTGGTGAAGGCGGTGGCGAAGGTCAACGCAGCCCCCGGCGCACAAGCTTCACCGCAGCCCCCGGCGCACAAGCTTCATCGCGGCCCCCGGCGCACAAGCTTCATCGCGGCCCCCGGCGCACAAGCTTCATCGCAGCCCCCGGCAAAGCGGCAGCGTGAACGTGAAGGCCTCCGCCTGCTGCCCATACATGCGGTGTAACTCCAGCCGCGCGCGAGCGGCGTGCTCCAACACCTCCGTGCTCGCTCGTCGCAGGTCCCCGTCGTCCCGGCCGGAGACCGTCACGAAGCCGGTCAGGCGGACCTCGCCGTGGCCTGCCGCGAGCTCGGACTCGCGACGCAGCGTCGCCTCCTGGGCCTGGCGCTGTCGGGCTGTCTCCAGCTGGCCGAAGCGGTGACGAAGCTCGCGGTCGGCGCGGTCACGGGTGATCGCCGCCTCGACGTCCCGGGTCGAGCGCTCGGGCGGGACCGGCTCAAACGTCACCGCCACAGTCCGCACGGCGCTGGAGCGGCCCAGCAGCGCATCCATGAACATCGGCGAGACGTCGACCCTGGGCCACCCTCCGATCCAGTAGGTGGCGTGCACCGCGCCGTCGGACCGGTAGTGATCCCAGCCCTCGCTGGCGCCCAGGGGCCACGCTCCGGCCTCGCCGAGCCCTTCGCGCGCAGGGTCCGCCGCCTCCAACGCCGCCAGCTCGGTACGGGCATAGGGGTCGAACGCAGTCCGCAGCGCGTGGGCCAGATGGCGGGAGGAAAGGGCCCCGAGCACGGTGACCTCTGCCGCCTCCAGCGCCTGGGCCACGCGCTCGGTCTGCTCTACGAGTGCGCGGTCGGCCGCATTGGCACCCCGGTCACGGACCCGCCGCGTATCGATCTGAACGGCGATCAGGATCTCGTGCTGCTGGGTGACCCGCGCCGTAGTCCCGATCAGCTCCAGATAGGACTCGATCATCGGCGTGCCCCGCGGGGGAAGCGACGGGTCGCGCTCTGCGTGCAGCCAGCGTGCGAGCTCGTCCCCCTGGGCCGGCGCGGTTCGTTCGATCCACTGAAGCCGCCTGAGCGGCGTGTTGGCCGCTCCCGAGAGCACCAGTCCCCACCGCGCCAGCCGACGTTCCTGTGCCTCGGGCTCCAGCAGCGAGAACGCCAGGACGCGGCAGGCGAGCACTGCCGTCAGCCGGCGCCCGGACTGCTCTGAGACGACCCCCACGCTCCGCTCGCGGTACGGCAGCTCGGCGATCCGCACACCCCGCAGCGCGGCGGCCGGGCTAGAGGCGCCGTTGACCAGCTCCACCGACCGCCGTCCCAGCCGGGCGCGCAGACCGCTTGTCGGCAGCCCGGAGGCCTGGCGGGTCCGCCCGAGCAGCCGTCGCGCGACGTAGGCCACGGCCACCGGTGCCCACTCCTCGAGCGTCCGCTGACCCACCGGTAGAACCGCGAGCGCGACACAAGAGCCGAACAGGACCAGCGCCAGCGCTGCTCCCCCGCCGCTCGGCGACGCGTCGAGGCAGCCGATGGCCAGCAGCGCGCCCAGCGCGAGAACCGAGGCCTGACCGGCGCGCACCGGGCCCAGGATCCCCCGGCGCTCGAGAGGGCCGAACCGGTACGTGAGGCGACCGCCGCTCACAAGCTGCCCCCGTCTGGCTCCTGGCGGGGCGGCAGCGGATCGTGGTCATCGCCCACTCCGTCTGCCGGACCTGCGTCCGGCGGACGGCCCCTGGTCCCCTGCCCTTCGCCATCCGGGGTCCAGAGCGGCGAGTCCCAGTCGGCGTCCGGCCCGAGCCTCAACGGCCGCCAGGAGAGGTCGTCCGCCTGATAGATCAGCGGCAGGCCGGGAATCCGATCTGCCCGCTCCCCGTCGCCATCCGCGCTCGTCCCGTCGCCGGCGTTGACCGGCGCGGCACCGTTCACCGGCGCGGCACCGTTCTCCGGCGCGCGACCGTCCTCGGTGGGCGCCGTGTCGTTGCCCCCGGCGTGCGCTCCCCCGCCGCCGGCGGCGAGGGCTCCGAGGCGTTCCTCGCGCTCCGTCCTTGCTTCGCCGTCCGGTCCATCTCCGGAGCCGCTGGCTCTGTCGCCTCCCCGCTCGGCCGCCAGCTCGGCGTCGTCCGCTTGTCTCTTCATGTGCGCAGTGATCGCCTCGGCGAGCTCGGAGAGCTTCTCCTTTCCGCCCGCCTGCATGTCCCTGGCCTGGTGCAGCTCGCCGCGGAGTCCGGGCCGCAGGGAACTGACGGCCGCTCCCGCCAGCTCGGACATCGGCAGCAGGCGCAAGACCGCCCACGGCGAGAACACCGCCAGCAGCACCAGAACCGTCCCCCCGAGGGCAGCGCTGATTTCACCGACGCCGAAGTGCCCGAGGCGGGCGAGCGCCGCTCCCCCGAGCGTCAGCACCGCGACGATTGCGAACTTGGACAGGATCAGCGCGATCAGCAGCTCGACCGCCCGCACCGCCCAGATCCGCCGCGAGGGCCATACGAACGCCGCGAACGCCACCGGCAGCATCAACACGATCACGTAGACGGCGGCCTCCCGGACGGCCAGCTCGAGCCACAGGACCAGCGCCCCCGACGTTGTCAGAACGCCGATGAGGAAGACGAGGAACGGCGCCTTCTCCAGGATCGCGCCGGCGAACATGCGATTGAGATCCAGGTGGATTCCGCTTTCGCCAGCGGCGGACACCGCGGTACACAGCTGATCGGTCGCCGCCAGTAGCAGCATCGTGAGGGGCGCGGCGACCCCGACGGCGAGCATCGCCAGCGGCAGATAGCCGAGCGCCGCTCGCGCCAGCATCGCCAGGTCCGAGCGGAGCAGGGCTTGGGTGGCTGCGGCGAGGAGGAACGGCAAGGTGAGTACCGCGGCGATCCCTGCGATCCGCCAGTACGCCGCCGAGAACCAGCTCGTCCGCAGCTGCGGCGTGGTGGTCTTGCCGAGCAACTTGGTCGTTTCGGTGAGCGAGAACTTGGCGCCGGTGACCACCCAGGTGACGATCGCCGCCAGACCGAGAGCGGTGGACGCGGTTGAGGCGTCGGCCCCACCGGAGGCGATCGTCTTGACGGCGCTGCCGATATGGCCGCTGAGCAGCTTCTTGCCGACGCTGATGATCTTCTTCGACGAGCCCAGAAGCTGGCAGGCCTTGCCGGCCAGCCCATTGGCGTCGTTGATCGCCGAACAGGCCAGGCTGGCGTGGGCCGTGGCGGGACGCATCCCGGCGCAGGCGGCCAATACGACCAGCGCCATTGCTGTGAGAGCGAGAACGTGGCGCGTCACTTGGCGGTGCTCCCTAGGTGCTCGAAGAAGTTGACGAGGCCCGGGCCCGCGCCGATGACAAGCGCCGCGGCTGCCGACACGAGCGCCGCCATGCGTCCGCGGGCGGCGTAGTGGTGGTTGTGGGAGTGCGACGCAACCGCCCACAGCGCGGCGCCCACAAAGGCGCCCAGAAGCGCGATCGCCAGTGCCCATGCCTCGGCGCCGTCGACCAGCTGCTGCAGCACGTTGCTTCCCGGCAACCCGCTCGGGTTGGGCTGCGCGCTGACGGCGGCGAGTAGAGGCCGGGCTGCGAGTAGGGGCGACATTGCGAACTCCTTGATTCCAATTGAGACAAATTGACGCCCAACCAACCTAGTAAATCTCACTAGGACTTGCTAGGTTAGTTCGTATCAACTTAGTCTCAATTGGAGGAGCCTGAATGGATGCTGCGACATACGAACGGCCCCTGGACGACGTCGCCGACGCCTACAGACTTCTCGCGCGGCGTCTCGAACGCATCGTGGGCGCGGGCCTGCCCGTCTCGGATGCCCTGGTCGAAGAGGCATGCCAGGCGGCGTGGGGACACCTCCTCGATCACCGCGAGAGCGTCCGCTCGGACTGCGCGTTGAGCTGGCTCGCGACTACCGCGGCCCGCGAAGCGCTCAAACAGCTGCGGCGCGAGCGCCGCCACCTCTCGCTCGACGCCGCGATCGCCCGCGAAGGCGATGGGGCGGTCGAGGTGGGACTGGGAGCACGGTCCGGCGCACCGGCCCTAGGGCCCGAGGCGGTTGTGGAGCGTCGCGAGCGTCTGGCCGCGCTCGGGGCGCTGCCCCGGCGCCAGCAGCGGCTGCTGTGGATGCGAGCCCTGGGCTTGAGCTACGCGGAGATAGCGAGCCGCACGGGCGACAGCGCGCGGACGGTCGAGCGCCAGCTGGTGCGCGCCCGGCGAACGCTGCGGGCGGTGGCGGCCTAGGTACTCAGCGCGCCCGCCCGCGCTTGCGCCGCCGGCGCTCGGCTGGACTCAGCTTCCGGGGCTTCGGCTTGGGCTTCGAACCGCTCCGCGAGCGCTCGCCCACTCCGGCGCCCGCCACCGCCGCGCGATGACGGACCGGCGCCCGCCTGCGGGCGTCGGTCCATATAAAGAACGCGATCCCGCTCAGCACCACGACCGCTCCCACGGCGATGATGATCCCGTCCGTACCGCTGATGCCGCCCCCGCTCGATGACGTACTGCCGGTCCCGGTATTGGTGGCGATCGAGGTGGTGGGAGCGGAAGTGGTAGTCGGCGTGGCGGGCTGTTGCCCGGGTACCGAGAACGGGTTTGCCGGCCCCTGTGCCCGGGCGCTAACCGCGCGCCCCGCTGCCATCGCCAGGCAGCAGGCGAGAGCTGCGACCGCGACGAGCAGGCTTCGCGGCGCGCGGCTCAACGGCGCTCACGTGAGCCGGAGGCGAGCGGCGCTTCCATGGCCGGCGTCTTCGGTGCGTCGCGGTACGGCTGTTCGGGTTCCACGTCCTCCTCGTGGTAGACGCTCTCGGCGTTGACCGCCCAGATGTCGTGGTGGGTCCCCTGGAGGATGTTGTCGACCGCGCGCATGGCGGTCAGCATCGAGTGGTCCGAGTTGTTGTAACGGTGCAGCCCATTGCGCCCCACCTGGACCAGGTTGGGGACCCCCTCCAGCCAGGCGCGGATCGCCTCCACGCGCTCCGCGTACTCGGCGTCATACATCGGATAGGCCTTGTGCACACGCACGACGAAGCCCATCTTGACCTTGTCCGCCTTCGCCAGCCCGAGCTGCTGGAGCTCCTGCGTCGCGAGCGCGACGAGCGCCTCGTCCCGCATGTTCCAGAGCTCGTCACCCTCGAAGCAGAAGTACTCCATACCGATCGACGCGTCGGTGTCGTTGGGCACCATCCACGGGCTCCACGAGCGGAAGTTCTGGATGCGTCCCACCTTGACGCCGGGCTCGTGGATGTAGATCCAGTTATCTGGGAACAGGTCCTCGCCGTCGATCACGAGCGACACCGTCAGGAAGTCCCGGTATCGCAGGCCGCGGGCGGCGTCACGCACCTCGCCGGGCGCGTCGGGCTCCGAGATCCCCACGGTGGTGCGTAGCGGCAGCGACGAGATCACATACGAGGGCTTGAACGTCTCGCCTCCCGCCACCACCTCCACCACGCCTCCGCTCTCGTCGAGGCGCAGCCGCGTGACGGGAGCGTTCAACCGAACCTCCCCTCCGTGCGTGCGGATGTCCTCGGTCATCTGCTCCCACATCTGGCCGGGGCCATAGCGGGGGTAGTTGAACTCGGAGATCAGGGAGGTGATCTTGTTGCCGCGGTTGCCCACGAAGGCCGACTTGGCCGCGCTGATGAACGACAGGTTCTTGATTCGCTGGGCCGCCCACTCAGCGCGGATCTCCGTCGCCGGCACGCCCCAGACCTTCTCCGAATAAGACTTGAAGAAGTGGCCGTAGAGCCGCCTGCCGAAGCGATTCGAGACCCACTCCTCGAAGGTGTCCTCGCGTCCCTTGGGCTTGATCGCCGCCCAGAGGTAGGAGAGCAGGCACAGCGTCAGCTCGACGGGTCCCAGCTTGCGGACGACGTCCATGCCTTGCAGGGGATACTCGAGGAACCTCCGTCGCCAGTAGATGCGCGACTGCCGGGGGCGCCTGAGGAACTCCTCCTTCATGATCTCGTGCCAGAGGTCGTCGACCTCCTTGACCTTGGTGAAGAACCGGTGGCCGCCCAGATCGAAGCGGTATCCGTCGCGAACCTCGGTCCGCGCCAGACCCCCCACCTGGTCGGTGGCCTCGAGCACTACCACCGGCTTGCCCCGCTTGGCGAGTAGGTAGCCCGCGGTCAGTCCTGCCGGACCGCCGCCCAGCACGACGGCCGGGTTCTCTGGCGTGATCTCAGGCATTTCGCTTGTATAGGACTGCGCTGTCGGCGATGTCGGGGGCTTGGCGGTAGAAGTGAGGGGCGACCGCCACGACGCTCAGTTCGCCCCTGTCCACATCCGCCTGCAGAAGCGCTCCCCATTGAGCGGAGCGCCGACGGATCAACTGCGTCCACGGCGCTTCCCAGTTCTGCGCGCCTTCGGTCAGCGGGCGGACGTAGAGCAGCTGCTGGCCGGGCTTGAGGCTAGCAACGAGTGGATCGAGCGTCGCCGCAGGAGCGGCGTGCTTCAGGCGCGAGAGCGCGTCCACCCAGTTCATGTACGTGGGATCGGCCACCGGGCCCGTGGTGTTGGCGTAGCGCAGCTTGTTCGGGAGGTAGTACCAGGCCAGCGAGGTCTGCTCGGGCTGGCCTACGACCACCAGGTCGCCGGCGTGCACGAGCGGCGCCATCTCGCCTCCCACGTCGCGCATGTCGCTTTTGTAGGAGGGCACGACGGCGCTCGGGTTGAGCAGGAACACGACTGACGCCGCGAGCGCGACGATCCCGAGCACGCCGGCGCGCGCGGAGCCCAGCGCCGCGATCAGCAGGATCGACGCCACGACGGGCGCGAAGTAGCGAGGCACATAGGCGGGGTTGACCTGCGAGGAGAGCCAGGCCACGGCGAGCGTGACGATCGGAAAGACGATCAGGGTCCAGAGGACCGCTGCCTCTCGCGTCCGCCGCTTGCTGCGCGTGAAGTAGCCCGCCAGCCCGACGACGCACGCCGCGAGCAAGACGATCGTCACCCGGTCGCCGCCCAGCACCTGGCGCGAGATGAGAATCGGCGTGCCCAGTCCCGGTCTCTTGCTCCACGGGGCCGCCGTATGCCCTGCCTGGTAGAGGAAGTTGGGCAGCCACGGGAGGTAGAGGATGCCGGCGCCGACGAAGGCGATCACGGCGTCGCGGATCAGCGCTCGCCGGTCCTCGGAGACGACGTAGGCAGGAATCAGCGCCACGATGCCTCCCACGACCACGAACACGCCCCACGTGTGGGTGTAGAGCATCAGCGCCAGCGTCACGGTGAACACGATCAGGTATGCGCGTCTTCGGTAGACGAATGCCTGAATGAAGGCCACCGTGGCCACGATGCCGAGCAGCCCCATCAGCTCGTACATGCGCGTCTCCTGCGCGTAATAGGTGAACCACGCGTTGAACGCGAACAGGACGCCGGCCATCAGCCCGGCCCGGCGGCCGAAAAGCGTCCAGCCGGCCCACATCCCGGCGGGCACCGTGAGCAACCCGAACAGCAGCGACAGCCCGTGCGTAGCCGACTCGCTCGTGCCGAACAGGGTCATCCAGCCGTGCAGCAAGAGGTAGAACAACGGCGGGTTTCCATCGTGACGCAGGATCCCCGGAATCGCCGAGACGGAGTGCGAGGAGATGCCTGTGGTGATGGCCTCGTCCATCCAGAACTGCCCGCCGATGAAGCGCGTGCGCAGATAGGCCGAGATCGCCATCAGCACGAGCAGCGCGCCGCCGGCGGCGGCCCATGACGGGACGCGCTCGAACCAGTCCGGCCGGCGCAGACCGGCGAGCGGCCGGGGACGCCGTGGTGAAGTTGTGACAGTTGTCACGAGTGCACCTAGACCGCCACCCTACCGGCGCAACTTGAATAGACGCTGAACGTGCGGATGTGCCCTATAAGGCGGTAGTGCGCCTGCGGCCAAGCTCGCACGACCGGCAGGAGCGCCGAGCGCCTCGTGACCTCTGCGATCGAGACGGGCAGCTCGCTACCTCGAGACGCCTTGATCCAGGCAACCCTCGATCACGCCGAGCTCGCCTTCCGACGCCTGGTTCGGATAGAGCAGAGCGTTGCCTATCACCTCGGCGCCGGCCGCGCGGTTCTCGATCTGATAGCCCGTTGCCACCCCGGGCGTAGGTAGGAAGTTGATCGTCGGGCCGGCGGGAGGTGTGCCGATTTGGATGCCCGTGCTCCCGACGTCGGTGGCCGGCAGATGGTGGGCGCGAATGCATTGAAGGTGGCCGGCGACGACCCGCGGATCGTCGACCCTGCCGCGGCCGCGCGAAGGCTTCGCGATCGCTCCACATGCCGAGAGGGCGATTGCTGCCAAGCCCGCGGCAAGCACGACTCTGACCGTGGACATGGCGGCAGGGTAAAGGATCACTGCTGCACTACTCTCCGGCCGTGTGATCGGTCTCGCCGCAGTGACAGGGCCGCTTCCGCGGCTCGGCGTCATCGCGGTGGCCGTGCTGGTGGCGGTCGTGCTCACGGCGCGCGTGGAGCGCACCCGAGCAATAGCGATGCTGTGCACGCTCGTGGCGACGCCGCCGCTCCTCCTGGCGTCGATCTGGCACTCGCCGAAGCTGTCGATCGTGCATCGTCATCCGCTGCTGGCTGTTGCGCTGGCATTGCTCGGGGTGGCAATCGTCGTGGCGCTCGCGGTCGCGTTCGACCGCCGGCCGGAGGCCCTGCCGGTGCTCGCGGTCGCGACGCTGCCGTTCCGAGTGACGATCGGTACCGGAAGTGGCTCGTCGAACTTGCTCGTGCCGCTGTACGTGGTGGTGGGAGCCGGGACGCTGGCGTATGCGTTTCGGGCCCTGAGGGGCGAGCCGGCGCTGGGCGTTAGCAAGCGCGAGCCCGGCGGGTGGCTCGAGCGGCTGTTGGCGGCCTTCGTCGTCCTCTACGCGTTGCAGGCTACGTACTCCCCCGGCGCGGGCCTGCAGCAGGCCCTGCAGAACATGTCGTTCTTCTACGCACCGTTCGCGCTCTTGTTCTGCTTGCTGCGGCGCGTGGAGTGGACGCCTCGCGTGCTGCGCTGGTGCCTGGGCGTGGTCGGCCTGCTGGCGGTTGCCTTCGCCGCTGTCGGATTTCTGGAGTACGCGACAAAGACGACGTATCTGTCTTCAAAGGTCGCCCAGCAGAACCAGCTCTATGTCTACTTCGTCGTGAACTCGGTGTTCTTCGACCCGAATATCTTCGGACGGTTCCTTTCCCTGGCGATGGTGTTGCTGGCGGTGGCGTTGCTGTACGACCGCCCCCAGCGCGAGCAGCTCACGGTCGCCGGGGTGCTCGCCGTCCTCTGGGTGGCGCTGGTGCTCAGCTTCTCGCGCGCGAGCATGGTGGCGCTGCTGGTCGGGCTGGGCGTGCTGGCAGCCAACAAGTGGCGCCCGACGCGGGCCCTCACGGTCGGCGCGGTGGTGGTCGTGATCGGCGCCGCCGCCGTGGCCGTCTCGCCCAAGACTTTTGGGCTCAATCAGGGGTTCAACGGCGTCTCGGCCGGGCGCGGCAGCGTGCTTCACGGCGGCCTCGACCTGTTCTCCGACAGGCCGCTGTGGGGGTTCGGGTCGGGGTCATTCCAGACCGCCTACCAGCAGCATCACCTGAGCCAGGGCACGCTTACCGCGTCGCACACGAGTCCGGTAACGATCGCCGCCGAGCAGGGGCTCATCGGAGAGCTGGTCTACGTGGCGCTGGTCATCGTGGCGATCGCCGGGTTGGTGCGCGGCGCGCGCGACGATCCGGCGCGTGCGGCGATCGCAGCCGCCTTCGTGGCGCTGGTCGTCCACACGATGCTGTACGCCGACTTCCTCGAGGACCCAGCTACCTGGGCGCTGCTGGGAGTGGGCGTCGCGTTGAGCCGCGCCCCGCGGCCGTCGGCCGTGCGCGTCGCCGCCGCTCCAGGCCGCGTGGTCGTGGTGCCGGCCTGAGCGGAGCCCCGCTCCGCGGTCGAGCCCCGCTCCGCGGTCGAGCGCCGCTCCGCGGTCGAGCGCCGCTTCCGGGCCTAGGCCTTCGGTTGGTGAGCCTCCACCAGGCGCAGCAGCAGCTCGTGCAGCTGCTCGCGCTCTGCGGGGCTCAGCGGCGCCAGCAGATCCTCCTGAGCGCCGCGTGCCACTCTGCGACCGCGACTCAGGGTCGCACGCCCCTTTTCGGTGATGTGGAGCGCGTGCGCCCGGCGGTCGGAGGGATGTCGGCGCCGCTCGACGAGTCCGGCGGCTTCGAGGTCGTCGACGGTGGCGACCATCGAGCTAGGATCGATGCCGGTTGACTGACCGAGCTTTTGCTGAGTGATCGCTCCCTCGGCGTCGAGCACGCTCAGCGCTCCCCACATGCGGGTCGTCATCCCGAGTTGCTCGAGGCGGGCAGAGAACTTCTTGGCGGCGACGTGGCCCATGCGGGCCAGAAGAAACGCCGTGTGCTTTTTCAGCGCCCGGTGGGCTCCGGGCGGGCCGACGTGTGGATCTTCCTTGAGGGCGCTCACTGGACTGGTAAAGATGCTAGCAGCGACGTTTGAGCTCAGAAATAGTTTGAAACACAAACCATCTCCGCGGGGTTTGGCTCACACCCCATCTCCGCGGGGTTTGGCTCACACCCCATCTACGCGAGGTTTGGCTCACAACCCACCTCTGCGGTTCAGCGCTGCCTCCTTCAACCGGCTTCCCCAACCAGCTTCCCCGGGCGGGCGTGCGTTACGCGGTTTGACGCGCCGACTCCCTCCTGGCGTGGGCTTCAGGTAGCGTGCGGCGCCGTGGCCGTGGGTCTCAGGACTTCGCTGGAGGTCTCGCCGGTTCGCGGTTTTGTACAGCTGCGCGAGTTCGTCGACCTCCCGTTCCGCCTACACGCCGGCACGCCGTGGGTGCCGCCGCTGAAGCTGGAGCGCTACGCCTTCCTGAACCGCAAGCTCAACGCGTTCTTCAAGCACGGCGAGGCCGAATACTTCCTCGCTCGCCGGGCCGGCCGCGTGGTCGGGCGCATCTCCGCGCATGTCAACCACTCCTTCAACGAGCATCGAGGCGAGCGCTGGGGGGGCTTCGGCTTTCTCGAGTTCGAGGACGATCAGCAGGCTTTTGACGAGCTACTCGCCAAAGCCGAGGGCTGGCTGCGTGAGCGGAACCTCGAACGGATGGTGGGGCCCATGTCGTTCACGTTCAACGACGAGGCCGGAGTGTTGATCGATGGCTTCGAACTCGAGCCGATGATCGACCAAGGGTGGCAGCCGCCCTACTACCAGCAGCGCTATGAAGCGGCCGGGTTGACCAAGGCGATGGACCTGTTCCACTGGGACGTCCGGCATCACCGACCGCGACGAGCGCATGAATCCGATCCTGGAACAGCTGGCCGAGCGATGCGCCAACAAGTACGGGATCAAGATCCGCAAGATGTCCCGGCTTCACCTCCGCCGGGAGATGGACGAGTTCGCGAAGGTCTACAACGCCGCCTGGGCGGCCAACTGGGACTTTGTCCCCTACCGCAAAGAGGACCTCGACGACCTGACGATGCTGCTGCAGCTGGTCTACGACCGGGACTGGTTCATGATCGCCGAGAACGACTCGGAGACGGTGGCGATGGCGATCTCGATCCCCGACATCAATCAGGTACTGAAGAGGATGAAGGGCCGCCTTCTGCCGCTCGGCTGGTGGCATTACCTGAATCGCAAGCGGATCATCGACCAGGTCCGGATCGGATTCCTGGGTGTGCGGCCCGAGTATCAGCACACCGGCGTGGCGGCGGCGCTCTACATCGAGCATTTCGACATGGCGGCCAAGGTTGGGGTGAAGCACGGAGAGGCGGGCTGGATCCTGGAGGTCAACAGTTCGATGAACCGTGGGCTCGAGGCCATGGGGGCGCGGATCGTCAAGCGCTACCGGGTCTACGAGCGGCTGCTCGAGGCCGACTCGAGCAAGCAGCTCCTCGCGGCCTGAGGCGCGGGCGTTCCGAGCGCCCTGGCTTCGGACCGGCTCCGGCCGCGGTCTGAGCCCGACCCCGCTACGCTCCTCGGCCGATGTCGGTCACCGTCGTAGGCTCGATCGCGTTCGATGCGGTCACGACCCCATTTGGCACCCGGGAGCGAATGCTCGGCGGGTCGGCGGTCCACTTCGCCCTGGCGGCGTCGTTCTTCGACGCCGTCCACGTCGTCGGCCCGGTGGGCGACGACTTCGCCGAGCCCGAGTACGAGATCGCTGCGCCGTCGCGGGATCGACACCGATGCGATCGAGCATGTCCCGGGAGGGAAGACGTTCTTCTGGCGCGGCACCTACGGCTGGGATCTGAACGACCGCGAGACTCTCGATACGCAGCTGAACGTGTTCGCGGACTTTGAGCCCAAGCTGTCCGATGCGGCTCGCACGGCGGACGTCCTGTTCCTGGCCAACATCCAGCCCGAGCTCCAGCAGCAGGTCCGCGCCCAATGCCGCGATGCCCACTTCGTGGCGCTCGACTCGATGAACCTGTGGATCGAGACCAAGCGCGAGTCGCTGGTCGAGACCATCCGCGGAGTCGACTGCGTGCTGCTCAACGACGCCGAGCTGCGCGAGCTCACGCGCGAGCCGAACCTCATCCGCGCGGCGCGGCAGATCCGGGAGTGGGGTCCCCGCGTCGTCGTCGCCAAGCAGGGGGAATATGGCGCGGCGATGGTCACCGAGGAGGGCTTTTTCGCCCTGCCGGCGTTCCCCCTGGAGGACGTCGTCGACCCCACGGGTGCCGGCGACTGCTTCGCCGGCGGGTTCATGGGCTACATCGCCGCCCATGCCGAGGAAGAGCTCGACCACGATTTGCTGCGCCGCGCGATGGCCTACGGAACCGCGCTGGCCTCGTTCAATGTCGAGGAGTTCGGCGTCGAACGGGTGGCGCGACTGTCGGGCGATGAGATCTCCGAGCGGGTCTCCGACCTGCAGCGGATCACCCAGTTCGGCGAGAAGCCGATAGCGCTGCGGGACTGAGCCTGCCCACAAGCTCACCGCGTCGGGCCGCCGGGCCTGAGAACCGTTGCAATCCGCGCCAGCGGGGGTAGGATCCGCACCGTGACGTGGGGATTCCTGTGGCTGATGTTCGCGATCAAGATCCCACTGATCGCGCTCATCATTCTCGTCTGGTGGGCGATCCGCCAGAAGCCTGAGGAGCCGCCTTCGGCCTCCGATGACGACGGGGGCATCAAGCGTCTGCATCCCCATCGCCCGCGACCGTTCCCGCGGCACCCCCGGCATCCGCGTCGTGGGCCCCACGGCGGGCTGTCGCCGATGCCCCCCGCGCGCGTGCGGAGCGTCCGCGCCAAGGCGCGCGAACTCGGGCACTGATTCCCAGCGCGGGCTGCGCCGCGCGGGAGCCCGGATAACGCAGCGTGGACAAGCGCAAGGCAGGGGGAGGAGTCTGCGACGAAATCCGTGCGCAGACGCGCCCGCACCGCGCCCCCGCCCGCCCGCTAGGGCCGCTCCACCGACCCCGCGAACCCCGACGAGTCCGCGGCGGCTGGCAGACTGCGGCCATGGTCGGCGAGCCGATGTCTGTTCTCTCCGACGGCACGATCGTCGAGCTGGTCCAGAACGGGCGGATCCGCATCGATCCCTGGGACCCGGGTCTGGTCCAGCCGGCCAGCGTCGACCTGCGCCTCGGCGACTCGTTCCGCGTCTTTCACAACCACCGCGTGTCGGCGATCGATCTGCGGAGTCCCCCGGCCGGCCTGACGGAAGAAGTGGTCGTTTCCCCGGAGGAGTCGTTCGTGATCCATCCCGGGGAGTTCTGCCTCGGCCGGACGCTCGAGTGGGTGGAGCTGCCGAACGATGTGGTCGCGAGAATCGAGGGAAAATCGAGCGTCGGCCGCCTCGGCCTGATCGTCCACGCCACGGCCGGATTCTGTGATCCGGGGTGGAAGGGCACGCTCACGCTCGAGCTCAACAACCTGACGCGGGTGCCGATCAAGCTGTATCCCGGCCTACCGATCGCTCAGCTTTCATTCATGGCGCTCGACCGCCCCGCGAAGCGGCCATACGGCAGCCCCGAGCTGGGCAGCCACTACCAGGGCCAGCGAGCGGCGACCGAGAGCCGTTACCAGGGCACCGGCGGACGGGAGCACCGGGACCGCTCAAGAATCGGATAGCTTTCGCGCACCGTGCTGCACCTCGTGTTCGCATCGGACCCCTCGAAGGTCCCGTTCTACATCGGCGGGTCGGTGCTCGCCATCTGGGCCGTGGTGCTGGCCACGCTCGGCCTCCGCAACCCGACGTTCCCGGGCGGCCGCGGCGGTCAGCGCGGAGTGATCGCGTTCACCTTTGTGCTGGCGGTCATCGCCATGGGCACTGCGGTTTACGCGCAATAGCGGGCCGCGTCATCCGGTGACACGGCGCCCGCGCCGCGACTCGCCAGCGATCCGTCATTGGACCCCTCTCGGTCCAGCCGTATTTGCGGCGGGAAGGACTAGAGTGATGAGCGATGGTCTTTCCCTCTGGCTTTTAGTGTTTTCCCGGTGGGAAGCATCAGAGCCGCAGACATCGCCCTCGGGAACCGCGTGAGAGGAACGCAATGACCACAGAGACCAAGCAGACGGATGGCGCCGGCGCCCAGACTTCGAAGGACAGCCTCAGCGTCACCGACAACCGCACCGGCAAGCAGTACGAGATCCCGATCGAGGACGAGACGATCCGGGCCACCGAGTTGCGGAACATCAAGGTCCACGAGGACGACTTCGGCTTGATGAGCTACGACCCGGCGTACATGGCCACGGCCGCCTGTCGCTCGGCTATCACGTTCATCGACGGGGAGGCGGGGGTTCTCGAGTACCGGGGCTATCCGATCGAGGAGCTGGCCGAGCGCTCGAGCTACCTGGAGGTCGCGTACCTGCTGATCCATGGCGAGCTGCCGACGCAGAAGCAGCTCGACGAGTGGACGCACGAGGTGACGATCCACACGTTCGTGCACGAGAACATCAAGGAGTTCATGTACGGGTTCCGCTACGACGCGCACCCCATGGGCATGCTGCTGGCGTCGGTCGGCGCGCTCTCGACCTTCTATCCCGAGGCCAGCAAGATCAAGGACGAGGAACTTCGCTACATCCAGATCATCCGGCTGATCGCCAAGATGCCGACGCTGGCTGCGTTCGCCTTCCGGCACAACCAGGGCAAGCCGTACGTGTACCCGGACAACGAGCTGAGCTACCCGGGCAACTTCCTCTCGATGATCTACAAGATGACCGAGATTCGCTACGAGCCGGACCCCCGGCTGGAGCGGGCGCTGGACATCCTCTTCATCCTTCACGCCGATCACGAGCAGAACTGCTCCACGAGCGCCGTACGGAGCGTCGGCTCCTCCCAGGTCGACCCTTACTCAGCGGTGGCCGCCGGTGTCGCCGCGCTCTACGGGCCGCTCCACGGCGGCGCCAACGAGCAGGTGCTGCGGATGCTCAACCGGATCGAGACCAAGGAGAACATTCCGGACTTCATCAAGGGCGTCAAGGAGGGCGAGGAGAAGCTGATGGGGTTCGGCCACCGCGTCTACAAGAACTACGACCCGCGGGCCAAGATCATCCGCAAGCACGCCTACGAGGTGTTCGAGGTCACGGGCACCGACCCGCTGCTCGACATCGCCATCGAGCTCGAAAAGATCGCGCTCGACGACGACTATTTCCACGAGCGCAAGCTCTATCCGAACGTCGACTTCTACTCGGGCATCATCTACCAGGCGCTGGGCATGCCGGTGGAGATGTTCCCGGTGCTGTTCGCGATCGGCCGCACGAGCGGCTGGATCGCGCAGTGGCAGGAGATGATCGACGACAAGGAGCAGAAGATCGCCCGGCCGCGGCAGATCTACACCGGCAAGCGCGAGCGCGACTACGTTCCGATCGACAAGCGTTCGTAGACCGCGCGCAGCTCGCGTTCGTAGACCCGCGCGCACCTCGCAAGCCCGCAGACCGAAAACAGCCGAATGTGACCAGCGCCACGGAGGCCGACGCTTACCGACCGTAAGCTCGGCCACGTGGAGACCATCAAGCTCAAGAGCGGCCGCCGGGTAGTCATCCGCGAGATCCGGCCCGACGACGGGCCGCGGCTCAAGCTGGGCTACCGCGCGCTCTCGCCACAGAGCCAGTACCGGCGCTTTCTGGGCTCCAAGCCGCGGCTGACCGACGCTGACGTGCGCTACCTGACCGACGTCGACGGCCGAAACCACTTCGCGCTCGTGGCGACCACCACCACGGCCCCGGATTGGATCATCGCCGTGGCCCGCTTCGTGCGCTTCGCCGAGGATCCCGAGGCGGCCGAGTTCGCGATCGTGGTCGGCGATCCCTACCAGGGCGAGGGGCTGGGCACCGAGATGCTCGAACGGCTGGCGATGGCGGCCACGGCGCGCGGCATCCGCCGGTTCCGTGCCACGGTCCTGGCGGAGAACATCGCGGTCCACAAGCTGACGCGGCGCCTCGCGGGCCGCTTGGCGAATGAGCGTCACCTGGGGTTCGTCGACGAGGTGGAGGTCGAGCTCGCGGCCTGAGCGCCCGGGCGCCTGGGCGCTGCGGCCGTCGGCCTGAAAGATCGGGCCGTGCCGTGGAAGCTGACAGTCCGCGCCGGCTCACGCGTCGAGCAGCTGCGCTTCGATCGCGCCGCGGACGGGCTGCGAAGCGCTCGAGGCCCGCGCCCGTGAGCTATCCGAGGCCGCGCCCAAGAAGCCGCTCGACGTCCGCTACAAGCGCTATGACCCCGTGCAGCAGGTGTTCGCCCGGCTCGAGCTTTCGGGCCCCCAGCGCCTGCTGCCGAGCGTCCACGTCGGCCTGGACGTACGCGGCGACGGTTCGCTCGAGGCCTATCGAGGCCGGGTGAAGCGCGAGCTGATCGAGCCCCAGGGAGGCGAGAGCTCCTACGCGGCGCTGCGGCGTACAGTCGAGACGTGAGCGCGATCCTCGTCACCGGCGGCACCGGCGCCCTCGGGCGACACGTGGTCAGCGCGCTGCGCCAGCGCGGCGAGGAGCCGCGGGTGCTCTCCCGCCGGCCGGGGGCGGGAACGCACGTCGGCGACCTTACGAGCGGCGCCGGGGTGGACGATGCCACCCGCGGCGCGGAGCTCATCATCCACGCCGCGTCGGACTTCCGCCGGCGCTTCGGCAAGGTCGACATAGGGCAAACGCAGCGACTCGTCGCCGCGGCGCGCGACGCCCGGCACCTGCTCTACGTCTCGATCGTCGGCATCGACTCGATCCCCTATCCCTACTACCGCTACAAGCTGGAGTGCGAGCGGGTGGTCGCGGCCAGCGGGATCCCGTACACGATCCTCCGGGCGACGCAGTTCCACGAACTGTTGGCCTGGCCGCTTCAGGCCGTCACGGCGGCTGCCGCTGGCGGCGTTGCCGCTCGACTTCCGCTTTCAGACAATCGCCGCCAGCGAGGTTGGCGAGCACGCCGCCGAGCTGGTCCACGCCGCCCCCCGGAACGGGACGATCGACTTCGGCGGACCCGAGGTGATGACGCTGAGGGCAGATGGCAGAGCTGTGGCGCACCGAGCGCGGTCGTCCCCGGAGGTTCGTGACGGCTGCCAATCCCGGGCAAGCTGGGCCGGGCCTTTCGCGAGGGGCGCAATACGTGTCCCGAGCGAGCCGAGGGCCGCCAGACCTGGGGCAGTTCGTGGCCTCCCGCGCCGAGAACCCTTACAAGCTCAGGTAGTTCACGCGGTGTCCGTGAGGGTGGTCGAGAAACGTCACCGATGGTGACGTTTCTCGCCCAGGCCACGCGCGGTCCGCAGCGCCTACAGCGTCAGCGTCGCCCCGTGGCGCCTGAGCCAGCGCGACTGCTGGCGGTAATCGGGGCACCAGCGCGCCACCAGCGCCCAGAAGCGCGGCGAGTGATCCATCACCTTCAGATGGCAGACCTCGTGCCAGACGACGTAGTCGAGCACCGCCTCCGGTGCCAGCAGCAGCCGCCAGTTGAAGCTCATCGCCCCGCTCGGAGAGCAGCTGGCCCACCGGGTGCGCTGGCCGCGGATCGTGAGCTTCGAGTAGGAGGTCCCGGTCAAGCCGCATGCGCGCTCGAGTCGCCGGGAGATCTCCTTCCGCGCGGCCGCCCGATACCAGCGCTCGAGCGCTTCGCGCCGCCCGGCTCCGGCGGGAACCAGCAGCTCCCCGCCGCGGCGGTGCGCCCGCCGCCGTCCAGGCTCACCCACCAGTCGCAGCGAGGTCCCCAGATAGGGCACCGTGTCTCCGCGCGCGGCGACGGTAGCCCGCGCGCGCTCGAGCTCTGACACCCGGCGCTCGATCCACGGCCGCAGTTCGCGCACCGCGGCCGCCGCCTGGCGCTCGGCCGCCCGCCGCGGCAGCACCACCTCGACGCCGCGAGCCTGGTCGACCGTCACCCGGACGCGCCGTGCGCGCGGTGATCTACGAACGCTGTAGCTGGATCTCATTCACGGGCGGCCGACAGGGTACGGTGAGGCCAGGATGCCGCCCATCCCGGAGCTCGATCAGCCACTGTCCGACGGGCGAGTGGCGCTGCGCGACGCTGCCGAACGCGACATTCCGGAGGTCCTCATCGCGCACGAGGACGACCCCGAGATGTACGCCCGGCTGGGTCTGCTGCAACCGCCCAGCGGCGCCGAGCTCGGGCGTCAGATGGAGCAGTCGCACGCCGAGCGCGCGGCGGGACAGCGCGCCAGGCTCACGATCCTCGAGCGCGGATCGGACGACTGCCGCGGGCGCGTGCTCGTGCACAACGTCGAGTGGGAGAGCGCGCGCGCCGAGCTGGGGCTGTGGGTGGCCCCTCAGCTGCGCGGCAGGGGGCTGGGGCCCGCCGCGCTGCGGCTGGCCGCCGGATGGCTGTTTGAGACATGCGGCCTGCAGCGCGTTCAGGCCTTGACCGAGCCGGACAACGGGCCGATGCTCAGGGCGGCCGCCGGCGCCGGTTTCGTCAACGAAGGCGTCCTGCGCGGCTACCACCGGGCGCGCGACGGGCGGCGGGACATGGCGATGCTCTCGCTGCTCCCCTCCGACCTCCAACCGGCCGCGTGACGCGTTACTGGCGCGTCAAGCTGCCGCCAGGGGTCCGCGGGCCGTTCGAGGTCTACGTCAACGGCGTCCGCCAGGAGCTGGGGCACGACTACCAGGTCTCGAGCGGCGAGCTCTTGTTCACGCGGGAGCTCGTGCAGCAGAAGCTGAGCGCGTGGGCGTGGTTCGTCGGTTTCTGGGGCATCGGCACCTACAGGCGCAACGACGAGGTCGACGTGCGCTACGAGCGCGACGGCATGCCGACGGTGGCGCAGGGACTGGAGATCATCGCGCCGCCGGAGAAGTGAGCGCCGACGTCGAGAGCACGTTGCCGTTCTGGTCGAGCGCCTGCACGGCGAAGTAGGGCCCCGCGGCTGACACCGGGACCGCGGCCTCGAACTGCGTCTTTGGTACCTGAGCCACCGGCTGAAGCGCGGCTGCGCTCGGCCCGGCGAGAACCCGCCAGGCCGCCACGTCTGTGGCACCGTTCCAGCTCGCGTAGACGACGTCGCCGCCCGAGGTGGCGGTGACCGCGATGTAGGGCGGCGTCAGGGGCTGGCCCCACCACTGGAACCTGTAGGCGCGGTAGGACTGCATCGGCGTCGGGAAGCTGAGGCTGAAGCGCTGGCGCCCGCGGCTGCCGAACTCGCTGAAGTACGGAGCCCCGCCCCAGCCCGACGAACGTGTTGCCGTCCTGCAACAGCTGGACGCTGCCCTCGTTGGGCGAGAGCACCGAGGGCTGGTTCGTCGTACGCCCGCACCAGCGTGGCGCGCATCGTCTTGAAGTTGAGCCGGATCCGCAGCGCACGCGACTGGGACTGGTGCTGAGGCCCGAAACCCGAGCCGTTGTCGAAGATCGTGATCGTGCCGTCCGGCTGCATGTGCGCGTCGTGCTGCCACTCGAACTGCGTCCCCGGCCCCATCTTGAAGCTCGAGTGCTTGCCTCCCAGGGTCCACAGGATCTTGCCGGTCCGCTTGTCGACCTCGTACACCGCCCAGGTGTGGCGCGCGCTGATCAGCACCCGCCCACCCGGCAGGCCCTGAATCGAGTTCAGATGGACGAAGTCATAAGGGGTAGAGCCGGGTGTGCCCGCGTAGGACGCGGCCGGGCTGACGTGTTGCGAGGCACGCCACTGCCACAGCACCTCGCCCGTGGCGATGTCGATCTCCTGGATGACCGAGTCAAGCAGCGTGCCGCTTGCAGATCCACCCACCGCGCGCAGATCGGCATGCAGCGGGGCAAAGGCGTCGATCAGCGCCGTGTTCCGGGAGGTGATCTGAAACTCGTGCAGGTCCGCCTGGTAGCCGTTGCCCGCGCGGACCGTGGCCACGGTCTGGTAGTTGTGATTGAGGAGCACATCCTCCCCCGAGCCGACGCCGTTCAGGACCTGCCCCGTCCAATAGGTGAGGACCGATTGACCCTCGTAGTTCTGGAGCTCGAGGTTGAAGGTCGGCTGCTGGGCCTGAAACCAGAGCAGCTGACCGTTGGGGTCGAGGATCGTGGGGCCGGCCTGGATCGAGTTCTGGGTGTCGACGAATATGTCCCCGTCGCCGGGGTCGGGGTCCTGACCCGTCACCGTCACCAGCGGCGGATGAAGCCAGGGCTCGGAGACGACGTTCGCGGTCTTGGCCAGCGCGGAGCGCGTGTCGTGGCGTTGCGCGCCGGCGGCGGCCGACGTCCCCAGCGCGACCGCGGTCACCGCAGCCACGACGATCACCAACCCCACGTTGGCCACTCGGCGCATCACGGCGCTAAACCCGGCAGAACCGCGAAAGTTGTCACCCGGCGGGCGCCGAGCCCCTAGGCCACGGACGCGGCCAGCCGCCCGGCCCAGGGCCGCAGAAGCGTCAGCGCCGAGAGGATCGCGCGCGTGGCCGGGGAGCGGTTGAGCGTGTAGAAGTGAACCCCGGGCGCGCCGCGGGCCAGCAGCTCCGCGCACTGCAGCGTGGCGTAGGAGACGCCGAGCTGGAGAACGGCGTCGGGGTCCTCGGCGCGGAGCTCGAGCTGCTCGAGCAACCCGGAGGGGATCGTCGCCCCGCACATGCCGGTGATGGTCTTGATCTGCTTGACGTCGGTGATGGGCATGATCCCGGGGATGATCGGGACCTCGATGCCCGCCGCTCGAGCCTCGTCGATGAAGCGGAAGTAGAGCTCGTTGTCGAAGAACAGCTGCGTGATCAGAAACGAGGCCCCGCTGTGCACCTTCTCCTTGAGAAAGCGCAGGTCGTGGGCCAGGTCTGGGGCTTCGGGGTGGACCTCCGGGAAGCACGCCGCGCCGATGCTGAAGGGGTAGCGCTCGGAGATGAGCGCGGCCAGCTCAGTCGAGTAGTGAAGGCCGCCCGGGTGGGGCGTCCACTCGGTCTGGCCGCGCGGCGGGTCGCCGCGGAGCGCCAGCACGTTCTCGATGCCCGCGGCGCGGACGCCATCGAGGATCCCGATCAGCTCGTCCCGGGTCGTGCCCACGCAGCTCAGGTGGGCCATGGACTCGATACCCAGGCCCTCCTTGATCCACTTGGTCAGCTCGACCGTCCGGTCCCGCGTGGAGCCACCGGCGCCATAGGTCACCGAGACGAAGTCGGGGTCGAACGCGCGCAGGTCCTCGAGCGTGGCCCGCAGGTTGCGCTCGCCGTCCTCCGTCTTGGGCGGGAAGAACTCAAACGAGAACGTCGGCTGGTCCTTCGTGGCGATGATCTCGTCCACGCGCACGATCTCGGCACTCTACCAACCTTGACACGATCGTGTTAAACAAGGGCCGGCCCGCCGTCAGGCGAGGCCGGCCTTTTTGGAGCCTGGCTCACAGGGCCCGCCAGCGCTCCGTGGCGCCGTCGGGCTCGCGACGAGTCTGCCCCTGGAGCTCGAGGTGGTGCAGGTAGCACAGGGTCTGCGAGAGCAGCCAGCCGGCGTTCGTCTCGCTGAGCGGCTCACCGTAGACCTCGGGGACCATCTCTACGATCGTGCGCGGCGCCGTGGCGATCGCTGCGCGCACCGCCTCCAGGCGCTCACCAACCAGCTTGCGGTTGGCCTCGATGTGCCCGTGGACGTCGACGAACGGCCGCCCGTGGCCGGCGAGGCAAAGGCGCGCATCGAGCGCGTCGACCACGTCGAGCGATGAGAGGAACTCGCCGACCGGGTCCGGCGTCCAGCCGTAGTCGAAGTACAGCGAGATCCGCCCCAGCAGGTGGTCGCCCGAGATCAGCAGGCGCCGCTCGGGCTGGAACAGGCAGACGTGCGAGGGGGCGTGGCCGGGGGTGTAGTAGACGTGGAAGGGCCCGAGATCGGTGTCGATGCGGGTGCCCTGCTCTAGCGGACGGTCGGATTCGATCACCTCGGCGATGCCGGACGGCGCCTCGCTGGCCTGCTCGGCGTAGCGGCGAAGCGCCGCCTCGGGGACACCGCTCTGCCGCCCCACCTCCAGCCGCCTGGCGAGCGCCTCCTCCGGCCGCGCATAGCGATCGGTGGCGTGCGCGTGGTTGGGGTGCATCCAGAACTCGCAACCGGAGCGCTCGCGGATCGGCGCCGCCTGCCCCCAGTGGTCGGAGTGGGCGTGCGTGCAGGCCAGCAGCCGGACCTGCTCCAGGCGCAGGTTGACCTGCTCCAGGGCCCGCTCCAGGTGGGCCATCGAGCCGGCCTCGTAGTACCCGGTGTCGATCAGCACGACGCCCGAGCCGGAGGCGATAGCCCAGGCGTTGCCGTGCGGCACGCCGGGCCACGGAAGCGGGAGCCGGAGCCGCCACAGGCCGGGCAGAACGCGCTCCCCGCGTCCGAGCTCGCGCCGAGGCTTCATCGCCCGGACCATATTGCGAGGAGAACAACATAGACTCTCCGCCGCCAATGGCCTCCACCACCGAGGTAGCCAAGCAGTACTTCGAAGCTCTGGGGGCGCACGACCTCGACACCGCGATCGCCTGCTGGGAGCCGGGCGGTCTCGACCGCTTCGTCGGCCAGCAGGACCTGATCGCCCCCCACGACATCCGCCGCTACTTCTCGGAGCTGTTCGCGGCGTTTCCAGACTTCGGCTTCGAGATCCTGGAGACGACGACGTACCGCAACCGTTGCGCGGTGCGCTGGCGAGCTCGGGCCACGTTCGCCGGCCCCGGGACGTTTCAGGGGCTGGTGGCCAACGGCGCCAGCCTCGACCTCGAGGGCTGCGACGTGGTCACCGTCGAAGACGGAAAGATCAAGTCCAACAACGCCTATGTGGACAGCGGCTCGATCGCCCGGCAGCTCGGCATTCTCCCGCCCGCCGGATCTCAGACCGAGGCGCGACTGACGCGGCTGGCGAACATCCGCAGCCGGGTCATGTCGTGGTTCCACGGCTCGGGGCCCGAGCCGATCGCGGACGGGGTATGGATCGTCCGTGGCGGCTTTCCGATCAAGACCATGAACGTCTATCTGCTGGCCGACGACGGCGGCGTGACGGTGTTCGACGCCGGCATCTCTGACATGACGAGCGCCGTGCAGACGGCCGGTGCGCGGTTGGGCGGGATCAAGCGCGTGGTTCTGGGGCACGCCGACGCGGATCACCGCGGCGCCGCGCCCGGGCTGAACGCCCCCGTCTACTGCCATCCCGCGGAGCGGGTCGCGGCCGAATCGCGAAGCTCCTTTCGGGACTACTGGGACATGTCAAAGCTCCAGCCCCACGGGCGCGCGTTCCTCCGGCGCATGCTGCCGATGTGGGACGGTGGCGTGGTCTCGGTCGCCGGGACGCTCGAGGAGGGGGACGAGGTCGCCGGCTTTCGCGTCGTGGAACTTCCGGGCCACGCGCCGGGTCTGATCGGCCTGTTCCGCGATTCCGATCGCCTGGCCCTGATCTCGGACTGCGTCTATACGCTCGACATCCAGACGGGCATCAAGGGCGGGCCGCGCGTGCCCCACCCGGCGTTCAACATCGACACCGAGCAGGCGCGCTCCTCGATCCGCAAGCTGGCGGCGCTCCAGCCCTCGGCCGCCTGGGCTGGCCACGCGGACCCCGTCACCGGCGAAGTGGTCTCCGACCTCCAGCGAGCGGCCGGGGCATAGCTCTAGGTGGCTGGCGCTGAGCGGCAGCCGGTGGGCGGGCCGGACCCGGACCGCCTGGCCGCGCTGCTATGCGACTGGTGCATCGCCGCCCGCCAGGGTGACCAGGTGTTAGTGGGGATGACGCTTCAGTCGATGCCGCTGGTGCGTGCGTTGCAGCGGGCGCTGCTCGAGCGCGGGGCGTGGCCGCTGGTCCGCCTGGCGCCGGCGGAGCTGGCGGCCGACTTCTACCGCCACGCCACGGACGCCCAACTCGACTCGTTCGCGCCCCTGGAGCTCGCCGAGGCCCGTGCCGCCGACGCGGTCATCGGGATCACTGCGCCGGCCAACACGCGCGCGCTGGCCAGCGTCGACCCGGCGCTGATCTCCCGGGCGGGGAGGGCACGCTCTCCGATCCAGGAGGCCCGGCTCCAGAAGCGCTGGTGCGGGACGCTGTGGCCCACCCCCGCGCTGGCCCAGCAGGCGGCGATGGGCGATCAGGACTACGCGGACTTCGTCTCGCGGGCGCTGTTCCTCGACCGTGCGGATCCGATCGCCGCCTGGCACGAGCTGAGCCAGCTTCAGGGGCGGCTCGTTCGGCGCCTTGAGCGGGCCAGGGAGGTCCGGATCGAGGCCCCCGGGACCGATTTGAAGCTGGCTGTCTCGGGCCGCACGTGGATCAACTCCGACGGCAAGCACAACATGCCGAGTGGCGAGGTGTTCACCGGACCGCTCGAGGACTCCGCGGAGGGGACGATCCGCTTCACCGTCCCCTCGAGCCCCAGGGGGGTGGAGGTGGAGGACGTCGAGCTGACGTTCGCGGATGGGAAGGTGACGGCGGCGCGCGCGGCCCGGGGCGCGCGCTATCTGCGCGAGGCGCTCGAGACCGACCCGGGGGCACGCTTCCTTGGAGAGCTCGGCATCGGCACGAACGAGGGCATCGACCGGGCCACCGGGCTGGTGCTGTTGGACGAGAAGATCGCGGGCACCGTCCATCTGGCGCTCGGGCGCTCATATCCCGAGACCGGCGGGCGCAATCGCTCGGCGCTGCACTGGGATCTGATCTGCGATCTGCGCGACGGCGGCCGACTGACCGTCGATGGCGAAATCCTTAACGAGAACGGCGGGTTCGTGCAGTAGCGTCGAGCGATATGCGCCGCACGAAGATCGTCGCCACCATCGGCCCCGCCTCGCGCGAGCCCGACACCCTGGCGCGAATGGTCGAGGCCGGGATGGACGTGGCGCGGCTCAACTTCTCGCACGGCAACCGCGAGATCCACGCCGAAAACGCCCAGCGGCTCCGAAACGCGGCGGGCAGGGTTGGCCGGCAGGTGGCGATCCTCCAGGACCTGCCCGGTCCCAAGCTGCGAATCGGCGCGCTGCGCGACGATCTTGCCGAGCTGCGTCCCGGCGACACGCTGGTGTTGGCCTGCGGATCGACCGAGGTCGGCGACGAGCGGCGGATGTCGGTCAGCTGGAGGGGTCTGCCCGAGGCCGTCGATCGCGACGACGTCATCTATCTCGCCGACGGCGCCATCCGCCTGCGCGTGCGCGGCATCCGCGACGGCGACGGCGAAGTGGAGACGGCGGTCGAGATCGGCGGCGCCGTGGCCTCGCGCCAGGGCCTGAACGTTCCGGGCTCCACGCGCGGGCTGGATGCCGTGCCCGAGGAGGACCTCGACATGCTCAGGTTCGGCGAGTCGATCGGCGTCGATTTGGTGGCCCTGTCGTTCGTCCGCACGGCCGAAGACGTGACGGCCGCACGGCGCCACACGCGCCTGCCGCTGATCGCCAAGGTCGAGAAGCCCCAGGCGGTCAACGCGGCCGAGGAGATCATCAGGGCCGCCGACTGCGTGATGGTGGCCCGCGGCGATCTAGGGATCGAGCTGCCGATCACCGACGTGCCGATGGTCCAAAAGCAGCTCTTGCGCATTGCGGGGCGGCTGGCGCGGCCCTCGATAACCGCCACCCAGATGCTGGACTCGATGGTCAACTCGCCTCGCCCGACGCGGGCCGAGGTGACGGATGTGGCCAACGCGATCCTCGACGGGACCGACGCCGTGATGCTCTCCCAGGAGACCGCGATCGGCTCCTACCCGGTGGAGTCGGTGCAGATGATGGCCAGCGTCGCCGAGCGCACCGAGCACGCGCTGCCATACCGCACCTGGAACGAGGAGCGCGTCCGGCGCGACGCCCGCGACCCGGCCTACACGGTCGCCTACAGCGCCTGCGCCGCAGCTCGCGACCTGCACCTGGCCGCGCTCGTGGTGCCCACGCTCTCGGGCCGCTCGGCGCGGCTGATCTCCGCCCACCGGCCCCAGGTGCCGATCCTGGCCCTGTCGCCGGGCAAGGAGACCGTCCGCCGCTGCGCGCTGATGTGGGGAGTCCAGGCGGCCTCGATGAAACGGCACGAGATCACGGAGGCCTTGATCGCCGACGCCGCGCGGCGCGTCGTCGAGCTCGGCTGGGTCAAGTCCGGCGCCCGCGTGGGGATCACCGCCGGGCTGCCGAGCGGCCGACCCGGGACCACGAGCCTGGTGCAGATCCAACGGGTTTGAGCCCCCCGCCGACACGCTACGCCTTGTCCGACGGCGAGTCGATCGCCTACCAGGTGGTCGGCAGCGGGCCGATCGACCTGGTGCTCGTGCTCGGTTTCGCCACCCACCTCGAGCTCCAGTGGGAGATGCCTCCCCTCGCTCGGTTTCTGGGGCGTCTCGCGGAGTTCTCGCGCCTCATCGTGTTCGACAAGCGCGGCACCGGTCTCTCTGATCCGGTTGCCGACGTGCCGACGCTCGAACAGCGGATCGATGACATCCGCGCCGTGATGGAGGCCGCCGCGAGCGAACGGGCGATCCTGTTCGGGATCTCCGAAGGCGGGCCGACGAGTGTCCTCTTCGCGGCCGAGCATCCCGCCCGGGTGACCTCACTGGTGCTCTACGGCGCGATGGGACGCACGACGGAGGCGCCCGATTATCCATGGGCGTCCCCGGCGGACGCGCTTCGCGAATCGGCCGCCGAGTTCATCGCCCCCTACTGGGGACAGCAGGCCGACGGGATGGTGGAGCTGTTTGCGCCCAGCCTGGCTGGCGATCCCCGGGCAGCGGAGTTCACGGCTCGCATGGAGCGCTCAGCGGCGAGCCCGGCGATGGTTCAGAAGATCTTCGAGATGTTCCTGGACATCGACGTGCGGGCGGTCCTACCGACGATCCACGTTCCGACCCTCGTGCTGCACCGGCACGGCGACCGGGTGGTGAACCGGCGCGCCGGGAGAGAGCTCGCATCTTGCATCGCGGGGGCCCGGTACGTGGAGCTACCCGGGATCGATCACCTGCCCTGGGCAGGCGACCCGGAAGCGGTGCTGGGAGAGATCGAGGAGTTTCTGACCGGAACGCGCTCCGTACAAGAGCCAGACCGTGTGCTGGCGACGGTGATGTTCACGGACATCGTCGGCTCAACGGAGCGGGCGGCCGAGCTGGGGGATGAGCGATGGCGCGGGCTGCTGGCGACGCATCAGGCCGCTGTTCGCCAGGAGCTGACCAGGTTCCGCGGCCGGGAGATAAAGACGCTCGGCGATGGTTTCCTGGCCACCTTCGACGGCCCGGCGCGGGCGATCAGGTGTGGTCAGGCGATGGCGGCTGCGGCGAGATCCCTCGGGCTCGAGGTACGCGTCGGCGTGCACTCGGGCGAGGTTGAGCTCATCGGCGAGGATGTTGGTGGGATCGCGGTCCACATCGCAGCGAGGGTCGGTGCCCTGGCCAGCTCGGGCGAAGTGCTCGCCTCCAGCACCGTCAAGGAGCTGGTGGCAGGATCCGGGATCCAGTTCGTGGACCGCGGCGCGCAGCACCTCAAGGGCCTCGTCGACGAGTGGCGCCTGTTCGCGGCCGTCCCCTGATCTACTCGCCGCCCCTCAGCTTCGCCGCGAGCTCATCGATCAGCCGGCCGACCCGTTGACCGGCAGGCGCCTCTGGGGCGCCTGCGAGGCGCTCCCCGAATTCCCTTTCTGCGTCGGCGAGGATCTTGGCGAAGCTGTCATCAGTCTTCACGTATCCCAGCTCGTCGTCGGACGGGCGCCGGGATTCGTTTGCCGCGGCCTCGGCCGCAGTCCGCCTGACGCGCTCGCGCGCCGCCTGGGCCTCTTGGACCCGTTGCTCGAGGTCGGCGAGGCGCGCGTCGAGGTCTGGGTCAGCGGCCGCGGGCGGCGGCTGTTCAGCCCGGGGGTGTTTGCGCAGCCCTCGGATCCGGGCGTACGCGTCCTGGATCTCCTCGAAGCGACGAGCAGATTCCGCGGAGCCGCGATTGTGGTCGGGGTGATGCTCCCGCACCAGCCGACGGTAGGCGGCGTGAAGCTCCTCATCGGACGCATTGGGACTGACGCCGAGGACGTTGTAGGGATCGCCAGTCGCTGGCATCGGACGCAGCGTACTTCGCCGTTGCGCTCAGGAGACGGCCGGGCGCCGCTCTCGCCAGGGCTGCGCTTCCTCCAGCTGCGCAGCGAGGGCGTACAGGGTGCTCTCAGCGCCGGGGCGACCCATCAGCTGAACGCTCAGCGGCAGCCCGTCGTCGCCGATCCCGGCCGGGACCGCGATCGCCGGCTGGCCGGTCAGATTCGAGAGCATCGTCCAGGGAGTGAAGGTCGCGGCAGTGTTGAACGCCAGCGGCAGCGGCTTGCCGAACCCACCCTCCGCCGGCAGCGCCGTGCTCGCCAGCGCGGGCATGAGCAGCACGTCCACCTGGTCCCACAGCGAGAGGATCCGTGCGGTCACCGCTGCCCGCTTCATGACCAGGTGCCCCCGCCGGCGGTCAGGTACCACCGTTCCACCCACCGCGGCCATCTGTCGGGTCAGAGGCTCGAGCAGCGAGCGGTCGGGGACGCGCAGCGAGTCCTCGTAGATGCCGCGCGTCCAGAGTTCGGTGAACAGCAGCGTCACCAGACGGTACGGAGGGTCGCGCTCCGTCAGCTCGTGCCCCAGCCCTCGGAGCGCGCCGGCGGTTCGCTCGAGCGCCTTTCGCTGGTCGTCGTGCAGGCGGGCGATAAGTCCTGGCGGCATCTTGTGCGAGACGGCGATCCTCAGCCGTCGGGCCTCACCGACGTCGGCCAGTGCGGGTGAGGCGCTCATCACGCTCAGCATCAGTGCGCTGTCGGCTACCGAACGCGCCAACGCGCCGAAGGTGCTGAGGCCGAGCCAACCCGCGCCCGGGACCAGGCCCCGAGTGGGCTTCATCCCCACCAACCCGCAGCAGGCGGACGGGATCCGGATCGAGCCTCCGCCGTCGGAGCCGGTGGCCGCGGGCACCATCCCGGATGCCACGGCCGCGGCGGAACCGCCGGAGGAGCCGCCGGGTGTGCGGCTGGGGTTCCAGGGGTTGCGCGTGATGCCGTTGGCCTGGCTTACCGTCCAGGGCCAGATCATCAGCTCGGGCACGTTGGTGATGCCGATCGGGATTGCACCCGCCGCCCGCAGACGCCGGACGGCCTCGGCGTCGTGGGGCTCGGGCGGCCCGTAGCGGCGCAGCCCCATCGTCGTCGACTGTCCGGCGACTGCAAGGTCGTCCTTGACGGCGATCGGCACGCCCGCCAGCGGCAGCTCCGGTGAGCTCAGTCCCTCGGCCTCGGCCATCGCCTGCTCGGGCATCGTGGTGCGAAAGGCGTTCAGCTGCGGTTGCAGGGCCTCGATTCGTCGCATGAACAGCTCCACCAGCTCGGCCGACTTGACCTGGCGCTCGCGCACGAGCCCCGCCAGCTGCTTGGGGCCGGCGAATGCCAGCCCGCTGCCGGTGCTCATCTCCGCGCCGCCAAGCGCTCGTAGAAGTCCGCCTCCTGACGCCCCAGCTCGGTGGCCGGCTCATCGCCGTAGAACCACTCGCGCACGATGCGGTGAAAGTTGCCGCGGGCATGCAGCTGGGCGATGACCGCCAGCGTCAGCACCTCCATGCGCCGGCCGAAGATGTGGTCGGGCGGTGCGTTCTCGTGGCGCAGCTGCCCGAAGTACTCAGAGCGCGGGTCGCTCATGTCGATCAGGACCTGCGTCGCGTACGCGGGCGTCAGCTCGACGTAGGCGTCCTCGGTGTACCAGGAGGTCGCGGCGCGGAAGTGCTCGAGGACGCGGTCTGGGTTGAACTTCTCGGGCTCGGGAAAGAAGCCGGTTTCGCTCCCCAGCCGCATGATCGTCTCCGTGTCGCCCTCGATGACGGCTCGGGCCACCTCGATCTCGAGCTCCACCGCGCGCGCCGGCATGCGCTTGAACAGGCCGAAGTCCAGGAACGCCATGCGTCCGTCCTCGAGCAGCATCGAGTTGCCCGGGTGCGGGTCGCCCGAGAACTGGTGGTGGCGGTAGAGGCAGCCGAAGTAGAAGCGGAAGAGGATCTCGCCGATCCTGTCGCGCTCCTCGTGGGGCAGTTGCTTTAGCTCCTCGAAGCCCTTGCCCTCGACGAATTCCGAGACCATCACCCGCTCTCTCGAGAGCGCCGTCACGATGTCGGGCACGACGATGAACGGATGGCCGCGGAACAGGCGCGAGAGGGTGCGCTGATTCTGTGCCTCCAGCTCGTAGTCGAGCTCCTCCTCGATCCGGTTGCGGATCTCCTGGCCCACCGCGTTGGATCCATCCCCGGGGCTATCCGCTTGGCCAGGCGGAGGATCAAGCCCAGGTTCTGCAGGTCGGCGCGGACCGCCTGCGCGACGCCCGGGTACTGGACCTTGACCGCTACCGCCCGGTCGTCGTCGAGCGTCGCACGGTAGACCTGGCCGATCGAGGCAGCGGCGATGGGCTCCTCGTCGAAGTCAGCGAACACGTCATCCAGTCGCTCCCCCAGCTCCTGTTCGATGACTTTGCGCATGTCCTTGAACGTGACCGTCGGTGCGCGTCGCGGAGTGCGCCGAGCTTGCGCTGAAACTCCTCGCGGTACTCCTCGGGCACGAGCCGATGTCGAGGAACGACATCACCTGCCCCACCTTCATCGCCGCTCCCTTCATCGTCCCCAGCGCGGCCACGATCTGCTCCGCGGCCTCCATCTGCCGCCGCTCGAGCGCCGCCTGACGCCCGTCCGTGGTGCGGGCACGTTGGCGGCGCGCGTACCGGCCTGACGGATCGCCTGTCCGGCCGCCAGCCGGCCGACCTTCGCCGTGCGCCCCACGCGCGACGTGGGAATTCGGTCTCGCGCCACCGAATAGAGGTTAGGAGCTCAGCCCCGCTGCACCTGCGAGCCGGGGACGATGTCATCCGAGCCGTCGGACCAGCGGACCCAGGCCTTGTGCCCGCCGTCGTAGTCCTCCGCCATCAGGATCACGTTGCCGGCTGGCCGAGCGCGGTGCAGCGCTCGGAGCCCTCGTCGTCGAGGCCTCGCCAGATGCGCACGAAGGGGTTGTGCTCCAACTCGTCGGCCACCGTCGTCGGATCTGTGTGGCCGGGATGGATCCGCGTCTCGGCAGGTAGCGTGAGGAGCGTGTCCATGATCGAGTGCTCGAGGTCGGCGTAGGTCGTGTGCCCTGGTGCCCGCACGCCGCCCACCGAGCGCCTGAAGAGCGTGTCGCCCGTGAAGACATCGGCGCCGTCTACGAGCAGCGAGAACATGCCGGCCGTGTGTCCCGGCGTGTGCAGCGGCTCGATCACGAGTGCGCCGCACTCGATCGCCTGGCCCGGGACCATCGTCCCCCTGGCCTGGGGCACGTGCTCGCGCTCGACTCATGGGCCAGCACCGGCGTTCCCGGATGGCGCTCCAGCACCTCCTGTAGCTCGGCGACGTGATCGTGGTGGCGATGGTCAGCAGCACGTGGGTCAGCGAGAATCGCATCCGCCGCAGCACGTCCAGCAGCGGCTGCACCGGGCCGCCGGCGTCGATCATCGCCGCCTGGAGCCGAGCTCGTCGGCCACCAGGTAGGTGTTCGACAGCCAGCTCTCGTTCATCGAGCGCTCGACGATGATTGCAGGCGCAGCCTGATCCTCTAAGGCGTGAGCCTTATCGACCCTGGTACCGGATCCTCGACATCGACCGCTCGGTCGACTTCTACCGGGTGCTGGGGTTCGAGGAGAAGGGCCGGATCCCGATCCCTCACGAGGTGATCAACGTGTTCATGGGACTGCCCGACGACGGCGACGAGCCCCGGCTCGAGCTGACGTTCAACAACGGCCGCGACGAGCCGTACGACGTCGGCAGCGCTTACGACCACATCGCGATCACGACGCCCGACCTGGGCACGACGCTCCAGCGGCTGGGCGAGCAAGGCATTTACTGGAGCGCCGCTGAAATCGGCGCGCGACGGCGGCTCCTGGCTGTGCTTCGTGCGCGATCCGGACGGCTACCGCATCGAGCTGATCGAGTGCTGCTCATGACGCCGTATTCTGGCACCAGCAAGATCGGCTGCCTGCCCCCCCGGCGTCGGCGAGGGGGTTGCGCTGGCCGATGACCGTGAAAACCCCGGCCACCACACCTGGCATCTAGGCATGGCTCACTTCGACATCGAGCGTCTGGGGCTCGAAGAGGGCGAGGAATCTTCCCGCTCAGAGCGCCCAGGCCGACGGCGGCGTGAATGCCGAATTCCGCGTTCTGTGCGACGGCGAGCACTACGTGGAATCCGTCGAGGAGCAGGAGAGGAAGTGCTCGACGCGGTCGCCTCGGAGGAAGTTGCGTTTGTCGCCGCCGGTGACCCGCTGGGATCGAGCCCCCGCTCTCACGCCAATACTGAGCCGAGCCGCGGTCTGCTGCGCCCCGCAGCTTCACGCAACCGCCGTGTTCCGAACCAGAAAGGGGTCCGGGTTCTCGATCTTCGGCGGGCGCGCGCGCTCGGCGAGCTGCTGCACTGTCCACGTGGCCGCAGGTTTGACGGTCCGTCGCGGTGAGCCGCAGCGGCGCGACGAAGAGCCCGCCGTCCCCGCCGACAGCGCTCACAGCGGGCTCCGAGCGCGGCGGTGAAGGTTGCCCTAGCAGCACGATCTTCGACAGCATCGGCTGCACAGCCGCTACACCGTCGCCGAAGTGAACACCAAGCCGTTCACGCTCACCTCAGTGTTTCATGGTTGAGCCAGGGCACGCATTGGTCGACGATCAACCGGGCGAAGCCCTGCAAGAGGAACTGATCCCCAAGAAGATCTACAAGAAGGCCTGCCTGACGAGCTAGCGGCTATCCCGGCTAGGCCGCGGCACCTGGTGGGCGATAGCGTCCCGCGGGGCGTTCCTTCCAGCCCGAGTCGGCGATCGCCTGCTTGACCTCCGGATAGTTCGGATTCGCGTAGTCGTCGAACACGTCAGCGCCGCGGTGCAGCACCGCGGACCACGCCCTCAGCTCGGCGACGGTGTCGGCGTAGCCGTGGGCGCTGTCGATGTAGAGCAGGTCTACGGGATCGGGCCGGCGGGACCCCGCGAGCCCGGGCCGAGACAGCGTCAGGCGCCTGCGGACGCGCGGTACCACGAGTTCCAGGTAGCGCTCGTGGTGCAGTACTCGACCGGGTCGAACGTCGTCACGCGGCGCTCCCCATCGGCCAGCACCAGCGACAGCGCCGTCCAGGGGGTCGCGGTCCCGAGTTCGACCACGCGCCGCCGACCGGCAGCACGTCGAGCAGAATCACCAGATCCGCGGGACGGGTCGCCGAGGCCGGGCTGAAGCGGTCATCGAGCCGCGCGCCCGCCGCCGTGCGCGCCACTCGAAGAACGCCACGCGCGGCGGCGCCAGCGCAGCTCCCACGACTCTCGGGCGCCTAGCAAGCGACGGTCCCGGCGCGGCGCGCGACCTGAGCGGCGAGGCGCTCGATCGTCGGGCACCGAATCCCGGGCGCGGCGGCCCGCAGCACCGAGCCGGCGATCGCGTCGAGCTCTGTTTCGCGGCTCGCGGCGATGTCCCGCTGCATCGAGGAGCCGAGCTCGGGATGAGCGTCCTCGAGCTCGGCCAGCGGCGCTGAGGATCGTCGTCCCCGTCGGCGTTCGCCACGCCGCGGCCTCGGCGATGCAGGCCTCCAGCGCCGCCCGCCATTCCGGGTCAGAGCGGATGAACCCAAGGCGCGGCCGGTGGCACTCGTGTCAGCGCCAAGGCGTTCAGGCGCACGAGCTTCGACCACAGGATCTGGGCCTCGCTCGGCCCGATCTTGGCCGAACTTCGCCGCGAGAGCGATCGGCGATCTCCGGCAGCAACTCGCCCGGCGCCGGGTCGTCGGCCGCCAGGGCCACACGCAGGACGGGCTGGTTTGCACGATCAGGCCGGGCGCCGGCCGATCTGATCGATCCGGATCACCCCTCGGCCACGCGTTCGGTCGAACCGCTCGCGCAGCGCGACATGTGGTCGAGCCCGTTCAGCAGTGGGACGACCACCCTAGGGACGGCTCGACACGCTCGAGTGCGTCCGGAGCCGGTGGCCTTCGTCGCCACCGCCAGCACTTCGGCGGCTCGGTGACGTCGCCGCGGCCGGCGGCGCGCCCGGAAATCGCCGAGCCGGGCGCTGCGCAGCTCGATGCCCTGGCGGCGATCAGATCAGCGGTCAGCTCGCGGGCTATGACCAGGACGTCTTGATGGGCGCGCGCGAAGACGGCGGCGAAGAAGCCCCACACCCACCGGACAGAGGATCGCGATCGCTGCAACGGAGGGACTGTCCCAGATATCAGGGCTCCGGGTCGAGCAGGACACCGGGGTTGAGCGCGCCCGATGGGTCGACTGCCGCCTTCGCGGCACGGAGCGCCGCGGCGAACGGCTCAGGCCGCTGCTGGTCGTACCACGGCCGATGCTCACGTCCCACGGCGTGGTGATGCGTGATCGTCCCGCCGGCGGCCAGCACGGCGTCGGACGCGGCCCGCTTGATCTGCGCCCACTGCTCGAGCTCCTCCCCGCGCCGCGCCGGCGCCAGGATCGTGTAGTAGGGCGCCGGCCCGTCCGGGTAGACGTGGGTGAAGCGGCAGTGAGGAGTCCCTGACCGCAGGCGTCTCGCACCGCGGCGTTGACCCGCTCCGACACGACCCTATGGAACGCTTCGAAGCGCTCCCACGTGATGGCGGTCTCAAACGTCTCCGACAGCACGCCGATGGCCACGAACAGGTCGCGGAGGTAGGGCGCCCGCAGAAACGCCTCCCTCCAGGAGCCGACGGCGCCGGCTCCCGAGCCTCCCGGGCCGCCGGGCCGCTCGTCGTCTCGCACGCTCCCGCCGTGGTCACGGCAGCATTCGAGCGCCTGCGCCATCGCCGGCTCGACGTCGCGTTCGGCGGCTTCGAATCCCAGCACCAGAATCGAGTGCCGCCCGTCTCCAGCTCCGGTGGTCAGCGCCTCGCGGGGGTCGATCAGGCGGCAGTTGGTGGGATAGAGCCCCGACTGAGACAGCGCTCGGACGGCCGCCGCGCCCGCCAGGAAGTCCTCGAACAGGACCGCCGCTGAGACCCGGCTCGTCGGTCGAGGACGGACCCGCATCCAGGCCTCGGTGATCACGCCGAGGATCCCCTCCGAGCCCAGCAGCAGCCTGTCGGGCGAGACCCCGGCTCCCGAGCCCGGCAGGCGCCGGGACTCCCACCAGCCGGCCGGCGTCAGCGCCCGGACGGACTCGACGAGGTCGTCGATGTGCGTGTAGAGCGTCGCGAAGTGGCCGCCCGCGCGGGTGGCGATCCATCCGCCCAGGGTGGAGAACTGAAATGACTGCGGGAAGTGGCGCAACGTGAGGCCGTGCTCGGCGAGCTGGGCCTCGAGCGCCGGCCCCGTCGCGCCGGCCTGGATCCTCGCCGCCAGCGAGGTACGGTCGACCTGGAGCACGCGATCAAGCCCCTTCACGTCAATCGTCACCGTCGTCTCGTGGCGGGCGCCGACCGCGGGCTCGACGCCTCCGACGACGCTGGTCCCGCCGCCGAACGGCACCACCGCCGCCCCGGCCGCCAGCGCCCAGTCGAGCACTTGCTCCAGCTCGGACTCGTTCCCCGGCCGGGCAATGACATCGGGCGGGTGCTCGAACTGGCCGCGAAAGGCACGCACCGCGTCGGCGTATGAGCGCCCATAGGCGTGCAGACAGCGCTCGTAGCGCTCGCTGGAGCAGATCGCCGCCAGGCGATCGGGAGGGCGCAGCCGCGGAGGCGGCAGTGAGACCTCCTCCAGCGGAACGGGCTGCTCGGGTTCCGGGCGGCCGAAGGACAGCCGCTCGCGGATAGCCGCGGCGGCGGCGCGGGCATCCTCCGGCGAGAGCTGCTCGTCCTCGTAGCCCCAGCCCCAGTGCTTCAGCCGCCGCTCCAAGTGGGCCAGGCTAACGGTGTAGCGGCGGTACCGTGTCTCTCGTGCCGAGAACACAAGGTCTGCTGGCTCGCGGGCCCTGGGCGCCGTCCCAGATCGACGTCGCGTGGCGCGACGAGGTCTTCGAGCCGCCACCGAGCGCGCTCGAGGCCGCCGATCTGGCGATCGCCGAGCTGCAGCGACGCGGCTCGCCGAGCCATGACGGTCTGGCGGCGCGGCTCTCTCGATACGACGCCGGTGCCCACGGCCTCTCGCTCGAGCTTCAACCGATCCGCTGGGCACTGAGGCTGACCGCCGAGGACGCCTCCCAGAGCATGTCGGTGATCTGCATCGTGCGCCTCGGCGATGGGCGCTGGCTCGCGGGCCGGCGCGCGTCCTGGTTGGCGACCTGGCCCGGCCGCTGGGCACTGGGGGCCGCCGGCTCCGTCGAGGTCGACGAGAACCCGGCCCGGACGATGGAGCGCGAGCTGCGCGAGGAGTGGTCGGTGGAGGCCGAGCGGATCACGATCGAGGCGCTGGTCGAACGGCCCAGCGGCGTCGTGATGCTGGTCGGGCAGGCCTGGCTTCCAGACGGAGCGGAGGTGACGCCCGACCGCGAGCACGACGACTTCGCCTGGTGGCCGGCCGACGTCGGCGGCTGGCCGCTGGAGGCACACGAGCCGCTGCGTCGCATGGGAGCGCTGCTCTCTCAGGCATCGTGAAGGCGATCACCTTCCGCCGGCTCGAGCTGGCGTCATTCACCCACTCCGCGATCTACCTGGCGCTGCTGATCTGTGCCTTCGTGCTCGGCAGCCCGCAGCCCGAGACTTTCATCCTCGGGCTGGCGCACGGGCTGATGTGGATCGGCATGTCGCTTGTCTGCATCGCCGCCGCCCGCGCGCGGATAATCCCGTTCTGGCTGGCCGTCACGGTGGCCGTGCTCGGGGGCCTGGGGCCGTTCGCCGGGTCGGGCGGCTTCATCGTCGCCGAGCGCCGGCGCGGACGCTCTGAAAGCAGTTCTGCGTCCATAGCCACGCAGTAGAGTTGAACCAGGGATGGCAGTAGAGGCCGGCACGGTTCAGGTGGTCATGCCTGCGATGGGCGACTCGGTCGCCGAAGGCACCGTGCTCGAGTGGCACAAGCAGGAGGGCGACGACGTCTCCGCCGAGGAGACGATCGTCGAGATCTCCACGGACAAGGTCGATGCCGAGGTCCCGGCCCCAACGTCGGGCAAGCTCGTCAAGATCCACGCCGCCGAGGGCGACACGGTCGCCGTCGGCGCGCTCCTGGCCGAGATCGCCTCGGGCGATGGGGCGCAAGCCAACGCAAGCCCACCGGCCACGGGCGACGGCGCCCCGCTGACCGGCGACGCCGATGCATCCTCCGCCCCCGCGGTGCAGCCCGCCACGCCGGTCTCGGCCGAGGCGCCCGCGGCCTCCGCCCAGGAGACCGTGGCGGGAGCGACGACCGAGGCCGAGTCAGCGGCCGCCGCCGAGGCGAGCGCCGGCAAGACGGTCGACATCGTCACCCCCACCGGCGGCGAGTCGGTGACCGAGGGGACGATCCTGGAGTGGTCGGTCAAGGTCGGCGACGTGGTCAAGGAGGGCGACACCGTGGTCGAGATCTCCACCGACAAGGTCGACATGGAGCTCCCCGCCCCGGCGTCGGGCACGATCACCGAGATCCTGGCCGAGGACGGGGAGACGGTGACCGTGGGGCAGGTGATCGCGCGGATGAGCGCGGGCGCGACGGCGCAGGCGACCGCCCCCCAAGCTCCTGCCGCTCCTGACACCGGTGCATCGGAGGAGCGGCCGACGGCGGAAGCGCAGCCGACGGCGGGGGTCCAGGACGCGAACGCTTCACCGGTCGCCCGCCGGGTGGCCGCCGAGGAGGGTGTCGATTTGGGAAGCGTCACGGGCAGCGCCCGCGGCGGCCGGATCACGAAGGCCGACGTGCTCTCGGCCGCAGGCAATGGCGCCACGGCGGCTGCGCCGACGGCGGCCCCGGCCGAAACACAGGCGGCCCCCCCGCAGGGGGCCGCCTCTAGAGAAACAGCCCCCGGCGCCCAGCCCCTGCGAGGCGGAGCGGCGGCGCTCGCCCGCTACATGGAGCAGAGCCGCTCCATCCCCACGGCGACGTCGTTCCGGACGATCGGCGTGGGCGTGCTCGACGCCCGTCGCAAGCAGCTGAAGGAAGCCGGCCAGCGGATCTCGTTCACGCATCTCATCGCCTACGCGATCGCGCGCGCCGCGACCGAGGACATGCCGGTCATGTCCCACCACTTCGCCGAGCAGGACGGCAAGCCAGTGCGGATCGACGACGGCGCCTGCAACCTGGGGCTGGCGGTCGACGTGGAGAAGAAGGACGGCACGCGAACGCTGATGGTGCCGGTGATCCGCGACGCAGGGCGCCTCGGCTTCGAGGACTTCCTCGCCGCCTACGACGCATTGGTCGACAAGGCCAGGACCAACAGCCTGACCGCCGATGACCTGAGCGGCGCCAACCTCTCGCTGACCAACCCCGGCGGCATCGGCACGATCGCCTCGGTGCCGCGGCTGATGGTCGGCCAGGGGACGATCGTCGCCACGGGCTCCATCGCCTACCCGCCGGGTTTGGCGGAGATCGGCCCCCGCATAGGCGCCCAGAAGGTCATGACCATGACCTCCACCTATGACCACCGCATCATCCAAGGCGCCGAGTCCGGGCGCTTCCTGCAGCGAATCGAGGCATACCTCCAGGGGGAGGAGGGCTTCTACGAGACCGTGTTCGCCGACCTTGGCGTCGGCGCTCTGCCCGAGCTGCCCGCGGCCCCCGCTCCGGCTGCGGCCGAGGCGGCGCCTGTCGCCGCGCCTCCGGCGGCCGCGCCCGACGAGGAAATGCTCCAAGCGGTGCAGGCGGCCACCTCGCTGCTCAAGGCGCACCGGACCCACGGTCACCTGGCCGCCCACCTCGACCCCCTCGGACGCCAGCCGGAGGGCGATCCCGCGCTCGACCCCGAGCCACTGGGTCTGACGCCGGAGGTGATGTCGAAGATCCCCTCGCACATCCTGCGCATGTATGTACCGGGCGACACGCTGGCGGACGCCCTGCCCCACCTGCGCGAGACCTACTGCGGCCCGATCGCCTACGAGATCGAGCACATCGCCTCGCACCAGCAGCGCCTGTGGTTGCGCGAGACGATCGAGGACGGGATCTTCCGAAAGCCGCTGACGGCTGAGGAGCAGAAGGCGCTGCTGAAGCGGCTGACCGAGGTCGATGCGCTCGAGCGCTTCATGCACAAGGCCTACCTGGGGCAGAAGCAGTTCTCGGTCGAGGGTCTCGACATGACCGTGCCGATGATCGACGAGCTGATCAAGCTGTCGGCGAGCCAGGGGGCGCGGGAAGTGGTGATCGGCATGGCCCACCGCGGCCGGCTGAACGTGCTGGCGCACAACCTCGGGCGCGCCTACCAGTCGATCTTCGCCGAGTTCGAGGGTGCCTCGACGCTCGAGCCGATCACGACGCTGCCCCAGGGCGGCACCGGCGACGTCAAGTACCACCACGGAGCTCAGGGCACCTACCAGCTCGACGGCGACGACTCGATCACCGTCCGCCTGGAGTCCAACCCCTCGCACCTGGAGATCGTCGACCCCGTCGCCGCCGGCGCCACGCGGGCGGCCCAGACTACGCGCCAGGGGCCCCACGCCCACCAGGACTGCAACGGGGCGATCCCGACCACCCTGCACGGCGATGCGTCCTTCCCGGCGCAGGGCGTGGTAGCCGAGACGTTCAACCTCCAGGCCCTCGACGGCTACTCCGTCGGTGGCACGATCCACCTGATCCAGAACAACCAGGTGGGCTTCACCACGGATCCCGAGGACGCGCGCTCAACGACGTGGGCATCGGACCTGGCGAAGGGCTTCGACGTGCCGATCATCCACGTCAACGCCGACGACGTCCTGGCGTGCATCTCGGCGGTCAGGCTGGCGTTCGCCTTCCGCCAGGAGTTCGGCCACGACGTGCTGATCGACCTCATCGGGTACCGCCGCTTCGGCCACAACGAGGCCGATGAGCCCGCCTACACGCAGCCCGAGATGTACCAGGCGATCAAGAAGCATCCGCCGGTGCGCGAGCTGTTCGCCAGGCAGCTGATCGAGCAGGGCGTCGTCTCCGAGCAGGAGTCGACCGAGATGACCGACAGCGTGTGGGCGCTGCTGACCGAGCAGCACCAGAAGCTGAAGGCCCGCATCGAGCACGCCAAGGAGGCCGAGCACGCCACGGGCGAGTACCAGCTGGACCGCACCCCCTCGCCGGAGGTCAAGACCGCGGTCGCCGCGGACCGCCTGGCGGTGCTCAACGAGGAGCTGCTCGCGGTGCCCGACGGCTTCACCGTGCATCCCAAGCTCGTCAAGCAGCTCGAGCAGCGGCGCACGGCGCTGAGCGACGAGGGTCGGATCGTGTGGGCCCACGCCGAGTCGCTGGCCTTCGCGTCGCTTCTGACCGAGGGCATCCCCATCCGCCTCACCGGGCAGGACGCCGAGCGAGGCACGTTCAGCCAGCGCCACCTGGTGCTCCACGACCCGCGGACCGGCCAGGAGCACTGCGCGATGCAGCACCTGCCCGGCGCGATGGCGCCGATGGAGCTGCACAATTCGCCGCTGTCGGAGGTGGCCTGCATGGGCTTCGAGTACGGCTACTCCCAGGAGGCGCCCGAGACGCTGGTCCTGTGGGAGGCGCAGTTCGGCGACTTCGCCAACGGCGGCCAGGTGGTGATCGACCAGTTCATCGCCCCAGGCCTGGCGAAGTGGGGCCAGACCTCGCGGCTCACGCTGCTGCTCCCGCACGGCTACGAGGGGTCGGGCCCGGAGCACTCCTCGGGGCGCGTGGAGCGCTTCCTGCAGCTGGCGGCCGAGGGCAACATCCGCGTCGCCAACTGCACGACGCCCGCGCAGTACTTCCACCTCCTGCGCCGCCAGGCCCGGATCGCCAAGCAGCGCCCGCTTGTGATCATGACCCCCAAGAGCCTCCTGCGCCTCCAGCAGGCGACGTCGAACGTGGCCGAGCTCGCCGAGGGGCGCTTCCACCCAGTGCTGGCCGAGCCGGGCGCCCAGGACGACCAGGTCACAAGGTTGATCCTGTGCACCGGCAAGATCTACTACGACCTCGTCGGCCATGGCGAGCGCCAGAACAAGCCGCAGCTCGCCGTCGGCCGCGTCGAGCTTCTGTACCCGTTTCCACAGGCCGAGATCCTGGAGCTCATCGGCGCGCTATCCGCGGCTGCGGGAGGTGGCGTGGGTGCAAGAGGAGCCGCGCAACATGGGAGCCAGGGCCTTCATGTCACCGCGTCTGCTCCAGATCCTGCCCCCGGAGTTGCACTTCGGCTACGTCGGGCGTCCCGAGCGCGCTGCCTCGGGCGAGGGTTATCCCGTTGCGCACGCGATCGAGCAGAACCGGATCGTGGGCGCGGCCCTCGACCTCGAAGAGCCGGTCTCGCAATACCCGCGCAAGCAGCCGGGCGAGCGCTGAGCGAGCGCGAGGAAGCGATCCTGGCTCGGGTCCGCGCGACGCCTGCCGGATTCGTGCGCACCTACGGTGACGTCTCGCCGGGTGCCCCGCGCGTCGCCGGAGCGGTTTTGAGCGCCTGCGAGGAGCCTGGCCTGCCATGGCACCGGATCGTGCGCGCCGACGGTTCGTTGGCCAAGGGGGCGCGGCAGAGAGATCTGCTGGTGGCGGAGGGCGTGCCGTTCCGTGGCCCCCGCGTCGACATGCGCACCGCGCGGTTGCCCGAGATGCCGTGAGCGACAGCTGGTTGCAGCGGCGTGTCGAGCTCTCGGCGAGGCCTCGCGGCTTTCACCTCGTCACCGGAGAGGTACTAGAGGCGCTGCCGGAGCTCGGCCGCCTGCAGACCGGGCTGCTGCACCTCCTGATCCAGCACACCTCCGCCTCACTGGCGCTGAACGAGAACGCCTCGCCAGACGTACGCCGCGACCTCGAGACCTGGTTCGACCAGGCGGTACCCGAGGGCGCCCACTACTGGACGCACACGCTGGAGGGCCCGGACGACATGCCGGCGCACGTCAAGTCGGTGCTCGTCGGGCCGTCGCTCACGCTACCGATCGACGGCGGTCGCCTGGCGCTCGGCACCTGGCAGGGCATCTACCTCTGCGAGCACCGGGAGCGAGGCGGACCACGGTCGCTGGTGGCGACGGTATGGGGCGCGGAATAGCAGCATTCGCCGGCCATAGCCCGCACAAAGCTTGAGCCCCGCGGGCGTCCAGGCCCGGCCGCCGCGCTCGTTGCTGTCCCGGCACGAGCCGCTACTTCGTTTTCTGTCAACCTGTGCGCCATCCTGACCCGCCGCAGCAACGGCCTACGCCACCAGACCGCGCGCCGCCACCTGACCCCCAGCCTCGGGGTTCACGACATGGCGATCGACCTCGGAACCGCGAACACGCTCGTGTACGTCGCGGGCCGCGGGATCGTGGTATCGGAACCGTCCGTCGTGGCCGCCGACGCCGAGAGCGGCGTAGTCCACGCCGTGGGCTCCGAGGCCGAGCGGATGATCGGCCGCACGCCGTCGACTATCTCCGCCACACGGCCGCTGCGCCACGGGGTGATCGCCGACTTCGAGGTCACCGAGGAGATGCTGCGCTACTTCATCCGCAGAGTGCTCGACCGCCGCCGCGCCCACCCGCGGCTGATCGTGTGCGCGCCGTCCGGCGTCACGGAGGTAGAGAAGCGCGCCGTCGAGGAGGCGTCGCTGGCCGCCGGGGCGAGACGCGTGCATCTGATCGAGGAGCCGATCGCGGCGGCGATCGGCGCGGGCATCGCGATCGAGGAGCCGGTGGGCCGCATGATCGTCGACGTGGGCGGCGGTACTAGCGAGATGGCGGTGATCTCGCTCGGGGGAATCGTGGTCTACCGGTCGATCCGCGTCGGCGGATACGAGATGGATGACGCCATCGCGCACTATCTACGCACGCAATACCACCTGGCGATCGGCGCTCCGACCGCGGAGGCCATCAAGATCTCGATCGGCTCGGCGACGCCGCTCGAACCCGAGGAGACCTTCCACGTAAAGGGCCGCCACCTGCTCACTGGGCTGCCAACCAGCGTCGAGCTGCGAAGCGAGGAGGTGCGCGAAGCGATGAAGCCCCCGATCCGGGAGATCATGCAGGGCGTCCACGACATGCTCGAGGAGACGCCCCCCGAGCTGGCATCGGATCTGGCTCGCGACGGCATTCTGCTCGTGGGCGGCGGCACGCTGGTACGCGGGTTCCCGGAGCTGGTGGCCGAGGAGACCGGCATGCCCGTCCAGCGCTCGGAATCGCCGCTCACGTGCGTGGCATTCGGCTCGGGCGCCGCCCTGGACCACTTCGACCAGCTGTTGAGCGGCGGAGGCCGGCAGCGCACCGAGCTCGTGACGCCCGACTGGCGCACCGCCTGAGGGCGGCGCGTTACGCCCGTCGGACACGGACCGCCGCGCGGCCGGCCGCCCGCTAGGTCGAGAAACCGGGGAGGGGGGCGTGGGGCCCGAGGGCGCCCGCCCCTGAATCGTCTTGATTTTGCGCTTAAGTTGTGCTTAGACTGACTTAATGAATGGACTTCTCCTGGGGGCGAGGTTGGGGCTTGCCTCTGCCTTGATCGTTGCCGGTGGCGCGAAGCTCGTCGATCTGAGCGGTGCGCGCCGTTCGCTCGAACAGTTCGGAGTCCCCGCCCGCGTTGTTTCGCCTGTCGCCGTGGGACTGTCGCTCGCGGAGATAGCGGTCGCCGTGGCCCTGGTTCCCGTGGCCTCCGCGTGGGCGGCCGCTCTCGCCGCCGCGGCCCTCTTGTTTGTGTTCACCGTCGCCGTAGCCGCTGCCCTAGCGCGCGGGGCGGACGCGGACTGCCACTGCTTCGGCCGGATCTCCTCCCAGCCGATCGGCGCCGGAACGCTCGGCCGGAACGTGGTGCTGCTGGCCTTGGCGGGTTTCGTCGCCGTGGCTGGAGCGGATAACGCCGGCACAAGCGCAACGGCGTGGATCGGCAGGCTGTCGACGGGAGAGGCCGTGGCGCTCGCCTTTTGCTTGGTCCTGGCGCTCGCGGTGGCGTTCAACGCAGCGTTTTTGCTTGCGCTCTTCAAGCAGAACGGCCGCCTCTGGGCGGAGCTTGACGAGCTTCGGGCGGTGATCGACGGAGGCCCCTCGGCCAAGCCGTCGCCCGCCGCTGGGCTCGGCGAGCCCATTCCGGCGATGGCGCTCAGCGACCTAGAACGACACCAGGTCGAGCTGCATGATCTGTTCGACGCCGGCCGAGAGACCCTGCTCTTCTTCACGGACCCGCAGTGCACCGCCTGTGACGGCCTGCTTCCCGAGATCGGACGCCGGCAGCGCGACCCCGCCGCCGATCCGCGCGTGGTGGTTGTCAGCCTGGGCGACCCGGAGCTCAACCGGGCCAAGGCCGCTGAGCACGGTATCGGTCCCATCCTGCTCCACCAAGGCTTCGACTTCCCGCGCTCGCTTGGAATCGGGGGCGTTCCGGGGGCGGTGCTGATCGACGCCGATGGGCTGGTGGCGAGCGAGCCTGCGCTGGGGGCTGAGAGCGTGTCGGCGTTGCTGGCCGCGGTTGGCTCGTCGGAGCTCACGGTGATTGAGGCTGTGCGCTGATGGCTGACGCGGGCGCCGCCAGGATCAAGAGTCTGCTCGACACGCCCAGTGCCTCGCTCAACAACCTGCTGAACGCGCTCCAGAACGGGATGGCTCAGGCGCAGGATGCCGACAACCTGGCGGTTCCGGCGTCGACGTTCTCGGCCATCAGCGCGTTGCGCGGCTACTACCGCAATCTGGGTAACACCGTGAGGTCGATAGGCACCAGCTCTCCGGCCAAGGGGCAGGTTCTGGCGGCACTCAAGCAGCTCGACGCGAGCCTGGTGAGCCTGGCGAAAGGCCTCAACGAGGGGACGACCAGCAGCGCGCAGTCGGATATCACGAGCGCTCAGCAGCAAGCCGCTCAAGCCAACTCAACGCTCCTCAGCGCGAGCAAGGCTCTTGCCTGATGCATTGGTTTGACCGCGTCTCCCGCCATGTCGCTGAGGCGCCGGAGGCGCAGGCGACGAGACGTGGGGTGCTCAAGGGTGTCGGCGCCGCGGCGGTGGCCGCGCCGTTCGCGTCCTACGCGACCGCCTACGCCAAGAACGTGATCAAGGCCCACCAGGCATTCGACCTCTGCACGGCGTGCCTGAACAACGCGTACGACGACTACACCAAAGGGGTCCGGGCTTGCTATCGACCTACACCGTGGCCAAGAAGGCCTCAGCGTCTGCCGGCTTCGCGGCCGCGAAGAAGAAGACGACGAGAAAGTCGACGCCGGCGCAGTCCGCGAACATGCTCAAATGCATGTCGCTCGTCCGCGTGTTGTCGATCAGGGATTGGAACAACTGCCGCACGGGCGCTGCGTGCGTGTCCGGCCCGGCCCCGCCGACAACTACCGCGACGGGCACCACCGCTTGCGGGCCGGGCACAAATCCCTGCCCCGGCAACGGCGTCCTCGCCATCTGCTGCTACGGGAGCGACCTTTGCTGTCCGTGCGGCACCGTCAACGGCGGCTACATCTGCTGCGTCTCCCAGATCGGCTGCGGCTGCTGCGGTTGAGTGCGGGGCGACCCGCAGGCCCAACGCCTCTAGTGGACGCCCAGCTCGGTGGCGCACGTCCAGTTCCCGGCGCCCGAGCCACCACCCCAGATGCGCTGGGCGACTGCGTCCTGCTCTGACTTCGGCGCCAGGTACGCGGCCGGGCCGGACCCGCCGTACTGCTTCCAGGTGCCCGGCACGATCTGGTAGTAGCCCGAGGCGCCGGCGCCGTTGGGCGTCAGGTTTTGGCCGCCGGACTCGCAGGCCACGACCGAGCTCGGGATGACCCAGCCACCCGAGGCCCCGGACGACCCGTACGAGACGGGCGCAGCCAGCGTGGGCGAGGCAGCAGCGGCGCGCTCGGCGGCTGCCTGCTGGGCCTCCACGCGGCCGATCTGCGACTGCAGCGCCTGCCCCCGAGCCTGGGCGGCCGAGAGCGCCGCGGACTGGGCCTCGCGCGCGGTTTGGAGCGCCACCTGGCGCGAGGACAGCAGCGCGTTCATTCCTGCCAGTGCCTGCACGCGGGTGGCTGTCGCACTCGTTATCTGTTGATCGGTCTGCTCGAGGACCGCCAGCCGTCGCGCGGCGCCGTCCGCCTCATATTTGGCGGAGCGCGTCGCCGCAATCAGCGCGTTCTGCTCGTGCTCGGCGCTCTTGAGGTACTGAATCTTGTCGAGCAGGTCCGAGAACCCGTGGGACTCGAGCGCGACCGACACCAGATCTGGTTTGTCGCCCTCGTAGCTCGAGACCAGCTGCGACGCCAGCACCCGCCGCGCCCGCCCCAGGCGGGCGATCAGAATGCGGAGCACCTGCCTTTCACGGGCCAGCGAGGCGCTCACCCGCGCCAGCTCCAGGCGATCGTGTGCGAGGTCGGCCTGCACCGCCGCCTCGCGCTGCTGGACGAACGCGATCTGTGAGCCCAGCGAGCCGATCAGGCCATTGAGGTGGCTGATGCTGGCCCACAGCCCGGACGCCCGCGCTTGCTGTTGTGAGAGCTCGGAGTTCAGCTGGCCGAGGCTGGGATCGGCGGCGGAGGAAAACGGCAGGAGCGCGCTCAGCACGAGCGCAGCCACAGCGGCGACACCGATGGCATGGGCACGGACATTGACGCTGCGCCTGAAGCTCTTCATAAGCATTCGCCTACGGGGTTAGCTGTCGGGCTCGCGCGAGTCGCGCTACACCGCCATCAGGCGGTGATTCGCCCCGGGAGGCTCTGGGTCCCCCGCTCCCCCGCGGCGGTGCGGGGGATTCGGCGTGGGCGGCAAGATAGCCGATTTCCAAGACAATTGGCGCTCGCCGCCGATTCAGGGCGTGAAGCGGACGGTGATCACGTCGCCGTCCGCGAGCCGGTAGTCCCGGCCCTCGATCCTCAGCGTGCCCCGCTCCCGCGCCCCCGCATAGCCGCCGGCGTCCACGAGCTCGTCCCACGGCACTACCTCGGCACGCACGAAGCCGCGCTGCATGTCGGAGTGGATCAGCCCGGCGACCTGCCAGGCCGAAGAGCCGCGGCGGGTGTGCCACGACTGGGCCGGCTTGTCCTGGCTCGCGGTGAAGAACGCGATCAGCTCGAGCAGCGAGAAGGCCCCGCGGATCACGGTCTCCAGGCCACTGTGGTCGAGCCCCAGATCGGCCCGCATCGCCCGGGCATCGTCGGCGTCGAGTTCGGTCAGCTCCGCCTCCAATCTCGATGAGATGGCCACCGCCCGGGCTCCGACCTCGCGGGCGTGGCGCTCGAGCTCCGGTGGCACGGCATCGGAGCCCTCGTCCACGTTTGCCACGTACAACACCGGTTTCGCGCTCAGCGGCGAGAGCAACGTCAGCGCGTCGGGCGCTCCGTGGGGAACCGGGACCGTCCGCGCGGGCCGCCCCGGCTGGAGGGCGGTGATCAACTCGTGCAGCCACGCCTCCTCCGCCACCGCGTGGCGGTCGCCGCCGCGCGCCGCCTTGCTCACCCGTTCCAGCCGGCGCTCGGCCTGCTCCAGATCGGCGTAGACCAGCTCGGTCTCGACAGTCTCCACGTCGGCCAGCGGATCGACTCGGCCCTCGGGATGAACGACGTTGGGGTCGTCGTGGACCCGCACCACGTGAACGATGGCGTCGGTCTCGCGGATGTTGGCCAAGAACTGGTTTCCCAGCCCCTCGCCGCGGTGCGCCCCGGCCACCAGGCCGGCTATGTCGTGAAACGCGATCGTGTCCGGCACCAGGCTCGCCGCCCGCGTGACGCCGGCCACGGCCTCCAGGCGCTCGTCGCCCACCGGCACGACGGCCACGTTGGGCTCGATCGTCGTGAAGGGATAGTTGGCCGCATCGGCTGCCGCGCCCGTCAGGGCTGTGAACAGCGATGACTTGCCCGCGTTGGGGAGCCCCACGATCCCGACCTTCACCGCGGATGCTCCCTCGGCCAGAGCGCGGCGATGACCGTCCCCAGCGCGGCACCCGCGAGCACGTCGCTCGGGTAGTGCACGCCCAGGTAGGGCCGGCTGAGCGCGAACGCCACCGCAGCGGCGTACAGGGCTTCCACGGGCGCCAGGCCCGAGAACGCCCGGGCGGCGGCGAATGACGTCGTGCAGTGCGCGCTCGGAAAGGAGAGCCGTGAGACGGTTGACGTCAGCGGCGGCAGCCCCTCGAGCTCGGGGCGGCGGCGGCGGACCGCCAGTTTGACGACGAAGTTGAGCCCGTAGGAGGCGGCCACGACCTTCGTGCCGCGCCGCCAGCGCCGCCGGCTGCCGGGCCGGCGGTCGGCCAGCGTCCCTGCCGTGCCGAGGGCAAGCCAACACGCGGCGTGCTCTCCGAGCCGCGAGTATGCGGCCGCGGCCCGCTCGAGCGCCGGCGGGTGAAGGTGGGTACGCGCGAGCAGCAGCGCCGCACGGTCTAGCTCTTCCGGCGACACGTTTGGAAGACGGCGCGCCGGGTCAGGTGCCGAAGCCGACCCTGTGCTCCTCGTGGTCGACGAGCACATACACGACCTTGGCCAGGTCGAGGGCGATCGTGCCGTCCTCGGCGGTGAGGTCGTGCCAGCCGTCGGACCCGAGCACATTTCGCAGCCGCGTCAGCTCCCCCGGCTGAACGCGGGCTGCCACCGTTTGGCCGCCGAGGAAGCCGACGCTGATCCGCTGCGGTCGCTCGGTGTCCGCCATCAGCGCGTCTGCCGCTTGCCGTGGGGCATCAGTGGGCCTCCGCGGGCTGGACGATCTCGGTCAGGACGCCGCCGGTGGAGCTGGGGTGCAGAAACGCCACCCGAGAGCCTCGGATCCCGGTCCGGGGGCGCTCGTCGATCAGCCGCATGCCGGCCGCCTGGAAGCCCTTCAGGGCGCTCTCCACGTCGGCCACGCGGTAAGCAACGTGATGCAGCCCGGCACCGCGTCGGGCCAGGAACTTGCCCACGGCGGTGTCGGGGCCGAGCGGCTCGAGCAGCTCCACGTGCCCGTCGCCTACGTCCAGGAGCGCAGCGTCGACTCCCTGCTCGTCGACCGTCTCGCGGTGGACGACCGGCATCCCCAGCGAGTCGCGATAGAGCTTGAGCGCCTGGTCGATGTCCTCGACCGCGACGCCGACGTGATCGATCACCTCGAGCATCGGCGGCTGAGGATACTCAGTGCACCCGTCCGATCCCTCCGAGATCGCCGACCGGGCCGAGGTCGAGCTTGGGATTGACGACAGAGCGGATGGCGCATATCTCGGAGCCCGCGATCTCGAGCGACAACACGCTCAGCACCCGGCCCTCGCCGTCGAGCACGAGAGTTGCCGGACTGCCGTTGACTCGGCCGGCCGCAGCGACGTTCCCTCGATCCGCGAACCGAGCCTGACCCAGTTGCGCAGCGTCCGTGCCACCCTGCTTCGACCACGCAGCGAGCGGGCCAGCGCGGGGACCTTGCCGCCGCCGTCGCCGGTCAGCACCACGTCGTCTGCCAACAGCTTCTCGAGCCCCGCCACGTCCCCGTCTCTGACCGCGGCGAAGAAGCGCTCCGCCCATCGCTGCCGTTGCTCGCGTGACTTCGAAAGCGCGGCTTGTGCTCCCCGACGCGGCGCCTGGCGCGGCTCACCAGCTGTCGGACGGCGGGCTCGCTCTTGCCCAGGGTCTGTGCGATCTCGCTGTAGCCATAGTCGAACACGTCGTGCAGCAGGAACGCCGCTCGCTGCTCGGCGCAGGTGCTCCAGCACCACCAGCAGGGCGAGCGAAAGCGAGTCTGCGATCTCGGCGTTCTGGGCGGGGTCGGCGAAGTCCTCGGTGATGATCGGCTCGGGCAACCACTCGCCGACATAGCGCTCGCGACGGGCGCGTGCCGTGCGAAGCTCGTCGATCGCCAGCCTGGTGGTGACGGTGGTGGTGAAGGCGGGCGGCGGTCCAGATGTTGGCCGCCGGCCATCGCCTTGTGCACTCTGATCAGCGCCTCCTGGACGATGTCCTCGGCCTCGGCCACGCTCCCCAGCATCCGGTAGGCGACGGCGAAAGAGGTGCCCCGCAGCTCCTGGAGCTGCTGCGCAAGCCTTCCGGGGCGGCCGTCACTGGCCGAACCCCTCGCGCCAGCTGCTATGCCGGGGCTGCCAGCCGAGCTCCCGCTTGGCTTTGGCGTTGGACGCGCCACGAATCTCGGTCATCAGCACCACTCCGGTTTTGCCGGCGAACAGACGTCCGACCAGCTTTGGAGCCACAGGCCGTGGCGCCCCGAGCTTCCGCGCCAGTACTGGCAGCCATTCGGCGACGGGCGCCGGGTCATCGTCAACCACGTTGTAGATGCCGCGGCTTCCGCGCCCGAGTGCCGCGGCCGTGGCCTCCGCCGCGTCGGCGACGTGTACGAATGACCACACGCCGCCCCCGTCGCCGATCACGGGAAATCTGCGCTTGCGATGAGCTCGAGCTGCTCGCCTCCGTCTGACAGCGACGTGCCCAGGCCGTCGAAGCCGCCGTAGCGCAGGACGATGCCTTCGGTCCATGCGGCGCCGGTGACGGCCTCCTCGACGTGCCGAATCGCGGCGTGCGTCTGGCGCTCCGCGAGCGGCACCGGTCGAGGGGGTCGTCCTCGGTCTTGACCGAGCCATCTGTGCGGGCGCTGGGCCAGCCCGCGTAGCTCTGGGCGATGAACCGCTTCGTCCCGGCGGCGCGTGCAGCCGCGAGCAGATGGTCCGTCCCCTCGTACGCAGACGGTTGTGAGCGCGAACGAGGGTCGAAATGGCGAATGTCGATCGAGTCGATCGCGGTCAGTTCGTGGATGATCGCGTCCGGCTGTGTGCGCGCCACCGCATCGCTCACGCGCTGGCATCGAGTGCGTCCACGATCACCGGCGTCGCGCCCAGCTCGGAGAGCGCGCTCCCCCTCGACTCGCTGCGAGTCGTGCCGAACACCTCGTGGCCACCCCCTACGAGCACTGGTATGAGCCGCTTTCCGACCGCTCCGTGGCACCTGCTACAAACCTTCATCTCGGGCTCCTGTGTCTCGCTTGCACCCCTTCTGCAGGTCTACGGAGCCTGTGACAGCTCCTAGTGCACCCGCTCGAGGCGGGGATTGGGTGCGTAGGCGCGCCCTACCTTGGCGCACGGCCGGCCTTCCAGCAGCACGACATCGGCGGTGAAGTCGTTCTGGCCGCGGATCAGCGAAGAGCCCACTCCGTATGCGTCGACTGGCACGTCCGTCGCTTCGAACTGCCTGATGCGGTCGGCGTTGAAACCGCCGCTGGCGACGATCCTGACCTGGTCGAAGCCCGCGCCGTCGAGCGATCCACGCACCTTTTCCACCAGCCGAGGATTGACTCCCGTCGGCATGAAGCCGCCCATCTCGTCGAGCAGCGAGTGGTCGACGAGCTGCTCGGAGGTGTCGAGGCGGACGCCCCAAAGCCGCGGACCGAGGGCCGCTGCCACCTCGAGCGCGGTGCGCACCGAGTCGTTCTCGAAGTCGACGAGCACCGTGATGTTCATCTCGCCGTGGAAGCGCTCGGCGAAGACCGTCGCCGCCTTGACCGTGTCGCCGCCGTAGGCCGCGATCAGCCCGTGGGGCACGGTTCCGATGCCGCGGCCGCCCCACCACGAAGCCTGGGCGTCGGTGGAGACGCCGATCGCGCCCGCCACGTGGGCGCTCCAGCCGTCGCCCGTCTGCACCAGCCAGTGGTCGTGCCGGGCGGGGAAGTAGAAGATCGGCTTGCCCCGGGCCGCCTCCACCACCTCGGCGACGTTTCGCATGACAAGCGAGCGACGCGCCATGCAGCCCAGATAAACGGTCTCCAGGTGGGCGAACAGGCTGTAGTCGCCCTCGATCGTCATCACCGCCTCCCGCGGCGCGATCCGGTCGCCCTCGTGCAACGCGAACACCTCGAGCTCGTCCCAGCCGAGACTCCAGTCGCCATTGGCGCCGCGCCGGCCGGCGCACAGCTTGAGCACGGCGATGGCTTCGTCGATTCCCCCCAGCAGCGAGTCGCGCTTCTGGAAGACCTGCATCGTGACCCGAGGACGGTGGTCCTCGGCCTCGAGCAGGCTCTTGGTGTAGACGAAATAGGCGTCCGAGTAATAGCCGTCGCGGATCCGCTCGACCGGGAGACGAAATATCGCCGGGTCAAGCCGCATGGCGACCTGCGTTGACATGGCGAGAGTTTATGTCCTCGTTTCGGGTAGGGTCGCCCCAGCTCGTGGCTCCCGAGGACTTTCCGCACGCGTCGGTGCTTGAGGGCGTGCGCTTCACCGCGCAGGTCGCGGTCCCCAACGTGGTTCAAGGGCTCTTCCGGCGGCGGCGGCGCGCGGTCGCGGTCGCGTCGCGCACGGGGGCCGACAGCCTTGCGGCGAGCTTCATGGCCGGGCTCAAGCGCTCCTACGGCGAGGGGCCGGTGTGGATCCGCGTGGCCAAGGACGAGGTCCTGCTGCTGCTGGGCCGCGGTCCGATCCGCCGCGTGCTCGAGGGCTCGCCCGACCCGTTCGCCGGCGACCCGGAGCCCAAGCGCTCGAGCATGTCTCACTTTCAGCCCTATGCGCTCACGATCTCCCGGGGCGCCGACTGGGAAGACCGGCGGCGCTTCACCGAGGACGTGCTGGACATCGGCATGTCCTCGCTCGCTGAACGCTTTGCCGAGGTCAGCGTGAGCGAGGCCGCGACGCTCCCCGACGCGCTGGACTGGGACACCTGGAACCGCGCGGTGCGGCGCGCGACGCGGCGCGTCGTGCTGGGCGACGGGGCAGCCGAGGACGACTCGCTCTCCGAACTGCTCGGGGAGCTGATGGACAAATCGAACCCTCCCGGCAGGGGCTCGGACGAGCTCTATGCGCGATATCTGGACCAGCTGCGCCGCTACGTCGACGCCGCCGAGGAAGGGAGCCTCGTGTCGTTGTTTGGGCAAGCGCCGACGACGGAGCGCACCAAGCCCGCCGGCCAGGTCACCCACTGGCTGTTCGCACTAGGCGACACGATGGCCACCGGAGCCTTTCGGTGCCTGGCGCTCCTGGCGGCGTTCGAGGATGAGCGCCGGCGCGTCCTGGCGGAGATCGAGGCGGCCGACTCCTTGTCAATCGCAGCCGGCGTCGGTTCCCTGCGCCGGCTCGAGGCCTGTCTGCAGGAGGCGCTGAGGCTGTGGCCGACGACGCCCATCTTGTCCCGCGAGGTCGTGCACGACATGGACTGGGAAGGCGTCGAGATCCCCACTGGAAGCCAGGTGATGATCGTCAACACGTTCAACCACCGGGACCGTGACGCGGTCCCGTTCGCCGACCGCTTCGATCCCGACGCCTGGCTGGAGGGCGACGCCGCGGGCGACTGGCTGTTCAATCACTTCAGCCACGGCCCGCAGGGCTGCCCGGGAACTGCGCTGGCGCTGTTCGTGGGCAAGGCGATGCTGGCGACGGTGCTGCGCCGCGCGGAGGGGAGCGGCGGGGTGCGCCTGCAGCAGCCGCGGCTCGATCCCGGACAGCCGCTACCCCACTCGCTCGACTTCTTCGCCCTGCGGTTCTCGCTGGGGACGGGTTAGCGGCGGACTCGGGGGCGCGAGCTTGCGCAGTCCTGGGCGCGGGGCTTGTGCCGTGCGGGGCGTGGGTCTTGCGCCGTCCTAGGCGTGGGTCTTCCGCCGTCCTCGGCGTCTTGCGCGGGCCCGCCGCGTAGCGCGCCGTGCGTTTGCGGTTCTCCGTCCCTAGCTGGGCTGCTTCTCCGGCGGGCCGGGCTCGTCCTCGCCTTCGAGCGTCGAGGCCTGCTGCGCCCCGGGTTCGTTCGACTGCAACGCGTCGGCGTCTCCGGAGATCTCATCCTTGCGCGCATCCTTGTAGGCGTGCAGCGAGCTCTCGGGCACGTCCTGATCGTCGGCTCTCTGGTTGCCCTCTGGGTCTGGCATTGAGGTCGCTCCTGTTCGTCGCTGGCGAAGCGCCGTCGCCCCACCTGTCGGGTCGGGCTACCCGTTGCGCGCGCGGCGCAAGCGGGTGGCGAGGTCCGCGCGCCGGATAACGTGCCAAACCCGGCTTCGGGCTTCGGCCTTGGCCACATAAGAGTCCTGGAGACGCTTATGTGGACACGGTAGGGACGGGACCGTTGAGTTTGCTGCGTTATCCGGCGCGCGGGCGGGCTCTCGGCGGGTCGCCCTGGTCCCCGCCCGGACCCCGGCCCGCCCCGCCCCGCCCGGACCCCGGCCCCCGGGGCCGGTCCCCCGCCCCGCCCGGACCCTGCGCTCCGGGCCCTCGGCCCCGCCGCACCCGACCCGCCCGCTCGGCCTGCCCCTACGCCCCGAGCAGCTCGCGCGCGACGTCCGCGTAGAACCGGCGGCGAACCCCAGGTCGCGGACGTCGATCCGCTCGTCCGCGTTGTGCACGAGCGGCGTCGAGTCGAGGACCGTCATGTGCCGCTGGGGGAAGAACCCGTACGCGACACACTCCGGGAACGCCTCGCGGAACCAGCGCGAGTCGGAGAACCCGGGGAGGATCACGGGCACGGTCTCGGCGCCGCTGTCGTTCGCCTCGACCCACCGGGAGATGGCGTCCATCAGCGGGCTATCGGCCGGCGATTGGTTGCCGATCACGGTTTCCGTGAACTCGAGCTCGAGCGCGCCTTCTTCGGCCGCCGTCGAAGCGGACCCCGAGCACCTCCTCGATCCGGCGCTGAGCCACGTCCCGGCCGAGGCCGGGGGGAACGCGGCAGTCGACCTTGACCGAAGCGCGGGAGGGGATGACGTTGATCTTCTCCGAAGCGCTGGCCATCGTCGGCGTCAGCGTGACGCCGAGCATCGGCTCCAGCAGCGTGAGAAGCGCCGGCGCGGTGTCACCAATGCGGGCCACCGCCGCCGCCGGGTCCCCGGGGTCCTCGCCCAGCCCGCGGAGCAGCGCGGTGGGGGCCTCTGTCAGGTCGTATGAGGCCTGGCGCTCGGCGAGCGCCTCGAGCACGGGGCCCAGCTTCAGCAGCGCGTTGTCGCCGGTCCGGGGCAGCGAGGCGTGCCCCGCCGCGCCCCGGGCGGTGACGGTGAAGCGAAAGATCCCCTTCTCGGCGCAGCACACCCCGTAGCGCCGCCGCCCCCCGTACTCGAAGACCTCGCCCCCGCCCTCGTTCAGCAGCATGTCGCAGCGGACCTTGTCCGCATGGTGCTGGGTCAACCAGTGGGCTCCGACGTCGCCGCCTGTCTCCTCATCGGAGACGAACACGAGCTTCAGGCATCCCCTCCGGGGCCGCCAGCCGGATCGCGCCAGATGCATCGCGCCCACGGCCTCCGCCGCAACCTGGGACTTCATGTCGAGCGCGCCGCGACCCCACAGAAAGCCGTCGGCGACGTCACCGGACCACGGGTCGTGGCGCCACTCGGAGGGGTCGGCGAGGACGGTGTCGACGTGCCCCAGGAAGCACAGCGTCGGCCCGTCATCCGCCCCGTCGAGCCGCGCCACCAGGTTGGGCCGCTCGTCTTCGGCCGCCAGCAACTCGACTGCAAACCCCGACTCGCGCAGAAGCCCGGCCATGTACTCGATCGCCTGCCGTTCGTTGCCCGGAGGGTTCACCGTGTTGAACCGGACCAGCCGCTGGAGCACCTCGGTCGTTTCGGCCTGAAGGGTCATCGCCTGGCCGTCAGCCTAGCCTCAACCACGCACAGCGCGCCGATCAGTAACGCGACGATCAACGCCGCCGCCCAGCTGGCCAGCCGATCGGCGATCGGGCACAGGGCGAACAGCACGATCGCGGTCGCCGTACGAGCCCACTCGATCGTCCCCAGCAGCCGCCAGGCGAATGCCGTCAGGCCGAGCAGGTACACCGCCACTCCGCCGCACATGGCGAGCTGCCCCGGGCTCGCGCCGGTGATCGCGAGCTTTGTTCCGACCGCGAACACGATGATCCCCGCCACCACGAGCAGGTGGACGTAGCTGTACCCGTCGGACGCGGCGAGCACCGCGTCCTCGTGGCGGCGCAGCCGGTTCGGCCGCCTCGTCGGCGAGCCGGTCGAAGTACGTCCACCACAGGCCGATCGTCGTCAGCAGGCACAGTCCGAACACGACGAGCACATGGGTGTCGAGCTTGGTCGAGGCGCTGACCCCAATCGCGGTGATCGATTCTCCGAGGCAGATCAGCACGAACTGGCCGTAGCGCTCGGCGAAGTGGGCGACCGCCACCTGCTGCAGGCCACGCAGCTTCCCGCGGCTCACGAGCCCCGGGCCGCCGTAGTCGATGACCGCGGCGACGATCCACAGGGCCGTCCGCGGTCCGGCGCTGAGCACCGAGCCGACGATCAGCAGCGCCACCCCGATCAGGACGGTGACCGCGAATCCCATGATCGAGCTCCACGAAGCGGCGCCGCGACGCGAGGCCTCCGCGTACAGCGCCAGATGGATCAGCCGGACGACTGCGTAGGTGGCGGCAAACAGCAGCGCGCGGTCCTGGAACGCGCGCGGAACCGCCAGACCGGCGAGAAAGATGAACACCAACGCGATGAGCAGCGAGCCGCGCAGCAGCCGGTCGTCGTCGTCGAACGCATTCGTCACCCAGACGAACGCAGACCATGCCCACCAGACCAGCGCCAGCACGAGCATCGAGCGCCCGAAACCGGTCCAGGTGGGGTGATGCGAAAGCAGCCCGATCACCTGCGTGACCGCAAACGCGAACACCAGGTCCCACAGCAGCTCCACCGGGCTGGTACGCCGCTCGCGGGCGATCGCGCCGGCGGCGGGCGCCGCCGAGTCGGGCTCGAGCGCCGCGTCAGGGGTGGCAGCCATGGCTGGCAGCGTACGATCAGCCGCCGTGCCCGGCCTCCAAGATGACCTCAAGCTGGCGCTCGAGCTGGCGGACGCCGCCGACGCCATCACGCTCGAGCGCTTTCGCGCCGCCGATCTGGCGGTGGAGACCAAGCCCGACATGACGCCCGTGACCGAAGCCGACCGCGCCGCCGAGCGGGCGATCCGTGACGGCCTGGCTCGGTTCCGGCCCGGCGACGCGGTCGTGGGCGAGGAATACGGCGGTTCCGGGACCTCCGGCGGGCCGTCCAGGCGCTGGATCATCGACCCCATCGACGGCACCAAGGGCTACGTGCGCGGGATTCCGGTGTGGGCCACGCTGCTGGCGCTCGAGGACCAGGGCTCGTTGACCGTTGGCGTGGTCTCGGCGCCCGCGCTTCATCGGCGTTGGTGGGCGGCGCGCGGCGGAGGGTGCATTCACCGATGACGGGCTGGGCCCGTGGCGGCAGATCCACGTGTCGGCCGTCGCCCGGCTCGAGGACGCTCATCTGTCGTACGCCGGCTTCGGCGGATGGGAGGAGACCGGCCGCCTCGACCGCCTGCTCGAGCTATGCCGCCGAACCTGGCGCACGCGGGCGTTCGGCGACATGCTCTCCTACATGCTGGTGGCCGAGGGGGCGATCGACATCGCCGGGCTCGAGCTGGGCGTCGAGCTGTGGGACCTCGCCGCCCCCCAGATGATCGTCGAGGAGGCCGGCGGCCGCTTCACCGACCTCCGCGGCGAGCCCCGTGCCGACGGCGCAGCGGGCTGGCGACGAACGGGCTGTTGCACGACGCTGTGCTGGAGATCGTGGGGATCTGAGCGCCTCGACAGTTGATAGCGCGCAAGCACTGGGGGATCCGCAAGGGCCTGACAATCGGCGTACGCGGCGGCGCGGGAACGTACCCGTACCAGCAGCTGATCACGCTGACCGTGTCCTCCGGCCCCAAGAAGAGCAGATAAGCGGTTGGGCTTGCGCCCCTTTTTTGGGGCGCGGCCCAACCTTCTTTTTCAAAAGGGCGGACGGCTTTCATACTTCCGCCCATGACCGAGCGGCTGTTTGGCGACCCAGGTCCGGCGGCGGGTACGCACGCCGCGGCCCCGGCGGATGCACCGCTCGCCACGCGCATGCGGCCGACCTCGCTGGCCGAGTTCGTGGGCCAGGACCGGCTGCTGGCGCCGGGCTCGGCGCTGCGGCGGGCGGTCGAGGAGGGCCATCCGCACTCGATGATCCTGCACGGGCCGCCCGGCAGCGGCAAGACGACGCTGGCGCGGCTGATCGCCGAGGCGTCGGGAGCCGCGTTCGAGGAACAGAGCGCGGTGCAGGCCGGCAGGGCCGAGGTCAGAGCAGTGATCGAGCGCGCCCGCGAGCGCCTGAAGACGACGGGCGCCAAGACGATCTTCTTCCTCGACGAGATCCACCGCTTCAACAAGGCCCAGCAGGACGCGCTGTTGCCGGCGGTCGAGGACGGGCTCGTGACCCTGATCGGCGCGACCACGGAGAACCCGTACTTCGAGGTCAACTCGGCGCTCCTTTCCCGGACGCGGGTGTACGCGCTGGAGTCGCTGAGCGCCGATCACATCCGCAGCGCTGCTCGACCGCGCGCTGGCCCGCGGCGAGTGCGGCCCCGACCGCAGCGTGGCCGAGGAAGCGCTCGAGTTCCTGGCCGCTCGCTCGGCCGGCGACGCGCGGACGGCGCTCAACGCTCTCGAGCTCGCCTGCCAGGCCGCGCCCGCCGGGGAGCCGGTCACGCTGGCGCACGCCGAGGACGCGCTTCAGCGCCGGGCGCTGCTCTACGACCGCCAGGCCGACTACCACTACGACACGATCTCCGCCTGGATCAAGGCCACGCGGGGCTCCGATCCCGACGCGTCGCTCTACTACCTGGCGGTGATGCTCGAGGGGGGCGAGGACCCACGCTTCATCGTCCGAAGGATGGTCGTGCTGGCCTCGGAGGACATCGGCAACGCCGACCCGCGCGCGCTGAGCGTGGCCACCGCGGCGGCGCAGGCCGTGGAGCACGTCGGGCTGCCGGAGTGTCAGTTCGCGCTGGCCCAGGCGGCCATCTATTTGTCTCTCGCGCCGAAGTCCGACGGGGCGAAGCGTGCGATCGTCGCCGCGCGGGAGCTGATCCGCGAGCGAGGCGCCGAGGTGCCGCCGCCCTATCTGCGCTCATCGACGCGCAGCAGCGGGGATTACGACAACCCCCACAGGCGGCCGGGCCACTTCTCGCCCCAGGAGCTGATGCCGGACGCGGTGATCGGAAGCCGCCTGTATGAGCCAGACGACGCGGAGTCCGCGCTGCGCGAGCGCCTGGAGGCGATCCGCAGGGCGCGGGGAAAGAGCTAGAGCGCGGCTACCCTTTCTGGTGATGCCAGCACAGGCCTATACCGGCAAGGAGTGCGTGTGCCAGCTGCGCAAGGGCATCTGCGATCAGTCGTGCGTCGAGGGCATGCTCGACACGCGCTTTTACATCGCCTGCCTGCGCCTGACGGGTCGTCGCTGCGTGGTCGTCGGCGGCGGCGACGTTGGGCTGGAGAAGGTCGAGGGGCTGCTGGCCTGCGACGCCGAGGTGACGCTCGTCGCGCCGGACGCCCACCCTGAGCTGGTGCAGCTGGCGCTCGAGGGCTCGATCCGCTGGGAGCAGCGCGAGTACGAGCCCGCGGACCTCGAGGGCTGTCCTGATCGCGATCGCCGCGACCGGCGACACGGACGTCAACATTCGCGTGTTCGAGGACGCCGAGCGGCGCGCGATGCTGGTCAACGTCGTCGACGTGCCGCCCCTGTGCAACTTCATCCTGCCGGCGATCGTCCGCAACGGCCCGTTGGCGATCGCCATCTCCACGGCGGGCGCTTCGCCCGCGCTCGCCAAGCGGATGAAGCGCGAGATCGGCGAGCTGTTCGGCGAGCCCTACGCGATGCTCGCGGTGCTGCTGGGCGAGGCACGCGGGTGGGCCAAGGCCACGCTTCCCACCTACCAGGACCGCAAGGCGTTCTTCGAGTCGATCGTCGAGGGCGATCCCGATCCGGTCGCGTTGCTGCGCCAAGGTCGCTACGAAGAGGTGCAGGAGCTGGTGCGGGGCGCGATGCACGCGCACGCTCCGGCCTCAGGCCTGACGGACCCGACTCAGCGCTCGTGACGGAGCTCACTCATCTCGACGAGCAGGGGCGCGCGCGGATGGTCGACGTCGGCGCCAAGCCTGCCACCGAGCGCCGGGCCGTGGCACAGGCCGTGATCCGTGTCTCCCCGCAGACCGCCGCGGCGCGTGGAGGCCGGCGAGGCGCCAAAGGGCGACGTGCTGGGGGTGGCCCGCATCGCCGGCATCCAGGCCGCCAAGCGAACCGCGGAGCTGATCCCGCTGTGCCACCCGCTGGGGTTGTCGTTCGTGGGCGTCGAGGGAGAGATCGACGGAGAACGGGGCACGATCCGGCTGACCGCCGAAGCGAGGACGTCCGGCCCCACCGGCGTCGAGATGGAGGCCCTCACCGCGGCGGCGGTGGCTGCGCTGACGGTCTACGACATGGTCAAGGGAATCGAGCGGGGCGCGGTCATCGAAGAGGTGGCGCTGCTCGAGAAGTCAGGTGGTCGCTCCGGTCACTGGCGGCGGTGACGCCGCCGCGCGGGCCGGGTCGCTACGGTCGGCGGCATGAGGGCCGCAGTAATCACGGTTTCGACGTCGGTCGCCGCGGGGCGCGCCGAGGATCGCTCCGGCGCCGCGCTGGCCGAGCTCTCGCGCGCCGCCGGGGTGGAGATCGCGGCCCAGGAGGTGGTCTCGGATGACCGGGCCCAGATCGAGCAGGCGCTGAGGCGTCACTCCTCGCCGGACGCCGCGACGCCGCTGATCTTCACCACGGGCGGCACCGGGCTGACGCCCGACGACGTCACGCCCGAGGCCACGCGCGCGGTGATCGACCGCGAAGCGCCCGGGTTCGCCGAGGCCATGCGCGCGGAGTCGCTGAGGCACACGCCGATGGGGATCCTCACGCGCGGCGTGGCCGGGATCGCGGGGCAGACGCTGATCGTCAACTTCCCGGGCAACCCCAAGGCCATCGGCGAGCTCTTTGGAGTGATCGCCCCCACGCTTCAGCACGCGGTCGCCACGCTGCGGGGAGAAAGGACAGGACACGGCGCCACCCACTCAGAGCACGCAGGTTCCGGCGGAGAAGCCGGAGCCGAGCACCCTGCGGGTGCCGGACGAGCCGGCCATTGAGCTGCGCGGGCTGACTCGGCACTTCGGCGAGCGCACCGCGCTGCGCGGGGTCTCGCTCAGCGTTCGCCGGGGAGCGACGCTGGCCGTCCTCGGTCGCAACGGCGCCGGCAAGTCGACCCTGCTGCGGATCCTTGCCACGCTTGCTGCGGCCCCACGAGGGCGACGTCAGGGTGCTGGGCGAGCCGCTGCCCGGGCGGGCCTTCGCCGTCAGGGCTCGAATCGGGCTGCTCGGGCACGAGCCGCTCCTGTACCGCGACCTCACGGTTCGCGAGAACCTGCTCTACCACGCACGCCTGCACGGCCTCGCCGACCCGGTCGGTCGGGTCGAGCAGCTCGTCGGGGTCGTGGCGATGGAGGATCGAGCGGATGACGCGGTCCGATCGCTGTCGCGGGGCATGGTCCAGCGCGCGGCGGTCTGCCGCGCGGTGCTCCACGATCCCGAGCTGCTGCTGCTCGACGAGCCTCGAGCCAGTCTTGACCCGGGCGCCGCCGAGCTCGTGGAGCCGCTGATCGGCGCCGGCAACGGGCGGACGCGCGTGCTCACGAGCCACGACCCGCGCGCCGCAATCAGCGAGGCGGACGTGGTCCTGGGGCTGAAGGACGGCCGGCAGGCGTGGATAGCCGAGCCGGAGGACGTTCGTGGCGCGCAGCTCGAGGAGCTCTACCGATGAGCGCGGTCATCACGGTGCTGCGCAAGGACCTGCGGCTTGAGCTGCGGACGTTCGAGACGCTCCCGGCGATGGCCCTGTTCTCGGTGGCCACGTTCGTGATCTTCCACTTCGGGCTCAACCGGGCGACGATCGACGGGCAGCTCGCGGGCGGCGTGTTCACCGTGACGCTGCTGTTCGCGGCGCTGCTTGGCGCCGGGCGCCTGTTCGTCGCCGAGCGCGAGCAGGGCGGGTTCGACGCCTTCCTGCTGGCGCCCGTCGACCGCAACTCGCTGCTGCTGGCCAAGGCCACGGCCATGTTCCTGTTCCTGGCCGTGCTCGAGCTGGTGGCCGTACCGGCATTCGCGCTGCTGTTGCTCGGGCCCCCCGGTGGGGCCCAGGCTGCCCGGGCTGATCGCCGTCCTGGCCCTGGCGGACCTGGGCCTGGCCGTGATCGGCACGTTCGTCTCGGCGCTGGCGATCCACACCCGGGCCCGGGATCTGATCGCGCCGATCGTCGGCCTGCCGCTGCTGATTCCGGCGCTGATCGCCACCGCGCGGGCCGCCGGTCCGCTGCTCGCGAGCCACTCCACGGGATCGCCGCCAGGCAAATGGCTGGCGATCCTCGCTCTTTATGATGTGGTGTTCGCCCTGATCGCCTACGCGGTGTTCGACTACCTGCTGGAAGAGTGAGACCTTCGATGACCAACGGCCGCGGTTTACGCGCCCTGACGGTGGCCACCGTCGCCACGATCACCCTGGCGCTGGCGCTCGTCTTCTTCTACGCCCCGCTCGACTCCGACCAGGGGTTCATCCAGAAGATCTTCTACCTCCACGTGCCGCTGGCGATCATCTCGCTGTGCGGGTTCGTGCTCGGCGGGCTGCTGGCGATCGGCCATCTGCGCACCGGAGACCGCAGATGGGACATGCGCTCCTACGTGGCGATCCACATGGCGCTGATCTTCGGCGTGGCGGGACTGATCACCGGCTCGATCTGGGCCAAGGCCTCCTGGGGCCACTGGTGGGTGTGGAGCGATCCGACGCTGGTCTCGTTCCTGATCGTCCTGCTTCTGTTCGCCACCTACCAGCCGCTTCGCTTCTCGATCGAAGACCCGGAGCGCCAGGCGCGCTACGCGAGCGTGTTCGCGATTGTTGCCGGGGCGTTCGTGCCGCTCAACTTCATCGCCGTGCGCATGGCCCAGGAGTTCGTGCACCCGCGGGTGCTGACGCTCACCGGCGGGCGTATGCCCGCCTCGATGCAGCTGACGTTCGCCGTATCGCTGATCGGGCTGGCGCTGCTGTACGCGACCTTGTGGAAGTACGAGATGACCGCCAAGAACGCCCGCATCCAGGTCCGCCGGCTGCGGCGCTCGCTGCTGGGCGACGACGCCGTTCGGCCGCTGGGACGAAGCGCGGCGCCGTCGTGAGCGCCGCTCCGATCACGCTCGCCGTATCGCCGGCGCTGGCGCCCGGTAAGGCGGCCCCCTACGTGATTGCCGCCTACATCGTGTTCCTGGCGATCGTGTTGATCTACGTGGCGATCATGGCGCGCCGGCTGACCAAGAACGAGAACGATCTGGCCGCTCTGAAGCGCGAAGTCGACCAGCGCGAGGCCGTCGAGTCCGAGCATCGGGAGAAGGAGCCCGTGGGATGAGCGAGCTGCTGGCGCTGGGCGTCTCGCACAAGACGGCGCCGGTCGAGGTCCGCGAGCGCCTGGTGCTGAGCGAGCAGCGCGCGGCCCACTTCCAGCGCGACCTCCGGGGCGCCGCGGACGTCCAGGAGGCCGTCGCGTTCTCCACCTGCAACCGGACCGAGCTCTACCTGGTGGTGGGCGACCCGGTCGAGGCCGAGAGCGCCGCGCTGGGGATGCTCTCCAGTCAGGCCGGCATCCGCCTGACCACGCTGGCATCGGCGATCTACTCGTATCGAAACTGCGACGCCGCCCGGCACCTGTACCGCGTGACCTCGGGACTCGACTCGATGATCGTCGGCGAGAACGAGATCCAGGGCCAGGTCAAGCGCGCCTACGAGACGGCGCTGGCCAACGAGACGACCGGTCCTCTGACCAACCATCTGTTCAAGGCCGCGCTCGAGACCGGCAAGCGCGTGCGCACGGAGACCGGCATCGGCGAGCGGCAGCTCAGCCTGCCCGCCGTGGCCGTGGCGCTCGCCCGCGAGCTGCTCGATGACCTCCGCGGCCGGGAGGTCGTGATCCTGGGCACCGGCGAGACCAGCGAGCTCACCGCCCGGGCGCTGGCGGACTCAGGCGTGCGAACGGTGTTTGTCGCCAATCGCAGACGAGACCGCGCGCTGGGGCTGGCGCGTCGATACGGGGGGGCGACCGTCAACTTCGACGAGCTGCCTCAGGCGCTCGGCCGCGCCGACATCGTCGTGGCCGCCACCGCGTCGCCGCACCTGCTGCTGGAGGCGCGCGAGCTCCACGACGTGATGAAGGCCCGGCGCCAGCGGCCGATGCTGCTGATCGACCTGGCCGTCCCCCGGGACATCGACGCCGCGTGCGCGCAGCTGGACGACGTCTCCCTGTACGACATCGACGACCTGCAGGCCGTCATCACCCGCAACCGCACCGTTCGCCGGGCGGAGGCTCGCCGCGCGGAGGGCATCATCGAGGAGCAGATCCAGCAGTTCGCCGCCTGGCTCGGGTCGCTCGAGGTGATGCCGACGCTCTCGGCGCTGCGCGAGCGCGGCACCCAGATCGTGTCGCAGGTGCTGCAGGAGAACGAGGGCAAGTGGGAGTCGGCGTCGGCGCGCGACAAGGAGCGCGTCCAGGCGCTGGCGCAGGCCGTGGTCAACCGGCTGCTGCACGACCCGACGGTGCGGATGAAGGAGCTGCGCGACGACCGCGTGCACGCGCGGATGGCGATCGTGCGCGAGCTATTCGATCTGGATCCGGAGCTCCCGCAGGAGCGCCGCCAACCGCTCGCCGAGGTGCGCGAGCTCCCCACCCGGCGCCGTTGATCCGCGTCGGCACGCGCGGCAGCGCGCTGGCGCTGGCCCAGGCTCGCTGGGTGGCGGAGCGCCTGGATGACGACGCGGAGCTGGTGACGGTGGCGAGCGCCGGCGACAGGGGAGCCCAGCCGTCGGACAAGTCGCGCTGGGTGTCGGAGCTCGAGCGGGCGCTGCTCGAGGAGCGGATCGACGTCGCCGTTCACTCGGCGAAGGACGTCCCGGCGGAGCTGCCGGAGGGGCTCGAGCTCGTGGCGGTCCCCGCCCGCGCCGATCCGCGCGATGCGATCTGCGGCGCGCGCTCGCTGGCGGAGCTTCGATCGGGGGCGCGGGTAGGGACCAGCAGCCTGCGCCGCCGGGCGCAGCTGCGCGCCGAGCGAGAGGACATCGAGGTCGTGGAGATCCGCGGCAACGTCGACACCCGCCTGCGAAAGCTGAAGGACGGCGAATGCGAGGCGCTGGTGCTGGCGGTGGCGGGGCTCGAGCGACTGGGCCGCGGCGACGAGGCCGGCGGCCTGCTGGACGAGCTGATCCCGGCCGCCGGCCAGGGCGCACTGGCGCTCGAGGCGCGCGCGGGCGCGCTGTCGTCGCGAGCGCTCGAGAACGTGAGCGACGCCGAAGCCGCAGAAGTGCCTGTTCGACCGAGCGGGAGCTGACGCGGCGGCTGGGGGCCTCGTGCAACTCGTCGGTGGCCGCCCACGCGCGCCCGGCCGCCGACGACACGCTCGAGCTACGGGCATGGGTGGGCCGGCCCGACGGCTCGGTCTGGATCGCCGACCGGCTGATCGGCGATGCAAACGGGTTGGGGTTCAGGGTCGCGGAGCGCATGCTCGCCGCCGGAGCAGGAGCGCTGATCGCATGACCGTCTACCTGGTCGGTGCGGGCCCCGGCGACCCGGGGCTCATGACGCAGAGGGCCTTGGAGCTGATCGCCGCCGCCGACGTGATCGTCTACGACCGGCTGATCCCCCCGCAGGCACTGGCCGGCGCGCGCCCCGACGCCGAGCTGATCTACGCCGGCAAGCAGGGGGGCGCAGAGTCCACCGCCCAGAGTGAGATCGAGCGGCTGCTGGTCCAGCACGGAATCGCCGGTCGGGAGGTGGTGCGCCTGAAGGGCGGCGACCCGTTCGTGTTCGGCCGCGGCGGCGAGGAGGCGGAGGCGCTCCTTCGGGCGGGCGTGGCGTTCGAGCTCGTGCCGGGCGTGACCGCCGGGGTCGCGGCGCCGGCCTACGCCGGGATCCCGGTGACCCACCGGGACGCGGCGAGCGCGGTGGCGTTCGTCACCGGGCACGAGGACCCCTCAAAGCCGGAATCCGCCCTCGACTGGCGGGCGCTGGCTGCCTTCCCGGGCACGCTCGTCGTCTACATGGGCGTGAGGCGCCTGGCGGCGATCGCCCGCAGCCTCGAGCAGGCGGGTCGCTCGGCCGATCAGCCGGCGGCGGTGATCGAGCGGGGCACGCTCGCCGACCAGCGCGTGGTGACCGCGACGCTCGAGACGATCGCCGCCCGGGCGGCGGCCGCGGGCGTCAAGGCGCCGGCGATCGCCGTGTTCGGCCAGGTCGCGGCGCTGCGCGAGCAGCTGCGGTGGTTCGAGCACCGCCCGCTCGCGGGCATGACAGTGGCCGTGACCAGAGCCCGAGCCCAGGCAAGCGGCCTGGCCGCGCGGCTGCGTGCGCTGGGGGCCGCCGTGCTCGAGGCGCCGGCGATCAGGATCGTCCCCCGAGATGGTCCGGCGCCCGAGCTCGAGCGCTACGACCTCGTCTGCCTGACCAGCCCCAACGGCGTCAGGCTGCTGTTCGAGCGGCTGGCCGCCGCCGGCAGGGACGCCCGCGCCTTCGCCGGTGCGCGTGTGGCGGCGATCGGGCCGGGCACCGCCGGCGCCCTCGCCGAGCACGGAATCCGGGCCGACGTGGTCCCGGACCGGTTCATCGCCGAGGGATTGGTCGAGGCGCTGAAGGGAATCCCGGTCGGCCGGGCGCTCGTGGCCCGCGCCGCCGAAGCCCGCGACGTCCTGCCCGACGCGCTGCGGCGGGCCGGCGCCGATGTCGACGTCCTGGCGCTGTACGAGACGGTGGCCGAGCCGCTGTCCGAAGCCGAGCTCGAGGCGCTGGCCGGCGCGGACTACGTGACGTTCACCTCGTCATCGACGGTGAAGTTCTTCATGCAGCGCGCGGGCCAGCGGCTCCGCCCCGGAACGCGGCTGGTCAGCATCGGCCCGGTCACGAGCGCCACGCTCGCCGAGCACGGGCTGGAGCCGCACGTCGAGGCGGCCCGCCACGACATCGAGGGCCTGATCGAGGCGCTGGTCGAAGACGCCGCTACTCGAGCAACCCGCGGCGCATCGCCTCGGCGACCGCCGCGGCCCGGTCGTTGACACCGAGCTTCTCCAGCAGGCCGCGGACGTGCGTCTTGACGGTCGAGGGACTGACGAACAGCCGCTCCGCGATCTCCGGTCCGGACAGGCCCTCGGCGATCAGCTTCAGCACCTGCGACTCACGCTCCGAGAGCAGCGGGCGGTCGGGCCGGTCGCGCTCGCGCACCTCGCGCACCAGCCCTGACTGCACCTCCGGCGCCAACACGGTCCCGCCCGCGGCGACGGTGACGATCGCGTCGCAGATCTGATCGAGTGTCGATGCCTTCGTCAAGAACCCGGCCGCGCCCAGCTTTACGGCGTCGTAGACCAGGTCGCGCGAGCTGTCGGCGGAGAGCATCACCGCCCGGGTCGGGAGTCCGTCACGCTCGATCGCGCCGATCACCTGCAGCCCGTCGAGCAGCGGCAGCCGCAGATCGAGCACGGCTACCGACGGAGTCAGCGAGCGGATCTCCTCGAGCGCCCGCCGGCCGTCGCCGGCCGCGCCCGCCAGCTCCAGCTCCGGTCGTGCCGTCACCGCCCTCGAGACCGCTTCCTGGAAGACGGGATGGTCGTCGGCTACATAGACCGTGATTCGCTCTTCTCGGGCGATGCGGGTCTCTTCTCGGGCCATGCGGCCGACCGAGTGTAATGGTGATCTGGGATGGGGTGAAGCCACGCCTCCACCAAACGGGGGAGGCATGGCTTCACCCAGTCGCGCTGCGCGGGCTCCCCCGCGGGCGCTGCGCGACCCGTCCCGCGATATGCCCGGTTGGCCGATGGCGCAACTGCTCGCCGCACGGCATCATTCTGCTCGTGGCAGCGAACCGGAAACCGGCAAAGCGAGTCACAACCAAGCAGGTCACGGCGGAGAGAGAAAACTTCAGCACGACCTGACCGACTTGGGGGCAAGTTTCGCGCGGCGGCCTCCGGGGCTACTGGCCGACCGCCCGAAATGGCGAGAAGCCGCTGTCGGTGGTGCGATGAGATCGGGGCGCTTTAGCTCATCGCACCACGGCAGCGGCGCTCGTCGGCTTTAAGTGCAGTGGGGGAGCCAGCGGACGCCCCGCGTGCGCCCGTGGTAAAAGACCGTCATGAGGGCGGTCGCACTCGACGCCGAGCGGCTCGCTCAGCTGCGCGTGTTCGAGAAGCGCGAGCAGCGGGAGATCGCAGGCGGCGCCGTAGAGGCGATCGCCCGGCAGCTCGAGCGGATCGACGCCGCGCTCGCCGGTGACCATCGTTCCGCCGCCGCGGCCGCCCACGCAGCGCGCAACGAGGCGCTGCTGATGGGGGCACTCGAGCTCTGCGATGCGTTCGCGCGCCTCGAGCAGGCCGCCCGCCGGGGCGACCGAGCGAGCGTCGTCACGGCGGTGGGCGAGGCTCACGCCGCGTGGCCCCCCACGCGTGAGGCGATCGTGGAGTTCGCCGGTCAGCTGGACGGCGTGTAGCGCCCGGCGAGGTCCGGCGAGAGCCACCTCGCCAGAAGGTCATCCAGCTTGTCGTTGTCGATCGGCTTCGCGATGTAGTCGTCCATCCCGGCGGCGATGCATCGCTCGCGATCACCCTCCATTGCGCTCGCGGTCATCGCCACGATGGGCACGCGGTCACGCTGCTCGGCGGTCTCGCGGCGGCGGATCTCTCGCGTCGTGTCGTAACCGTCCAGCACCGGCATCTGGCAGTCCATCAAGACCAAATCGAAGCGGCCGGACTCGAGGGTCGGCGAGCACGCTGCGACCGTCCCTTGCGTTGACTGCGGAGTGTCCGCGCAGCGCGAGCAGCCGCTCGATCAGCATCCAGTTGATGCGCTGGTCCTCGGCTACCAGAACGCGATAGCCGGTGGCGTCAGCTTCGGGGGCAGGTTCGCCTTCGCCGGTGTCCGCTGCGGGCGCTGCCGTCCGTGTCAGCGGACATGACCGCGGAGATGGCGTCCAGCAGACGCGACTGGCGCACGGGCTTTGTCAGGTGGTAGTCGATGAGCGGCGCCGGGACGTCGCTGATCTGCCCGCTGGAGGTGAGCAGGATGAGGCGAGTGTTGCGGAGCGCCGGGGCAGCCGCGATCCGCCGGGCGAGCTCGGGGCCGGTGGCGCCGGGCATGTTGTGGTCCAGCAGCGCCATGTCGAACGGATCGCCGCTGTCGGCCGCTTGCTCCATCTCCGCAATTGCCTGTTGCGCGTCGGCGGCGACCGCGGGACGCATTCCCCACGATTCGACGTAGGTCTCGAATATGCGCCGGTTGGTGGCGTTGTCGTCGACGACCAGGACGTGGAGCCCCTGGAGTTCGTCGACGGGGAGCGGCGCCCGCGGCTCCCGGCGCGAGGGCGCGAACGGGAGCTCAAACCAGAACCTGCTGCCGCTTTCCGAGCTCGCTCTCGGCGCCGATCGACCCGTCCATCAGACGCGTCAGCTCGCGCGAGATGGCGAGACCAAGACCCGTGCCGCCGAAGGTCCTGGTCGTGCCATCTTCGGCCTGCGAGAAGCGCTCGAACATCCGATCTATGCGCTCCTGTGCAATTCCGATCCCGGTGTCGCGAACCTCGAAATGCAGCTTGGTCACCTCGTCGGTCCGGTCCGTCACGCGCACCTCGACCGTGACTTCTCCGCGCTCGGTGAACTTGACCGCGTTCGCCAGCAGGTTCACGAGGATCTGACTGACGCGCACCCGGTCTCCCTGGATCGTGCGCGGCACGTCGTCGTGGACGAACGATTGGAGCTCGAGGCCCTTGGCTGCGGCGGTCGCCGCGACCATCTCGCAGCTGCGCTCGACGGTCTCGTGCACATCGAACTCCTCTTGCTCGATTTGCAGCCGCCCGGCCTCGATCCTCGCGATGTCAAGGATGTCGTTGATCACCGTGGTCAGCGCCTCGCCAGATGACTTGGCCACGTCGACGTAATCGCGCTGCTCGGAGTTCAGCGACGTGTTCGAAAGGAGATTCATCATGCCGATGACTCCGTTCAGCGGCGTGCGGATCTCGTGGCTCATGTTGGCCACGAAGTTGGACTTCAGCTCCGACGCCCGGTAAGCCTCGACGAGCTCTACGCTCGGTGGAGCGAAGCACGCGCAGGCCGAGGAACAGCGCGACCGCGGCGACGAGCGCGAAGGCGATGAAGATCAGCCACGGCACCCACTCGTGCGGCCCCGATACGCTCGCGAACAGGGGACCGTTCGGGCGCGGCCAGCACGAGCCGCCATGTCGAGTCCGGGAGCCGAACCTGGTCGTAGTAGTGACCGTTTCGATCGCCGGACGTCCGACTGAGCGCCCGAACCTGCGCGGGCTTGACGAACCTGTAGCCGGCCGGCGTAGCAGGATTTGTCGACGCCAGCACGGCATCGTTGCTGTCCAGGACGTAGTTGTGCGCGCCCTTGACCCCCGGGATTTCACGTAGGTCGCTGCCAAGGAACGCCCCGAGCAGGACGGGTGAAATGCCCGACAGCAAGATCCGAGGGCCGTAACGGGTCGGGAATCCGACCGCGAAGTCGATGACCTCGGAGTTGCCGTAGGGCAGCAGGTTTCCGAGCCCATAAGGATGTCTCTGGCTCAACAGGGAAAGCGCACCGGACAGAGGCACCTCCGCGCGCGCCTGCGGCGTGAAGCCGTGTGAGCTTGCGATCACCCGCCCGCCAGAGTCGAGCACCGCCAGGTAGGTGTTCTGAGCGCGGAACTCATCCATCGATCGGGTGCGGACGACGCGAGACCCGTACCGCGCTTCGTCCTGCGGGACTTGCTGCAGAACGGTCTGAAAGAGGCTGTCGACCAACGCCGCCGCGAGCATCGCTCGCTCGTGGACGCGGGCCTTGACGTCGGCCTGGGATTTCGCCTGCGTATTAGACAGCTCGATGGCGAACACGCTCAGCAACGCAAGCGTGACCAGACCGGCGGCGATCAGCGCCAGAAGCGCCCCACGCCGTGTCCTCGCGACGAGCCGCAACCGAGACCTCATCGCAGGAAGCTTACGCGCGGATCGCGAATCGCCCGCAGGTCGCCGTGTCCGCCACGCGGCGGCGCTGATCGTATTAGGCTCGGCGCGCGTGAGCGAGCAGCCGCTGATCACGTTCCTATCCGACTACGGGCTCACGGACCCCTTCGTCGGCGTCTGCCATGGGGTGATCGCCTCGATCTGTCCCCAGGCGCGCGTGATCGACTTGACGCACGGCGTCCCGCGCCACGACGCGCGCGCGGGCGCGCTCGTCCTGCGCGACGCGCTGCGCTACCTGCCGGTCGGGATCCACCTGGCGGTCGTGGATCCCGACGTCGGTGCCCAGCGGCGCGCCCTGGCTCTGCGTCTGGGCGACGGGCGGCTGCTGGTCGGGCCCGACAACGGCGTCCTGTGGCTGGCGGCGGAAGAGGGAGGCGGGGTGACCGAAGCCGTCGAGATCAGCCGCTCGCCGCTCAGGCTGCAGCCGGTCTCGGCCACATTCCACGGCCGCGACATCTTCTCCCCCGTCGCCGCCCACCTCGCCGCGGGCACGCCGCTGGCCGAAGCCGGCGAGCCGTATGACCCCGACGAGCTGATCAGGCTCGAGCTGCCGCGGGCACGACACCAGCCCGGCGCGCTCGTAGCCCACGTCGTCTATGTCGACAGGTTCGGAAACGTGCAGTTGGACGCCAGCCATCAAGACCTCTCGCAGGCGGGGCTCAGGCTCGGTCACGGCGCGCTGCTGGGCGGCGGCCACGCCGCCCAGTACGTGCGCACGTTCGCCGACGCCGCGCCGGGCGAGCTGATCGTCTACGAGGACTCGGCGCGCATGCTGGCCGTCGCCGTGAGCCACGGAAACGCAGCGGAACGGCTGGGGCTCGCGGTCGACGACGAGCTCCGCATCAGTCCCGCTCGATGAGCACGGCAGCCGACGGACACCTCGGTGCTCCGAGGGTTCACCTGCGCAGCACCGACTCCACCAATGAGCGCGCCAGGGAGCTCGCGCTACGAGGCGCGCCGCACGGCACGCTCGTGACGGCGGCCCAACAGACCGCGGGCAGGGGACGCCAGGGACGCAGCTGGGTCGCGCCGCCGGGCAAGGCGCTGCTGTGCTCGCTCGTGCTGCGCGACCCGCCACGGCTGCTGCCGCTGGCGGCGGGCGTCGCGGTGGGGGACGTCGCCGGGCCGGCGGCGCTCCTCAAGTGGCCCAACGACGTGCTGCTCGAGCGGCGCAAGGTGGCCGGGATCCTGGTCGAGGGCCGCCCCCAGGAGGGCTGGGCGGTGCTCGGCGTAGGCCTCAACGTCGCGCTGCGAGCGGAGGACTTCCCGGCCGAGCTGCGCGAGCGGGCGACGACGCTCGGGCTAGCGCACGACGAGCTCGAGCCGACGCTCGAGCGGCTACTCGCGAGCGCTCGAGCGCTGGATCTACGCCTCAGAAGACGAGGTGCTGGAGGCCTTCAGGGAGCGCGACGCGCTGCTTCGCCAACCGGTCCGCTGGGCGGGCGGCGAAGGCCACGGCGCGGGGATCGACGGCGACGGACGGCTGGTGGTGGCGACCGGCGACGGAACCGTGGCGCTCGAGGCGGGGGAGGTCCACCTCGGCTAGTGGTCGACTGCCTCGGAGGCCTCTGACCCGTCGGCAGCCTCGGAGCGCTCGACGCCCTCGGCCGCCGGCGCCCCGCCGTTCTCCTCCAGCGCCTCGGTCACGGGCTGAGACGCCTCGGCCTCCTCCGGCACCGCGCCATTGGTCCGCCTGCGCCGGCGCTTGGACCCCCGCCGGCCTTTGGGGAAGTTGCGAAGCAGCTCGCGGGCCAGCGCCGCGGGCTTGCGCGCCAGCCGGGTGCGCGCGCCCCGCAGCGCTTCCTCGGCCTCCGGGGTGTGGGCCAGCGCCGCCGCCAGGAGCGCCGCCGAGAGCCGCCGGTCCTCCTTGCGTGCCGCGTGCACCAGCCGGCGCGCGTTGCGGGCGTGCGCCGGTCCCTGAGGAGTTGACGAGCAGCCCGAGCAGACGCTTGGTCTCCGGCCAGCGCTGGACGGCGTACTCCTCGTGCACCTCGCGCGTGTACTCGGCCATTCGCCAGATCCAGGCGTTGGCCTGGTCGCGGCGGCCGATGCGCCGCTCGGCCAGCGCCTGAAGCATGATCTTGACCCCTTCGCGGCGCTCGTCGCGGGGCCAGGTGGCCATCATGTCGATCGCCGTGTCGAACGCCTCGGGGTCCTTGCCGGAGGCGATCTCCTGCAGCGCCCTCAGCCGCAGCTGCCCGTGGCGGTTTCGCTGAAGCGCGGTCAGCAAGAAGCGCCGCTTGAGCTCGCCTTGGCGGTCGAAGTGCAGCATCGCCTTGGCCCGCCGCCAACCGTTGGGGGCCACGCGCGCCCCGGCGAGCGCCGCCCACACGTGCTGCTCGCCATAGTCGAGGTGCTCCACGGCGATCCGCCACAGCTCGCGCTCGAAGACCTCGGCGCGCCGCTCGGGGTCGGGCGTCACCGGAAGCACGCGGCGCTCCACGCGCACCCGGCGGCCGCGGCCGCGGCGCACGGGGCCGACGACGATCGCTCCGCCGCGGTAGACGTCGCGGTCGAGCAGCGAGTGCAGCGTGACCACCGGGTCGTCGTGCTTGGTCGCGGGATGCACGAAGTCGACGACGATGCCGGCCTCCTTGCCCGGCGCGCGGCGCGTGACGCGCCCGACGCGCTGCTGATAGACGCGCCTTGAAGCGGTGGGCGCCAGGTGCATGCAGATCGTGGCCCGGGGGCTGTTCCAGCCCTCGGCCAGCAGCATGGCGTTGACCAGCACGTCGATCTTCCCGGACTCGTAGTCGGCCAGGATCCGCGCCAGCTGGCGCTTCGGCGTCTCGCCGGAGACGGCCTGTGCCTTCAGGCCGAGCTCGCGGAACGCCCTGGCCACGTTGTTGGCGTGCCGCACGCCGGCGGCGTAGACGACGCCGGGCACGCCGTTGAAGCGCGTCTTGTAGAGGTCGGCCACCGCCATGTTGAAGGGCGTCTGGTCGAGCAGCTCGGCCAGCAGCTCCTGGTCGAACTCGGTGTCCACCTCGCCGCGGCGCAGGGGCACCTTGGCGATCGTCCGCACCCCGGGGCCGGGCGGAATGCGGATGCAGCGCAGCGGCGCGATCACGCCGCGCCGCGCGGCCTGGGCCAGATCGAAGCGCGAGGTCTGGGTGGGGAAGAGGTCGGTGACGTGGCGGGCGATCAGCGCACCGGTGGCGGTCATGCCGATGAAGATCGGTCCCGACCAGGCGCGGATCGCGCCGGAGGTCTTCTCCCCTAGCGCCGTGTGGGCCTCGTCGCAGATGACGATCGTGTAGAGCGGCGAGATCCGGCCCGCGTTGCGCACGAACCACTGGTAGGTCTCGACCGTCACCGGTCCCACGATGTTCTCCGTCTGCGCGCTGAGCGACCCGTCGTCGGTCAACAGCGGTGCGTGGATGCGGTCCCGGTAGCCGCGGTCGCGCAGCTCACCGTTGAACTGGTCGACGAGGTTGCGCCGGTGGGTCAGGATCAGGATGCCGCCGGTGCGCGAGGCCTCGACGAAGCCCAGCGCGGCGACGGTCTTGCCGGCGCCGGTGGCGTGCTCGAACCAGAAGCGCCGCGCGGCATTGGGGTCCTCGGGGCTCTCCTCGAAGTCGACATCCTCGTCGACGTCGGCGTCGTCCTGCCAATCCTGCGGCTCCTCGTCCTCCTCGCCGTTCTCCTCGTCCTCATCTCGCCGGGGATGCCCGCCGGGGCCAGCTGCGGTGGCTCGAGCGCCAGGCCGTTGGAGCTGCCGTTCCCATTTCTCTGGGCCTCGGCCAGCAGCGCGGTCAGCGTTCCCGAGAGCGCGTCCACCTGGTGGGCGGAGAGGACGGCGCCGTCGGCCAGGTGCGGCTCCTCCTCGGAGAGCAGCCGCTCGAGCCCCAAGAGCAGCGAGAAGCGCCGGCGCCATTCGATCGAGGGCTGCCTGTGTCCGGCCTCGATCTCGGCGAGCGCAGCGTCGAGCGCCGCGCGGCGAGCGCCGCCGGCGGCAAGCGCGTCCTCGAGGCTCTCGCCCTCGTATACGAAGTGTTCGCGCGTGAACAGTTCCGCGCGCGCTATCGCGGCAGGAGTGGGAAGCGGGGTGGTCACACCCATGGGAAGTAACAAAAAGTGCGTCTGGATGAGACGAGCCGCGGCGTTACGACCGTTGCGACTCAGAATGCGCCCGGCAATGCCGAACGGGCGAAGTGGTCCTCAGAAGCGGTGTCCCCCTCGCCCTTCTGCATAGAGGATAGCGGCTATTTAAGCAAATGGTTAGCCGGGTGAACATGTTCGCCCGGCCCGGTCCGATCATGATCGGACCGGCGGGGCCACGCATGCGTGGCCCCGGTCATATGTCAATCTTCTCGTACATGTCCGTGGTCTCGTACCAGGTCCGTCGCGTGCGCAGCGACGAGGAGATGCGGGCGGCGCTGGCGCTCAGGCATGAGGTGTTCTGCGTCGAGCAGGGAGTCCCCGAGTACGAGGAGCTCGACGGCCGCGACGGCGAGGGCATCCACCTGGCCGCGGTGGCCGATGGCGAGCTGCTCGGCACCTGCCGCCTTCTGCTGGTGGGCCAGACCGTCCAGTTCAGCCGCCTGGCGGTACGGGCCGACGCGCGGCGTCGGGGCATCGCCACCAAGCTGCTGGAGCTGGCCGAGGCGGAGGCTCGCGCGGCCGGTGCGCGGCGCCTCGTGCTGCACGCCCAGACCTACGCCAGGGCGCTGTACGAGGCCGCCGGCTACCGCGCGCGCGGCAGGATGTTCATCGAGGCGGGCATCGAGCACGTCGCGATGGAGAGGGTCCTCTGATCAACGAGGGGCCGGAAGCGGGGGGCGGCTACCCGGAGCTGCGCATCGACCCCCTGAGCGGGCACCGCACGATCGTGGCCGGCGCCCGCGCCGGGCGCCCCGGCAGTCAGCTCGCCGTGCCGGCCCCGCCGGCACTGGATCCGAGACCGGACCCGTTTGCGGAAGGCCACGAGGACCGCACGCCGCCCGAGATCTACGCGCTGCGCCCGGACGGCGGCGCTCCCGACTCCCCGGGTTGGACGGTGCGCGTGGTGCCGAACCTCTACCCGGCGCTGGCCTCGCCCGGCTCGCACGAGCCCCAGGGTCCCGAGCCCCGCCCCGGCGCCAATGCCGCCCGCGACCTGTTCTGGTCGGCGCCGGCGCTCGGCGCGCACGAGGTGATCGTCAACGCCCCGGACCCCGTGGTGTCGCTGTCCGAGCTGACCGTGGAGCAGGTGGCAAGGGCCGTCGAGGTGTGGCGCGAGCGCATGCGCGTTCACTCCGACGCGGCCTGCGTGCACCTGATCGTCAACGAGCGCCAGGACGCGGGGGCCTCGCTTCCCCACAGCCACGCGCAGCTCTACGCGCTCGACTTCGTGCCCGCGGCCCTCGCCCGCGAGCGCGAGCGCTTCGGCGCCTACGCCACGCGGACGATGGGCGGCAACCTGCTGGCCGATCTCGTGCAGGAGGAGGTCCGCGCCCGCGAGCGGATCGTGTCCATCGACGAGGAGGTGGTGCTGATGGCCCCCTACGGCGCCCGCGCCCCCTACCAGCTGCTGATCGCGCCGCGCGTGCCGCGGGCGCGCTTCGAGGATCAGGGGCCCGCCGGCGCGGCGATGATCCACGAGGCGCTCGGCCGGCTGGCGCGCCGGCTGGGGGCCAGCCCGCCGCTCAACCTCTGGGTGCGAACGGCGCCGCGGGGCGCGGAGCACTTCTGCTGGCGAATCGACATCGTTCCCCAGGCTCACCCATCTGGCCGGGCTCGAGCTGGGGACCGGCGTCAACCTGAACATCGTCGCGCCCGAGCAGGCCGCCGCCGAGCTGCGCGAGTCATAGGTATTTGGGAGCCACTGGGTGAGGGCCCTGATTCAGCGCGTCACCCGCGCGTCGGTGAGCGTGGGTGCAGAGCAGGTGGAGGCGATCGGCCCCGGCCTGCTGGTGTTGCTCGGCGTATCGCGCGAGGACACCGCGGCCGATGCCGAGTGGCTGGCGGCCAAGGTCATAGGGCTTCGTATCTTCGCCGACGCCGAGGGGCGCATGAACGAGCCGCTCGGCGAGCGCGAGATCCTGTGCGTCAGCCAGTTCACGCTCTACGGCGACGCGCGCCGCGGCAACCGGCCGAGCTGGGCTCGCGCGGCGCCGCCCGACGTGGCCGAGCCGCTGTACGAGCGCTTCTGCCGGCTGGCCGGCGCCCGCCGGGGCGTGTTCGGGGCGCTGATGGCCGTCGAGCTCGTGAACGAGGGCCCGTGACGCTGCTGATCGAGAGCCCTAAAGGATGACCGGCGCTTGCTCTTAGCCGTGGGGGGGATGCGGGTTACGTGCAGGCGTGTGCGTCTAGGACTTCGGCGGCCCCGAAGCCTTGCAGTGGGCGGTCGACGAAGAAAACCTCCAGCGTGATGTCGGGTTCGACGTGCGCCTGCGAGAGGAAAGCGACCACAGTGCGCCCCGTGAGCTCCTCGATCATGGCCTTGTAGCGCGTGGCCATCATCCCCTGGAAGTTCTCGCGCATCTCGACGATCCGGCCGCCGTCGCCGCTGTCCATCATCGTTTGCTCCAGCGGCGTGAACCCGCTGCCGCGTAGGACGCAGACCACGATGTCATCGAGCGCGTACGTCTTGGCTTTGATCGGCCCCCGACCGTAGTGCTCGCGCATCAGCTTCACGATCCCGGTCGAGATTGCCGAGAGCAGGGGGCCACCGGAGAGTGGTTCACCCGTAGGGAGCGGTTTCCGGGTCCGTTCTTGCTCGCTGGTATCTGTCCGGTTCTCTGCCACGCTGCCGCGCTTCGAGGTCTTGCCTAGGCCTCCAAGGACCGAGGCGATCCATCGATGTACGTCGGCTTGGTCTCAAGGCGCTGAAAGCTCCCTTCGACCCAACCTTTCTCATGCAAACGATACTCCGTCACTGCTCACTCGATGAAGTCCTTGGTCGCGACTCGCGACCCTAGCCGTTTGTTTGACTCAAGACCGGCGGCGGGCTATGCTGATCGGCGCGGAGCTTCGGGCTGTTTTGTGACGGCCCGGAGGTCTGCATTGGCTGGTTGGACGCGCCGGCAGACACGTTTCGTGGCTGCCCATCCGCGGGCTTGCAGCGTGGTCAGTTACTACCCGAAAGCAAGTCCGTGGCGTACCAGCCACTGAGTACATCCGCCCGTCCTGCCAGTTCGGCGTTCTCTTGCCGCGTAGCCGGACGCAGAGATCATTCGCCGCTACCTGGCCGATCGGGGCGCTCCATGCAGATCGCTTTCTGGCTGGAAACAGCCAACGTCGCCGGGACGGGGCACCCGGGTGTGGGGGCGAACGCCCACGGGGCGGGCGTAGACGAGGGGGCGGTTTCGATGGTCGCGCGCTCTGGGGCGAGCGCGCGGCCCTCGGGCTGCCGGATCGGGATCGAGTCGGGTTAGCCGCATGCGGGAGTAGTTGCCCGTGAGCGGTATCGCCCGCGGCCGCCTACGGGTCCGGGACGCGCCGCGGGGTATCTGGCTCGCTGCCGGTGCCTGCGACCGGGGCCAGCAGGAACGATTCGAGCGCGGCATCGGGGTCGATGTGGTTGGCGCTGAAGAACGCGATAACTTCCCGGCCCGTGAGCTCCTCAACGCCGGCCACCAGCTCGGAGCGCATGGTGTCCTGAAACGCCTTGCGCATCGACAGGACAATTTCGTCCTTGCCGTCACCGACCAGGCTGCACTCGCCCTTTGTCAGCGTGTCCTGCACCACGACGGTTATCAGATCGTCGACTAACGGCCCATGGCGCACCATACACGCCGGTCGGCTCAAAGTGGGAGCGTCCGTCCCGGGCGAGCTGGGGCGTGGCGCTTCTGCCCGCCGCGGCACGATAATTCCCTGCATGCAGCGCTACGGCTACCTGTTCTCGCAGCTCGTGCGGCGCGAGCTGCGCCAGAAGTACAAGGGCTCGATCCTCGGCGTGCTCTGGTATCTGGTCAACCCGTTGGTGCTGATGGCCATCTACGGGGTGATGCTCGGGCCGCTGCTGAAGGCCGTCAGCCAGCCCGACTATCCGATCTTCATTCTGGTCGGGCTGCTCGTGTGGCTGTTCTTCTCGCAGTCGCTGATGGCCGCGGCGAGCTCGCTCGTCGACCAGGCCTCGCTCCTGTCGAAGGTCCGCTTTCCCCGGGAGTCGATCCCCGCCGCCGCGGTCACGGTGCAGCTGGCGCCGATGCTGGCGATGCTCGTGGTGCTGCTGCCGGTGACGCTCGCCGTGCGCGGCAACGCCAGCGTCTCGCTGCTGCTGCTGGTGCCGCTGCTCGTGTGCCTGTTCGCCTTCACGCTGGGGCTGGCGCTCATGGCGTCGGTGCTGCATGCCTACTTTCGCGACGTGCTGCCGATCCTGACGGCAGCGCTGTTGCCGTGGTTCTTCATCTCCGGCGTGCTGTTCAACATCCAGACCCTCAAGGGGCTGAGCGCACACCACTGGGTCGAGCCGCTGCTGAGGTGGGTCAACCCGATCGCGCCGTTCATCGACGCCGTCCGGGCGGTCCTCTACGGCGGCCACGCCCCCTCGCTGGTGACCCTGGGCTACGTGCTGGCAGCGGCGCTGGTGGCGGCGGCGCTCGGGGTGCTGGTCTTCCGGCGCTACGACGGCGAGCTGGCGGTGGTGTTGTGAGCGGGGAGGCCGTTGGCGCCCGGGGAGATTGTGCTCGAGGACGCCTGGCGCACTTTCGCGCCCAAGAGCGACCGGGGGCGGACGCTCAAGGAGCTCATCACCTCCGTCGGCCGCGCTCGGCCGGCAGAGCTGCCCCCGACGCAGGCGCTGGCGGGAGTCTCGCTGCGGGTGGCGCCCGGCGAGACGGTCGGCATCGTCGGCCGCAACGGCGCCGGCAAGACCTCGACGCTGCGCGTGCTCGCGGGGATCATCCCGCTGCAGCGCGGCTACGCGGCGTGCGGCGGGCGCGTCGCAGCGCTGATCGAGCTCTCGGCGGGCTTCGGGCGCGAGTTCACCGGCCGCGAGAACATCCATCTCAGCGCCGCTCTGCACGGCTACTCGCGCGAGGAGGTCGAGGAGCGCGTGGAGGACATGATCGCCTTCTCCGAACTCGGCCACTTCATCGAGGCCCCGATCAAGACCTACTCCTCGGGGATGCTCGTGCGGCTGGGTTTCTCGATCGCCGCCCACCTGGAGGCCGACGTGCTGCTGATCGACGAGGTGCTGGCGGTCGGCGACGAGGCGTTTCAGCGCAAGTGCCTGCGACACATCCTGGCGCGGATCGAGCAGGGGACCACCGTGGTGCTCGTCTCCCATGCGCCGGGAACGATCGAGCGCGCCTGCCGGCGGGTGGTGGTGATGGACTCCGGCCGCGTGGCGTTCGACGGTCCGACGCCCGAGGGATTGCTGCACTATCACCGCATGCTGGGGATGGAGGACCGCGCTCAAGCCGCCGCTCGGCGCTCGGTCGACCGCACCGTCGCGCTGCGCGAAGCTTGCCTCGAGGACGGCGAGGGACGGCCGCGGCAGGTGTTTCAAACCGGCGAGACACTGCGGCTGGTACTCGACCTGGACGCCGCCGATGACGCCCCCGAGGTGTCGGTGATGATCGAGATCCGCCGCGCGACCGGTCAGACCGTGTTTCGCTCTCGCGAGCGAGGTCGCGCCGCATGGCGGCGGACGGCTGAGCTTCGAGATTCCCCGCCTGGCGCTGCTGGGCGGCGACTACGACCTCGCGATCGGCGTCCACGAGCCCGGCGACCCGGCGCCCGGGATCGACCGGCTGCTCAGCTTCAGCGTCACCGAGATCGACGGCGAGGACGGGGTGGCCGACCTGCGCGGCAGCTGGACGTTCAGCGGCGTGCGAGTCGAGGCGCGGCCATGAGGGATCCGCAGGCGGCGCTCGAAGCGGCCCGGCGCGCGGCCGCGTCGGCACCCCAGAGCGAGGATGAGGCGTGGGTCGACCACGAACTGCAGGCGCCGCATCAAATCCGGCGACTGGCCGAGTGGGCGATCATCGCCCCCGACGAGCGTGAGGTCTATTCCACGCGGCGTCTGGGGCAGCCCATCACCGGCGTAAAGCGCCTGCTGATCCGACTCCTGCGGCAGTACATCGATCAGCTCGGCTCCCAGCAGAGTCGCTTCAACGCCCAGCTTGCCGCGCACCTGATCGGAATCGAGGAGCGTGTCCGGCAGCTGGAGAGCGACGTCGATGCGCTCCGGCACATCGGGGGGGAGACGTCGCCCGACCGCCCGCACGAGACACGTCGCCAGACCGCCCGCCCGGAGACACGTCGCCCGACCGCCCGCCCGGAGACACGTCGCCGACCCCCGCCCGAGACCCCTCGCCAGAATGAAGGTCTCGCAGGTCCTGTGTGCCGCGGGCCCCGTGGACGCGGTAACCAATCAGGGCTTTGCCTGCCGTGCGCTGTTCGAGCGATGGGGCTGGACGGGCGCCGACTACGCGCCGGTGCTGGCGGCCGGGCTGCCACGGGGGAAGCTTCGCCACCTGCGCGAGCTTCGCCCTCGGCAGGACGAGGTCCTGTTGCTTCACTACTCGGGCTATGCTCGCGATCTCGAGCAGGTATTCGACTCCCGCCGGCGCAGCTTGCTGATCTCCCACAACATCACGCCGGCGCGATATTTCTGGGCCATCGATCCCTCGGAGGGAGTCCGAGCGAGCTGGCCCGGAAGCAACTCGCCGAGCTCTCGGGCCGGGTCGGCGCTCTGGCCGGTGTCTCCGAGTACAACGCGCGCGAGTTGCGCGAGCTGAGTGGACGCGAGGCAGAGGTGATACCCGTGCTGTTCGATCGCTCCCGGCTGGCGCCCCCCGGCGAACCGCCTACTGGTCCGCCCACGGTTCTGTTCGTCGGCCGCCTGGTGCCACACAAGCGCCAGGATCTCGTGATCCGCGCATTCGCACGCTTCCGGCGATCGCAGCCGGACGCCAGGCTGGTGCTGGTCGGCACCCCGCTGTCGCCCGAATACGCGGCAAGCCTGGCACGGCTGGCCGAGCGGCTCGCCCCCGGCGCTGTCCTGTTCGAGAGCGGAATCTCCGGCGAGCGCCTGGCCCAGCATTACCGCGACGCGCACGCATTGCTGTGCCTCTCAGAGCACGAGGGATTCTGTATCCCGTTGCTCGAGGCACTTCACTTTGGTGTGCCGGTGATCGCGCGCGACCAGGGAGCCGTGGGAGAAGTGCTCGGTGACGCCGGCGTGCTGCTCTCACCGCGCGACAACCTGGCGACGATCGCGGAACTGCTGAAGCTGGTCGTTTCGGACGGCGAGCTGCGGGACGAGCTGCGCGCCCGGGGTGAGCGGCGGCTCGCCGCCTATGACCAGTCCGGCACCGCCGGACGCCTGCGCGAGCAACTGGTGGCCCTGGGGGCGTCATGAGCGTTCCAGAGCGCGTCAGGGTTTCGCTGTCGGCTGCCGGGCTGAACCGCTCGATGCTGGTCAGGCGCCTCGTGCATCTCGGCCACCCCAGGCTGCGGACCGTGCGGGCGCGGGCGATGGCCGGGGGCGACCCCGGCGCGCTGGCCCTGCGGGCCGCGGTGCGCTGGCTCGAGGACGGGGTGGTCAGGGTTCCGCAGGGGCATGCGGGGGGGCTGGCGTTCGAGCTGCGCTATATGACCATCTCTCACGCGCACCTGGGCTCGATCGCGTTTGGCAACCTCGAGAGCGGTGTGCAGGAGGCGATGGTCCGCCACCTTCCGCGTGGCGGCACCTTCTACGACATCGGCGCCAACCTGGGCTTTTTCTCGCTGCTGGGCGCCCATCTGGCGGGCCTTGCGGAGGGCCATGTATATGCGTTCGAAGCGGCGCCGGACAATGCCGACGCGATCATCGCCAATGCCCGACGTAACTACGTGGCGAACATCACGGTGATCGCCAAGGCGGTCTCCGCACATTCCGGTCGGGGGCGCCTGCAGGTGGTCGACGACCAGAGCTGGTCGAAGCTCGAGGACTACGGACACCATCCGTTCACCGAGAACGTGATCGAGGTCGAGCTGGTGGCGATCGACGACATGCTGCGCTCCGGGGAGCTGCGCCCGCCGACGGTCGTCAAAATCGACGTCGAGGGGGCCGAGATCGCGGTGATCGAGGGCATGCGCGAGACGATCGCCGCCCACCACCCGGTCCTGATCTGCGAGCTGCACGACACCCATCGGGAGTTCTCCGCTGCGATGGACGAGGTTGGCTACCGGGTGGTCAACCTCGAGGGACCGGGCCCGATCGAGGAGGCCGGGCCGAGCGCGCACGCGCTGGCGCTGCCGCCGCTCGACCTCGGCGACTAGTGTCGGGGCACTGGCTATTCGCTTTCCGGGAGCGCCGAGACGGCGCCGCGTGCGGACTTTTCAGAACGGGCTGTGCCCGGCGCCGCTGTAGATGCGGTCGAGGCGTCGCTGGGAGCAGCGGTCGACGCCGGGCACGGCGGGGTTCTCCCGGAAGAGCGAATACCCGGGTTCGACCTTGAGCGGCGACCCGAGCGCGTCGCGGGGACGGGGCCAGCCGTTGTAGGCCACGATGTAGTCCGCCTTGCGCGAGATGGGGACGTGCGGGTAGTCGGTTGCCCAGCAGCGGAAGCTGCGAACACAGCGGCCTGGCCGCGAGGAAATAAGCCGCCCACAGCTGGTCCGGAGGCGGCATGTCAAGGCGGATCGAGGCACCGTCGGGCACCGACCGGGCCCAGCTCGAGAGGTGGATCGTCGGCTTCCCCAGCTGAAACCCGGTGGCCTTGAGCTCCGCCACCAGGCTGCCCGCGGTGCACACGGCGAGCACGGCGATACAGGGGATGGCCGCCCGTCTGAGGCGTCCTGCGCCGACCACGGCGATCAGCAACAGCAGTGGGCCGATGAACGCCAGCAGCTTGAACTCGAAGTACCAGCCATAAGCCCGCTGTCGCAGATAGATGGCGATCAGCAACCCCAGCGCCAGCAGGCCCCCGAGACCCCAGGAAAGGGCGCGCGGCTGTCGCCAAAGCCCCACGACCGCCAGGGCCAGTACTCCCGCCACAAGTATTAGCGAAGCGGGCGAGTTCGGGAGCGACAGGAAGCGGTCGAACGGGATGTAGTGGGTGAGGTCGCCGCTCCAGGGGAGCAGGGAGTGACCGGGTAGCAAGACCTTGGCTGCCGCCACACCCTTGTCGATCGCCCCGGCGATAGGGATGGCCAGCAGCACCCCGACGGGGATCATCCACACCAGGCTCCGGCGGCCGCGGTAGAAGTCGGCGAGCCTCACCACCCGCTCGCCGGATTTGATCCGCCGCCGCCGTGCATCCCACAGGAACACGGCGATGGGCACGATCGGGATCGGCGCGGCCAGCGGATAGGCGAGCACCAGCACGAGCCCGAACAGCACCAGCAGGACGCCGAGCCCGGTGCGCGCCGAACGACTGATTCCTGGCTGCACCAGCCACCAGGCGCTCACCAGCGTGAACGGCATGGCGAAGAACCCCCAGGTCTGGTTGAAGTAGGGGTTCATGACCGTGTGCAGCGCCTCGCGGTCCAGCGCGGCCACGGCCATGGCGGCGAGCGAGACGGCCACCGGCGCCCGCAGCACCTGCCGCGCGACCAGGAAGAGGCCGAAAGCCGCCAGCCCGAGCATCGCCGCCGCAAGGGTGGGCAGGACCTGCCACGTGGCGAGGCCGGAGACGCTGGAGACGGCGGCGAACGCATAGTAGATCGGGTACTTCGACTGCCACGTGGGCTGCATCTGGTTGATCGGCTGCGAGACGTTCACCGAGGTCGGGTATGAGTGCTTGAGGAACTGCGCCACCCCGGTTGCCACGTGGGCGTCCGAGCCCGTGCCGGTGGGAGCCACGTAGCGGAGCTCGGTGAGCATCGGCACCAGCGTCACGCCCATGATCAGCACCGCCAGCAGTGCCCCCCAGGCGACGCCTGCCGCCGGCATGACGGGCCAGCCCCGTCTTCGCACCGCGTAGGCGCCCAGCGCCAGGCCTGCGGCGAGGACGACGGCCAGCGCCGCCGGATAGGGGACCGCGGCGAACCCGAGCACGGTCAGCGCCAGCCCAAGGACGCAGCCGCCGGTGGGCAGCACCCACAGGAGCTCGTAGTCGCGGAGCGCGGCCGGCAGCATCAAACGGACGACTCCGAAACCGGCGATCCCGAACGTCAGCACCGTGGCTCCGAGGGTGCGCAGGACGTCGGGCATCGGCCTGAGCGCCTTGTGTTGCGGCGAGTGGCCGAAATGCAGCACCAGCGCGAGCGAAGGCCACCAGGAGCAACACGGCCAGTCCCCAACCCGCGGCCCGCGCCGCGCGGTCGGTCAGCAGCGGTCGCCGCGGCCCGCTCCCTCGCCGGCTCAGGCCCGCCGCCGCGCGGCGGACGGTGCTGGTCGTCCGGTGGTGAGGGGGCCAGACCCGGCGCCGCCGGATCGCCAGTCGAGAGATCCAAAGCGCCCCATTGATACCAGGGGACGCCCTTTACACGCGATGGCCGGCGCGACAATCTGCCGCGCCGGCCACCGCGAGGAGGCTCGGCGGCTAGCTGACGCCCGCCACCATCAGCGTGTTGTTATCGGGGTCACGGAGCCAGAACAGAGGCGGCACCGGATCGCCCATCCGGCTGATTTCCGCGTCGACATCGACGCCGCGGCCCTTGAGCTCAGCGTGCAGGCCATCGATGTCGCTGGTCTGAAAGCTTATGCCGGTCTCGGACCCGCCCGCCTCGCGGCCGGGAGGCGGAGGGGCGAGCGCGATCGTCGTCTCAGCGCCGGCGGGCGCGACCTCGACCCAGCGATACTGGTCGCCGAACGGGATGTCGACCCGCTTCTCCATGCCCAGCTGCTCGGTGTAGAACTGGATCGCGCGGTCGGTGTCGGAAACGACGACGACGACCGTGTTGATCCTGCTGATGGAAGTGCTGGTTGCTGACATGAGCTCCTCCTGGTGGTTGTTCACACCGGCTAAGACCCGGGGCGCTGGAGAAACTAATCGCGGATGTCGACGGCGGCCGCTGGGGCGCCTCCGTCCTCGGCTGCCCGGCCCGGGCGCCTTCACCCTCGGCGGCCCGCGTCCCGGCGTCTGCGCCCTCCGCCTCACGCGCCGGGTGGCTCCGCCATCTGACTCACGCGCCGGGCCTCACCCACCGCCTCGCGCCGGGCGCGAGACTCGGTGAGCACGCGCGAGACGAACACGGGGTTGCCGAGCAGGTAGCGCCGCCACATCCTCCGCGGCTCCAGGGCCAGGCGGAAGATCCACTCCAGCCCGTTGTCCGCCAGCCACCCCGGGGCGCGCGGCACGCGGCCGGACATGTAGTCGAACAACGCTCCCACCGTCCAGACCACGGCTCCGCCCAGCTGATCGGCGTAACGGTCCACCCACAGCTCCTGTTTCGGCGTGCCCATGCCGACCAGGACGAGCTGGGGCGGTGCTCGAGGATGTCCTCGATCACCCTCTCGTTGTGCGGGGAGTCGAGCTCGAAATAGCCGTGATGGGCACCGACGACCTCGAGGCGCGGATACCAGCGCCGCAGCTGCGCAGCCGCCTCCCGCGCGATCGGCGGCTCTGAGCCCAGCAAGTAGAGCGAGTGACCGGCCAGCTCGCACAGCGTGGCCAGGCCCCAGATCCAGTCGGCACCGGTCATGCGGTGGGGGACCGGCAGGTTGAGGGCCCGGGCCGCCAGCCGCACGCCATAGCCGTCGCAGTACACGACGTCGGCTCGCCGCAGTGCCAGGCCGAGGCCAGGGGTGACCCGCGACTGGTTCACCACATGGGCGTTGACGTACATCACCCGGCGCGTGCGTCCGTCGGCGGCCCACGTGGAGATCGTCCGCAACAGCTCGGCTGGCTGGGCGAGATCGATCGGGATGTCGAAGATCGCCGCCGAGGGCCGGTCATTGGGGATCAACTTCTGCGCCCCGTTCCATGGGCTGGTGTGCGTCGCTTGCCCCGTCACCTGGGGTGGATGGTAATGGGGTCGCGGCGGCAGAACACCCCGTTGGGGCCTCCGGAGGCAGCCGGGTCAGAGAACGTGGTACGCGGCCGAGATGATGGAATCGCCGCGATGCCGGTCGCGGTGATCCTTTCGGGAGCGGGGAGCGATGCTCAGACTCGCCTGACCGCCGAGGCGCTCCTTCGGCAGCAGACGGCTCCCGCGACGACCGAGGCGAGCGTCGCCGACGCATTGGACGCAGCCGGCGCGCCTAAGCGACGAATGGATCTGGCTGCTGGACGGCGGCGTGATCCCGAAACCGGATGCCCTGCGGGCGCTGCTCGATGCCGCGGTCGGCTTCGAACGGAGGCCTGCGTTGCTGTCCAGCACCGTGCTGACCCCCGAGGGAACGCTCGACAGAGCCTCGATGCCCGTCGCGGAGGTCCGCCGGGCAGATCGTGTTCTGGACGCTTCGGATAGAGGCTGCGTCGCGCTGCGGGTGGCGCGCAGCGGGTCGCTGCTCGTGCGGGCGAGCGCGCTCGCCGCGAGTCGAGCGAAAGTACGGCTCGCTCGTCGATGGCGACATCCGCTGGACCGCAGCTCTGCTGCGGTCCGAGCTCGGGGCGCTGGTGCCCGACAGCGTGGCGATCCGCTCGGCGGGCGGTCCAGGCTTTGCCGCCCGCAGGTTGCCGGCGCGACTGGCGAGCTCGGTCGGGATGCTCGCCGAGCTCGAACCAGGGGAACGGGCATGGTTCGCCGTCCACCTCCTGGAACGCGGGCGTCGGTTCGCTTCGGCCAGGGATCAGGGGTTGAGCGGCGCCTTGGGCGGCGCGCCCGCCGCGGGCAGTCCTAACGGGCGCCGCGGCGCAGTCCGTCCCACACGCCGCGCGCGATGGCGGCGACGCTCTGACGATCGCGCCTCGCTCGCATGTACGCGACGCTGGTGGAGATCAGCACCCAGAGCCGCAGCAGCCGGTCCCGTGCCGGCCGCCCGGGGCCCAGGGCCATCAGCAGCGTGTTTCGTGCGTGGAAATAGAACCGGCTGGGGGGCGCCGTCAGGCAGTCATCCGGCCCCGGGGTGTCATGAAGCACGACGCTCGCGGGGACGAACCAGGCCTGGTCTCCACCGAGCACGACGCGGCTCGTGTATTCGATGTCATCGCTCCAGAGGAAGTAGTGCTTCCACGGCAGGTGGTGCCGATCGATCGCCTCACGATGCACGAGCAACGAGACGAACGTCGCCGCGCGCATGGGTAGCACTCCCCAGGCGGCACCCGCTATCGCAAGCTCCGTACGCCTGCGATCCAGGGTTGGGAAGTTCATCGGGTGAACGTTTCCGTCGCGCCAAAGGACTTTGCTGGCGAGTAGGAGGGGCGCTGAGCCGTGATCTGCCGACGGATCGGCGTGGTTCCCGCCGATGCGCGTCGGGGCGTGGTTCCCGCTCCCGATGCCCGCGTCGGCGCGGTTCCCGCTGCAGATGCCCATTAGTCGCGGTTCCCGCTGCCGATGCGCGTCGAGGCCGCCAGCAGCTGCTCGAGCGCGTCCGCGTCCGGGATCGTGTCGTCGTCCATCAGCCATAGCCACTCGGCGCCCGCCATGTGCGCGCGCTTCATCCCCTCGTGAAAACCTCCGGCACCGCCCTCGTTCTTCGCCAGGCGCAGCACTTCAACCCCGCCGTACTCACGATCAAGCATCGTGGACGTGCCGTCGGTCGACGCGTTGTCGACCACGAGAATGTGGTCCGGCGGCCGCTGCTGGCCCGCGAGGGCGGCGAGGCAGTCCCGCAGCTTCTCCTTGCGGTTATGAGTGACGACGACCGCCCACACGGAGCTCATCGCGCGAGCGTAACGCTAGTGTCGCGAGTCATAAATGGCCCGGGGCACTAGCCTGCCGCCCGCATGTCGAGACCGGCGGTAGATCTGGTGGTGCCTTTTGCCGGCTCGGCGGCCGATTTGCAGCAGCTCTGCGCGCGCCTTGCTTCGGTGGAGCTGCGCGCCGGGGACTCGCTGCTCGTCGTCGACAACACACCGGAACGGGACCACAACCCGTTGGCGCGCCAGCCGGGCGTCCCCGTCCTCCGCGCCGCCGAGCAGAGGACACCGGCATTTGCCCGCAACCGGGGCGCGGCCCAGGGCAGCTCGGAGTGGATCGTCTTCTTCGACGCCGACTCGACGCCCTCGGCGAGACCTGCTCGACCGCTACTTTGAGCCTGAGCCCGGGGCGCGGACCGCGGTGCTCGCCGGGGGTGTGCAGGACGAGCCTGTCCCGCGGGACGCCCCGTCTGCCGCCCGCTACGCCTACATCCGCGCCGCGATGAGTCAGGAGAACACATTCGGGTTCGGAGACTGGGCTTATCCGGTCACGGCCAACGTGGCCGTTCGCCGCGCGGCGTTCGAGGCCGTCGGCGGGTTTCGCGACGACCTCCGGGCTGCCGAAGACGCGGACCTGAGCTACCGGCTGCAAGCCGCCGGGTGGGAGGTGGAGCGCCGGGAGGGGCGAGCGTCACCCACCGCAGCCGGCAGACGCTGCGGTCGTTCGCCGCGCAGAAGGCGATCCACGGTGCCGGCGGTGCATGGCTCGAGCGGCACTACGAGGGCGTCTTCCCCGCCCGCCGGCGCCCCGGGCCTCTTGTGGTGGGGGCTTCGAACGACCGCGCGAGGATTGGTCACGGCGATCCGAACGCGTGACCGCGACCGGGCGCTGTGGGCGCTCTACGAGCCGGTCGAGGTGGTGGTCTGGGAGTTCGGTCGCTCGCTGCCAAACGAGCGCCCGCTCACGCCGCGAGTCTGGTGGCGTGCGCTCCGGCATCTGCGGCCCGGGCGCGGCGCTCCACGGGTGTAGGGCGCATGCGCTCCGCGTTCGTGATCCTCTCCTCCGACGAGGCCGCGCTGCTTGAGGTCTCTCTCGCCGCTGCGGTCGGCGAGGGCTTCGACGAGGGTCTGGTCGTTGACAACGCGTCGAGCGACGCCACCGCCGCGGTCGCCGAGCGGTACGGCGTTCCCCTGTGCGGCTGGAACGGCGGGTCCCCTACACCGAGGCGATGAACGCCGGCCTGCGGCGGGTTCGGGCCGACGCGATCGCCATGCTCCAGGCCGACACATTCGTCGCGCCGGCTACCGCGAGGCGTGCCTGCGCGCCCTGGCGCAGCCAGAGGTGGGGGCAGTGGCGCCGAAGCTCTTACGGGCCGCTGGGCCCGGTCCTGCGGATCAGCTGGGGATCATCGATGCCGTGGGCATGTGGGTGGACCGCCGGCGCAAGAACGGGCTGGCCGGACACGGACGACCCGACCGCGGAGTTTCAGCGCCCGGGGGAGGTCTTTGGCGCCGACGGAGCAGCCGCCGTATACCGCCGCGAGACCCTCGAGCACTGCACGGTCCTCGGCGAGATATTCGACGAGAACATGCCAGGCTGGGCGTGCGACGCTGACCTGGCCTGGCGCGCCCGCCTGTTCGGCTGGCGGGCCTGGTACGAGCCGGCGGCGGTTGTGCATCACATCCGCCGGTATTCTCCCCCTCTACCCGGGCGGGGCGAGCGCCGCCGACCGCCGGACGCAGTTCCGCAACCGCTATCTGATGATCGCCAAGAACGACTCGCTGTCGGATCTGCTGCGCGACCTCGGACCGCTGCTGCTCTATGAGTTGCTGGCTGCCGGCTATGCGCTGCTGCGCGAGCGCGAGCTGCTCGGCGGGTACGTCGAGGCCGCCGCCCGCATGCGCGGAGCGCTGCGCCGCCGCCGCGTGGTCCAGGAGCGCCGACGGGTGCAGCGCGTCCCGTTCGGGATGCTGCCGCCGGCGTAGGAACCGCCGGGCGGAGCGCTCACGGGCGGTCTCGCGCTACTCGGCCACCAGCCCACACTCTCCCATGGGCGGTCTCGCGCTACTCCGGCCACCCACCCGGCACCATCTCCGGATCGCCCTCGTGGTGTGAGCCCATCGCCAGCAGGTCGAGGCCCTCCGGGCCGGCCTCAAAGGCCCGCGTCGAGCCGGGCGCCACCCGGATCGCGTCGAGTCTGGCGATTTCGCGGACCTCGTCGTCGATCGCCACCCGGCCCGAGCCTCCGAGGACCACGTAGACCTCTTCGTCGACGGTGGTGCCGGTGGCCGAACCCCTGCCGCTTGCTCGGCCTCAGTCGCTGGAGGCTCAGACCGATGTCGGTGGCGCCGAGCGCGCCGCGGGCAAAGCGCGCCTCGCCCATCTCGCCGAAGCCTGACTTTGCCGCCATGTCTTCGACGTCCTCGAGGTTGACGATCACGAACCCTTTATCGGCGTCGTTTGCGCTGCTCATCGCGGAGCGTTCTCCCACAGGCCCATGACGTTGCCCGCTGGATCGGTGAAGTAGGCGTAGGCGCCCATCCCCGGGATCTCCTGCCGGCCCTCGACGACGCTTCCTCCTGCTGCGCTGACCTTCTGGAGCGAATCCTCGATCGCGTCGACGGTGATCGTGATCACCGGGGCGCTGGCGATGGGACCCCGCTCCGTGATCGCGCCGTTGATGGCTCCAGGCTCGGTGGGGACCATCGTCTGCTGGTCGACATTCACCGTCGCGGCAGTCGTATAGCTGCCCTCGCCGCCGCCCATCTGCACGGGGATGTCGTTGATCTGCCAGCCGAAGACCGAGCCGTAGAACTCCTTCGCCTTGGCCTTGTCATCCGCCGGGATCTCGAAGTGCGTGACCTTGTCCACTGATGGGACCTCCTCGTGGTGTCTGCTTCGCCTGCCGCGGTTCTCATACCAGATCGGCGCCGGGGCGCGGTTACGGGCTCTCGGTCGGAGGTGCGCGTCGCTCCGACCGAGCGATCCGACCGCGATTAACGTGAATGAGCGACCGGGGCGCCGGGGCACGTGCTGCGTTATGGCTGCTAGAGCAGCCAGTTTCGTGACACGTGACCGATCCTGGCTGGCGCTGATTCACGTTTAGGTTGCCGATGTGTGCGGCCGACCCGTCATCGGACGTCAAGGCTCGAGCGTGTCAGGAGCTTTCGGTCGACGCCGCGCACCGCTCGCACACTCCCACGATCGCGAAGTGCGTGAACCGCGCCTCGTGCCCGAATCGGCGCTTGATCTCGCCCCTGACGGGATCGAGTTGCCGCGGCTCGAGCGCCCGGGCCCTTCCGCAGCGCTCGCAGAACAGGTACTCGCGCTCGCCACGGCCCACCAGCACGTAGAGGCCCGGACCGTGCCCCAGGTGGACGTGACGCACGAGGCCGTGACGCTCAAGCGTCTCGAGGTTGCGGTAGACGGAGGCCAAGTCGAGGTCGTGGCGCTGCGGCGAGCTGCTCGGCGGACATCGGATCGTCGGCCGCAAACAGAGCCTCCAGCACCAGGCGGCGTGAGGTGGAAAGGCGCATTCCGCGCTCGCGCAGCGCTCGCACCGCGCCGCCCAGGTCCTCGAACTGAAGTGGCTCGACTTCGGGGGCCAGCGTCATGGCGCTTCGAGCGTCAGGCCGGGCCAGCGGGCAGCGCGCTCAGCGCGTCTCGTCCGAGGTGCGCGCTCCAGCGCTCCTCGATCTCTCCCGTAGCGCCAGACGCCGAGAGCGACGGTCCAGGTGAGGACGAACATGCCGACGATCACGAATCCCGAGAGCGTTGATGTTGATGTTCTCGAACCAGCTCCAGAACGAACCCGACAGGTTGAGCTCCGAGGCGGCCAGGCCGCCCAGCTCGATGGTGCCGATCGACGACGGCCACCGCTACCGACAGGCCGGTGATCGTGATGTTGTAGAAGATCTTGCGCACCGGCTTGGAGAACGCCCAGCCGTAGGCGAAGTTCATGAACGAGCCGTCGATGGAATCCATCAGCGACATCCCGGCGGCGAACAGGATCGGCAGGCAGAGGATCGCGTACCACGGCAGCCCGGCGCCGGCGGCACCGCCGGCGAGCACCAGCAGCGCCACCTCGGTGGCCGTGTCGAACCCCAGGCCGAACAGCACGCCGATCGGGTACATCTGCTGCGGCTTGGTGACCGCCCTGGTCAGCTTGCCGAGGATCCGGTTCATGAATCCCCGCTTGTTCAGCTGCTCTTCGAGCTGCGCCTCGTCGTAACGGCCTGTGCGCATCTCCCTGAACACCTTGATGATCCCGAGCAGGATCACCACGTTCAGGGCGGCGATCAAGTAGAGGAAGGACCCGGACACGAGCGTGCCGATCCAGTTCGTGACCTGGTGCAGGTTCGAGCTGTCGTTCTTGACCGGCCCGTCCAGCGCGCGGACGCCGACCGAAATCAGGAACGCGAGCGAGAAGACGATCGTCGAGTGCCCGAGCGAGAACCAGAAACCGACGCTCATCGGGCGCTTGCCCTCGCTCATCAGCTTGCGCGTCGTGTTGTCGATCGCCGAGATGTGGTCGGCATCGAACGCATGCCGGAGTCCGAGCGTGTAGGCGGTGACGCCGATCCCGATCGTGAAGGCGCCCGCGGTCCCCAGTGGTAGTGGTCGAGGCGCCACGAGCGCGATGAGCATGAAGAAGCCGACGACGTGCAGGCCGAGGACAACGGTCGCCATCAGGCCCAGCGTCCGCCACTGGCCCGCATCGAGCTGCCGTGCTGCAGCCTTCACGACGGGCGATTATCTCTAGCTGCTCTCTACTGCGAGGTAATCGCAGTTACGGCTGGCTCGCCGTCGTAACGGGGGTTACCGATCGGGGGCTGGTCGGCACGGGGCCTGCTCGCGGACTCGGCGTACGTGGGCCGCTCGCGGAGCTGGGTCGCACGGGGGCTGCTCGCGGAGCTGTGGGCGTACGGGGACGTAGCGCCCCGACTCAGAGCAAGCTGCCTCCAGGCGGGACCACCCACAGCGCCGGCGCGCGCTTTTCCGCTTCGTCGCCCCCGAGGTCAGCGACCGTTGCCGCGCCGTGTTGCTTCATCGTCCGGCCGAGCTCCGACCAGGCCCGGGCCACCGACGCCACGCGCGCGGTCGGCCCCCAGCCGGTGGCGGCCTGAAGCTCACGCGCGCGGGCGTCGACATCCGCCAGCGTCAGCTGCCCGAAGGGCTTATCACCGTTGGGGCTTGACACGGGACGAGCCAACACGTCGCTCGCCTCCGGCCGCAGGACCGCCCTCGCTGCGTCACCGGAGCCCCCACCTGGGGAGCGACGACTGCCGGCCCTGCTTGAGCGCCCGCTCGGTGTCGGCCGTGCGCACGGTCATCGGGTAGGGAGGCATCTTCCATGGATTTGGGGCGATCGTCCCGTAGTGCTCCCGCAGGTAGGCGGTGAGCTCAGCGCGATGTGCGCGGCACGCGTAGCGGCGTGGTCCGAGAGGCCCGTTTCCGTGCCACACGAGCCAGCGGCCCGGGGGCGCGTCGACGTACTGGCCGAAGGCGAGCTCGCGGAGTCCCTGCTCGAGCGTCCGCTGCGTCTCGGCGTCGGGGGTCGCCCCGCAGAATTGGCAGCGGAAGATCACCCGGGTGGGCATCACCAGCCGCGCGGCGATAGCCGCTGGCCACCTTCTCGGCCGGTCGCCGCCATGGAGGCTCGCGATCGAAGTGACGTCTCATCGCGCGGGACCGAAGGCTACGCATCACGGGGCCGTAGGTGAAGCGGGCGCCGGCGGCGGCGAGCGTCCCGAGGCGACTGGGCTCCGTGAAGGGCATGAACCTGTCGGGGAAGCCAGGCATCGTGCAGGCGATGCACACCCCGCCGACGTTGGGACAGCCGCCGACTCCGTGCATCCAGCCGCGCACCGGCACGTTGCACTTGGCGACGGGGCCCATGCAGCCCAGCTTGACGAGGCAGCCGCGATGATCGGCCGGCGTCTCGGCGAACTCGCCCTGCTCTGCAAATCCGGCGCGCCCGCACCCCTCCTGCACCGTACGCTCGAAGAGCCGCCGCGGCCGTCCCTGCGGGTCGAGCTCGAACAGGTCCTCGACGCCGACCACGGCCAGCGCCACGTGCAGGAGCACCTCGGTGATGTTGTCCGGCTGGACGGGGCAGCCGGGGAGGTTGACGATCGGCAGGCCGAGCCGGGACTTCCAACCCCACCCGAGGTAGTCGCACAGCCCCATCGCCCCGGTGGGGTTCCCGCGCATCGCCGGGATGCCGCCATAGGCGGCGCAGGTGCCCAGCGCGATCACGGCCGCGGCCTGCGGGGCGAGGCGGTCAATCCAGTCGCAGACGGTTATCGGCTGGCCATCGTCCGGGTCGACGCCGAAGCCACTCCAATGTCCCTCCCCGCTCGTCGTCTCGTTGGGCACCGAGCCCTCGAGCACGAGCACGAACGGGTCAAGCGCGCCCTTGGCGCCGCGGCGAAAAGCCTCGACGAACTGCTCGCCGCTCTCGTAGGCCAGCAGAGGGTTGTAGATCGCCAGGCGCGGCGCGCCCGGGAGCAGCCCGCGCAGGAGGTCCTCGACGCTGGGGTTCGAGGCCGCCGTCATGGCCACCGAATCGCCGTCGCACCCCAGCCCGCTGGTCAGCCACAGGACGTGCACCAGCTGGCGCTCGGCGTAGGCATGTGCACTCGCCCCCCGCGGATCCCTGGATCGCCCGGGACTCGAGGAAATCGGCCCAGGATCCGGCACCAGGTGGGGGCCCGGCATCAGCTGGATCCGAGAAAGCTGGCGGCGGCGCCCAGCGGCTCGACGCCGCCGATGATCGAGTCGAGCATCGTCGGCAGTTGCCCGTTGAGGCTCCCGTGGAGATGCCATTCGTCGCCGTGCCCGGTCACGAGCCCCGCGTCCGAGAGCCGCGAAAGGGCGTGCGACACCGACGGGCGCTCGGCACCGACCAGCCGCCCCAGCAGCTGGTGAGTCAGAGGCAGCGGCAGACGGATGCCGCCGGGCTCAACCTTGCCCCAGCGGCCCGCGAGGTGCCAGAGCAAGAGCGCCAGGCGCACGTCGAGCCGCGGCTGGGCGGCGATCGCGCGCTGGAGATTGAGGCGGCGCGTGCGCCTGCCCGCGCGGCGCAGCAGCACACCGCTCAGCTGCGGCCAGCGGGCGATGCGCTCGGCGAAGACCCCGTCCAGCAACGCGAAGCGCGTCGTGGTGAGCGCCTTGTAGTCCACGTCGCACGGGAGCAGCTCCTCGTCGTCAGCGCGGCACGGCTGGATCAGATCGCCGGCGCCGAGCAGCTCGGCGGCGACGCGGTCGGCGACGTGGACGCCGACAGCCATAACTCCGTCGAGCACCAGCACGCCGGGCCCCGACCGCGCCAGGTCGAGCCAGCCGGAGAGATCGACCTCCCCGGGATCGACGTCGAACGCAACCGCCGTCAGCGCCGACCGCGCCACCAGCCGCATACGCACATCAAGCACCTCCGCCAGGTCCACATCGAGGTCGAGGAGGTACTGGTGCGAGGTCGGGCGCCTGCGGCGTCCGGATCTCCCTGCCCATCGGCGGTCACTCTGGGGGCCCTGCGGCTTCAGTTGGGTTCTCCCCTCCCTCTGATAGGGGACGTGTCCCGCGCGGTCGAGTCTAGTCCCGGCGACCGAGCGCGTGTGGGTTCCCGCAAAAGCCCGCAACGAGCGTAATCACGATTACCGTCACCGCAATTACGGCTCGATGGAACCCGTTTTGCAGCCACCGGTATACCCCCCTTTCGTGTGCCTGGCGATTCCAGGACAGGTCGTCGAGCTGGTTGACGAGCGCAACCAGATCGCGAAGGTCGATGTCGTCGGCGTGCGCCGGAACATCAACGTCAGCCTCCTGGCCGAGGACGACGGCGGCGGCGCTGTACCTGGCGATTGGGTGTTGATCCACGTCGGCTTCGCGCTGTCGAAGGTGGACGAAGAGGAGGCCCAGGCGACACTCCGCCTGCTCGAGCGGATGGGTGCCGACTACGAGCAGGAGCTGGAGGAGCTGAAGGCGAGCGTGATCGAGTGAGCGGCTCGTCCTGCGAGGCGCGTGAGGGCTGCATCACGTGTGGCGATGAGGGGATCCCGATGCGGGTTCGGGAGCTGCGCCAGCAAGCAGCGGTGTGCGTCGATGAGCAGGGCGAGACGCACGAGGTGATGGTCGACCTGGTGGGGCCGGTGGAGGCCGGCACCCGAGTTCTCGTGCACGCCGGGGTGGCGATCGGAGCGCTCGCGTGAGGTCCGGGAACCGGTGCCTCCGCAGATACGCTCGCATTCAAGCTGGCGGCGTCCGGCTTCGTCCTCGTCGGCTCGCGCAGCGCTGCTGCGCCACGCCTTCTGCGTCCTCGCCAGCCATCCGCCAGTGACCCCTCTCGGTGCGACCGTACCTACGGAGGGAAGCACTCGTGAAGTTCGTCGACGAGTTCCGGGACGCCAAGCTGGGCCAGGTGCTGGCCGGCGAGATCCTGGCGGAGCTCGAGCCTGGTCGCCACTACAAGGTGATGGAGGTCTGCGGCGGCCACACGCACTCGATCTACAAGTACGGCATCGACGATGTCCTGCCGGCCAACGTCGAGCTGGTGCACGGCCCGGGATGCCCCGTATGCGTGATCCCCATGGGGCGGGTCGACGACGGCATCGCCATCGCCCGCCAGGAGGGCGTGATCTTCACCTGTTTCGGCGACATGCTGCGCGTCCCCGGCTCGGAGCACACGCTGCTCGACGCCAAGGCCCACGGCGCCGACGTGCGGATGGTCTACTCGCCGCTCGACGCGTTGCGGATCGCGCGGGAGAACCCGGACCGTCAGGTGGTGTTCTTCGCAATCGGCTTCGAGACCACCGCGCCGTCGACGGCGCTGACGCTCAAGCGGGCCAAGGCGGAGGGCATCGAGAACTTCTCGTGCGTGTGCAACCACGTGACGATCGTGCCGCCGCTGCGGGCGCTGCTGGAGTCGCCGGATCTGAGACTCGACGGCTTCATCGGTCCCGGTCACGTGTGCACGGTGGTGGGCGCGCGCCCGTTCGAGTTCATCCCCGTCGATTACGAGCGGCCGGTGGTGATCTCGGGATTCGAGCCGCTCGACATCCTGCAGTCGATCCTGATGATCCTGCGCCAGCTCGCCGGCGGGCGCTGCGAGGTCGAGAACCAGTACACCCGGGTCGTGCCCCGAGAGGGGAACCTGAGGGCGCTGGAAGTGATGTCCGAGGTGTTCGAGCTGCGGCCGCACTTCGAGTGGCGAGGATTGGGGTTCATCTCCCAGAGCGCGCTCAAGCTCTCGGACGCCTACCGCGACTTCGACGCCGAGGAGCGCTTCAGCGTCCCCGGCGTGCGTGTCGCCGATCCCAAGGCCTGCCAGTGCGGCGAGGTGCTCAAGGGCGTCATCAAGCCCTGGGAGTGCAAGGTGTTCGGCACCGCCTGCACGCCGGAGCACGCGATCGGGACGTGCATGGTCTCGCCCGAGGGCGCCTGCGCCGCGTACTACAACTTCGGCCGCTACGCGCGCGAGAAAGGGAGAGCGCGCGGGTGAGGCACGTGTGAGCCCACGCGGGGAGGCCGTGTGAGCACCACCGCAGGCGATCGCGAAGAGCGCGTACTGCAGATCATCGAGACGGCGCGCGCCAAGCGCCCGCGGTTCAAGGCCGAGCAGATAACCCTGGCCCACGGCGCCGGCGGCAAGGCCACGCAGACGCTGATCGAGGGACTGCTCGTCCCCGCTTTCGCCGGCCCCGAATCCGAGCAGACGGCCAACCCCCTGGCCGAGCTTGCCGACGCCGGCGCCTTCACCGCGGGCGGCGCGAGGCTGGCGATGACCTCCGACAGCTTCGTCGTGAAGCCGCTTCGCTTCCCGGGCGGGTCGATCGGCGAGCTCGCGGTCAACGGGACGGTCAACGACCTCGCGGTCTCGGGCGTCAGGGCGCAGGCGTTGACGGTCTCGATGATCCTCGAGGAGGGCCTCGACTCGAACATCCTGCGGGCCGAGGTCGAGGCGATCGCGCAGGCGGCGACGACGTCGGGCGTCACCATCGTCGGCGGCGACACGAAGGTCGTGGAGCGCGGCGCGGCCGACGAGATGTATCTCTCGACGACAGGCGTGGGTGCGGTCGACGAGCGCGCCAAGCTGAGCCCGCGGGCGATCGTCCCGGGGGATCAGGTCCTGGTTTCCGGTCCGATCGGCGAGCACGGCACGGCGATCATGCTCGCCCGCGGGCAGTTCGACCTGGATGCCGACCTGGAGTCGGATACCTGCTCGCTGTGGCCCGCGGTCGACGCCCTGCTCGGCGCGGTGGGCCAAGAGCTTCACTGCATGCGTGACGCCACGCGCGGAGGTGTTGCGTCGGTGCTCAACGAGCTGGCCCGGGCTTCGGGCGTCTCGGTGCTGGTGCGGGAGGCGGACGTTCCGGTTTCGCCGGTCGTGGCCGCGGCGGCGGAGCTTCTGGGGATCGACCCCATGTACATCGCCAACGAGGGCAAGCTGGTGGCATTCGTGGCGCCGCAGGCCGCGGACGAGGCGCTCGCCGCGCTGAAGCAGGTCCCGGGGTGTGAGGAGGCGAGGGCGATCGGCGAGGTCCGCGCCGAGCCGCCCGCGATGGTGCTGGTGGAGACGAGCTTCGGCGGCAAGCGCGTGATGGACCAGCTCGTCGGCGACCCGTTGCCGCGCATTTGTTGAAACGAGGAGAGGAACGAGATGGCCACCGCTGTTGAATACTCACCGAGGCAGCACGAGACCGAGCAGATCACCGCGCACGTCCTGTGGATGACAACTGGTCTGTCCTGCGAGGGCGACTCGGTGGCGATGACCTCCGCCACCAACCCGAGCCTCGAGGACATCATCCAGGGAGTGATCCCGGGCATGCCCCGCGTGGTCGTCCACAACCAGGTGGTCGCGTTCGAGGTCGGCGACGAGTACATCCAGGCGTGGTACGACGCCGAGGAGGGAAAGCTCGACCCGTTCGTGCTGGTGGTGGAGGGCTCGGTAGGAAACGAGCAGATCAACGGCGAGGGCCACTGGACGGGCTTCGGCGTCAATCCCTCGAACGGTCAGCCGATCACGCTGAATGAGTGGATCGACCGGCTGGCGCCCAAGGCCGCCGCGGTGGTGGCTGTCGGCACGTGCGCGACGTACGGCGGCATCCCGGCGATGAAGAACAACCCGACGGGTGCGATGGGCGTGGCCGACTACCTCGGCTGGAAGTGGCGCTCCAAGGCCGGCCTGCCGGTGATCAACATCCCCGGCTGTCCCGCCCAGCCGGACAACATGACCGAGACGCTGATGTATCTCGTCTTTCATCTGGCGGGGATGGCGCCGGTACCGGAGCTCGACGAGCAGCTGCGGCCCAAGTGGCTGTTCGAGCGCACGGTGCGTGAGGGCTGCAACCGCGCCGGGTTTACGGAGCAGGGCAATTTCGCCACCGAGTACGGCTCAGATCACCGCTGCCTGGTGAAGCTGGGCTGCAAGGGCCCGGTGGTCAAGTGCAACGTGCCGGTGCGGGGCTGGGTCAACGGGATCGGCGGCTGCCCGAACGTGGGCGGCATCTGCATGGCGTGCACGATGCCCGGCTTCCCCGACAAGTACATGCCGTTCATGGATCCGGATCAGTGGGGCAACGCCGGCGCCAACTTCCAGAAGTTCACCTACGGCCCGATGTTCCGCTACTTCCGCAAGCGCAACATCGACAAGAAGTACGACATCGAGCCCGAGTGGCGGCGCCGTGGCCCGGCGCTGACCTCCGGCTATCAGAAGCGCTGGTAGCGCTCAGGACCCACACCGCCACGAAAGCTCAAGGAGAACCAGATGGCCACAACAGAGAGCCCCACCGAACGCAAAGTCCAGGTCAAGGAGATGTCGTGGGATCCGATCACGCGGATCGTCGGCAGCCTCGGGATTCACACCGAGATCGACTTCTCCAATCAGCAGGTACTCAAGTGCTACTCGACGTCGATGATCTTCCGCGGATTCGACATCTTCATGAAGGGGATCGACCCGCGGGACGCGCACTTCATCACCAGCCGCATCTGCGGCATCTGCGGCGACAACCACTGCACCTGTTCGTGCCTGAACCAGAACATGGCCTACGGCGTCAAGCCGCCGCCGCTCGGTGATTTGGCGTTCAACCTGGCCGAGACCGCGGACTACATCTTCGACCACGCGATCTTCAACGACTGCATGGCGAACGTGGACTTCTGCGAGCAGATGGTCAAGGACACCAACCCCTCGCTGCTGGCGACGGCCGAGAAGACCTCGGCGCCGCACAAGGACATCCACGGCTACGACACGATCGCCGACATCATGCGGGCGCTCAACCCGTTCACCGGCAGCTTCTATCTGGAGACGCTGCAGGTGGCGCGCTACACCCGCGAGATGTACTGCCTGTTCGGCGGGCGTCACACCCACCCCTCGACGATCATGCCCGGCGGCTGCTCGGCCGACATCACGCACCAGACGTGCACCGACTACTACGTGCGCCTGATGCGCTACTTCGACTACGTCAAGCGGGTCGTCCCCATGCACGACGACCTGTACGACTTCTTCCTCCAGGAGCTGCCGGGTTACGACATGGTCGGCTTCCGGGAGACGAACCTTGTCAACTGGGGCTCGTTCGACGATCCGGATTACGTCGACTACGACTACCGGAACATGACCGAGTGGGGCCGCCATCGCTACATCACGCCGGGCATCGCGATCGGCGGCGAGCTGATCACCACCGACCTGGTGGAGATCAACCTGATGATCAGGATCCTGCTGGGCAGCTCGTACTTCGACAGCTGGGAGAACGAGCCGACGTTCGTCACGCAGGACCCGCTGGGCAACCCGGTGGACAAGAACCACCCCTGGAACAAGGTGACGCTGCCCAAGCCGCAGAAGCGCGACTTCGCGGACAAGTACAGCTGGGTGGTCTCGCCCCGGATCTACGACAAGCGCACCGACACGCACGTGTGCTGCGACACCGGCGGCGGCCCGTTCGCCCGCCAGTGGTGCACTGCCAAGGCGGGGCTGGTCGATTTCGGCTACGCCAAGGCGACCGGCAACTCGATCCAGATGGTTCTCCCCAAGTCGGCGTCGATGCCCGAGATGGAGCTCGAGTGGAAGGTGCCCGAGAAGTCAAACGCCATCGAGCGTGACCGCGCTCGGTCCTACCACCAGGCTTACTCGGCGCTGATCGCGCTGCACTGCCTGGAGCGGGCGCTCAAGGAGGTCCGCGCCGGGCGGACCAAGAGCTGGAATGACTTCAAGGTGCCGGACGAGGCGGTCAGCTGCGGCTTCCACGAGGCGGCCCGCGGCGTGCTCTCGCACCACATGGTCATCCGCGAGGGCAAGATCGCCAACTACCAGCCCTACCCGCCGACGCCGTGGAACGCCAGCTCGCGCGACACGTACGGAACCCCGGGCCCCTACGAGGATGCGGTGCAGAACACGCCGATCTTCGAGGAGAACGGCCCGGAGAACTTCAAGGGCGTCGACATCATGCGCGCGGTGCGCAGCTTCGATCCCTGCCTGCCGTGCGGCGTTCACATGTACACGGGCAAGGGTCCGGTCAGGAAGGTGATCCACACCCCGACAGCGCTGGCATGAGGGAGGAACCGTCCCCCGCTGAGCTGCTCGACCGCGTCGAGCAGCTCAGCGCCAGGGTCGATGAGCTGGAGGATCCCCGCGCCCGCGAGCTCGCTCACGAGCTGGTGGGCGCGGTGATCGCCATGTACGGCGACGGCCTGCGCCGGATCATGGAGACGATCGCCGGGGCGCGCGAGGCCGGGGGCACGATCCTCGATGAGCTCTCGCAGGACGGGGCGGTATCCAGCCTGCTGTTGATCCACGACCTCTATCCGGTGCCGCTCCAGGAGCGTGTCGTGGAGGCGCTCGACACCGTCAGGCCCTACATGGAGTCGCACGGCGGCAACGTCGAGTTGCTGGGGATCGAGGACGGCGTGGCCAAGCTCGCCCTGCAGGGCAGCTGCCACGGCTGCGCGGCCTCGCAGGCGACGCTCGAGCTGGCGATAAAGCAGGCCCTGGACGAGCACGCCCCGGACCTGGCGGGGCTGGAGGTGGCCGGCGTGAGCGAGCCCGCCGCCCCACCGTAGCCCGTGAACGGGACAGGCATCGAGCTGCCGATGGTCCACGTCGAGACCGGCTCGCTTCCGATGGCCGAGCCACAGAGCGCCCGGTGGGTGCCGCTGGCGGCGCCGCCGGGGCTCGCGCCGGGCCAGCTTCAGGCGGTCAGCGTCGACGGCGCCGAGCTCCTGCTGGCGCGGCTCGACAGCTCGCTGCTGGCCTACAAGGACGCCTGCGCGGCCTGCGGGGAGCCGCTCCATGGCGCAGAGCTCGAGGGGCGCATGCTCCGCTGTGCGGCGTGCGGCGCCGAGTTCGACCTCCGTCACGCCGGCCGGGCCGCCGGCGGCGAGCCCCTGCAGCTGACCCCGGTGCCGCTGCTCGAGGACGGCGGCGTCCGGGTCGCGGTATGAATCGCCTGGAGGAGATGGCCGCCGCGCGCCGCCGGGCGGAGATGGTGGGGCGGATGCGCGCTCTGGCCCAGTCCAGGGCGGCCGTGCGCCAGGAGTCCGAACGGCGGCTGGCGATGGAGCACTGCGACATCTGCAACGCCCCGCTGCCGGACGACCACCGTCACCTGCTGCACCTCGAGGAGCGCCGGATCGTCTGCTCCTGCGAGGCCTGCTGGGCGCTCCACTCGGGAGACGCCGAGTACCGGCCGGCCGGCATGCGCACCGTGTGGCTGGAGGGCTTTGAGTGCGGGGATGAGCTCTGGGGGCGCTTTCAGATCCCGATCGGCCTGGCGTTCTTCATGCGCTCGAGCATCACGGGTGGCGTGGTGGCCTTCTACCCCAGCCCGGCGGGGGCCACGGAGTCCGAGCTCGAGCTCGAGCCCTGGCAGGAGCTCGTGGAGCGCAACCCGCAGCTCTCGGAGCTCGACCCCGACGCCGAGGCCCTGATCGTCAACCGGCTGGCGGATCCCCACCAGTACGCGATCGCGCCGATCGACGACTGCTACCGCCTGGTGGGGCTGATCAAGTCCCGCTGGGAGGGCATCTCCGGCGGCGCCGCGCTGGACGAGGCCGTGCCCCAGTTCTTCGAGGCGCTGCGCCGTCGGCCGGGGACGCTGTTCGCGGGCGACGGCCCGGTGTCCGGCGCGAAGCCGTGAGCGTGGACGTCCCCCAGACGGCCTCCGCGCCGGGCCCGCCCGCCGCGCCGGAGCCGCGCTTCGAGGTCACGGGGGCGGCGCACCTGGCCTACGCCGCCGCCCCGACGATGGTCTTCACCGCGCTCGGTGAGCGAGGACAGCGGGCGCGAGATCCAGTCGATCGCCCTCTCGGTCCAGGTGATGATCGACCCCGCCCGGCGGGGCTACGACGAACAGACGCGCGAGCGCCTGGAGGAGCTGTTCGGGCCGCCCGCCACCTGGGCACCGTCGACGCAGGGCCTGCAGTGGGCGCGGGTGGGCGCGGTTGTGCCCCGTTTCGAGGGCTCGAGCACGTTCGCCATCGAGGTGCCGTGCAACTACGACCTCGAGGTGGCGGCCACCAAGTACTTCTACGCGCTCGAGGACGGCGAGGTCCCGCTCAGCTTCCACTTCAACGGCACGGTCTTCTATCCCGGCGTCGACGGCCGCCTGCAGGTGGTACCCGTGCCCTGGAGCGCCAGCGCCCGCTTCGCGATGCCGGTCTCCACCTGGCGGGCGATGATCGCCGAGCACTACCCGGGGATCGGCTGGGTGCGCCTCACCGATGAGACGCTGCGCGCGCTGTCGGACCTCCGCGCCAGCCGCGGCCTCCCGAGCTTCGACGCCTGCGTGCGGGAGTTGATTGAAAAAGAGGCCGCGCGGAGCGCGGCCGTATATAAAAAAGATCCGGAAGGGCCCAGTCGTGCTTGAGGAGCTGGTCTCATCGCTCTTGTATGAGGGCTATGCCCTCTACCCCTACACGCCCGCGGCGACCAAGAACGCCACCCCGACGCCGTTCGGGATCGTCTACCCGCCGGCCTATGCGGCGGAGTGCCCGGGCGCTCACCACCACGCGCGACTCGAGTGCCTGGCGGAGCCGGGGGCGGACGCCAGGCTCAGCGCGACGCTGCGCTTCCTGGTGCCGAGCGGCGAGCGCCACGAAGCCTCCGAGCGGCGCCTCGAGCTCGGGCCGGTGGCGGTCGGCGTGCGCGTCAGCGTGGAGTTCGACGGCGGGCGCTTCACCCTGCGCTCGGAGCCGCCGGCCGCCGACGGCACCGTGCTGGTGCGCAGCTGCGTCCACAACACCGCGGATGTGCCCGCCGGCCTCGACCGGGCCGCGGCGCTGAGAAGCTCGCTGATCTCCACGCACATCGTGCTGAAGCTCTCGGCCGGTCGCTTCATCTCGCCGCTCGAGTCGGGGTGCGAGAGCGTCAACACCTACCCGGTCCTGGCGACGCCCGCCGACGATGCGGTGCTGGGGGCCGCGATCGTGCTGCCGGACCACCCCCAGCTGGCGCCCGAGAGCCGCGGCAACCTGTTCGACAACACCGAGATCGAGGAGGCGCTGGTCCTGCACGTCCAGTCGCTGTCGGACTCCGAGCGAGAGCAGGCCGCGGCGCAGGACCCGGCGGTCCGTGAGATGCTGGAGCGCGCGATGGCCGTCACACCGGAGGAGATCGTCTCCCTGCACGGCGGGCTCAAGGAGGTGGCGCCCGAGCAGCATCCCCGCGGCGCCAACGACAACCCCGGCGAGGAGTCGGCGACCGTCGCCGGGGTCACCTTCAGGCGCGGGGCCAAGGTGCAGCTTCAGCCCGGCACCGATCGCGACGTCTTCGACCGCATGCTTGACGGCCGGCTGGCGACGCTCGAGCGGATCTACGTCGACTACGACGACGCCGTCCATCTGGCGGTCACCGTCGACGACGACCCCGGCCAGCAGCTGATGCGCGAGACCGGCCGCTACCTGTTCTTCCGACCCCACGAGGTGAAAGCTCTATGACTGAGACTGCCGCGCCGTGCCAAGCAGATCCTGGTGGCCGGCATCGGCAACGCCTGGCTGCGCGACGACGGCTTCGGCGGCAACGTGGCGAGGCTTCTGTCCGAGCGCGAGCTGCCCGAGAACGTCCAGGTCATGGACTTCGGCTCGGGCGGCCTCGACCTCGCCTACGAGGTGATGCGCGGCTACGACGCGCTGATCCTGATCGACGTCAGCCGTCAGGGCAGCCCGCCGGGCACGCTGTACGTGATGGAGGCTCGCGAGGAGGACGTCGAGGGCAGCATCGAGGACGGCCAGGTACTCGACCCGCACGGCATGGATCCCGAGACGGTGCTGCGCTTCGTCAAGTACACGGGCGGCTGGCCGGGCAAGGTGTACGTCGTGGCCTGCGAGCCCGAGGTGGTGGAGGACGTGGGCTTCGGCCTCAGCGACTCGGTCAAGGACTCACTGGCGCGGGCCGCCGACGTGGTCATGGAAACGATTCACGAGCTCGAATCGGGCAATGCATGAGCTGTCGATCGCCACGGCGGTCCTGAACACCGCCTGCAAGCACGCCGGGGAGCGCCGCGTCTCGGCCGTGGCGGTGCGGGCGGGCGCGCTCAGGCAGGTGGTGGGGGAGTCGCTTGATTTCTACTTCGAGATCGTGGCCCGCGACACCGTCTGCCAGGGCGCGCGGCTGGAGCTGACCGAGATCCCCGCCCGCCTGCGCTGCAACGATTGCGAGCACGAATGGCAGCCGACGATGCCCGCCTTCCGCTGCCCTGCCTGTGGCTCTGGCCCCGCCGGTGTGCTGGCGGGTGAGGAGCTCGAGGTTGACTACATCGAAGTCGAGGAGATGGAGGCCGCATGCACAGGACGAAGGTGAAGATCGTCGAGGACGCCCTCGACGCCAACAACACGATCGCCCGCGCCAATCGAGCGGACTTCGATCGCCATGAGGTGACGGTCGTCAACCTGATGAGCGCCCCTGGTGCAGGCAAGACGACGCTGCTGGAACGCGTGGCCGCCATTCCCCCGTCTGGGGTAAAGCTTGGCGTGCTCGAAGGCGACGTCCAGGGCTCGCTCGACGCGGACCGCCTGGCGACGCTGCACGTGCCCGTCACGCAGCTGAACACGGACCCGGGCTTCGGCGGCGAGTGCCACCTGGACGCCAACATGGTCCGCTCGGCGCTCGACGCGCTGCCGCTCTCAGAGATCGACCTGCTGGTGATCGAGAACGTCGGCAACCTGGTCTGTCCCGCCGAGTTCAAGGTCGGCGAGGACGCCCGGGCGATGGTCTGCTCGGTGACCGAGGGCGAGGACAAGCCGCTCAAGTACCCGCTGATGTTCCGCACCTGCGAGCTGGTGGTGGTCAACAAGATCGACCTGCTGGAGCACCTCGACTTCGACCTCGACCGCTTCCTCTACTACCTCGACCAGGTCCACCCGGGCGTGGAGCACATGCTGGTGAGCGCCCGCACCGGGGAGGGCGTCGAGGCCTTCAGCGAGTGGCTCGCGGGCGTGGCACAGCGGGAGCGGGTCCCGGCTTGACCCAGTCCGTAGCGACCGACGCCCGCGCCGCTCGGTTGGGGCCGCTGCTCGACGAGCGCATCGACTCAGGTGCGCGCTTCTTCTCCGCCCACGCGGCGGAGCTGGCCAGGCTCTGCCATCTGATGGCCGAGCGTTTCGCCCGCGGCGGGCGGCTGGTGGCGTTCGGGCGTTCGCCGGCCGCACGCTCCGACGCGCGGCACATCGCGGTGGAGTTCGTGCACCCGGTGATCGTGGGGAAACGCGCCCTGCCGGCGCTGGGGCTGGCCGGTGAGGGCGGGGACCTCGTGCGCCAGGTGGCGCTGCTCGCCCGCCCCGACGACATCGCGATCGCGTTCGGCTCAGACCAGGACGGTGGCGAGGCGGCGCGCGCCACGGCGCTGGCGCGCGAGCGCGGCTGTCTGACCGTGGCCTTCTCCCCCGCCGGGGCGGAGTGGGAGTTCCGCCCGGACGTCGAGGACCCCTACATCCGCCAGGAGCTGGTCGAGACGCTGTACCACGTGCTGTGGGAGCTCGTGCACGTGTTCTTCGAGCACCGCGGCCTGCTCGAGGGCCGCTCCGAGCGGCGCTCGCACGACGTCGGCGCCTCGAGCTTCCTCTATCCGTTCCTGGCCGAGCGCGAGCACGACCTGGAGGGCGTGCTGGAGGACGTGCGCCGCAGCGTGCTGATGAAGTCCGAGGAGGTTGGCGCGCTGCGCGTCCAGACGCTCCGGGACGGCCGCGAGACGCTGATCGCCGCCGCCGCAGCCGTCCGCGCGTCCCTCGAGCAGGGGGGCGTGCTGATGGCGCTGGGCAACGGCGGCTCGGCCACGGACGCCATGGACGTCGTGGCTGATTTCCGCTCGGGCGAGGGCGGTCGCCGCGGCTGGCCGGCGCTCGACCTGACCGAGGACCCGTCGATCCTGACCGCGATCGCCAACGACATCGGCACCGAGGCCATCTTCTTGCGCCAGGTGATCGCCTACGGACACTCGGGCGACGTGCTCCTGGCGCTCTCGACCTCCGGCAACTCGGTCAACGTCATCGACGCCCTCCGGGAGGCGCGCCGGCGTGGGTTACTGACGCTGGCCATGGTCGGCTACGACGGCGGCAGGGTGCGTGCCGAGCGGCTCGCCGACCACGTCGTCGTGACCCGCTCCCAGCACATACCCCGCATCCAGGAGGCGCAGGCCAGCGCCTATCACGTGCTGCGGGAACTGGTGGGGTAGTGCTCGACGCGGGCCTTCGGAGTCGCTGATGAGCGCCGGGACGGCGGCGCGCTCACGCGTTCGCCTGCGGGTCACCGGCACCGTCCAGGGTGTCGGCTTCCGTCCCTACGTCTACCGGCTGGCGAACGAGTTGGGGCTGTCGGGCTCGGTGCTGAACGACGAGCGAGGCGTGCTGATCGAGGCCGAGGGTTCGTCCGCGGCGATTGCGGAGCTGATCGAGCGCCTCCCGCGCGAGGCGCCCCCCCTGGCTTCGGTTGAGGCCCTGGAGAAGCAGCAGCTCGCGGCCACCGGCCAGAGCGACTTTCGCATCCTGGCCAGCGAGCGAGCGGGCGAGGCCGACGCCCCGGTCTCGGCGGACAGCGCGACGTGCCCCGAGTGCCTGGCAGAGCTGTTCGATCCCGCGGACCGGCGCCACCGCTACCCGTTCATCAACTGCACCAACTGCGGCCCGCGGTTCACGATCGTCCGCGGGGTCCCGTACGACCGCCCGCTGACGACGATGGCCGGCTTTCGCATGTGCGAGGCCTGCCGGGCCGAGTACGAGGACCCGCTCGACCGCCGCTTTCACGCCCAGCCGAACGCCTGCCCCGAGTGCGGGCCGCAGCTATCGCTGCTGGGGCCGGACGGATCGCCGATCGCAGTTCGGGACGGGGCGCTGCACGTCGCCGTCGCCGCCTTGCGCGAGGGAGCGATCGTGGCCGTCAAGGGGGTCGGCGGATACCACCTCGCGTGCCTGGCTTCCGGCGAGCACGCCACCGCCGCGATGCGGGCCCGCAAGCACCGCGAGGACAAGCCGTTCGCGGTGATGGCGGGGGACCTGGGGGCCGCGCGCGAACTCGTCGAGCTCGGCGAGCGCGAGGAGGCCTTCCTGCTGGGACGAGAGCGCCCGATTGTGATCGCCCGCCGCCGCGAGGATGCGCCCGTCGCTCGCGCCCTCGCGCCCGCGCTCGCGCGACCTGGGCGTGATGCTGCCCTACTCGCCGCTCCATCACCTGCTGCTGGCTGACGTGGGCGAAGCGCTGGTGATGACGAGCGCCAACGTCTCGGACGAGCCGATCGCCTACCGCGACGAGGACGCCCTGGAGCGCCTCTCGGGGATCGCCGACCTCTTCCTGATCCACGACAGGGCGATCGAGACCCGCACCGACGACTCCGTGCTGCGGGCGGTTGCCCGGCGGGGGCCACCGTTGTTGATCCGCCGCTCGCGCGGGTGGGTGCCGCAGGGCATCGAGCTGCCCCTGGACGCGGCGCGGGCGGTGCTGGCGTGCGGCGCCGAGCTCAAGAGCACCTTTTGTCTGGCAAAAGGCAGCCGGGCCTGGGTTTCCCATCACATCGGCGACCTTGAGAACTACGAGACGCTTCGCAGCTTCAGCGAGGGGATCGATCACTTCCAGAGGCTGTTCGCCGTGCGGCCGCAGATCGTCGCCCACGACCTGCACCCCGAGTATCTCTCTACGAAGTACGCGCTGGAGCAAGACGAGCTGGAGCCGCTAGGGGTCCAGCACCATCACGCGCACCTGGCCGCCTGTCTGGCCGAACACGGGGCGCGCGGGCCGGCGATCGGCGCGATTTACGACGGCACCGGCTTCGGCACGGACGGCACGATCTGGGGCGGCGAGCTGCTGATCGGCGACCTCCTCGGCTTCGAGCGCCTGGGGCATTTGTGGCCGGTGAGGCTGCCGGGCGGGCCGCGAGCCGTGCGCGAACCGTGGCGGATGGCCTGTGCCTGGCTTCGTGCGGCGCTCGGAGAGCGCCCGCCGGTTCCGGCCCCGATCGCAGCGGAGGTCGACGAGCGGCAATGGCGAGACGTGTCCACGTTGATCGAGCGCGGCGTGGCCTCGCCTGAGACGTCCAGCATGGGGCGGCTGTTCGACGCGGTGGCCTCGTTGTGCGGAATTCGCCAGACGGTCAACTACGAGGGTCAGGCCGCCGCGGAACTCGAGGCGGCGTGCGATCCGGACGAACGCGACTTCTATCCGCTCCATTTACTGCGCCGGGACGGGACGCTGCTGCTCGACGCGCGGGAGACGGTGAGGGCAGTCGCCGACGAGGTGCGCGCCGGATGCCCGGCCGCCACGGTCGCCGCGCGGTTTCACAACGCCGTGGCTTCGGCCACCTCCTCGGCGCTCGTGCTGCTCGCGGCCGAGCA
>CAWJUS010000008.1:0-10339 GCA_963846075.1 uncultured Actinomycetes bacterium | reverse complement strand
TAAAACGGTCTGGTTGCATGTTGGTGTTCTTCCGGTCTAGTTCCGCGGGGTTCAGGGAAAATCTAAGTCTGGTGGACTTAGATTATTACAGAAAACGGGCTCTGGGGCAAGGGATTTCGCGGGCAAGAAGCTTCGCCGACGGCGCCGCGGCCGGTCACCAGCGACCCCGCATCGCTGACACCGCCGGAGCAGGGTTCGTGGTGGTCGGATAGCGGACATACCGAACCCCGCATTCGGCGGGCGCTGCACGCGGGGTCAACCGTGTTCGCCTGAGGCGCTCGCTCGCCGCCCCCGATCGGCGCGCCGCGCCAACAGCCGCGTTGCGCCTATACCCCTCGCGGCGGGCGTCTGCCAAAGCGCTTCAGATCCGCGCTTCGGATCAGCTCGCCGCCGCCGTCGTAGGGCACGATCTCGGCCCGCAGCGCTCGGCGCAGCGACTCCAGCCGCTCGACTTCGGCCTTCAGCTCCTTGGCCCGGCGCTCCAGCAGCTCCACCTTGCGGGCCATCGACTCGAGCTTGTCCTCGAGCTCGAACACGCGCTCCACGCCGGCCAGGTTCATTCCCAGCTCGGCGGTCATCTCCTGGATGCGCCGCAGGCGCTCGACGTCCTCGTGCGAGTAGAGCCTCGTGCCCTTGGGCGAGCGCTTGGGCTCGATCAGCCCCCGGGCCTCGTACATCCGAAGGGTCTGGGGATGCATCTCGGCGAGCTCGGCCGCCACCGAGATCATGAACACACCGCGCTGTGATCCCACCGAGATGCGCGTGGTGGTCCTGCGCACGGTCTTGGTCCGGCGGACGCTCATCCGCTACTCGCCTTCTCAAACAGCGGCGCCCGGGGGTCGCCGTTCATCACCTGTGACAGACGGTCGATGGCCTCGCTCTGCTCGGCCGAAAGCGCGTCGGGGACGTCGATCACAAACCGATAGTGAATGTCTCCACGCCCCTTGCCGCCGAGCTTCGGCGGGCCCTCGCCTCGCAGCCGCTGGACGGTTCCGTGCTTGGTGCCCGGCGGCACGCGCAGTCGCTTTGAGCCCTGCAGTGTGGGCACTTCGATCACGGCCCCTCGGATGGCCTCGGGGATCGTCAGCGGCACCTCGACCTCGAGGTTGTCGCCCGCGCGCTTGAAGACCGGCGAGGAGGAGACGCGAGTGACCACGTAGAGATCGCCGGGCTCGCCTCCGGCGGGCCCGGGCTCGCCCTTACCGGCGAGCCTGATCCGGCTCCCTTCGCGCACCCCGGCGGGGATGTTCACCCGCAGCCGCCGCACGCTGCGCGTCGCGCCGGAGCCGCCGCAGGTCGGGCAGGGGTCCTCGATCACGGTCCCCGAGCCGCCGCAGTTGGAGCACGGCTGTGAGATCGAGAAGATCCCCTGGCTCTGGGACTCGACTCCGCGGCCGTCGCAGACCGGGCATACCTTGGGGCTGGTGCCCGGCTTGGCCCCGGTGCCGTGGCAGGTCGGGCAGGGCTGCGAGGTGGGCACGGCGAGCGGCACCTGCGCGCCGTTCACCGCCTGGTCGAAGCTCAGCGAGACCTCGGTCTCGAGGTCCCGGCCCCGCGGCTGGGTGCGCGCGCCGCGTACGCCCCCGGCTCGGGTACCGCCGGGGCCGCCGGCCGCGCCACCGCCGCTGCCGAAGAGGTTCGAGAGGATGTCGCCGAAGCCGCCGCTGAACGAGCCAGGGTCGAATCCGCCGGGCACGTTGAAGCCGAACGGCCCGGAGCCCCGGTCGTACTCCTTGCGCTTCTCGGGATCGGAGAGCACATCGTGCGCCTGCGAGATCTCCTTGAAGCGCTCCTCGGCCTTCTTGTCGCCCTGGTTGCGGTCCGGGTGGTACTTGCGGGCCAGCTTGCGGTAGGCCTTCTTGATCTCTTCCTCGGAAGCGTTCTTGCCGACCCCGAGGACCTTGTAGTAGTCGGGCCTGGTGGCAGCCATCGTGCGCCCCCGTTATGCCGCCACGACCACGCGTGCCGGCCGCAGCACGGCGTCGCGCAGACGATATCCGCGCTGGTAGACCTCCACGATCGTCCCGGGCTCGGCGCCATCGACCGGCTGCTGGGCAACCGCCTCGTGGTGCTGGGGGTCAAAGCGCTCGCCCTCGGGCGAGTAGGGCTCGATCCCCATACGGGCGAGCGCCGCGATGACCTCCGAATGAACGAGCTTGATTCCTGACGCGAGGGTCTCGGAGGCTTCGGCGCCGTCGGTGGCGGCGAGCGCCCGGTCGAGGTTGTCGACGGCGGGCAGCAGCTCGAGCGCGAGCTTGACCACTCCCCGCTCCTGGGCAGCCGCGGCCTCACGCGCCGCACGCTTGCGGTAGTTCTCGAAGTCGGCCTTGGTCCGCTGCGCAAGCTCCAGGTACTCGTCCGCCTTGTGCGCCTTGGCGGCTAGCTCCTCGAGGTCGTGCTCCAGCTTGGCCTCGTGGTCGCCCTCGGGCTCGGTGGCCGCAGGGCGCTGCGGATCCTCCTTCAGCGAAGGTGCGGGCGAAGGCTCCTTCCCGGTTTGCGGATCGCGCTCCGGGACTTCGGGCTGCGAGGCCGGGCCCGATTCCGAGGTCGTTTCAGTGACCTCGGAATCGGTGTCCGCCTCGGGGCCCACCGGGACGCGTCGGCGGGGGTCGAATGACATCGCTTACTTGCCCTCGTCGACCACTTCGGCGTCGACCACGTCCTCCTCGGCCCCGGCGCCGTCGGTGGTCGTGCCGGCGCCGTCACCGGAGGCGGCCTGAGCCTGCTCCTGAGCCCGCTGGTACATGGCCTCGGAGACCTTGTGGAAGGCCGCCTGAAGCGCCTCGGTCTTGGAGTTGATCTCGGCTGTGTCCTCCGAGGTGAGCACCTCGCGCACCGCCTTGATCGCCGCCTCGATCTCCTCCTTGGAGGAGGCATCGACGGAGTCGCCGAGCTCGCCCAGCTGACGCTCTGCCTGATAAGCGGCGTTCTCGCCGTTGTTGCGGGCCTCCGCCAGCTCGCGCTGGCGGCGGTCATCCTCGGCATGAGCCTCGGCGTCGGTAGACCATGCGCTTGATCTCATCGTCGGACAAGCCGGAGCCGGCCTTGATCTCGATCTTCTGCTCCTTGCCGGTGCCGAGGTCCTTGGCCGACACGTTGAGGATCCCGTTGGCATCGATGTCGAACGCGACCTCGATCTGCGGGATGCCCCTCGGCGCGGGCGGGATGCCGGTCAGCTGGAACTTGCCCAGCGACTTGTTGTAGCCGGCCATCTCGCGCTCGCCCTGGAGCACGTGGATCTCAACCGACGGCTGATTGTCCTCGGCCGTGGAGAAGATCTCCGACTTGCGCGTCGGGATCGTCGTGTTGCGCTCGATCAGCTTGGTCATCACGCCGCCCTTGGTCTCGATTCCGAGCGTGAGCGGTGTGACGTCGAGCAGCAGCACGTCCTTGACGTCCCCTGCCAGCACGCCGGCCTGGATCGCGGCTCCGACGGCGACCACCTCGTCCGGGTTGACTCCCCGGTGAGGCTCCTTGCCGGTCAGCTCCTTGACCTTCTCCTGCACCGCGGGCATGCGGGTCATGCCGCCGACGAGGACCACGTGGTCGATCTTCTCCACGCCCTTCTCCTTGGCGTCGTCGATCGCCTGGCGCACGGGGGCGACGGTGCGATCGAGCAGGTCGCTCGTCAGCTCGTTGAGCTTGGCGCGCGTGAGCCGCGTGTCGAGGTGCTTCGGGCCGCTGGCGTCGGCCGTGATGAACGGCAGGTTGATCTGCGTCTCCTGGGTCGTGGAGAGCTCGATCTTGGCCTTCTCCGCCGCCTCGTAGAGACGCTGGAGCGCCATCGGGTCGGCGGACAGGTCGATGCCCTGAGAGCGCTTGAACTCGGCCACCAGCCAGTCGACCACGGCCTTGTCGAAGTTGTCGCCGCCGAGGTGGTTGTCGCCGGCGGTCGCCTTCACCTCGAAGACGCCCTCGCCGATCTCGAGCACGGAGACATCGAACGTCCCGCCGCCGAGGTCGAAGACCAGGATCGTCTGGTCGGATTCCTTGTCGAGGCCGTAGGCCAGCGAAGCCGCGGTCGGCTCGTTGATGATGCGCTTGACGTCGAGCCCGGCGATCCTGCCGGCGTCCTTGGTCGCCTGGCGCTGATCGTCGTTGAAGTACGCGGGAACGGTGATCACCGCGCTGTCGACGGTCTCCCCGAGATAGGCCTCGGCGTCTGACTTCAGCTTGCCCAGGATCATCGCCGAGATCTCAGGCGGCGAGTACTGCTTACCGCCCGCCTCGACGCGCGCGTCCCCGTTGGGGCCGGACACGACCTTGTACGGGACGATCGACTCCTCGGTCTTCACCTCGGCCTCCTTGCGGCCCATGAAGCGCTTGATCGAGAAGACGGTGTTCTGCGGGTTGGTTACGGCCTGGCGCTTGGCGACGGTGCCCACGAGCCGCTCGCCGGACTGCGTGAACGCCACGACCGAAGGAGTCGTGCGCCCGCCCTCGGCGTTCTCGATCACCGTCGGCTCGCCGCCCTCGAGCACGGCCATACAGCTGTTGGTCGTTCCCAGGTCGATACCGATCGTTTTTCCCATATTGAGTTCTACTCCTCTGCGTATGCGTTCCTAAAAATCTAAGTGGGAGAGTAGCAGATCTCAGCGGGCCTTCCAAACATACAGGGGCCAGCGGAGGGCGCGCGGCGCCCCCGCTGGCCCCTACTAATTCAGCCCGCCTCAGCGCCCCGGATTCGCCCTGGCCAGTTCTAGAAGTACGGGCGCAGTTTGAAGTACGGGCCTTCGCGACCTCGATTTGTTAGCGACCTAACGACCTGGATTAGCCGACGCCAGCCCCTGGAAAGCCCCCGCTGCCGGCTTGGGTTGGAAGTCGTACTCGAGCAGGCCGTAGTGGTAGAAGAACGCGGGGTCGGAACTCTGGTAGCCCTGCTGGTAGTCGCGGAGGTTGAACCACAGCGCGGCTTTCACGAACGGCAGCGCCAGCAGGTCCTGGTAAGCCTGGACGAGGTCCGACTCCTGCTCGCTCTCGCTGGGGAAATAGCTCCCGGCGGGCTGGAGGTTGCCCGACCAGCCGAACTCCGTGATCCACAGCGCGGGCTGCCCGTAGCCGTGATTCGTGAACTCCTGCTCGTAGGCGGACAGCTCCTGCGGCCAGGTCATCTCGCACCACGGACCGGAGTTGCAGCCCTGGCCGGGGAACGGACCCCGCGCGGCCCGCGCCGCGGGAACGCCGCCCACGTAGTCGTAGTCCGGCGTGGAGGGGCCATCGCCGCCGGGCGGGAAGCGGTAGGCGTGAAGCGCCACCGCGTCGAACGGCCGCTCGCCGTGGAGCGCCTTCAGCACGCGCTCCGTGTATGGCAGCACCGCCATCCAGCCCGGGGTGCCGGGGATCACCGAGAAGCCGGTGGGCGACGCGAACAAGAGTTGCAGGTGCACGCCGTACTGACGGTTCACGGACTCCATAGCCGCGTACTCCACCTTCAGCAGCGCCGCATAGCCGCCGGCGTCGGGGCCGGGTAGCCACCACGAGCTGTTGTTGGGCTCGGTCCAGCTCTCGTAGTACTGGACGACATTGCGGAAATGGATCAGGAAGCGACGGAAATAATCGCCGTACGCGTTCAAGTCGCTCTTGGTGGTGGGTGGGCAGGCATGGACGTTGGCCGGCCGAGGACGCAACGAGCAAGCGCCGGGAATCCCGCCGACCGTCAGCAGCACGCCCATCCCGTAGTGCCGAGCCTCCCTGACCTCCCAGTCGAGCCCGTCGTAGTGGCCGCCGGCCGTCTGCGGGCCGGCGGTGAACTGGGTCAAGCGGGCGCCGAGCTGGTGAGCGGCGGGGAAGTCGGCGACGAAGTTCGAGTGGCTCGAGTCGTAGACCGAGAGCGAGAGGCCGAAGATCGACGGCCCCGGCTCGGCCCCCACCGCCGCCAGGGCCCCCGCGGCCGCGGCCGCGGTGATGGGCGTCGGCGTACGAGTCGCGTGGTGATGAGTCCGGTGGCGAGAGCGCCGCGCGGTCGCCGGTCCGGCTACGCCAGCGAGGCCGCCAGGAGGGTCGCGAGCAACGCCCAGAACGCGCGTCGCCGGAGCAAGGCCCAGTAACGCGGCTCGCCGGTCCACGCCGCGAGATTTGCCGGTCGCCGGCTCCGTTTGCCTCGAATGCAGATATTGCACAGCGTCATCCCCAAGACTTTTCAGTGGAAACCCTGTTTCCGCGTCCCTCCTCGGCACGGCCAGGCACCGTATGTGGCACCACTTAGCGGTCCGTGGGGGTACCGGCTCCGGAGGTCAAGCATCCAACATTGGCTCTACGAGTCAGGACAGCGGCGGGGAGAGAAACTCACGCCAGCTCGACGATCGGCCACATGCCGACCCTGCGATCAGATCAGAGCTGGGCGCTCGGACACATGCGCTGCAGCGCACAGCCGCGGCAGTCAGGACGCCGTGCGTAGCAGGTCCGGCGACCGTGCCGGAGCAGGTTCAGGTGGAGCTCCAGTTCCTCGCCCGGCGGGGTGATCGCGAGCATCGTGTCGTGAAGCTCCTCGAACGGCGCGCCCGGACGAAACAGGGCCAGACGCGTCCCCACGCGAGCGACGTGGGTGTCGACGGGCACGTCGCGCATGCCGAGCGCGAACAGCAGCACGCACGCGGCGGTCTTGCGCCCCACGCCGGGCAGGCTCGTCAGATAGCGCTGCGCGTCCTCTACTGACTCGTCCGCCAGCCAGTCGAGCGCCAGCTCGCCTCCCGGGGCGGTCTCGCTGATGCGCGCCAGGATCGATTTGATCCGGGCGGACTTGATCCTCGAGATGCCGCCGGGCCGGATCGCCTCCTCGAGCTCGTCGACCGGCGCGTCCCTGACCGCCTCCCAGCTCGGAAAGCGCTCGCGCAGCGCGAGGTAGGCCACGTCGCGGTTGCGGTCGTTCGTGCTCTGGGAGAGGACGGTCAGGATCAGCTCGGCGATCGGGTGACCGTGGGGTTCTGCCAGCGGGACGCCGTAGACCAAGCGCAGACGATCCCGGATGGCGCGCACGCGCCGGCGTGAAGGGCGCCGCCAGCTCATCGCACGCGCGGGCTGTGGCGGACGCCAGGAAATCCGACTCCGGCTCATCGAGCAGACGTCCGACTTATCCTCGACCCGTCGAGGAGCACACGATCGAACTAGCAGGGGCGCCAGTCTTCTACCGGCGTGCTCCCGCCACATCAGATGCCGCGACGCCGATCTACCTCCACGGCATCCCGACGAGCTCCGACGACTGGTCGGCGCTGCTGGAGCAGGCGGGCGGCCTCGCGCCGGATCTGATGGGCTTTGGCCGCACGAGCAAGGCCGGCCACCTCGACTACACGCTCTCCGGCCTGGCCGATTTCCTGGGGCGGCTCCTGACCCGGCTCGACATCGACCGGGTGACGATCGTCGGGCACCAATGGGGTGCGGCCGCCGGCCTGGTGTTCGCCCAGCGCGATCCGGGCCGCGTGCGCCGAATCGTGCTGTGCGACCCGCTGCCGCTCACCGGCGGCTTCAAGTGGCCCCCGCCGGTCACGCTGTTTCGGCGGCGCGGCGTCGGCGAGCTCGTGATGGGCTCGACGCCCCGTTGGCTGTTCGGGCGGACCCTCCGTCGCGGTTGCGCCAACCCCGACGTGTTCTCAGAGCGCCGCGTGAACTCGGTGTGGGAGCAGTTCGATCAAGGCACGCAGCGGGCGATCCTGCGCCTTCACCGCGCGACGAGCGAGCATGACCTGGCCGAAGCCGGGGCAGGGCTCGACTCGCTGCAGCTACCGGCGCTCGCGGTGTGGGGCGAGCAGGATCCCTGGCTGCCGCCCGCGTTCGCCGAGGCCTATGGCCATCGACTGCCCCAGGCCACGGTTCACCGGGTCCCCGATGCCGGGCACTGGCCCTGGCTCGAGCGGCCGGAGGTCGCCGAGCGGATCGCGGAGTTCATCAGGCAATGACCGCGGTCGCCCAGCGGCCGGACGGGCCGCCTCGCGGGGAGGGCGGCCGTAGCGCGGGCGCCCAGGCCGCACGGCGCGCCGCGCCCGTGCTGACCGCCGGCGCGCTGGCGCTGGTGTACGTGCTCGTGGCGCCCCCCAGCGGCGATCTCGCTGCGCACATGTTCCGCGCGCAGCTGTTCTCCGCCGATCCGTTCGGCATCTGGAACAACTACTGGTACGCCGGCCACCACACGGTGAGCTACAGCCTGCTCTATCCCGCTGCCGCCGCGCTGCTGACGCCCCAGCTCGCGGCGGCGATCGCGGCCACGGGCTCAGCGGCGCTGTTCGAGCCGCTCGCTCGACGTCACTTCGGACAGGACGCCTGGCTCGGGGCCGTCCTGTTCGCGGCCGCCACGGCAACCGATCTGTACACGGGCCGGCTGGCGTTCGCGTTCGGAACGCTCCCGGCCCTGGCGGCCGTCTTCGCGCTCGATCGGCGGCGGCCGGGACTGGCCTGCGCGCTGGCGGTGCTGGCGGCCCTCTCGAGCCCGGTCGCGGCCCTGTTCGCGGCGCTCGCGGGCGTCGCCTACGCGCTCGGCACCTACGCCCGAGGGCACGAGCGGCGACGCGCGGCAGGCGGGATCGCCGTAGCGGCGGCCTCGCTGGCGCCGGTCGCCGTGCTGGCGATCCTGTTCCCGGAGGGCGGCAACGAGCCGTTCGCGTTCTCGGCCCTGTGGCCCCTCCCGCTGCTCGCGGCGGGCTTCCTCGTGATCCTGCCGCGCGAGGCGCTCGTGCTGCGGGCCGGCGTCGTCCTCTACGCGCTGGCGACGATCGCCGCCTATCTCGTATCCAGCCCGGTCGGCAGCAACGCCACGCGGCTGGGAACGATGCTCGCCGCGCCGCTGGCGGCGCTCGTCCTGTGGCGCAGAACCGCCGACCGTCGCGGCTGGACGCGGCCGGCGATGCTGCTGGCGGCGGCCGCGCCCCTGCTGCTGTACATCGGGTGGCAAGCTCCGGTCCGCGAGCTCGCGAGCGCCTCTGGCCAGCCTCTGTCACGAATGCCTATTACCGCCCGCTGCTGCGCTTTCTCGCCCGCCAGCCGGGCGCGGGTGGGGCGTCGGGAGCGAGTGGGGCCACCGAGGCGAGTGGGGCCACGGCGGCGGGTGGGGCCGCGTTCAGGGTCGAGATCCCGTTCACGCGCTTTCACTGGGAGACCTACGCCGTCGCTTCGCGGTTCCCGCTCGCGCGCGGCTGGGAGCGTCAGCTTGACATCGCCGACAACGCCCTCTTCTACAACGGCACGCTAAGCGCCGCCAGCTACGAGGCCTGGCTTCACCGAAACGCCGTGCGCTTCGTCGCCGCCTCCGACGCCCCGCTCGACTACTCCGCGCGCGAGGAGAGCCGTCTGATTTCCCGGGCCCTGCCCTACCTGAGGCTTGTTTTCAGAAGCGCACACTGGCGCGTCTACGCGGTCGCGCGGGCGACGCCCGCTCGCCCAGGGCGCCGCCAGCGTGCGGGCACTGGGAGCGGACTGGCTGACGCTGGACGCCCGGCGGTCGGGACGGATACTGATACGGGTTCGCTTTACGCCCTACTGGAAGCTCGTGCAAGGCGCGGGCTGCGTGGGCCCCGCCGGCGACTTCACGGCGGTGACCGTGCGGCGACCCGGTCGCCTGAAGCTCGAGACCTCGTTCGCACTCGATCGAATCCGCGGCCGCTCGCCGCGCTGCACCTAGCGGCCAGACGCCTACGTGCGGAGCCGCCCTCAACTAGTTGGCTTTACAAACGATCTACGTCCAGAGCGCTAGCATCCTCAAGCGGCCATGGCACGCCCGTTTAGATTCATCGGGGCACGGGTACTTCCGCGCGGCTGGAAGGACCTGGGGCTGCAGCTCCTCGTGGCCGCGGGCTTCTATGCGCTCTACGAGCTGCTGCGGGGTCTTGTGGACTCGGCCGGCTACAAGCCGTTCGGCGACGCGATGAAGATCATCAACTTCGAGCGCCTGCTGCACGTGTTCGTCGAACCCAGCATCCAGGCCTGGACCCAGAACGTCCACTGGCTGATGGACGCCGCCGACTGGATCTACTTGAACGGGCACTTCGGCGTCACGCTCGGGGTGCTGGTCTTCATCTACGTACGCCGCAACAACTCGTTCTACTTCGTGCGCAATATGTTCATGATCGCCATGGCCATCGCCCTGATCGGCTACTGGCTCTACCCGACCGCTCCACCGCGGCTGATGCCTGAGTGGGGCTTCACCGACTCGATCTCCCAGTTCATGGGCTTCGAGGGGTCGATGCACTTTGACAACCACACGTCCGCCGGAGCCCTCGTCAACCTCTACGCCGCGGTTCCCTCCATGCACGTATGCTTCGCGATCATGAGCGGGTGGCCCATGGCCAAGCTCGTCAGCCGGCGGGCAGCCAAGGTCGCGTGGAGCGTTTACCCGCTCCTGGTTGTATTCGCT
>CAWJUS010000007.1:0-127018 GCA_963846075.1 uncultured Actinomycetes bacterium | reverse complement strand
GCGCGTTTCCTGAAGTCCAGTTCGCCGTCGAGGAGACGCCGAGCTCAAGCTCCACCTGACCGCGTGCCTGCGCCTCAGCTGGACGGCCGCAGAGGGCCATGCGTCGCCGCGGTCGCGGGGCGATCATCAACATCGCCTCGACCGCCGGGATCTGGTCGGTCGGCACCTACGCCGCCTCGAAGGCCTGGGTGATCACGACCACGCAGGGCCTGGCGGTGTCTCTGGCCCGGCGACCCGGTCCGAGTCCTGTGCGTGATCCCGGGGTCCACTCGGACTCAGTTTCATCTCCGCTCTCAGGATCGACAATTCCGGCGTCCGCTCCTGGCTGTGGCTCACCCCCGAGACCGTGGCCGAGCGAGAAGCATCGGACGCTATCCGAGGGCCGTGACACGTGCATACCGGGCCGCCGATACCGCATGCTGCTCCCGATCGTGTCGTGACTGCCGCTCAGCGCTCGACGAGCACTTCTGCGCCGCCTTGCACCGTTGCGACCAGCCGGTAGGATCAACGGCCGCGGAGCGGATCACCGACCGGAGCGCTCGGCTCCCCCCCCCAGACAGGAGGCCAGTCCCCGTCCCGAGACAGAGCTCGAGGCGGACGGAACGGGGCCGGGCGACCGCGCGCCCGGCCCCGCACCGAGCGCTTGATCAGCCGGTCAGGTTGATCTTGCCCGACAGCAATCCGGAGGTCGTTGTGGCAACCACCGACTTCAGTAGAGCTTTGGGGCGCCCGGGCACAGCTGGAAGAGCGAATAGCCTCCCTGGGAGCCCGAAAGTCTGGGTCGCCGGGAGCTTGCCGGTCTGAACGAAGTCCGAGATCAGCTTGTAGACGATTCTCGCCTGGGGAAATAGGGTGTCACCGATGTCCAGACCGCCCGAGATCGTGCACTTTGGCGCCACCGAGCCGATCACTTTCACGTTCTTGCCTGACTGCTTGGCGGCTTGAACGATGCCGATGTGGGCGTTATCCAGGTCGGCATAGATCACGTCAGACCCCTGGGCGATCTGGGCGCTCGCCGCGGTCTTCGCCTTGCTCGCATCAGACAGGGGGCCGGTAAACGTCGAGAGCACCTTGATCGAGGGGTCGACCGACTTGGCTCCGGCGGTAAAGCCCTGGAGTCCCTGCTGGATCGGCGGGATCGGCGGGCCACCGATGAAGCTGACGACATGGGTCTTGGTTTCGTGGGCGGCCACGACGCCCCCCGCGTAAGCCGCCGGCAACCAGTTATCGATCACTGAGTGATTGTTCGGGCGCGGAGGCAGCGCGCCGTCGGTCACGACGAACTGCGTACTGGGGAACTTGGGCGAGATGGCCGCGGCCGAATACCGCCCTGCATCAGGACCAGCTTGTCGACGCGGGCCATGTTCTGCAGCGCGCTCTGCTCTGCGCTCGGCGTTTCAGGCTGTCCACCTCGGTGAGCTTGATGCCGAGCTTTGATTCTGCCTGTGCCGCGCCATCATGGGTTGCCTCGCCGAACAATGATCGTTCGACGCGGTGGGCTGAGCCAGCCCAACCGTCAGATGGGAGCCTCCGCTCGATCCCTTTGAGCCCGTGGATCCGGACGACGTCGTCTTGCTCGACCCGCACGCGGCGACCGTGACTGCGACAGCCGTGATCAGGACCGCCAGCAACCCGAGACGAACCAAACCAGGCTTACGTTTAGACATGCATTTTCCTTCTGCGACGATGGGGCAAGCCACCTCGCATTTCGCATTGTACTGGTCAAGGGCACGATGCCCGCATGGCCTGTTAACTCAGCCAGGTCTGTGCACCGCGGGGACCGACAAGTCTTTTCAGGGTCCGCTTGAGTGCCACGAGCGTTCGACACAAGGCTTGGAAGGACGGGGAGTTACTCGCGACGGGGGCGACCGGGCTACGCATCGCTCGCCGCCCGTGATTACGGCAATCCGAGCGCCGCGGGCACCCGCACCCGCCCCGCCACTCCCCCGAGCACCACGAGCGTGATGACGTACGGGAGCATTACCCAGAACTCCGACGGGACCCTCCAGTGCGGGCCGACGATCGCCAGGACCACGCCGAGGAGGAAGACTGTCGTGCCGAAGCCCGGCGGGCGCAGCGTCGCCGGTCGACGGCGTCGGCGGATAGCTGATAGGCGAGCACTAGCACCGGGATCAGCAGCAGGGCGATCCAGACCTGACCGGGAATCGCGTGGAAGGCCTGCAGGCGCAGCTGGAGCGCGTCGGCTCCCCCAAACACCAGCGACGCGAAGAGCACCCCGAGCGGGCGCCAGCGACCGAAGATCACCGCGGCCAGAGCGATGTAGCCGCGCCCTCCGCTCATCCCCTCGTTGAAGAGGCCCAGGTTGCCGACCGACAGCATCACGCCGCCCAGCCCGGCCATCGAGCCGGCGAACAAGGTCGCGCCCCAGCGGATCCCGACCACGCTGGTGCCCGAGGTCTCGACCGCGTCCGGATACTCCCCGCCCCGCGGATCAAGAGACCGAGGTTGGTGCGGTACAGGACGTACCACACTGCCGGGACCATCAGGTAGGCCACGTAGGCCAGCGGTACCTGGTCGAACAGCGCTTGTCCGATCACCGGCAGGTGGTCCAGCCCGGGAATCGCCAGGTTCGACATTGCGTGGATTGTGGGCTGGTTGCCGCCGCTGGTGAAAAGCTTCTCGTTGGCGAACGTGGTCGCACCCGTCGCGAGGATCGTGATCCCGATTCCGACTACGATCTGGTCGGCGTTGGCGCTGACGCTGAGGGCAGCCATCACCACCCCCAGCACCGTCCCGGCCAGCATGCCCACGATCACGCCGAGCAGCAGGCTGCCGCTCGCGTGCGCGGCCCAGAAGCCGAAGAAGGCTCCGCCCAGCATCATGCCCTCGAGCCCGATGTTGATCACGCCCGCCCGCTCGGCCACGAGCTCACCCAGCGAAGCGAACAGGATCGGCGTGGTCGTGAGAACCATCGCGATCACCAGGTTGCTATCGAACGGGCCCATCAGGAATTCCCCGGCTCGCCCGTCCCCGCCTCGGCGCGCTCGCGAAACACGCTTGTGCGCAGGCGCGCGGGCATCCGCCACTGGTGTTGGGCCAGATACAGAGTCGCGGAGGCCAGGATCACAACGATCCCGAAGGTCATGGCGACCAGCGACGAGTTCACGCCCACAATCGTCTCGGCCAGCCCCCCACCCTGGATGAGGGCCGCGAACAGCAGCGCCGAGGGGATGGTGCCCAACGGTGAGTTGCGGGCCAGGAGGGCGATGGCGATGCCGTCGAAGCCGTAGCCCGAGGAGAAGCCATCCTGGAGCGAGCCGCCCTGGCTGCCGAGGACCATGGAGGTCGCGGCCAGGCCTGCGATGCCGCCCGAGGCCACCAGCGCGAGCGCTCCGACCTTGGTGGTGCTCACGCCGACGTGGCGCGCCGCCTCGGGGCTGGCACCGGTCATGCGCAGGCGGAACCCAACCGTCGTGCGTCGCAGACCCAGGCGGTCACGGCCACGCCGACGGGCACGAGGGCGATGTCCCAGGAGAGGCCCGCCTGCCCCAGGAACGAAGGCCACAGAGCCGAGCTCGAGAACTGAGCCGACATCGACTGCGTATGGGTCGGTTCCTGCAGCGGCCCCGTCACCAGGTAGGTGAGCAGCTCCGCCACGATCAGGTTGAGCATGAATGTCGAGATGATTTCGTTGACCCGGCGCCACGCCCACAGCGCCGCGGCGATCCCGGCGTAGAGCGCTCCGCCCGCGACCCCGGCGAGCACGGCCAGCGGCAGGTGGATGGCGATCGGGGCATGGATGTAGAGCGCTACGAAGGCCGCGGCGATCCCGCCGGCCACGATCTGGCCCTCGATGCCCACGTTGATGCGTCCGGCGCGGAAGGCGACGATCCAGGCCAGTCCCGCCAGCACCAGGGGGATCAGCGTCTGGAGCGTTGCGTCGAGCGATCGTGAGCCGACGAACGCGCCGTCCCAGAATGCGCTGATTGTCGCGCTGGCCGAGTACCGCCGCCACCACGATGAGCAGGCCGATTGCGAGCACTACGACGATGATCGCGAGCGACATCAGCAGGCCGACCAGCCCTTGACGGAGCCGCTCTGAATCGACCCCCGTCACGAGTGCGCCGCCTCGCCGTCGAGGTCGAGCACGTCCTCGCCCGCCATCAGGAGGCCGAGACGCTCGGTGTTGGCCTGCGTGATGTCGAGCGTGCGGATGAAGCGCCCATTGACGATCACCGCGATCCGGTCGGCCAGCGCGAGGATCTCGTCAAGCTCGATTGAGAGCAGTAGGATCGCGCCTCCGGCGTCCCGGTACTCGAGCAGTCGCCGGTAGACATTCTCGATCGCCCCGACATCCAGGCCCCGGGTGGGCTGCGAGGCGATTAGGACACTCGGGTGGTGGAATAGCTCGCGGGCTAGGACCGCCTTCTGCTGGTTGCCGCCCGATAGGGCCGAGATCGGGGCCGAGAGGTTGTGGGCACGGATGTCGTACTCGGAAGCCATGCGCTGCGCGTGATCGAGCACGGCCCGGCGGTCGATCACGCCGCGTCGAGAGAAGGGTGCCCCGGTGAAGTCCTTGAGAACGAGGTTGTCGGCCACCGACATCGAGAGGACGGTTCCGGTGCGGCGGCGGTCCTCGGGCACGACCGCGCCACCGGCCGCCTTGAAGCGCGGCGGCGTCAGCTTCGAGAACGATTCGCCGTCGATTGTCATCGTCCCCTCGGTCGGCTCTCGCATCCCGCTGAGGATCTCCTCGAGCTCGCGTTGGCCATTGCCGTCCACCCCGGCGACCCCGAGGATCTCCCGCTCGTGGACTTGAAACTCGATGTCCGACAGCCGCCGGCGACCCGAGGACTCGGTCAGCGACAGGCCACGGACCTGGAGCGTGGGGGCGCCGGGCTTGCGGCGGTTATGCTCGATGCGAAGCGAGACCTCGCGGCCCACCATCTGACGCGCGAGCTCGTGCTTGGAGGCCCCGGACATCAGCGACTCGCCGACGATGCGGCCATCGCGCAGGACCGTGCAGCGCTTGGCGACGCCGAACAGCTCATCAAGCTTGTGGGTGATGAAGATCACCGACTTCCCGCTAGCCACCAGCGAGCGCAGGACGACGGCAAGGTCCTCCCATTCGGGGCGGGTCAGGGCCGCCGTGGGCTCGTCCATGATCAGCAGGTCAGCGCCGCGGTAGAGGAGCTTGACGATCTCCACGCGCTGGCGAACGCCGACGGCGACGTCTTCGACGACCTCATCGGGATCGAGCGCCAGGCCATACCCGGCCGACAGCTCCCGGATCCGCCGTGAGACCTCGCGGATGTTGCTACGTCCCAGCCGCCGTCCAGCGCCAAGCGCGACGTTCTCGGCGACGGTCATGTCGGGCACCAGCATGAAGTGCTGGTGCACCATGCCGATCCCGAGGCCGAGCGCGTTGCGCGGGCTCTTGATCGTGACGGGCTCGCCGCGGAGCTCGATGTGGCCCTGGTCGGGGGAAAGCAAACCGTAGACCACGTTCATCAGCGTGGTCTTACCGGCACCGTTCTCTCCGAGGAGACCGTGGATCTCCCCGCTGCGGATCGTCAGGCTGATGTCGTCGTTGGCGACGAGCGCTCCGAAGCGCTTGGTGATGCCCACGAGCCGCAGCAGAGGCGTCCTCGAGTCCTCGACCTCACCGGCGTCCGGCTGCTCGACGGCCATGGTCGGCGGCGCCTCCCCTACCATGAGTCCCACCACGCGCGAGGAGCGTCGCCGCGCTGTCCACCGGGGTCGGGCATCACCCAGCACATCCGCCCGCGCGGCCACAGCGGCTCGCACGGCCGGGCGGACTCAAAAATTGGCATGCGCACTCATTGGCCAGGACTTCGTTCTCACGCGCGGATCGGCACAGCGGCTACTGCTACGGCAATCCGAAGGCTATCATTTGTAATACAAATACAGATCAGTGTCAAGAACGAAGCGGGGTCCGGTCGGCGAGGGCTCGCTCGAAGGCCTTGCGCGCAGCCGCGCGGGCGAGTGGGTGGTCGCCGGGTACCTGCTCGAGCACGTCCCGGACGTCGCGGTCATTCGCCCCGGCCTCCAGCGCCGCGCGCATGCGCATGACCAGCTCCGCCTCCTCGGCGCCCAGCGCGATCAGCGCTCCCAGGCGCACGAGCGCGGCGACCCGTGGCTCGAGCGCGCGCTCAGAGCCCGCGCCGAGATCCGTTGCTCTGCCCCGGTCCGCCGGCGACTCCACCGCGCGGGTCAGACTGTAGACATCAGTGCGGCGGTCGGCACGGGGCGAGATACCGTCCCCGCGCTCCTGCGCCCGGCGCACCTCGTCGAGATCGACCTCCGCCACGGCAACCGCGGGGTCGGCGGCGTGCAGAGGCCCGGCCAAGGGCTGTCCGTAGGGCGAGGCGATCAGTGAGCGCCCGAGGAAGGTCGTGCCGCTCCGCGACCCGCACAGGTCCGCGCAGGCCACGAACGCCTGGTTCAGATTCGCCTGCACGAGTGCGCCCTCGACCTGACCGATGCGGGCGTCAGCCGGTGTTGCGGTCGGGTCAAAGCCCACCACCCACGCCGTGGGCACCGCGATCAGCTCGGCCCCTGACCCGATCGCGAGCAGTCGCATCGTCTCCGGAAAGCGCAGGTCATAGCAGACGATCACGCCCACGCGGGCCCCGTCGAGCTCGAACACCGGAAGCCCGAGGTCGCCCGGCGTGAAGCGCTGCTTCTCGGCCCCGAACAAGTGCAGCTTGCGGTACCCGCCCCTCAGGGTGCCCGTGCGGTCGATGACCGCCACGGAGTTGAACAGTTCCCCGCCGGCGAGCTCCGGGTAGCCGCCGATGATCGCGATGTCGAGGCGTCTGGCCAACGCGGTCCACGCGCCTAGCGTCGGACCACTCCCGTCGCCTGGCTCCGCGAGGTCGCGGATCGACGGATCTTCCGGCACGTAGCCGCTCGCGACCAGCTCAGGGAGGACGACGAGGTCGGCGCCGTGAACGGCGGCGCGCTCCACCGCCCCGGTTGCGAGTCGGAGGTTCGCCTCGAGGTCGAGCGGGACAGCCTCCAACTGGGCGACGGCGAGCTTCATCGCCCGCACCGGCGAGCGCTCACGATCGGCCCATGCAATGACAACAGGAACTTAATCATACAAACTCCCGCGATCAGCTAGACGACTCCGACGGGCGTACCTGGCGCCTCGGCCACCGCGGTGGCGAAGTCGAGCTCGCTGGCCACCTTGCGGCGGTGCAGCGCCAGCTCCCGTGGCCAGTCGAGGGTGATCGCCGCCATCAGTCGCTCGTCACGTCCAGTCAGGATGAGGTGTCGCTTTCCCTCCCGGCTGAAGTGGACGGCGTCGCATCCCAGCGTCCAGCCGGCCATCTGCAGCTTCATGCCGAGCTGATCTGACCAGAAGTAAGGAATCGTGTCGGCCACCTGAACTGGCTCGGCCGCGCCGGAGAGCTCGGCCACGAGGTTTGCGGCGGCCACTCGGGCGTGGTCGTGGGCCCCGGTCCAGTGCTCCACCCGTATGGTCCCGTAAAGGGGGTGCACCCAGCGTGCGAGATCTCCGACCGCGTACACGCGCGGCGCCGCCTGGAGAGTCTCGGCGCAGACGACGCCGTCGCCGAGCTCGAGCCCGCTGCCGGCCAGCCATGCGTCGTTGGGCGATGCCCCGATCCCCACCACGATCACATCGCCGCTCACCTGCTCACCGCCTGCCAGATGCACGGTGCCGTCCTCGATCCCGACCACTTCGACGCCGCAGCGAACGTCGGTGCCCGCCGCGGTATGCAGGTCTGTGAACAGCTGCCCGACCTCAGTCGGCAGCACCCGTGCCATCGGCTGCGGGCCGTACTCGAGCACGGTGACTTCCAGCCCGAGCTCCCGGGCCGAGGAGGCAACCTCGAGCCCGATGAAGCCGGCGCCGACCACGACCGCGTGGCCGCCGCGACGCAGCGCATCGCGGAGCCCTACCGCGTCGTCGAGCGTGCGCAGAAGGTGGATGCCGCTGGCCGGGAAGCTGGGGCGCCGCGCGTAGGAGCCGGTGGCGAGGACCAGCCCGTCGTAGGCAAGCTCGCCCTGCTCGAGCTCCACTACGCGCCGTGCGAGGTCGAGCGACTCGGCCCGCATCGGAGCGCGCCGCTCGACCCCGAGCTCTCCAAGGGCGCTGGCGTCGGCGAGCTCGAGCTCGCAGGCATCGGTCGAGCCGACTAGCACGCCCTTGGAGAGCGGCGGCCGGTCATAGCAGACGGCCTCGTCACCGACGAGGACGATCTCGTCGGCCCAGCCCTCCCGACGCAGGGCGCGGCACGCCGCCACACCGGCCACTGAACCGCCGACGACGACGATCCGCACGGCTCAGTCCACCATCGTGATTGCGGACACCGGGCAGTTGTCGACGGCGCGCTGGGCATCGTCGGCGAGGTTCGCGCCGAACTCGTCCACCAGCACGAGGGCCTTGCCGGTCTCGTCGTCGACGTCGAACAGGTCGGGCGCCTCGACGACGCAGTTGGCATAGCCCTGGCAGGTGTTGAGATCGACCGTAACTCTCATCGGCCTCAGGAATTCGTCGATGCCGTCCTGCCCGCCCTGGCGCCCCAGGCCTGCGCGCTTGACGCCGCCAAACGGCCTACCGGGTCCGATATGAAGCTGCGGTTCAGGCCGTCGATCCGGGCCTCGAGCGTCTGTACTGCCCACACCCCCTTGGCCGGGTCGCGCGTGAATACATAGGAGACGAGGCCGAGTCGGTGGCGTTGGCCATGGAAAACACGTCCTCCTCGCGGTCGAGCGCAGCGTCTGCGGCTAGGATGCGGGCGCCGCCGGCGACCGCCTCGTAGACGAGCGCGGACATCCGTTCGCGCTCCGCGTCGAGGCCGTTCTCCACGCCGGCACCCCACCGTGTTGATGACCGCCTCGCTCCCCGGGTCGAGGACCTCGATGCCTGTCGGCCCGTGGCGCGCCGCGCCTCCGATGATCAAGCCGTAACTCATCGCATCATCCGCAGCGTGCCGATCTCGGTCACCTCGCGTCCGATCCGCCGCTCTTGGGCGGCGGCAAGCAAATGGCGGGCCAGCACGAGGTCCTGCTCGACGCTGCCGATCGACTTGAAGAGGATCGATCCGGCGCTCGACCGCGAGGCCGACCGCTCCAGCCACTCGCCGAGCATGACCGCTCCGTCCGAACTCCAGCCGTGGCGCTCGGCGTCGATCATGTCCCCCGGCTCGTGCAGGGCGTCGGTGCAGTCCACGACGACCGCGCTGGCCTGGGCGATGACGTCACCGGATAGCTCGTGATGATCGGGCCGAGTCGCGCCGACGGCGGCAATGAAGCGCAGGTGAGCCACGTCGGCGGCGGTGACGACCGGCGAGCGCGCCGCGGTGGCGACATACGCCGCGTCGACCTCGACGAGGGCGGCACCCACGCTGTCCACCGGAACGATCGAGACGCCGAGCTCGGAGCCCAGCTGCCGGACGAACGCGGCGCGATTGTCGGCCGACGGAGAGAAGACGCGCACTTCGTTGAGCTGGACCACTCCGGCCGCGGCGCGCAGCCCTTCCCGAGCCTCCTCGCCCGAGCCGATCACACCCAGCCGGATCGTCTCACCCCCCAGTACGTGATCGAAGGCCAGGGCGGCCGTCGACGCCGTGCGGAGGCTGGTGATCCGCCGGCCGTCAACGATGCCGAGCGCGTCGCCATCGCTGTAGCGAAAGAGGGAGACGTGGTACCGGACGCGCTTGCCCACGCGGTGAAATTCCTTGTAGCCGATCAGGTCGAGCTGGGGAATCAGGCCGACCAGAACCCGGACCCACGCCGCGTCGTCGCCGGTCTGCACCCGACCACTCGTGATCTGCCCGGCGGCCACCAGGCGCGCCGTCTCACGAGCGGCCCCGAGCCCGAGCTCGTTGGTGGCCAGTGCGTCGACGGCGGCGCCGTCCACCAGGCGCATCAGGCGGGGTTCCTCCCGATGAAGAACTGCTCGTCCCCCTCCTCGGTCACCGGCAGGGCGGAGGCGCGCGCCGCGCCGCGCAGCTGGGCCATCTGGGCAGCGTTGATCCGAGGCAGCGGCCCGCGGAGCGGGCCTCCGTTGAACCCCATCAGCCATCCCTGGTACTTCCAGACCATGCGGGGAACCAGCGAGGTGATGGCGACCGTGGCCGACGAGATCGCCGTTCCGGCGCGTCGTGCGGGCATGACCTGCCAGTAGATCTTCATTCCCTCATCCCAGGTCGATTCGTCGCCCAGCAGCTCGAGCATCCGCGGCACGCGATCGCCCATTGACTCGTAGTTCGAGGTGCCCATGAACCGCATGCCGTAGTTGCGGATCCAGATCGGGGCGTTGTGCTCGAGCGGGTCGGTGATCAGTAGGCGCCCGCGGAAGCGCTCGAACACGTCGACCAGTCCGCCGGCGTACGGCAGCCCGACCTCGTTCTTGATCCCGGCCAAGTTCGGGCAGGCGTCGGCCAAGCGCTCGAGGAACTCGATCGGGAAGGCCGCCGGATGCATCCGTGCGAAGTTCCACTGGTCGATCGCGAACAGGAAGACCCCGAGCTCCGAGCCGTCGATCAGGTGCCGCGTGTCCTCGAACAGCTCGTCGTAGCTCGTCGGGTAGTAGGTGAGCGGATAAGACGGCAGCACGAAATCAACACCGGCCTTGGCGGCGTAGGCGATGGTGTCCGCCATCGCCTCGAAGGTCTGCTGGGCGGCGTGAACGAGCGTGACGAGGTCGTCGCCGGCTTCCGCGACGCAGATGTCAATCATGCGGCGGTACTCCTCCGCCGTGGTGCCGCCCTCTGCAACGATGAGGATCGCGCGCATGCCGATCTGCTTCTCGCGATCGACGTCGAACCTGATGGCGGTCTCGTTGAGCCCGCCCAGATCGCTCGTGAAGGTGGGCAGTACGCATCCGCAGCAACCGCGAAGCTCCGCGAGCGCCCACCCGCGAGCCTCTCCTCTCTCATACTTGGACATCATCCTAATTGTAATACAAATTGGCCGCCGCGTGGATGGCTGAATTCAATGACGTTGCGGTCGCCCAAGAGTGCTTGGTCATTCCGCCGTACATTCGTATTACGATTAAGCACGATGGCACTTGAGGACTCCGTCACTGGGCGCCTGCCGGCGCTTGACCCATCGGAGCTGGAGCCAGAGCGCAAGGCGCTCTACGGCGAGATCACAAGCGGGCGGCGAGCCGCGGACAGCGATCGCTCACCCATCACCGACGAGCGCGGGCGCCTGCTCGGCCCATTCAATGCAATGTTGTTCAACCCGGCTCTCGGCGGGCCGATGCAAGCGCTCGGCGCGGCGATCCGCTACGAGACGAGCCTCAGCGACTACACGCGCGAGCTCGCCATCCTGGGGGTCGCCGCGGCGCTTGACAGCTCCTTCGAGTGGTTGGCCCACGAACGACTCGCGCGGGCTGCGGGCGTCAGCGAGGAGACGATCCAGGCGATCGCCGCCCGGCGCGCGCCCACGAATCTGAGCGCTCGCGATGAGGCGGTCTTGTCCAGCACGCAAGCGCTCGTGGCTGTCGGCGACCTCGGCGACGCCCAGTTCACGGAGCTCGAGGCTCGGCTCGGCACCACGGGCTGCGTCGAGCTGGTCGTGCTCGTGGGCTACTACCGGATGCTCGCCCTCATGCTGCGGGCGTTCCGCGTCCCGGCGCCCGGTTCGACTGATCCGAGTTCTGAGGGCCCCTAGATACGCGACGAGGCAACGCGGAACCCGAGGCGTCACAAGGCGGGCATCGCGCGCTCAACCACGCTCGCGGGGATCGCTTCCTCGAACACCGGACGGTGGGGTGTCCTGGGGGGCGGCGCCACCGTCGACCGGGATCTTGCCGGGTTTTACTTCACGCATCATCCGTCCCGGCATTGCCACCGCCGCCCTCCGCTTGCGCCGCCGCCGCCAAGTTGTTTGTGAAGTCCTTGATGAGCGCGTCGAGCACCGTCGCCACCGTGCCCTGCCCCATCGACGCAGCCTTGCCGGTGATTTGCGCAGCGGTGTGGATAGTGCCGCCGCCGTCGCTCAGCGTGAAGGTCACGTCCGCGTTGGCCTGTCCGGATCCGCCGACCTCGCGGGACTTGACACGCAGCAGCGCGGTGTGGGCGGCGTCGTCGTGCTCGACGACTGTGACAGTGCCGGCGAAGCGCATCGACATCGCGCCCATTTTGACTCGGATCTCGGCCTTGACCTCCTCGTCTGAGACCTTCTCCTTGACGGTGCCGCCCTGCACGCAGGGAACGAGACGCTCGAGGTCCAGCACGAGCTTCCAGTTGTCGTCGATGGAGTTGCTTGAGGTGATCGGGTGGTCGAGCTCAACCATGTTGTGGGGGTCCTTTCGCAGGTATGTTCACGCTTGCGGTAAAGCGGTAAAGAAAGAGATCCAAGCATGGCGATACAGCCGGGACGGTATGAACTGGGGCCGCAGGACGGAAAACTGCTCCTCCGCACGACCAAGGGCGGCGCGGCGTCCAAGGCCGGTCACAACCTCCTCATTGAGGTCGAGCGCTGGAGCGCGACGGCGCAGTTCGCCGACGATCTGGCCCAGAGCGTGCTCGGGCTCAACGCCGACTCCACCTCGTTCAAGGTCCTAGAGGGCACGGGCGGCATCAAGCCGCTCGATGCCGATGAAAAGGAGGGCATCGCCCAGACGATCAACCAGGAGGTGCTCAAGGGCACGCCGATCAGCTTCAAGTCGACGGCCGTGCGGCCCGACAGCGAGGACCGCCTCCACGTCACGGGCGACCTCGATCTGGTCAACGACGTGAACGTGATTGCATTTGACATCACCGTCGCTGACGACGGGCGGGTGACCGGCACGGCGACGGTCAAACAGACCGAGTGGGGCCTGAAGCCGTACTCGGCGCTGTTCGGGACGCTCAAGGTCAGCGACGACGTCGACGTCGAGATCGATGCCAAGCTGCCGCCGGCTGAGCTGATCCGGGAACTGAACCGCGAAAGGTCACAGACAGATTGAGGCGGTCGCCCGCTTTCTCGAGCCGCGATCGCACAGTCGGACGACTGCTTCGCGATGGCTGCGAGCGTCTCCCCACCACAAGCAGGCGTCCGCCTCTGACGGGTGTGGTCGGACCTAAGCCGAGCGCATCCGGTTCAATCGAGGCACTGTCCCCGATGCCCCGCGCTTGATCGCATTCTCAATCGTGCTAGCCGCCGAGTAGCTGTCGACCGATGTGAACCGGAAAGAGAACCGTTCGTGGATGCAGTTCCTGACTAAGGTGTCCATCGAAAGCGTTGCGTCGCGATCGCGGCGATCTGTTGCTGGGTGAGCTCGGGCAGGACATAGTGATCGGCCACATGGACGCAGAATTGGTCGCCGCTGCGCCGACCGGATGCATGACTGCTTAGCCGACTCGCGGGCGCCCGTCCGGTTGCGGCCTGCGATGTCCACGTAGATCAACTCGCGGGCGTCTCCCAGATCGTGCAGACGCCGGCACCGGCGGTCGGGATCACGTCTCCGAGAGACGCGAAGGTCGCGAAACTGTGGATGGCCCTCTCTCAGCGCCGTCAGCTGTTGTCTCATTTGTTATCGAACCCGCTAGGTCCTCCCTCCCGGATCGCGACAGCTCGCTGGCGCCAGTGGCCCCAACCACAAGCGCTCGCTACTCGGATGTCCCGGCCGCCCCCGCGTCCTCCACTCGCTCGGTGCTGAACGCCCTGGCCACGAGCTCCGCGTCCTCCTTGCGCGACTCGTAGTGCAGGTACTTCATCGTGGTCTGGATGTCGGCGTGACCCATCCACTCCTGCACGCGGCGGATGTCGGCCTGGCGGATCATCCGCGTGCCGAACGTGTGGCGCAGGTCGTGGAACCGAAGCCGGCGCAGCCCGGCCGCCTCGAGCGCCTTCTCGTAGCGCGAGCTCAGAGCGTCGCCGTTGATCGGCAGCCCGAACTCGCCGGCGAACACGAAATCGTCATCGCCGGTGAAGCGCCCGCGCTGGCTGAGCCGCGCGAGCGCTTCTGCCACGTCGGGCGCCATCGGCACCGAGCGCACCTTGCCCGACTTGGGAGTGCTCAGCTGGTTGGCGGCGTAGCTCGCCCGGACGCGGATCGTCGAGCCCTCGAAATCCACATCGCGCCAGCGAAGCGCGAGCACCTCGCCGCGGCGTAGTCCGGTGAACGCGGCAGTGAGGTAGATCGCGCCGTCCATCTCGGAGGCAGCCGCGCGCACCAAGGCCCAGATCTCCTCGGGCGAGAAGACCTCGATGTCGCCGCTGTGCCGTGATGCGGTAGCGGTCCACGTTCGCGACCGGATTGCGGGGCAGCCGCCAGACCTTGACCGCCCGTCGGAAGATGGCGTGCATCAGCACCAGCTGCTCGTTCTTGGTCTTGTTCGAGATCGCCTTGCCCTTGCGGGACTCGGTCATCCCGGCGCGCCAGCGCTCGATCTCGGTCTCGGTGATGTCCTCGAGCCTCATCGAGCCGAACGCCGGCAGCAGGTGCGCGTTCAGCTGCGAGCGGTAGCCGCGGATCGTCGAGGGCTTGCAGCCGCGGTCCTCGGTCGCGTAGCGCAGGTACTCCTCGGCGGCGTCGGCGAACGTCGCCTGGATCTCGCCGATCGGGCCCGCCGGCCGCCCGCTGGGCGTCCTCGACCAGCTTCTCGCGCAGCCAGTCCTGGGCCATCCGCTTCGTGTAGTAGCCCGCGGGCGGTCGGCCGCTGCCGGTCCAGACTTGCCCGATCAGCTTCTGGTGCTGCCGCCCGGAGGGCTCGCGGTAGTGCGCGTACCAGACCGGCCCGCGCTTTCGCTCGACGTCGCACGACCTGTCCGGAACCCCATCTCATCGCGCCGAAGTCTACCACGTTCCTGTTAGATGGTTGTTAGATGTTTGCGTCGCTCAACCAAAATCGAGGACATGAAAAAAGGCCCATTTGCTGGGCCTTTTCGATAGCGGGGGCGGGATTCGAACCCGCGACCTTCGGGTTATGAGCCCGACGAGCTACCAGACTGCTCCACCCCGCGGCGGACCGCGAATTTTAGCGGATTGCGCAACACCGCCAGCGGTTTAAACCCCCGTATCCCCCGGCGCATCCGGAGGTGTCTCGCGCACCGACTCCTCGCCCGCGACGCTCTCCGACCCCTCGCCGTTCTCGGCGAAGTGCATGAAGCGCTTGCTCTCTGACTCCCCGATTGCGACCAGCTGCTCGCCGACCGAGCGCATGTCGTCGATCAGTCGCCGGCGCTCGCGCCAGATCGCTTCAGCGTTCCGAGTCAGCTCGTGTGCACGCGCCTCGGCTGTCGACAGCGTGTCGTCCGCTTCTCTACGCGCTGCCGCAAGCCTCTCCTCTGCCTCCCGGCGCGCCGCGGCGAGCGTCGCCTCTGCTTCTCTACGAGCGCTCTCGCGAGCCTCCTCGCTTTCGCGACTCGCAGCAGCCCTGAGCTCTTGCGTCTCTCGAGTTGCTGTCTCGCGCAGCTGCGTGACCTCCCGGTTGGCCGCTTCACGCAGCTCGGCGACCTCCCGGTAAGCAGTTTCGCGCTGCTCAGCCGTCTCTCGCTCAGTCGCCTGGCGGAGCTCCCGCACCTCGCGATTGATCTCACTGCGAACGTCGTCGGCCTCCTGGCTGGCCGTGTCGCGTAATTGCTGCACCTCGAGCTCGGTAGCCTCGAGGCGCTCGTCGGCTCGCATCCGGGAGCGCATCGTGATCTCGTCTGCGGTCGCTTGGGCCCGCTGAAGAATCTCCCGGGTTTCCTCGCTGACCTCGTCGAGGGCGTGCCGCACAGCCGACTCAGGGGAGGACGAAATCTCAAGCTCGGCGATCAGGCCATTGACCTGCTCTACATATTGATCGACGGCCGCGCGGTCGTAGCCGCGGAGGCCGAGGGGGAAGTTGATGTTTCGCACCTCTTTGAGCAACCGGGCGCGCTCCGCCGCGGGCACGCCGCTTCCCCGATTGCGCTGGGGCCGGCGGTCGGGCGGCGCTTTAGCGGTGTCGCCGCCTTCTTGGGCCGCCTTGTTCTCCGTATTGATCTCCGTGCCGCTCGGCCCGGACGAGGTGTCGCGCGGTTGGCTCGAGGTTTCATCGCGGACGTCGGAATCGGCCACTATGGACCACCTCCCTTCTTCTCCATCGACGTCGGTGAGCCGGCCACACGGGCCACACCCACTCCCGCTGAACGTACTCCCCTGGTCAAGGCGATGCGAGCACCCGACGCTGAAGGCGCGGAGACTTGACCCCGTATGGCGATCCGATCCTCACCGCGTGACGAGAACTACCAGAATTATGACCAGTAGCAGGGCAAACCCAACTCCAGCCAGAGGCCATGGCCGTTGCCAGTACTCCGGCTTGGCCCGATCTCGGCTGTAGCGGCCTTCCGGGGGCTCGCCGACCCAATCGTCGTCGTCGTCGTCGCCGGCCATTGCTTCGAAAGCTACACCCGCGTCGAGACCGCCGGACCAGGCGCCAGCGCAATCTCCTCCCGCGACCCGAGCGCTCAAGCAATTTCGCTGACGTGTCGTCGGCAGCGCGACGACCGCCACACATTTCTTACCAAGCCGCCACACATCCCTGGCCTTCATGTCTTGATCCGTTACAGCGCCCTCCCGCATCCTCCTGGCATGGCGACGATCAAGAAAAAGATCGAGGTGGAGCAGAAGATGCGGGAGCTGCTCGAGGACGAAGGGATGCCCGAGCCGGACAGCGTCGAGTACGGACACGGGTGCATCCGCCTCATATTCGAGGAGCCCAAGGTCGTGCTCGTCATCGACATCGATAAGCCCGAGGAGTACGGGCAGGGAGGCCACGAACCCGACCCGGCGAGCTATGACGCCGGGCTCAATTGAGCGCGCGATCGGCGTGCGGGCCGACGTCCGCCAGACCTAAAGGCGGCCGGCCCGCGGCGCACCTTCAGCCGCTCAGGCGTTTGACACGCGCCGGTATCTCGCGACCGCGAGCGGCGCAAATATCGCGAAGAGGACGACGGACCAGACCACCGCCCCCCAGACATTGTTGCCCGGAGCCGGCGTCCCGATCCACAGCCAGCGCAGAGCGTCGACGACGATCGTGAACGGGTTGACCTCGGCGAACGCGCGCAGGACCGGCGGCATGGAGGCCACCGGGACGAAGGCCGAGGAGATGAAGGTAAGCGGAAACACGGAGATGAAGCCGGCTGAGTTGGCCGCTTCCGGAGAGGAGACGAGCATCCCGACGAGCGCGAAATACCACGAGAACGCATAGCCAAACAGCAGGAGCAGCCCGATTCCGGCAATCACGTGAAGCGCGCTGGTGTGGAACGAAAAGCCGATGATCAGGCCGGTGACGAGCAGGATCGACATCGAGAGCAGGTTTGTGAACACGTCTGACAGGGTCCGGCCGGCGAGCACGGCGGGACGCGCCATCGGCAGCGACCGGAAACGGTCGACCAGGCCCTTGTGGACGTCCTCATTCAGTCCGAGCGCGGTGACGAAGCCGCCAAAGGCGATGTTCTGGACGATGATCCCCGGGATCAGGAACTCCGCATAAGGGATGCCACCGGTGTTGATCGCCCCGCCGAAGACATAGCGGAACAGCAGCACGAACATGATCGGCTGCACCGTGAACGCCAGCAGTAAGTCGGGCGAACGCGGCAGGCGGATCAGGTTCCGCTCGGCGATTACGACGGTGTCCGTGGCCAGGCGCCTCACGTCACAACCCTCTTCCCCGAAGGCCCATCGGTGGAGTGGTCGGGGTCCCCCCGTCGCTTGCGTCATCGCCGTCGTCCGCCGCACCGTCCTCTTCGGCGGCGTGGCCGGTCAGCGTCAGGAACACGTCGTCCAGCGTCGGGCGGCGGAGGTTGACGTCATCGACGCCGACGTCCGCCTCGCTCAACCGGTGAATCGCCTCGACGATTGCGCCGCTGCGTCGGCGCACGGTTACGCTCACGACGCTGTCCGCGGCCTGCGGCGTCTCATCCGACATCGGCTCGAGCGCGCGGACAGCGACGCCCGAGTCGGCGCCTTTGTCGAGCTGCACCTCGAGCCGCTCGCCGCCGACGCGGTCCTTTAGATCATCGGACGTCCCCGAAGCGATCACGCGGCCGTGGTCGATGACCGCGATCTTGTCCGCCAGACGATCGGCTTCGTCAAGGTATTGGGTGGTCAGCAGCACCGTCGTGCCCTCCGCCACCAGCGTCTCGATCACGCCCCAGAGGCTCAGCCGGCTGCGGGGGTCGAGTCCGGTCGTCGGCTCGTCCAGGAACAACACAGGCGGCTTGGCGACGAGGGCGGCGGCGAGGTCCAGTCGGCGGCGCATTCCGCCCGAGTAACCACGGACGGCGCGCTTGGCCGCGTCCATGAGGTCGAAGCGCTCAAGCAGCTCGTTGCCGCGTGCGCGGGCGTCAGCGCGCCTGAACCCGTATAGCCGGCCGACCATGACAAGGTTCTCGAGGCCGGTCAGGTTCTCGTCGACGGCCGCGTACTGGCCGGCGAGTCCGATCCGCTCGCGGAGCGCCTTGGCGTCGTCGACCACGTCCAGTCCAACAACGCGGGCGGTCCCGGCGTCGGGCTTCAACAGCGTGGTCAGCACGCGGACGACGGTGGTCTTGCCTGCTCCGTTGGGGCCGAGCAGCCCCAGCACAGTGCCGCGCTCGGCGTCGAGATCGACACCGCAGAGCGCGCGGATCTTGCCATAGGACTTCTCGAGACCGCGCACCAGGATCGCTGCGCGGTCATCGTCACCCGCAGGGCGCCAGACGCCCGTCAGAGCGCAGTTGGTTGTCGGTGATTGAAGACAAATCGATTGGACGTCGTTCGAGGGGTCAGCGTCCGAGGTTAGAAACCTCGCCCGGAGCGCGCCGGATAGAACTGCCACTGTAGACACGCCGTCGTGGACATCCTCATCGGTGCGGACAGGAACGGTCCGCGGTGCGACGAGGCCCCCGAACCAGCCAACCCGCCACCAGCACCGCGCTACCGTGCCGCTGGTGCCCGTTCTCCAGGCCCGCGGCGTCACAAAGACTGTGGGAACAGGACGCGCCGCGCGGCTTCTCCTCAACGACGTGAGACTCGACGTCGAGGCCGACGAGGTGGTCGCCGTCCTCGGGCGTTCGGGAAGCGGCAAATCGACCCTGCTGCACATTCTCGGGGCCCTGGACCATCCGGATCGAGGCCGGATCACGCTCGCCCGCAACGACATCACGGCCCAGTCCGCTAAAGCCCTCGCCCGCACCCGGCTGCGCCACGTCGGCTTCGTCTTTCAGTCCTTCAATTTGATCGAAGAGCTCAGCGGCGCCGAGAACGTGCTCCTCCCGGCCCGGCTGCCGGGCGCGCCCAGAGGGGGCGAAGAGCGAGCCCACCAGCTGATCGCCGATCTGGGGCTGTCTGCGGTCGCCCACCGGCAGCCACACGAGCTCTCGGGGGGCGAGCAGCAGCGGTTCGCGATCGCGCGGGCGCTCGTCAACGACCCCGAGCTCGTGCTTGCGGATGAGCCGACCGGCAACCTCGACCAGGCGAACGGCGCCGCCGTGCTCGAGCTCCTGCGCGGGCTGAGCGGTCGGGCGGTGGTGCTCGTCACGCACGAGCCGCAGGCGGCGGCGATCGCAGACCGCGTGCTACGGCTTCAAGGCGGGCTCCTGAGCCCCGAACCCGCAGCCGAGCAGCGCCTGAGCGCCGAGCCTGCGGCCGAACAGCGACCCAGGCCACAGCGGCGCCTGCGTCTAACCGAGAGGGCCTGACCCTCACGAAGCGGCGAAGGAGACAGGCCGCCAGATGAGGTCCGCGCTGCAAGACGCCCGCACCGGCCTGAAGCTTCGCCGCCGCCGGTCGCTCCTCACCGCGGTCGGCATCCTGCTCGCGGCCGCGATGCTCGGCGCGGCGATTGTCGTCGGAGACAGCCTGGGTCGTGGCTTCGACCGGGCTGCCAAGCAGGCAAATCTCGCCGACATCATCGTCCGCTTCGACCCGCAGGAGGCGTCGAGGGTTGCGCAGCGGATCAAGGCGCTGCCGGACATCAAGTACTTCTCACTGCGCCAGGAGGTCACCGACGAGGAGATAAGCGCCGGCGCCAACAGCGCGGGCAACGCCTCGCTCGAGATCGTCGGTGCCGGCGGCGCCGGGCCCCACGGCTACGCGATCGTCGCCGGCCACGACATCGCGCCCCAGAACGGAGCGGGCGCCCAGAACGGAGCGGGCGCCCAGAACGGAGTGGTGATCGAACGAGGACTGGCGGCCGAATGGCACATCCCGCTGAACGGCACGATCGACCTGCAGGGTCTCGGCCCGGAAAGGGTCGTCGGCTTCGCCGAAGAGCCCGACAACGTCTCATACCCCCTGGCGGCGCCCCAGGTCTATATCTCGCAGCAGGCGCTGTCGGCGAGCCTGGGAGGGCCGCCCGGCTCGCAGGTGAACGAGGCGCAGATCTGGCTACGCGATCCCCGCTACCTGAACGAGGTCCTGGTCCAGGCGCGGGCCACGAGCTATGGCCTTCAAGGGCTGCAGTTCGTCACGCGCTCGGGCGTTCGCGTGCTGCTCGACCAGGCCGCGGGGATCGTGATCGACCTGCTAGTCGCGCTGTCGCTGATCGCGCTCGCCACCGCCGGCGTGCTGCTCGCTTCCTCTGCCAGAGCCGAGGTGGAGCGGCGGCTGAAGTCGATCGGCGTGCGGCGCGCGGTGGGGGCGCCACGGGCTCATATCGCCCTCACCCAGACGCTCGAGGCGCTGCTGATCGCCGTACCCGCCGCCACCGTGGGAACTCTCGCCGGCGTGCTGGCGACGACCGGCCCGAGCGACCGGCTGCTGATGCTGCTGAACGAGCCCTCCGCGGGGGCGGGGCTCATCGCACCTCTCGTGGCCGGGTGGGCGATTTCACTGGCCATCCCCGCAATCGCGGCGGCCTGGCCGGCCTGGCGCGCAGCGGGCAAGCCACCGATCGCGCTGTTGCGCGGCGCCGAGCTGCATAGCGCGCGCTCGAAGCGAGCGGGTCGACAAGCCAGAGCACGAACAACCGGCCTCACCGCGCTCGGCGCACGTCTCGCTGCGGCACGCCGCACGCGGCTCGCCGCCACGGCGGTCACGCTCGGGTGCTCGACCGCGTTCGTGCTGCTGATGCTTGCCCTGGCCTCCGGACTCGCCGTGCTGCAGACCGACCCGCAGGCGCTCGGCAAGCACTATCAGCTGACCGCCGATCTCCCGGCGTCGGCAGCACCGCGCGTCAGCCGGATCGCGGGCGTTCAGGCCGCGGGTCCCCGATACGAGGACCAGGCCGCAGACTCGTTCTCGCTCGGTGAGACCGTCGACGTAATCGGCTATTCCGGGGACCACACCAGATTCGAGGCCCCACCGCTCACGGCCGGGCACCGGATCGCGGGGCCCTACGAGGCGGAGGTCGGGGCGGGGCTGGCGGACGCGCTCGGCCTCTCCCCCGGCTCCACCTTGGCGCTCCAGTTCTCGTCGGGCAGCGAGCTCCGCCTGACAGTCTCCGGCGTCGTCAGCTCGCTCCAGCACGACGGGCGCGTGGCCTACGTCCCCGCTCAGGCGATGCTCAGAGCAGATCCGTCGGCTTCAGAGCAGCTCGTGGTCGTGGCCAAGCCGGGCGCCGACGTCGGCGCGGTCGAGAACACGCTCAACGCCGAGGCACCGGAAGCCGCCGCGGCCCCGGCGTCAACCGCGGTCGGTAAGGGCGTCCCGCTCGTCAACACGCTCCGGGCGATCCTGATCGCGGTGGCCGTCGTCGATGGGCTCGTCTGCCTCTACGCGCTGGCGCAGGCCTGCGCCCTGACGGTCCAGGAGCGCCGCAGGACTGTGGCGATAATCAGAGCCTCCGGAGCCGGCGCGCATGCGGTCACGCGCCTGCTTGCGGGCGCCGCTGCGGCGCTGGTGCTCCCGGCCGCGGCGCTCGGGATCGCGGTCGAAGTGATCGTCCTCGGGCCTGCGCTCTCAAACCTCGCCGCCAACTACGCGACCCTCCCGCTCGCGCCGACGACAGGCGATCTCCTCGCGGTGTTGATCGGCCTCGCAGCCGCTGCCGCGGCCGCGGTCCTGTGGGTCGCCCGGCAGGCGACCAGGCAGAGCATCGTCCAGGGTCTGGCGGCGACATGATGCCCCGCAGGATCACTCGCCGGCAGGCGATCACCGAAGCCCTCGCGGCGACCGCGACCGGCGCGCTCCTCGCCAGCTGCGGCGGAGGCAACACGGCGAGGACCGGCTCCGGCTCCACACTCGAGAGCACGTGGGTCGATCCGCTCGGGGTGGGGGCGCTCAGCCGCGGTCCCGGAGAGCCTCTGCTGGCCCGAACGGATCTCGGTCCTCGAGCGCATCACGAACAGCCACTCGCCACGCTGGTCCACATCACCGATGCGCATGTCCTCGACGCCTCCTCGCCAGCGCGCGTGCCGTTCCTTGCCCGGCTCGGCCCTCCCTTTCAGTCCACCTTCCGCCCGCACGAGACGCTCACAACCCAGGTGCTGGCAGGCGCGATCAGATCCATCAATCGCCTCAGACCCGACGCGGTGATCCAAGGCGGCGATCTGATCGACAACGCCCAGAGCAACGAGCTGACAAACGCGCTCAACGTCCTTGAGCGGGGAGTCATCGGTCAGCCGCCGTATTACGGCGTTCAGTTGGCCGACAACGCCGACCCCTTCTATTACCGCCCCGACCTCGATGCCCCGCGGCACCCAGGGCTCCTCCAGCGAGCCACCCACCCGTTCCGCAGCCCCGGTCTCACGCGAAAAACGACCACCTTCCCCGTACTCGGCGACCACGACATCCTCGTCCAGGGCGAGATCGCGCCGACGACCGAGACCCGAGCGCTGGCCACCGGCAACCGCGCCCTGTGGGAGCTGCCGCCGGGACTTCAGCTTCCGAAGCAGCAGGAAGCGCTGCTCGCGAACTCGCCCGACGGGCCGATTACGCCCACTCTCGTCAATGGCTTCCTCGCTCAGGCCCTGGCTGCTCCCAAGAAGCCGGTCCCCGCAGACCGCGCACGCAGCGAGATGGACGCCGGCGAGGTGGTCGCGCGGCTGAGCCAGGGGCGCATCGAGCCGACGCTCGACTACGCGGCCGACATCGGACAAGGCCTCCGCCTGATCGTGCTCGACCTCGCGCGCCGCGCCGGCGGCTCGGGCGGCCTGGTCAGGCCCGATCAGCCCGCGTGGCTGACCCAGGAGCTCCGGGCAGCCAACGACAAATGGATCATCGCGGTCTCCCATCAGCCGCTGGCAGGCAGCGAAGGCGGCGAGCAGCTGCTCTCACTGCTCGACCAGCACCCCCGCGTGATCGCCGCCCTCTCGGGTCACACGCACCGCAACCAGATCACGGCCCGGCCGACGCAAACGGGCGGCTACTGGCTGATCAACACCGCCTCGCTGATCGATTACCCGCAGCAGGCCCGCGCGCTAAGGGTGATGGCCACAGAAGGCGGAGGCGTCGCGATCCAGACCTGGATGCTCGACCACGTCTTTCCCGGCGACCTGGGGTCGATCTCCCGAGAGCTCGCGTACCTCGACGCACAGGGCGGTCGGCCCAACAACTTCATCGGCGCCCGACTCGACCGAAACGTCACGCTCTTCCGAGCAAGCGTCTAACGTCGAAAACGCTCGCGCCTAGCGCGACGCGCCGGCCGCGCCAAGCACCGCGTCGATCAGGCCAGGGAACTGCGATTCGAGGTCGTCGCGGCGCAGGGAGTTCAGCCGCGTCGTGCCCACGACGCGCGTCTTGATCACGCCGGCCTCGCGCAAGACGCGGAAATGGTGGGTGCAGGTCGACTTCGAAACCGGCAGGGCGAAGCTCTTGCAGTTGACCTCTCCCCCGTCGGCGAGGGCGCCGATGATCTGAAGCCGGACCGGGTCGCTCAAAGCGTGGAGCACGGCAGCCAGCTCGATCTCCTCCCGCGCGGGATGATGGATCGGCTCCGCCTGACCCGGAACCGGCTCCGGCGAAACCTCCGCGATCACCGCCGGCGAACTCTCCGCGGCGACGCCCGTCTCGAGGACAACCGCGGCTGTCCCCTCGCGCCCGTCCCGTTCGTCTTCTGAAGTGAAAGCACTCATTGTTCGACGACTATCGAACTTTTGTCTATAGTTCGTAGTACGACAACCATCGTACCAGCCCGGAGGGTCCATGCGAGTCGTGTCTAAGCCCACACGATTGATCACCCGGAGCCGCGGAGAACACGCTTCGAAGGCCCCGGCAAAGCGCACCGCCGCCGAACGTGTCCAGATGCGTACCGAGCACCGCCATCTCGGCGCCACCCTGTTCCTGGCCTGCCTGGCTCAGTTCATGGTGATTCTCGACGTCTCGGTCGTCAACGTCGCCCTGCCCGCAATGCGGCACGCCTTGGGCTTCTCCGAGCAGGACCTGCAGTGGGTGGTCAACGGCTACACGGTGACCTTCGCCGGCTTCCTGCTGCTGGGCGGGCGCGCGGCCGACCTCCTCGGCCGCCGGCGCGTCTTCATCTCCGGGCTCGTCCTGTTCTCGCTCGCCTCGCTGGCCGGCGGCATCGCCACCAGCCAGGGCATGTTGATCGCCGCTCGCGCGGCGCAGGGTCTCGGAGGCGCAGTGATCGCCCCGGCCTCGCTCTCGATCTTGACCACGACCTTCCCCGAGGGTCCGGCCCGCAACCGGGCGCTCGGGATGTGGGGCGCGATGGGCGCCGCCGGCGGCTCGGCGGGCGTGCTCCTCGGCGGCGTGCTCACAGACCTTCTCAGCTGGCGCTGGATCCTCTTCATCAACGTCCCCATCGGCCTGCTGGCCGCTGCGGCCGCCCTGTACTTCATCGGGGAGGGCCGCGACGAGGGGCGCCGCCGCAACTTCGATCTCTTCGGCGCCGTGAGCGCCACCCTCGGGCTGTCTGTGCTCGTGCTGGGAATCGTCCGCACCGACGTCACTGGCTGGGGCTCTGCGCCGACGCTCGCGCTGATCGGCGCCGGGGCGCTGCTGCTGGCCGTGTTCGTTGCGGTCGAGGGCCGCTTCGCCCGCTCGCCGCTGATGCCGCTGCGCATCTTCGCCTCGCGCGCGCTCAGCGCCGCCAACGCGGTGGTGCTGCTGATCGGCGGCGCGACGTTCGGGATGTGGTTCTTCGTCTCGCTCTACCTGCAGCAGGTGCTGGGCTACTCGCCGATCAGGGCGGGGCTGGCGTTCCTGCCGATGACAGCCTCGATCGCGCTCGGCTCGATGCTTGCCTCGCGGTTGGTCGCCCGGTTCGGCGCCAAGCCGCTGCTGGTGGCGGGGATGACCCTGCAGACCGCGGGGCTGCTGCTGTTCGCGCTGGTGCCCGTTGACGGCCACTACCTGGCCAACGTGATCGCGCCCTCGCTGCTCGTGGCGATCGGCATCGGCTTGTCGTTCGTGCCGGCGACGATCTCCGCGGTGGCCGGCGTTGACTCCGACGAAGCCGGTCTGGCGTCCGGCCTGGTCAACACCTCGCGGCTGTTCGGCGGCGCCCTGGGGCTGGCGATCCTTGCCGCCTTGGCCACCTCCCGGACCGAGTCATACCACGCGGTGGGTACCGCCGCGGCGCACTCGGCGCTGACCAGCGGCTTCCATCTGGCGTTCGTCCTCGCCGCCGGGTTCTCGCTGCTCGGTGGGCTGGTGGCCCTGCTCGGGCTGCCACGCCTGGACGCACGCGCTGGCCGGGCGCAGCTGGCCCAGGCCGAGAGCGCCTAACCCAGGCGGCGCTTGAGCGCCGTGATCGCCACATAGGCCGCTCGGACCCGCCGGCCGCTGACCAGTCCCGCCCGGGCCTCGGTGACGAGGCGCGCGTATGCGGCGGCGGAACCCTCCTCCGTCTGGGCGTACATCAGCAGGTCGAGCCCCGCGTTGATCGCCTGGCGCGCCGGCGAGGCCTGGCTCGTGATGGCGGGCGTCTGGAGATCGTCGCTGATCGTCACCGGGCGTCCGCCCGGAACGGCAAATGACAACTCGCGCGAATAGGTCGTTGCCGACATGACGGCCGGCAGCGGACCGGTCAGGGCCGGATAGGTCGCGCTGCTCACCATCACCAGCCCAAGCGGGTTGGCGCCGCATTTCCGGTAGGCGGTGTAGTCGGCCCTGATCCCGCTCGACGACGCGGCGACCGCCACCGGGGCGACGTCGGTGTTGCCGACAGCGCGGCCCAACCCCGGGAAATGCTTGAGCGTGAAGGCCACGTGCGCCGACGCCAGGCCGCCGGCGAACGCGCACGCGTTCTGGCCGACGAGCGACGAGCTGCCTCCGAACGACCTCGAACCGAGGAACGAGCCCGGCGCCCGCTCGACATCCGCCACGGGAGCCAGGTCCAGGTTGACTCCCGCCGAGCGCAGCATCCTTCCGGTGGCCTGCCCTTGGCTGAACGCAATCGTGCCGGCGGTCATCTGGCTCGCGGCCAGCGATGGCGGCCCCGGCAGGCGCTTGACCTCGCCGCCCTCCTGGTCGGTCATGATCAGCAGCGGCGGGTTGTGGCCTTGACTGGCCGCAGCTTGAAGCGTCCCGGTGAGCGTGCGCACCGCGGCGACGCCGCCGGCGACGTTGTCGGCGAACAGGATCACCCCACCCACCTGGCCCGCCCGGATTCGGGCCAGAAGCGACTCCGGCGGCTCCGTGCCCGAGAAGCTGGCGACCATCATCTGGCCGAGCATCCGCGCCAGGCTCGTCGTGGGACGGGCGGCGCGCGCAGGAGCCGTCGCAGCATGGCGCTGACCAGCGCTCGCGCCGGTGGTCGGCTGGCCCAGCGCTCGCGATGGCATCCGGACGGCTCGCGACGAACCACTCCCTGAGTTGCCGTCCACCGTGATCGCGACGGCGGCAGCGCCAGCCGCGACGAGTACAGCGAGGACACCTGCGAGCAGCGTGCGGCGACGAACCACCCGGCGACCACGACGCGATCCCCTGCGCGGACGGTTCGTGCCTTGACGCCGAGCGCTTCCCACCCTCTAGGCGGCTAGCTCGGACAGTTCGGATCGCTCATGGGCATCACGGTGTTGGTGAGGCTGCTGCCGCTTGGGTCATACCGCCACGATCCGGACTCCTGCACCATGTTCACCGTACCCTGAAACTCTCGGCACTGGGTGTCGCTCCCCGGCGATGGATTGCGGTCACGCGCGTAGAAGTCGACGGGCACCTGGGCATCTCCCGACCCGAACTGTGGCGTGCCAACCGACAGCAGCTTGATCCCGGGATCGGCCGTGGCGCGGTCCGAGGGCCACGAGGGGTTCGCTGACTGGTAGGCGTTGGTCAAGAGCTGGTAGGCGGCCTGGTACTGGCCCGAGTTGATGTCCTCGAGATGGGTCTGGATCACAGACGCCGGGCTGGTTGGAGGTGAGGAAGGCGTCGAGCCACCGGGCGAGGGCGTTGTCGTCGCGGGCCCGGAGCTCGTGCTTCCGGCGGCCGGTGTTGACGTCGTCGGCGTCTGCGGGACGCCGGTCGACGGCGAGCCGGGAGCTGGGGTGGCGCTCGACGCCGGCGTTGCGCTCTGCGAGCTAGCGCTCGAGTTGAACACCCCGCCGAAGTACAAGCCGGCGCCGATCCCGGCCAGGATCAGCAGCGCCGCAACACCAAGCCCGATCAGCCAGGGGCGATCGCGGTTCGGACGGCGGGCTCCCGACGGTGGCGCCGGTGGCCCCGACGGAGGCACCGGTAGCCCCGACGGTGGCGCCGGCGGCCGATAATCCGGCGTCGGCAGCTGGCTCGGCGCGATCGTCGGGGGCGGAGGCGACTGTGCGAGCGCCGAGTGCTCCGCCCCGCAGTGCGGACAGAAGAGGCCCCCATCCTCGTCTTCGTAACTTCCTCCGCACGACTTGCAACGAACGTAAGAGACCGTGGCCATGGTTATCCCCCTAAAGCAGGTTCGCCTAGTGCTACGACGAGTGTTCTATTCCAATCAATAAGAAACGGTCGACGCCGAACTGCTCGCTGACGCCGCCACGACGATGAGGATCAGAGCGATCGAGGCGCCGACGATGCCCAGCACCAGGCCGGCGATCGCCAGCCCGCGGCCACTCTGATTGCGCTCGCCGGTCTGCTTGAGGCCGATGGCGCCGAAGATGATGGCCAGCACCGAAAGAAGTCCATAACCCCATAGGAGTCCGAGGACAAGCGCAGCGACCGCCATCCCGTTGGTCCCTCGGCTCGGCTCGACGTATGGGGCAGCGGGAGCCGCAGGCGGGGCGTAGTCGCCCCACACCGACCCTGTCCACCAACGCTGGCGACCCGTACCGGGCTCTGGATACCACCCCGCGACCGGAACGGATGACATCGAGTTCGTGCTCATGCGAATAAACCCCCCTTGTGAAGAATCAACAAAACGTCCCTACGCCCGGACCTGATCGGTCCACGTCTGTCCGGACCAGTACCGGAAAGCTCCCTGGCCGCTCGGATCTCGGTACCACCCAGCGGCCGGGCCCGTGTTGCCGTTTGGCGGGGTCACCGAGCTTCCATTTCCGTTAGCCGGCGTCGCGGACACCGCACCTGGAACAGCAGCGGGTGCCGAGCGCCACCCAGGCCCCATCAGGCCCGTGGTCCGCTTCCAGCCGTGCCTTCCCCAGATCGCGGCGGCGAGCAAGGACCCGCCCACGACCATGCCCGCGGACGCGATCGACGCCAGCCAGAACCCGACCTGAAGGCCGCTGAAGTTGCCTACGCCTCCCAGAGTGAACGCCTCGCCAAAGGCGTATACCCCTAGCGCCACCTGAGCGGCGACTAGAACGGAAAAGTCCGCAAAGATGGAGACGATCGAGAGAGTCACTCCCGCGGCGGCCAGCACAGTCAGTAGCAGTGCGTCGCGCGCGCCGCCGCCCCACAGACTGACGCCTGCGCTGAAGTGCAAGAAGCAGGCGACGACGAGAAGAAGGCCACCTACCCAAGTGATGATCCTGCCAGCGAGTTTCATAAAGCCCCCAAGGTGAGAGTCAGGTTTCCGAATCGAGTGTCAACTGCCGCTGGCGCTAAGGGCGCCGGCGATGATCAGCGCGAGGACCACCGCCCCCACGAGCCCCACGATCCCCAGCACGAGCCCGGCGATGGCCATGCCACGCCCGGTCTCATGACCGGCTGACCGGTCAATCTGGTTCTTGCCCATCACGCCGAAGATCAACGCCAGGAGCGAGCCGAGACCCCAGAGCCACAGGATCCCCAGCACGAGCGACGCGACCGCCATCCCGTTGGTCGAAGGCGCGGCTGTGACTGGCGGCGCGTAAGCCGGTGGCGGAGGCCACGCGGGCGACGTACTCCCCGGCCCTGGCGTGGCGAGAGTCGCGCCGCAGTAGCGGCAGAAGCGATCGGAGGTCTGAGCATCCCGACCGCAGTGGCCACAGGCAGCGACCCGGGTGGATGACGGCGGACTGACAGGTGAGACCTCTAGGGATTCCATGTCGCTCAGGCTCCTAATTCATTGACAGTGTCTGGCGCAGCGCCGCGAACTGGCTCGAGTAAGCCCCGTAGTCGGCGGCCGGCGCCTGGGTGAGTACCGCAACGCCGTCGCCGTTGCTGCTGTCGATGAAGAACTCGTCCTCCTTGCGCAGCAGCACGCCTGACTCGTTGACCACAAAGCCCCAGTGCTCGGCTGGAAAGCCGTCGAAGGTGCCCGAGGTCAAATCGAGTTGCTGATAACCGGCCTCTTGCTGGAGCTGGTTGATGATCGGTTGAGCAGCCGACAGCGGGTCCGTCGCCGCGGTGTTCGACGAGACGTCGACGCGCAGCAGCACGTTCGGATCGCTCGGCGAGACGATCGTGGTGTCGGTTCCCCAAGCCGCGCTGTGTCTCCGCGCTCTGGACGCTCCAGCCTGCCGGATACTGGATCGAGAACGCCTGGCCGCTATAGGTATCGGTGGGTTGGTTGGGAGGCGCGCTGGGAGTAGACGGACCGGGAGCGGGCACGTGCGCTCCGGGCGCCTTCGTGGCCGGCGAGGGCGTGAGCCCCGAGCTGCCGCTCGAGCCGAAGACGCCGCCCAGGTAGAGCCCGACGCCGAGCACGATGAGGAACAGCAGCGTGCCGGTCACCATCGCAACGACGAATGAGCGATCGGGCGTCGGCCCAGCGCCAGGCCCAGGTTGGCTCGGAGGACTCCAGCCGGGCACCGCATACGGGCGCTGCACAGACGGCGGCATGAGGTTGGCCCCGCACCCTGGACAGAACCGACCCGGCTCATCGCAGAGGCGACCGCAGCTCGGACATCGGGTAACCGTGATGGTGGCCACCGTCAACGCCCCCTCACGGCGTGTTGCCGAGGTGCCAGGTCATCATCCCCGTGTCGAAGTTGATGTTTCCCGTGTAGGCATAGCCGGTGGTGGTGCCATCGCCGTTCGTCTGGTAGACGGCCGTGCAGCTGTAGGAGCCCGAGGACTGGCTGAGGTCCTGGGAACTGCCACCGCTCAGCGGTGTGCACGTCGTGCTACTTGCGGGCCCGTTGAACAGCACGCCCCGAGTTCGCTTTCTGCGTCGCGTCGTTGGTGATGGCGGACTCGAGCTGGCTCTCGAGGCTCTGCCTCTGTGCCTGCTCGGCCTGCTGCGCCTGCGCCTGCGCCTGCTGACGCGCGGCGGCCGCAGCGGCTGCGCGACGATGCTGAGCTGCCACCTGACTGTCGTGGTGGAGCTTGATCGCCACGCCGGCGCCGGCCCCACCCAGCACGAGCAGCGCGGCCACCGACCAGGCGGCGACCTTTACGCGAGTCGAGATGCCCGGTCGAGCCTGTGCGCCGGCGAACGGCCCGCCGCAGTGCGGGCAGTAGAGGCCGTCGCTGTGGCACAGGGCGGCGCAATACGGACAAAGCCGGGCGGGTCCGCTTTCGGTCGGCGGCCCGAACCCGGAGCTTGAAGCACCATTCCCCACCCGGACCGAACCGTTCCCGACAGCCGGGACCTCGAACCGCGTCATCGGCTCAGGCGGCGGAGGCTGCAATCCCTCGGTAGCCGGCGCCGACCAACCGCCGTTCGTCGGAGGCGGAACGATCGCGTCAGGCGCCGCGACCCCGGGTTCGACAGCGACGGCGACGGGTGGCGCCCAAGTCTCTGCCGTAGGCTCGGGCGACACTTCGGGCTCGGCTACCGTCGCCACCGCGGCTTCGTTCGTGTCCCCGCTCGCAGACTCGGAGCGGCTGGCCCCATCGCCTCTGACCTGCTGCGTCCAGGCCGTACCGTCGTACCAGCGTTCCTGGGCCTCTCCGTAAGGATCGGGATACCACGCGCCGCGGTCCACGGCCTCGTTGTGCACGGCCGCGTCGGGCGACGTCCGGTCCTTGTTACGCGTCATGAGTCGCATTGCTCAACACCTCCTGCCAATGTCAGTTCTTTAGGTCCGCTCAGCCGCCGCGCCACACGGAGGCGCCTCGCGGAGCACCGTGGTCACTCGCCGGAGCTAGCTCGCGCGAGAGGACGCCACACAGACCGCTACAGCCACGATCGATACCGCGAGCCAGCCGAGCGCCGCAATCAGGCCCACCTTGACGAGCGTGCCGGCACCCAAGTCCAACACGACGTAGAACGTCGCAATGAGCCCGACGAGGGCGAAGGCGGCCACGATTAGCAACCCAACGAGGGGCCGCCGACCGCGGGTCGGAACCCGACGGCCCGGCGCAAACTCTGCCGCGCTTGCGGACATCACTGACCTCCCGGCACTCTGGATCGAATCACGTCAACCCCTCGCGGACCTGGGCGCGGCGAAGGATCGACACCTTTCCTATCGGCCCTAACGAGCTGCGCCCACATCCGACGAGCGGTTGCAATTGGGTCGAGGAACCACCCAACGGTCGCACGTCCCCCGATCGGTTGAGATGGTGATGAAAGTCCAGCATTTGGCAGGGTTGAAAAGCAATGCTCAGGTTGGTAGACCATTGCAATGAGGAGGCCGTCGGTTGCGGTGAGGGTGTACGTCAGCGACGACCACCCGCTCTATCGCGACGCCCTGGCCCGGACCATTGGCGGTCGACCCGATTTCGACCTGGTCGGCGCCTCGTCGGAAGGACGGACGGCCCTGGCGGAGATCAAGCGCCTCTCGCCGGACGTCGCGGTGCTGGATAGGCGGATGCCGGGACTTGACGGCGCGGCCTTGGTGCAGGCGATCAAGCGCGAAAGCCCGACCACGCGCATCGTGATGGTGGCTCCGGACGAGGACGGCGAGCACGCCTACCAAGCGCTAGCGGCGGGTGCCGACGCCTATCTCGTCAAGACCGCCGACAGCGAGGAGATCTGTCGCACGGTCGCCGCGGTCGCCCGCGGACAGACGCGGCTTGGCGCCGGCGATTCAATCGAGCTTGCTGCAAGAGATTCAGAACCGCTCTCCCGGCCACCGGACCCAGGCTCACCCCCCGCGAGCACGAGATCCTGGCGTTGACGGCGGAAGGCTGTTCAGCTCCGGACATCGGGACGCGACTGCACTTGAGCACGGCGACGATCAAGACCCACCAGCAACATCTCTACGAGAAGCTCGGAGTGTCCGATCGGGCCGCGGCCGTCGCCGAGGCCATGCGCAGAGGTCTGATGGACTGATCTGGTGTCGCGTAGCCACTTGAGCCCTCCACGGCGTTGATGGACAATCTCACGATGCGCCTGATCGCCGCCGCCGTCGCCTGTCTCGGCCTGGCGCTGCTGGCGCTCGCGCCGGGCGCCGCCAGCGCCAAGGTCCGCCACTGCAGCTATTCCTACGGGCACGGTCCGTCGAACGACCGCAGCGTGCCGCTCAGCCATGTCGCCACGGACAACATGGTCTGCGCGAAGGCGCTGGACGCCATCTCCAGCGGCAAGCTCCTGCGGAGCGGCAACCTCAAGACCGACGGCTTCACCTGCAAGGTCACGAAGAGCTTCCGCCCACCCGGTGAAATGACCGCGCTCGGGGCGGACGTCAGCTGCTCCGCCGGCACGCGCTCGTTCAGCTTCGACTGGGCCACCTAGCCACTCCCCGACGGAGTGGCCCACGTCTTTGTAACCCGCCGCCTGCCGGGCCACGCGCTCGAGCGGCTCGAGCAATCCCACGACGTAGAGATCTGGGACGGGCGCCTCCCGCCCACGCCTGAGGAGCTGCAGAGCGCACGCAAACAAGCAGACGGCCTCCTGACCCTCCTCACCGACCGCGTCGACGCGCAGCTCATCGACGCCTCCCCCCGGCTGAGGGCGATCTCAAACTACGCCGTGGGCTTCGACAACGTCGATCTCGCCGCCGCTGACCGCAGGGGCATCCCCGTCGGCAACACGCCCGACGTCCTGACCGACGCCACAGCCGACATGACCTTCGCGCTGCTGCTCGCCGCGGCGCGCAAGCTGCCCGAGGCGATCGAGGCCGTGGCCGACGGCGACTGGGTCACCTGGGAGCCGGCCCTACACCTCGGCCGCCAGGTCTACGGCCAGACGCTCGGGATCATCGGCTTCGGGCGGATCGGGCGGGCGGTCGCCGAGCGCGCCCAGGGCTTCGCGATGCGGGTGCTCCACGCCGGTCCCGGCGACCCGCTCGACGAGCTCCTGAGCGACTCGGACTTCGTCTCCCTGCATGCGCCGCTGACCCCGGAGACCCGGCACCTCATCGACGAGAGCGCGCTGAAGCGGATGAAACGGACGGCGATCCTCGATCAACACGGCGCGCGGCGGGATCGTCGACCAGGAAGCGCTGGCCGAGGCGCTCGCGCAACAGAGAATCGCCGGCGCGGCGCTCGACGTTACCGACCCCGAGCCGCTCCCCGCCGATCATCCGCTGCTCAGAGCCCCGAACCTGATCATCACGCCCCACGTGGCGTCCGCCACGCAGGCGGCGCGCGAGCGGATGGCCGAGCTGGCCGTGGAGAACCTGCTGGCGGCGCTAGACGGCAAGCCGATGCCGCACCAGGCCGATTAGTGTCCCGTCCGTGCGCGTCGCCGTGGCCGACATCGGCAGCAACTCCACCCGCCTTCTGGTCGCGGACGTCGAGGACGGCCGCGTGCTCGACGAGCTCGACCGTCGCTCCAACGTCACCCGCCTCGGCGCCGGCGTCGACTCAAACGGCGCGCTCAGCGAGGAGGGAATGGAGCGCGTCTACCGGACGCTCGACGAATACGCCGAGAGCATCGAGAGCCATCACGCGGACAAGCGGATCGCGGTGCTGACGAGCGCCGTACGCGACGCCTCCAACGGCTCCGAGTTCGCCGACACCGTCAAAGAGCGCTACGGACTCGAACCCCACGTCCTGACCGGCGACGAAGAGGCGGGTCTGACCTTCCTCGGCGCCACGAGCGAGCGCGACCCCGACGACTCCACGCCGACGCTGGTGGTCGACATCGGCGGCGGCTCGACCGAGCTCGTCATCGGCACCGGGCGCAAAGCGGACTTTCACGTCTCGACCCAGGCCGGCGTCGTCCGCCAGACCGAGCGCCACCTGCATACCGACCCGCCGCGCGAAGAGGAGCTCGACGAGCTGCGGCGCGAGGTGCGCGCGATCTTCGACGAGTCCGTCCCCGAGGAGCGCCGCCGGGCGGTCGAACGGGGGATCGCGGTGGCGGGGACCGCCACGCAGTCGGCCGCGATCGCCCAGGAGCTCGAGCCCTATGACCCGGCGAAGGCCCACGGCTTCCTGCTCGACGAGCCCGAGGCGCGCGAGATCCTCGTCCGCGTGGCGTCGGTCCCGCTCGACGAGCGGCGTCAGATCAAGGGGCTCGACCCGGCTCGGGCGCCGACGATCGTGGCCGGGCGTGGCGATCCTGCTCGAGGTGCTCGAGGCGTTCGGCCTCCAGCCAGGTGGAGGTCTCGGAGCACGACATCCTGCGGGGCGCGGCGCTGGGGCTATGAAGCCGCGCCGCGGAGCCGCGGGCCGAGGTCCGCGCATTCCTCGCACACGCGCTCGGGGATGAGACCCGCGCGCATCAGCAGTCCGAAGACCTTGCAGCCGATGCAGTAGCCGGCAATCGACTCCAGGCCCGCTGCCACCAGAATCAGGGCCAGCACCACGTCGGCCGCCGTCTGCGAAGCGGCAAACGCCAGCACGAGCGCCGCAGTCGACATCACCGCCCCCATCCCCTGCGCGAAGCGCTTGGGCGGACCGGGGACGGGCTTGCGCTCGCCGAGCCGCGGAGCGATCACGTTCTGCGCCGTCCACCCCAGCGGGCTGAGCTTGGGGCCGGTCAGCACCCGGGCCCAGAAGCCGTAGGCCAGCGGAATCAACAGCCAGTAGAACCCGGTAGCCAGCGTGACGACCACGGCGGCCAGGACGACGCCGGCCACGACGCGGGCCGCCTTTTCGTTGACCGGATTGGGAAAAGAAAGGAGATTCCGCATTAGTTCGAGCATAGGTAACACCATCTGGACGGATGTCCGATTGCGAACAGAGCGTCCAGTGAGGATGATCCTCGGCGGGGATATTCCACCGTGAGTGGAATCCTCCGACACATAGGCTCAGGTGAAGCCGCAGACATCGGCGCCTCCCGCCGCCTGAGCCACCTTACGCAAGGTCCTTTTCGGCACGTACCCCTGCCCGTCCCGGATGGGCCTTCACCTGGATCGGAAGCCGCCCGCAAAACGCGGGCGGTTTTCGTTGTGGGTGCGCGCGGTCCTCATTGTGTTCCGGTCCGGAACATGTTCCGGCCGGCCGGTCCGCATCATGATCGCCGACCGGGGGCTCGGCGCATGCGCCGAGCCCATCAAGCCAAATTCGATTTGCGCGGATACGCGACGCTGGGGTCCGTGAGGACGTTGACGAGCGCCGGCGCGCCCGAGGCGAACGCCCGCTCGAGCGCCGGCCGCAGCTCCGCCGGCCTCGATACAAGCTCCCCGTGGCAGCCGAGCGCCTCCGCCAGTAGGTCGTAGCGCGTCTCCGGCCGCAGCTCGGCCACCACCGAATAGCCGTAGAGGGCCTCCATGGGGTGCTTCTCGAGCGCCCAGATGCCGTTGTTGGCGACCACCATCACCACCGGAACGCCGTGCCGGGCCAGGGTGTCGAGCTCCATGCCGGCGAAGCCGAACGCGCCGTCGCCCAGCAGCAGCACGACCTGGCGCTCGGGGCGCGCGAGCTTTGCCGCCAGCGCGTACCCAGGGCCCGAGCCCAGGCACCCGAACGGCCCTGGGTCGAGCCAGCAGCCGGGCTGGTAGGAGTCGATCAGGCGGCCGGCGAACGAGACGAAGTCGCCGCCGTCGCCGATCACGATCGCGTCGCGGTCGAGCATCTGGGAGAGCTCGCCATAGATCCGCATGGGATGAAGCGGCGCCCGCTCGTCGGACAGCCCGGCCGCCTCGGCGGCGCGACGCTCGCGCTCGGCGGCGCGCAACGACTCGACCCAGCGCTCGCGATCCCGGCCGGAGTCCCCCCGCAGCGACGATGACCGCAGGGCGTCGAGCGTGGCGGGCAGAGCGCCGTAGAGCTCCGCGGCCACGGGGCGGGGATGTTCGCGCCGCGGCTCGGCGGCGTCGATCACGACGACCTTGGCCTCGGGGGCGAACGAGGCGCCGAAGCCCAGCCTGAAGTCGAGCGGGACGCCGATCACCAGCGCCACGTCGGCGCCGCCCAGGCCCACCGACCTGGCGCGCGAGAAGTAGAGCTCGTGGTCGGCGGGCAGGCACCCGCGGCCCAGCCCGTTCAGGAACACCGGGATCCGCAGCTGCTCGGCCAGGGCGCGCAGGGCCTCCTCGCCGTGGCCCCAGTAGAGGTCGGTGCCGGCCATGATCACCGGGCGCTCGGCGTCGCGCAGCAGCGCCGCCGCGCGCTCGACGGCGCGCGGGTCGGCGACGCGGCGCGCTTCCACGGCTCGGCCGCGCGGGCGGTCTCCTCGGGCGGCTCGGGCCCCTCCATGAACACGTGGTCGAGCGGGAAGTCCACGAACGCCGGGCCGCCGTGGGGCTCGAGCGCCGCGGCCAGCGCCTCGTCGACCAGCGACGGGATCTCGGCCGTGCTCGAGGCGGTCGCCGCCAGCTTGGCCAGCGGCCGCACGAATGGCACGTGGTCGATCTCCTGAAGCGATCCCTGGCCCCAGCGAAGCTGCGGCGCGCGGCCCGCGAGTGCCAGCAGCGGCGAGTGGTTCTGGGCGGCCGAGGCAAGCGCGCTCATGCCGTTTGTCACCCCCGGCCCGGCGGTCAGCGCGCACACCCCGGGGGTGCGCGTGACCTTCGACCAGCCCTCCGCCGCGAACGCCGCCGACTGCTCGTGGCGCACGTCGATCAGCTCGATCCCCTCGGCCCGGCAGCCGTCGTAGATCGAGAACAGATGCCCGCCCGAGAGCGTGAACAGCTTGCCCACGCCGTGCGCCTTGAGCCGCCCGGCGATCAGCCGCCCGCCGTGCACCTGGGTCGAGGTCTCGGTGCTCACCCGATAGGGGACGCTAACACCGGCAATTTGACGACGGTCATAGGATCGGATGGAGCTCGATTGATAGCGACGAAGGGAGGTCGGAAATGACCGCACCGCAGATGCCTTCGGAAGATCACGAGCAGTTCGACGCGATCTGTTCGCGGATTGGAGACTTCGAGCCGCTGCCGGCGGTGATGGCCGCCCCGGCGGAGCCCGAAGCGCTCCTGGAGCCCGAACCAGAGGACGAGCTCTTCGAGGAAGAGCGGGCCGCGCCGCTAAACGACCTGATCCTGGCGGGCCTGGTCGCGCCGTACTGAGGCCGCGAGGGGGCGCTTGTCCTCCGGCTGCTCGGGCGCGGGCGTCCACAGCTGCACCGGCTCACGCCTGCCCTTCAGGTGGACTGTCTGCCGCCGCTCGAGGGCGCACGCTCCCGGGGGCAGTAGCCGCTTGGTGGCGTCGGTTATTAGCAGGTCATCGCCCGTCTGCCGCGTGGCCTGCTCCACGCGCGAGGCCGTGTTGACCGTGTCGCCGATCACCGTGAACTCCACGCGGCCGCCGCCGCCCACGGTGCCGGCGACGACGTTGCCCGAGTTGACGCCGATGCCCACTTGCACTGAGCCCCGGTAGCGATCGCCCACCAGGCGGAGGATCTCGCGGGCCGCGGCCACGGCCCGCTCGGCGTGGTCGTCAAGGCGCTGGGGCGCGCCGAAGACCCCGAGCAGCCCGTCGCCGATGAACTTGTTGGCGTGGCCGCCGTGGCGCAACAGGACCGGGACGACGAGCTCCCAGAACCCGTTGAGCAGCGCCACCACCTGCTTGGGCTCGGCGTCCTCGGCGAACGTGGTGAAGTCACGGATGTCGAGGAACAGCACGCTGACCGCCACCTCCTCGCCGGCGAAGTCGGAGCCCTCGCTCAGCACCCTCTCGGCCAGGCCGGGATCGACATAGGCGCCGAACGCCTCGCGCAGGCGCTCGCGCTCGTCGAGTCCCTTGACCATCGTGTTGAACGACTGGCTGAGGCGCCCGGTCTCATCGGTGGCCACCACCGCCACGCGCGCCGTGTAGTCGCCGGCGCGGATGCGGTCGGTGGCCCGCTGGAGGTCCGCCAGCGAGCTAGCCAGCGAGCGGACCACCAGGACGACGAGCTCGAACGAGATCGTGAACGAGACGCCGAGCGCGATCAGCCACGAGAGGCCCAGGCCGCTGAGCCCGGAACGGTGGCCGTTGGCCGCCAGGCCCGCCACCACCACGCCGGTGATGAGGTTGATCGCCGGCCCCAGCGCCAGCAGGCGCCAGCGCAACGGCAGCCCCGGGGCGTCGAGCTCGAAGTCGGCGGGGAGCGATCGGCTCACGCGCTCGAGGACCGGCCGCGTGACCACCTCCATCATGAAGTAGCGCAAGATCAGGCTGTAGAGCAGCACCACCGTACCGGCCACTGCAAGGATGAAGAACGAGTACCAGGGGAGCTTCAGCTTCCAGGTGGTGAAGGCGATGAACGGCAGGTAGGCGTAGACGAACGGGTAACGGCGCAGCATGTGGCGCACGTACTCGATCGGGAGGGTGGCCAGCGCCCGCCAGGCGGTGATCGTCGCCGTTCGGTCGCGGGGCCCCGCCTCCCACGCCCGGACCGGGCGCCACATCTTCTTGGTCAACCTGATCGAGAGCACGTTGTCCATCGCCACCAGGGCCTGGGAGATCAGCGTCAGCAGCAGGAAGGTCCGCAGCGGCATCGGCTGGTAGAGGGCCAGCAGGCCCAGGCCACCGAGGAACACCAGGTGCGCGACCCCGAACTGCAGCCAGACGAGCGCGTAGGAATTCGTCTCGGTGATGGATCGAATCGCCCTGTCGACCGGATCCTTCATGGCGAGAGTGTCTCAGGCGGGGGCGCGCCGCCGACTGCGCACCGGGCCGGGCGCGCGAGCGCGCCGCCGCGCGGGGCCGGGCGCGCGACCGCGCCGCCGAGCGCGCCTCCGCGCGGAGCGGGCCGAACATAAACGGACACTCGTCGGCGCGCGCCGGCGTTCGGGGTTAGTTCTGTTCGCCTAGCGAGCACAATCGACCACACCTCGCTTTACGGGTGCACGAGTGGTCAAAAATGTCCGCCCAGGCGGCCCCGGGGCGCACGCCCGTCCGCCCAAGCGGCCCGGGGCGCACGCCCGTCGGCTCGGACGGCCCCGGACGGGCTCGGAGGGCCCCCGGCAGCCCGTCGCCGCGCGCGATCACCCACGCGCGGTGCGCGGTGCGCGGTGCGGGGGGCGGTGGGGGCCCCAACCCCACCGCGCCCCGGCCTCCCGCGTACCCCTGCCGGGCTCCCCAGTTACCCCTTGCCCTAGCCCACCCGCGCCGGTGGGTGTCCCCCACTCAGTCTGCGGGCGCGGTAGCGACGCGCGGTGCGCGCCGGGGCGCCCCACGCGTCGTCTACCACCTGGCGGGCCCGCCAACCATCGGGCTCAGCGCGAACGCCGAGCAGAGCCGCGACCTCGGGGAGGCGCTGCTCGCCGGCGAATAGGCGCGAGCCGACGCGGACGGCCGGAAGCTCGCGCAGCCCCTGCCCCGCGAGCTCCCGAGCCGTAGCGCGCAATGACGCGTCGAGCGCCGCGTTGCCCACCGCCGCCAGGCACTCCTCGAGCGTCATCCCCGCCGCTGCGGCGGACTCGGCCAGGACCTCGGGGTCTTCGAGGTCGAAGCCGCCGCAGAACGCCAGTCGCGCAGCCGCAAGCGCGAACCTGGCGCCGGCGCCGGTCTGCGCCGCACACTGAGCGGCCCGCAGCGCGCCGGGAACGGGCGCCGGGAAACGGTCGGGCCACACCAGTGGCAGCCGCAGCTCGGCCGCCCTGCGCTCCGCCCGCAGGCGGAGCTCCTCGAGCCGCTCGTCTCCCGCGATGTCGAGAGCAGCCCGCTTGCCCCTGGCCTTCACCGCGCCCCGCACGTCGCGATCCAGGGCCTGTCCCGCCACGGGAACCCAATCGACCTCGCCCAGCGTCCGCTCGATGCGCTCCGCCGCCAGATAGGAGAATGGGCAGCCGAGATCGAAGTAGAACGCCAGCCCGGACCCTGGAATCCGAAGCGAGCGAGATTGACGCCGTTCTGCGAGAGCGATTAGTTCTCCCATGTAGGGTCCAAAACGACGCCCAAGCGGAAAACTGGCGCAAAAAACCGTCTAAATCGCGAAAACTTCTGGGATCAGCCGCTCCATTGCGTATAAGCAGTTATCGCGTCTTACCGAAAAGAGGCCAAAGTCGGAGCAAACATGCCTATACCGGCGCAAACTCCTGCTGAGGGCTTTATTCTGGAAGTTAGACGGTGAAAGTCGACTTCCGGGAGTCTGTGATCGCCACCGTGCCAGCACCTAAACGCCATCCCTACGACCAATGGTCGCCAGACGCCCGCGCGCTCGATCTCGTGGGCGACAAGTGGACGCTGTTGATCATCCGCGACCTGTCCGCCGGTCCGCGGCGGTTCGTCGAGCTGCAGCGCGTGCTGCCCGGGATCTCCACCGAACAGCTGCGCTCGAGGCTCAACCGCATGGTCGCCGACGGCATGCTCACCCGCAGGCGCTTCCGCGAGGTACCGCCCCGCGTGGAGTACGAGCTCACAGAGCGGGCGTACGCGCTGATGCCCGTGCTGGGCGAGCTCGCGCGCTGGGGCTACCACTGGGCATGGGGCGCTCCGCGGAACTCCGAGCGGATCGACATCGGCGCGATCTTCCGGCTGGCGCCCGGGATGCTCGCGCCGCCGGCGAAGGCGAACGCCACGGTGGGCCTGAGGGTCGAGGGTGCTGGTGGCGAGGAGTCGCTGACCTACGAACTCGTCGCCTCGGGCGGGAGCGTCAGCGTTCGGGAGCGGGATGCCGAGCGGGCCGACGCGATGGTCAGCGGCACCGTGGACGAATGGGTGAGCGCGCTGTCTCCCGGCGGTGGCCTGGACGGTTTGAGCATCCAGGGCGACCGGGAGCTGGCGGCCACCGTGCTCGAGGGTCTCGCCGCCGGCGCCGCCCGCGCCGCGAGCCAGGCCGCCGTAGCCAGCCGCGCGAGACCCCCTCAGGACACCGACCAGCTGACGCGCCCCGCGGCCTTGGCGTGCGGCGAGAAGCGCACGGACAACAGGCGCGCGCCGGCCGGTAGCGAGAACGCCACGCAGCCGATCCGCTTCTCCCCCGGGCTGATGTAGTTATCGAAGTCGCGAAGCGGGGTCTGGCAGACGCCGCGCTGGGCGAACACGGGCGTTGCGGTGCCCGCGGAGGCGACGATCGACACGTCGCCCGTGGCGGAGCTGTCATAGATCCCGGGGCCGTGGCTGGCGATGCTGAGCATCACGCCCACGGCGCGCGAGCCGGGGACGAGCGCCGCGCCCGAGTCGCGCAGGGGATCGACTGACCCGCAGGACCTTGACCGTGAGGGTCGCTCCGCTCGTCTTGACGCGCTGGGCCGTGCCCACGGCGGGCGAGGCCGCGGACGGGGGCTGCGTCGCCGTCGACTGGGTCGGGCTGGAGGAGACGCTCAGGCCCCGGACCGAGGCCGAGGCCTTGCGGCTCGAGCCGCAGCCGCCGGCGATGACCGCGCCCGCCAGCGCCACCGCCGCGACGGCCTTTATCCCGTCCACCAGCCGAGCTTCCTACTTACTCGAGTACTGGTCGGCGGTGATGTGCGGGAAGGGGTTGCTCTGGCCGAGCAGCGATCCCGGAGGCGTGTCGACCCAGCACGGGGGGCCACCGCCGACCGTGTCCTGGCGTCGGACCGCCGACGTTGTTGCAGTCCCACGAGCGGCATCACGCTGCCGTGCCCGAAGTAGCCGGCGGGGTTGCCCGACGGCGCCCACAGCGGCGGCGGGTACACGTTGCCGCGGTTGTCCTGGGTCCGAGTCTGCTGAGCGACAGCGTGTCTGGCCCCAGCGGCGACATCGTGCGCAGGTAGTGGCCGGTGCCTCCGGCCACGCCGCCGGTAGTCGCGTCGAGCGTGGTCGCGGGAAGGCTGATGAAGTCGGAGGTCAGCTGCTGGTGGAGCGCCAGCCAGTTGATGATCGGGTTCAGCTGTTCGAGGAACGGCCCCAGCTGGCCCAGCAGCGGCTGGGCCCCGTCGAGGACCTGGGAGATCGCCGGGAGGCCGGTGATCGAGACGTTGATCAACGGTCGGAGCTTGTAGAACAGGTCCTCCAGGTAGGGCGACAGCGTTTTCACGTCGCGCAGCGTCGGCACGAGCTGCTTGGCCACGGGAACCAGCCCCTTGACCAGGGGATCGGTGTCCAGCGCGAACGACTTGAGCCGGGTCATTGTCAGCTTGGTCTCGTTCAGGAACGTGGGGAACACGCGGAACGTGGCGGCCAGCGCGGCGTTGTTCGCGGCCGTGGTATTGAACGTCGTCTCGCCGGTGGTGATCAGCGTGCGCAGGGCGGCCGGGTCCTGGGTGATCGCGCCGAACACCGTGCCTCCGTTGCGCAGCAGGCTCACGACCGAGGCATGCTCAATGTCGAGGACCTGGAGGATGTTGGTCGCGTCCGCGGCGAACGTCGGCAGGTTGCCGATCACGTTGTTGAGGTTCTGGTCGTTGCCCTGGATGGCCTGTGCCAGTGCCTGCTGCCACTGGCGGAATGCCTGGCGGGTGGGGGCGTTCAGCGCGTCGAACACCTGGTCGAACTGCACCGCTTGTTGGACCTGACTTCGACGCAGCATCGCGCCGTCGGGGAGCGGCGGGCTGTTCGGCGTGCCCGGTGAGAGCTCCACGTATGTCTCGCCGAGGATCGTCTTGGTCCGCAGGATGGCCTGGGTGTCGCGGCGGATGGGCGCGTACTGCTTGTTTATCTGGATGACGGCGATCGTGCGGTTGCCCTGGGGGTCGAGGCTCGTGGAGACGACCTTGCCCACGGACACGCCGGCGATCCGCACGTCGGCCGGGGTGGCCAGCTCCTGCGCGTAGGGGAACGAGGCCTCGAAGCGGTAGCCCTGGGAGTTGAACGGCAACGTACCGCCGAACTCGACCCATAGGAACAGCAGCAGACCGACGCACGACAGCGTGAACAGCACCATCGAGGCGATCTTGCCGAATGAGGGAGCGCTGGTTTCCATCAGTGAACGGGGACCGTGGGCAGGAACAGGTTCTTCAGGCCGTCGACCGTGGTCGAGCCGGTGGTGGCCCGGGCCTTGGCGCTGGAGCCGCCCGAGGTGGCCCCGGACGTGGTGCTGGAAGCCGTCGAGCCGCCGGCGGCTTGGTACTTCTGGTAGGCGGAGCGGATCGCCGACGCCTGCACCGGGCACAGGTTGGCGTCGGAGAGGATCGGCACCAGGTTGTAGGCCTGAAGCACGAGCGAGCCGATGGCCGAGGGCAGGCCGTTGAGGAGCTCGGCGATCGTCGCGCAGCTGACCTGCAGGATGCCCTGGCGGAAGTCGCCGTTGCCGTCCTGGACGGAGAACACGGTGCGGCCGATGTGCCCGAGCCAGGCCAGCCACCACAGATAGCCGTGCTGGCTCGAGTCCGCGACCGTCGGGTTGTAGCCGAGGAGGTTGAAGAAGTGATTCAGCACGTTGAAGGTGGTCGTCAGGCTGGGCGTGGCGTTGGCCAGGTTGATCGACGCCGGTTCGAGGTTCTGCACCAGCGGCCGCGCCGCGACCACGAACGGCCGGATCTGGTTCTGGATGATCGGCGTGCTCGGCTTGGCCAGCGCGGCGAGCGCCTGGTTGGCGGCCGGCAGTGCCCGCGCCGCGGGCAGCAGCTTGGACGACGTCGGCCCCAGCAGCTGGGCGAACTTCTGCACCTTGGCCAGCGTCTCCTGGGTCTGGGTGAGCGTCGCCGGCAGGTCGGCCACCGAGCGGCTGATGTTCGAGTCCTCCGAGGCCAGCGCGGTGAAGACCGCCGAGCTCGAGTCGATCATCTGCACGATCTGGGCCCGCTTGGCGACCAGGGCGTCGTTCAGCCGTCTGAGCGAGTTGACGAGCTGGCGCAGATCGGAGCCGCGGGCGGCCACCGCCTCGTTCAGCCGCGCCAGGTCCTGGTGGGTGGGCTCGAAGCGCTCCAACACCTGGGCCAGCTCCGTGCCGCGGCCGTTGAGTCCCTGACCCGCTCCGTTGACCAGCAGCTGCAGGTACTCGCGCGTATCGGCGTCCAGCGAGGAGAGGATCTCGTCGACGTTGACCTCGGGGTTGGTCTGGCCGAGCGGGATCGTGTAGCCGGCCTTGATCACCGTGCTAGGTGGCCCGGAACCCGGGTTGAGCTCCACGAACATGTCCTGGAGGCCGGTCTTGGGCCTGAGCAGGGCGGTGGCGTTGGTGTGGATGATCTTCTTGTACTTCGGCTGGATCGACATCTTGACGTCGGCGATCCCGTTCTTGAGCTCGACGCTCGTGATCGTGCCGACCTGTACGCCGGAAACCCGCACCGTCTGGCCCTGACCGGGGGTGACCGCCTGGGCGTTGGCGAAGTCGGCGTTGAGCGTGAACGGCGCGGGCTGGCCAAAAGGCAAGAAGCTCGGGAACCGCACGCCCTCGTTGTGGAGGATGTAGCCGGCCACCGCCACCGCCAGCACGAACAGCACGAGGATCGCCACGAAATCGCTCAAGTGGCTCTTGATCGCGCGGACCATGGCTCTACTTGCGGCTCCTCTTCGCCGTGCCCGAGCTCGCCGCGCCGTCGTTGGCAGCCCCCGACGAGCTGCTGGGCGAGGAGCTCGTCGTGCTGCTGCTCGCCAGGTGGACGTTGCGCCCCTCGGCCTGGTACATCTTCACCAGCTCCGCCCCCATGACCTGTTTGGTCGAGTCGTTGAAGGCGTTCTCGGCCAGGCCCAGGATGCCGGTGGTGCCGCCACTGGTGTTGATCTGAGTCGGCGGCGCGCCCACGGGGGTGTTGAGCGAGGCGATCGGCTGCTGGGTCTCGCAGGGGACGGTCTCCTGGAGCGCCGGGTGGGCGTCGTTGGGCGGCGGCACCGGCTGCACGCCGAGCAGCGGCGCGAGCAGGTTGCCGAATATCCCGGGCTGCAGCGAGTAGAGGAACGTCCCGCCGCCGAACAGCAGGCGAATGTAGGGGCCGTTTCCGTCGAACGTCCGACTCTCGCCGGCGATCCCGGGCAGCAGCTGGAGGTCCTCGACGTAGGCCGGGTGCGGCGGGAAGCCGTTTGAGGCGTTGAAGTTCGAATCGCTGATCTGCAGGTTGGACCAGGGGTAGATCACCTGGACCACGCAGCTGGATGCCGGGCGGACCTGGTTCTCCATCAGCGGGATCGTGTCGTTGGTCAGCGTGGCCAGGGCGGGAACCGTCGGCTTGAGGTCGTTGACCAGGCCGCGCAGCTCGGCGGGCTGGACCAGCAGCCGCAGCTGGTTGATGAACGGCAGGCTGGCGTCGATCATGGGGCCGGTGCTGCGCACCCCGGGGATCAGCGCCCGGGCCAGGGCGCGCAGCGGCGGGAAGGCCGCGTTCAGCGCGTTGAACGCCGGCGTCGCGGCGGACAACGTCGGCGGCAGCTCCCGGATGGTGTTCTGGAGCGCCACGTTCTCGCGGGCGAACGCAGCCGCCGTGCGGTTGAAGCCCGTGATCAGGTTCTGGAGATTCTGGGGGTGGGCGTTGAACGCGCTCGAGACGTCGCCCTGCTCGTAGATGGCGTTCGAGAGGTCGTGGGGCTGGATCCCCAGCAGATCGTGCTCGACGATCGATGAGTATTCATAGGCCGGCAGCCAGTACTGGATCGAGCGGGCGAACGCCGGCCCTCCCTGCTTGACGCCGGTCCCGTACTCGTGCAGCAGGATCTGCAAATTCTGGCGCGTGTTGGACTGCAGCGAGTTGAGGATCTGATCGATCTGGACGGGCGAGCGCGACTGCTGGATGGGAAACGTGTGACCGCTGGAGACGCTCGGCGCGGTGGGGCTGCCGGGATTTATGTCGACGAAGAAGTTGCCCTCCAGGAACGTCCGCGGGCGGATCCAGAAGGTGGCATCGGAATGGATCGGCAGGCCGTTCTGCTGAATCGTCATCGCCACGTTGGCCGCCTCCGAGCCGCCGACGGGGGTTATCTGGGAGACCTTGCCCACGTTGACGCCCGCGATCCGCACCAGCGAGTTCTGGCGCAGGCTGGAGGCGTTGTTGACGATCGCGTGAACCGTGAACGGGTTGGCCAACGGATTGGCGAACTTCGTGAACCCGAGGTAGGTGAAGACGATCAACACGACGATGCCGATCAGCCCGGCCGCGAGCTTGCTCATTGGCTTTCTACGCTTCTTGCGCCTGAACATCAGGGATTGCTCGGGTTGAAGGGGGTTTGCGGGCCGATGTCCGGGTTCCGGCTGAAGGTCTCACCGGGCGGGACGTGGGTGCGCCCGGTGAAAGTGGGGCCTTGGTTGCCAGGGGTGTGCTGGTCGCTTTGCCCCAGCCGGTGCTGGGGGTCGAAGTAGCTCAGCTGATGGGCGTAGCCGCGCTGCCCGGTCTCGCAGTCGGCGTTGCCCTGGTTGTCGATCGCCGCGCCGTAGGTCGGCGCGTGGCCATAGGCGTTGCCGCCCAGGGGATTGTTGTCGTCACCGCCGCCGTTGACGGGTGCCGAGGCGGGTTCGGCGGCGGGGTTGTTGGGCTGGGCGGGGTTGGCGGACATGAACATGCCGCGCTGGGCGGTGCCGAAGGTGGTGGGCTCTGAGACCACGTCGGCGAGGTCGGTCCACATGTAGTTCCAGTCGTTGCACACCGTCTGGAACGGCCCCAGATAGCGCACCATCGGGTTCAGCAGGTTGACCGTCTGAATCAGCCCGTTGAGCGCCACGTTCGTATTCGGGTTCTCGGACAGCGACTGAAGCGAAGTCATCAGCTGCTGGAGCTTGGCGTTGAGCACGGGGGTCTGCTTGAGCGTCGTGGTCCCAACCTCGAGCGCCGGGTTGATATACGGCAGCGATTGGTTCAGGGACCTGGTGGCGGGCGTCAGATATCCCCCCAGATGCTGCAGATCGACCAGGAACGGCTGCTGTGCCTTGAGCGAATCGGTCGACACGGCCAAGGTCGAGGGCGACAGGCGGATCGTGTCCGTGTACGCAGTCGGATTGCTGTCGATGGCGTCGAACGTCGTGGAGGCGTCGCGGAACAGCGAGATCAACGTCCCGGACACCGGCGCCACAGTGCTGGTGAACGCGTTCGCCTCGTTGAAGAACCGGGTCAGCTCCGTCCCCGGATCGGACAGATACGCCGCCACCGGCTCCAGGTACTGAAGCAACGCCGGCAGACTCTGGATCGTCGAATTGAGGTCCCCACCACGGGCGGCGAACGTGTCCCCGAACCCCACCAGGTTGGTCTGCACCGCGGCCCTCGTCGGCGGGTCGAAGATGTCGAAGATCTGATCGAGCTGCACCGGCACATTGGTCTGCGAGACGGGCATCGTTCCCCCGTCGGGAAACGTCTGCTTGGAGTGGCCCTTGACCAGATCGACGTACTTCAGCCCCAGGAACGAGCGCAACATCACCGTCGCGTGTGAGTCGATCGGCACGCTGCCTTCGTTCTTGGACAGCTTGAGCGTCAGCCGCGCGCCGGTAGTCCCGTTCTTGAGCCCCACGGGCTTCAGCGCGGAGATGAACCCGACGCGGTGCCCACCCTCCAGCACGTCATTACCCGGGACCAGATTCGACCCATCGGCGATATCCACGTTCAGCTCGCGTGTCGGAACGAACGGCAAGCCGTGGTTGGCGTTGTAAGCCAAGAACACGGCCACCAGCACCACGAGCACGGTGACCGCACCCACGAGCACGGGGTTGGTGAACGGTGATTGCTGGCGGCTTCTCACGGCGCGAGCAGGTAGTTGAGGAGTTGCTGGGCGTTGCCGGTCGTCGGCGTGGAGCCGGAGCTAGAGGTCGTCCCGGTGCTCGACGTGGAGGTCGTCCCAGCGCCCGACTGAGACGAGGGCGACGTGGGCGATGCAGGTGAGGATGCGGGCGCCGGCGACCCGTAGCTCTGAAGCAGCTGGCCCACCGAAGCTGCCGGCGGAGGACGTGCTCGGCGAGGCACGCAGACGAGGAGGCCCCGGACGAGGCAGACGAGGAGGCCCCCGATGAGGCGGGACTAGCTTTGTTGGTCGCCGCCGCGTTGGCGCCGGCGGTACGAGCGCTGGCCTGGGCTCTCCGAGCCGAACTGGTGCTGGCGGTGCTGCTCGAGGTTCCCGCCGGACAGCCTCCGCTCGACTGGGTGGGGCCCGAACCGGCGGGCGCGTAAGGCGGCTACGCCGCCGGGATCAGGCGGGCAGGCGCCCGGGTTGGAGGGATCGGGCGAGTTGACCCCGATCTGATTGGGCCCCAGCCACGAATAGCACGTCCGGTACTGCGAGCCGAAGTTCTTGAGGTTGTTGGCGATCGTGCCGTTGGTCGCCAGCGGGCTGCACATCGGGTTGATGAACAGGTTGACCGCCTGGACGTGCCCGTAGGTGCCCAGGTAGTCGAGGTTGAGCGTCTGGTTGAAGACGTACTGGAGCAACGCCTCCAGACCGGTGTAGCCCTGCCCGCCGGGGCTCCGCGGATCCGGTTCAACCGCGCGGCTGCGGTCGTCCAGGTCGTTGCCGACGATCGTCAGGTTGTTCCCCAGCTCCGGGACCTGTTGGGCGAACGTGTTCAGGTGCGCCACCACCGGTTCGGCGGCGTTCACGGCCGTCTTGCCTGTGACCGACGCCTGACCCAGCGTCTGCAGCGCCGGCAGCGCCGAGCTTGAGAACGGCGGGATGTCCTTCAGCAGGCGGTCGATCTCCCCCGCGCCCGTATTCAGGTTCCTGAGCGCTGGCTCGTTGGCGTCGACGGTGTTGCTGAGCTGCGCCAGCGACGGGCGGAGCTGCTCCAAGAACGGCGGCAGGTTCTGGAATGTGGCCTTCAGATTCGCGTCCTGCGTGGCGGTGATCGTCGAGATCTTGGCCGCCGAGTCGATGAACCGCTGCACCTGCCCGCTGTTGTTGGCCAGCGCGGTGACGAGCGAGTTTGAGGTCGTTGTCAGGTTTTGGAGCGTGCTCGAGTCGTTGGCCAGCAGGTTGAGCAGGTTGTCGGTCTCGGTCAGCGCCGGCACCGCGCGGTCGAGCGCCGCCTGCAGGTTCTGGGAGTTGCCCGCCACGCCCGCGCCGAGCTCGTTGATGATCAGCGTCAGGCGCTCGCGGTAGGGCATGCGCATGACGTCCTGGAGCAGATCCCCGGGAACCGTCGAAGAGGTCTGGGTGACAGGGATCGTCGAGCCGGACTTGAGTACCGGGCCCGCGTTTCCCGGCTGGCAGTTGAGGAAGTACTCGCCGATCAGCGACTGCGGTCGCGACTGGCAGGTGGCGTCCTGGTGGAAGGATCCGAAGCCCGACACGTTGACCTGCACCGAGACCACCGCGTGCAACGTCTTCTGGTCGAGGTCGATCTTGGAGATCGTCCCCGCGGGCACGCCGGCAACCTTGAACTGCTCACCCTGGCTCAGACCGAAGGCGTTGTCGAGCTCGACCTTGTAGGTGGAGCCGCTGGAGTTGGGCCCCGAGGCGCCGGTGGCGATGACCACGAACGCCACCACGGCGGCCAGGATCAGGCCTGAGATCAGAACCCGTTTCATGGCCCGGTCGGAACCATGCTCGGGTTACAGGGAAAGCCGCTCTCCGGGTAGTAGACAGCGCCGCGCTCCATCGAGCCCGGGCAGCGATCCCCCTGGCCGGTGACGGTGAGACCCAGGAGGTTCTGCAGCCGCTGACCGATATCGAGGATGTTGAGCAGACCGCCGGTGGAGATCGAGGCCGCGTCCCACTATGCCGGCGACGCGGGCGTAGTTGCCGTTGGCGTCGACGCCGCCGGGCTTGCTGTAGCCCTCGAACCACCCCGTCAGATCGGCGGCGTACGGCCGCGCCGTCGCGATCTCCGGTGTGGCTTCGGACAGGGCCTGCGTCGAGATCGGGAACGCGCCCGGGCGCTGCTGACCGTTGGCGTTGATCGGGTTGATGGTGGCGTTCGCCAGCGACGGTCCCAGCCCGATCAGGTCGATCAGGTCGTTGTTCGGTCCGGGCTGGTAGATGATCTGCGACAGGTCCTGAACCGTGGGCACCGAGTCCTGAGCCAGCGGCCGCAGCTGGACGAGCAGCTTCTGGAGCTTGGGCACGACCGGCTTTGAGTAGTCGACCAGGGGCTTGAGGTCGTCGAGCGCGCTGCGCAGGTTGACGAAGGTCGTGTTGGCCAAGCGCATGAAAGGCGGCAGCTCGCGGATCGTCTGGCCGAGCGCGACGTGCTGGTTGGCCAGCGCCGAGGTGGTGATCGACGCGTTGCGGATCAGGGCGGAGAGATCGGATTGGCGCTGGGCGATGGTCGAGAACAGGCCGCTGGTCTGGGTGATGAAGTTCGTGAACCTGCCGGTGTCGCGGTTGATCTCCGAGAACAGGACGCTGGCCGAAGCCACCGCGGGGTTCAGGTACTGCCAAGCGGCCTGGGCCTGAGGGCCGTAGCCCTGATACTGCGAAGCCGAGCCCTGGATCACGTCCTGGATCGCCTTGCGCGTGGGCGGGTTCAGCGTGTTGAACAGCTGGTCGAGGTCGACCGCGCTGTTGGTGTTTTCCGTCCCGATCGTCCCGCCGTTGGGGATCGACGGGGGGTTGCCGGAGGGCAGGCGCAGCTCGACGTTGCGGTTGGCGATCGAAGTCAGCGAGGGGTTGCGGACCGTGGCGATCGTCCCCTCGCGAAGCGGGATATAGCCCTTGGTGGAGATGTCGAGCTCCATCTTCGCCTGCCCCTGGGGCGTGAGCGTGAGGCCGCCGACGGACCCGATCGAGCTGCCTGCCACCACCACCTGGTTGCCCGACTGCACCTGGCTGGCGTCCTGGAAGATCGCGTAGACCTTGTACGTGGACCCTCCCGAGAGCAGAATCACGACAACCGCCACGACCGCGATCGCGACAGCGCCAACCGCGGCGACCCGGCCAATCACCGTTCCGTTGCGCACTATTTGGTCCTAGCCGCCCGTCGGCGGGCCCCAGCCGCCCAGTTGCGGACTCTCAATTCCGGCGGGCGGGCGAGCACGTTGCTTCTCGCCATCCGTGCCGTTGGTCAGATTCGCGCGCATACCACTGGCCAATCGTCTCCTCCCGCGCGGGCTTCAGGGGCTCTGTTCCCTGCGCGAAGCTGCGCCGACGCTAGCAAGGCTTTCGATGCAAAGTCAATCGGGAACCGACGGCCGTTCTTGCAATGCTGGCGGGGATTTTGCAGTTCCCGGGCGGTCTAAGATCTCGCTCACGCCCGGGTAGACAAACTGGCAAAGTCTGCGCGCTTAAAACGCGCTGCTCGAAAGAGCTTGCGGGTTCGAGTCCCGCCCCGGGTACTGGGCCGGATCGTCGGGCGGATCGTCCCTTAAATAAAGGCGCGCGCGGGCTGCAGCCCGCGCGCGCCCGTAAGTGAGCGCAACTAAAGCGCTGCTACGGTGTCCTTTGCCCCGAAGGCGCTAGACCAACTGGATGGAAGTCTCAGCTCTCAAATACCACGGGGGACTCGGCCTGCACTCACGCTCGCCGTTGCTGCGCCTGCAGTCCGACGAGCGCCTCGTGGCCTACGTGCGGCGCGGCAACGTCGCCGCTTTCGAGACTCTTGTCGCCCGCTACGAGTCGCGGCTGCTGGCGTTCTGCCGGCACCTGCTCGGCTCGCGCGAGGACGCCGAGGACATCCTGCAGGAGGTGCTGGCCGCGGCCTTCAACGCGATCCTGGCCGACGATCGCCCGATCAGGGTCAGGCCCTGGCTCTACCGGATCGCCCGCAACCGTAGCCTGAACCACCTGCGGCGCAACCAGGCAGTCGGCGTCGACTCGATGGACGTTCACTTCTCGGACAACGGCGCCTCGACCGCCGACAAGGTCCACGACCGCGAGGAGTTCCGTCTGCTGGTCGGCGACATCCAGGACCTGCCCGAGACGCAGCGCACGGCGCTCGTGCTGCGCGAGATGGATGCCTTGTCCTACGAGCAGATCGCCGAGGCCATGGAGGCCACGGTGCCCAGCGTCAAGTCGCTGCTGGTCCGCGCGCGGGTGTCGCTGGCCGAGGCCGCCGAGGCGCGGGTGCTGTCCTGCGACCAGGTGCGGCTCGAGCTCGGCGAGATAGCGGAGGGCTTGAGGCGCCGGCCAGGCACGCTCGTCCGCCGCCATCTGCGCTCCTGCGAGCGCTGCTCCACGTTCCGCGTGCAGCTCCGCGACACGAACAAGGCGTTGGCCGCGCTCTTGCCCTTCGGGCCGCTCGTGGTGCTGAAGAAGCTCGTCTTCACCCATCTCGGGCACTCGGCTGGATCGAGCGCCGCCGGCTCCGGCGCGGGCACGGCGGGCTCCACCGCCGCGGGTGGCACGGCCGCCGGTGGTACCGCCCTCGGCGGCTCGGCGCTCGTGGCCTCGACGGGCGCGGGCGGCAGCCTGATGTCCGCCGGCATCGGCGCTGTGGCCGCTAAGGCCGCCGCCGGGATCGCCGCCGCCGCCCTCGTTACGGCTGGTGCGGTCGAGGTCGACAGCTCGGGACGCCACGTCCAGCATCAGGCGGTGGCCGCGGTCGCACCCCCACTCCCCGCCGCCCACGCGCTGATGCCCGTGAAGCCCCATCCGACGGCGAGTCACGTTGCGAAGCCGGCATCGAAGAAGACGACCACCATCTCGGGTGCGAACAGCCAGACCAAGGCAAACGTGAAGACCGGCGCCACCGGAAAGACCGCCGGCGAGACCAAGACCCACGCGCTGCGCGCGAAGTCCAAGACCGTGGCGCCACCGCCAGGCCGCACGGTGACCACAACCGATCAGACGAACCTTCAGTCCGGGACCTGCGGCGCTGCCGTGGTGGCGACGGGTGCCAGCGATCCGGCCGCGGGCGGCGGAGGCGCTTCCTGCTCGACGACCACCGCGACCACCACGACCACCGCGACCACGACCACTCCGGCGACGACGACAACTCCGGCGACCACGACCACTCCGGCGACCGCCACGCCGGCTCCCTCGAGCGGCGGCACGGACCCGTCCTCCACCGACACCAGCACGCCGTCGCAGCAGGGCGGTTCGCCCCCGGCCGCTCCTCCGTCGGGTTCCTCCGCGGGTCACCCCGCAGGGCGCCGCTCCGGCGGGTACCACTCCCTCCGCCACCGTCACTCCCTAGCCCTCGCGCGTTGATCGAGTTCGACCACTTCCGGGCGGTCGACATGCGGGTCGGGCGAATCATGGCCGTCCAGGACTTTCCGGAGGCCCGCGTCCCGGCGTTGAAGCTCGAGATCGACTTCGGGCCGGAGATCGGGATCAAGCGCTCGTCCGCGCAGATAACCCATTACGGCCGCAACGAGCTCGAGGGGCGGCTGGTGATCGGGGTGGTCAACCTGGAGCCCCGGCGGATCGGGCCGTTCTCGTCCGAAGTACTCGTGCTCGGGGCGCTCGACGAGGCCAAGGGCGTGGTGCTGCTGCGACCCGACGCGGATTGCGCGCTGGGGTCGCGGATCGGCTGACGGGCCGCTAGGGCCCGGGCTGGGCCCGCCGATCACCAGCGAGCCCTTCGTGGCGCCGTCCACCTCGATCGGGTATTGCCCAGCGGCCAGGCTGCTGATCGCCGTCAACGCCTGCCCGCCCGCCGGCACGCTCAGCGTGTGCCGATGCGGGGTCTTGATCACGATTTGGTGCGCCCTCCCGTCGCCGGAGACCACGGTCACCTCGATCGGGACGCCTGCCGGTGCGGTCACCGAGGGCGGCGAGAGCCCGCCTCCCGCCCCAATTGTGAACGTCGCCGGCAGATGCACGCCCGAGGCTCCGGTGGTGGTCGTCTCGGCGGGCGTGGACGCCGTCCGGGTACCGGTCGGAGCGCTCGAGGTCTTCGTCGTGATGGGTGCCGTCGCGCTGGTGGATGGAGTGGACGCGGTGGCGCTGACGATCCCCGCGCTGGCATGCTCGCGGCTCGAGCCGCCGCATCCGCAGAGCGAGGCGCCAAGCAGCGCCAGGCAGGCCATCATCGCTGGCGCCTTTCGGCGGGTCATTGGCCCAGCGAGAACAGCGCCTCGAGGTCGTGCCGGGAGTACGCCTCGAAGGCGACCATCGTGTGCGTTCGCAGCACGCCCTCCAGCTGAGAGATGTGGGCGGTTACCACGTCGGCCAGCTCGTCCTGCTGGCGCAGGCGGAGGATGGCGACGAAGTCCCACTCGCCCGTGACCGAGTAGGCCTCGGCCACGCCGTCGATGTCGGCCAGCTCGCCTCCCAGCGTGGCCAGCGCCGACCGATCGGCCTGGATCAGGACGATGGCGTGGGTCACGGGCGCGAGGCTCCAGGCGACCCGTGCCGGCTGACGCGTCTCATGCGGAGTGCGGCTGGCCCGGCTCGAGAATCACGACGTTTGACTGCGTCGCCGACTCCACGTCTGACTTGAACGCCTCGGCGTCGGTCTCGATCGGCGGGAAGGTGTCGTAGTGGCAGGGGATAACGGTCTTGGCGCCCACCAGCTCCGCTGCCTCGACGGCGTCGGTGGAATCCATCGTGTAGTGGCCGCCGATGCACATCAGCGCGACGTCGATCGGCCGGCGCTTGCCGACCAGCTGCAGATCGGAGAACAGGCACGTGTCGCCGAGGTGGTAGACGACCGTGTCCTTGAAGTCGATGACCAGCCCGGCCGGCGTGTTGACGGTCCCCTTCGGCGTGGTCGACGTGTGCCAGGCCGGCACGAGCTTGACCGAACCCCAGTCGAAATGGACCGTGCCGCCGAGGTTTGGGTCGCGGACATCGATCCCCTCCTCGCCCAGCTCGTTGGCGATCTCGACGATCGCCACCACCGGCGCGCTCGTCCGCTTGGCGATATCAACCGTGTCGCCGAAGTGGTCGACATGGCCGTGCGTCAGGAGAATCGTCGTAGCCGCGGCGTCCTCGGCGGCGATCGCCGCCTTGGGGTTGCCCGTCAGGAACGGGTCGATGAGCACCGTCTCGTCGCCGTCTGAGAGCTCGAAGCAGGCATGGCCCAGAAAGCGGATCTCCATGTCGATCATTCCTCCTGTGTCGTTGATTTCCCGGAGCCCCCGAGCTCGCGAGCCAGCTCGAACCCCACCGCGACGCCCACGAACATCCCCAGCCGCATCTCCTCCGCAATCAGAGTCTGCACGGCGTGGACCCTGTCCCCCGGATCCTCACCGGCTGCGGCCTCAGTGACAGCCTGCCTGTGGGCTTCGTCGAACCACCCGCCCTCGTGTACCGCGTAGTCGAGTAGGCGCTGCAGCGACGGCGCCGCCTGAGAGACGAGCTCCTCCGCCGCCCGCAACCGTCCCGGTTCGCTGATGGCGGCAATCGCCGCGTCGAGGTCGGCGTCGTTGTAAGGACGGTCGGCCACAGGCTCGTGGCGTCATCATACGTGCGCGGTGGTGGCACTGACCTCTCTCTCACACGGCGCCGGATGCGGCTGCAAGCTGCCGGCTGACTCAATCGCCCCGCTGCTCGCGGGGCTGCCGGCGAGCGGCGATCCGAACGTGCTCGTGGGCTTTGACACGGCCGACGACGCCGGCGTCTACCGCCTGCGTGACGACCTGGCGATCGTCCAGACCGCCGACTTCTTCACGCCGATTGTCGATGACCCGTTCGACTTCGGGCGGATCGCCGCGGCCAACGCGCTGTCCGACGTCTACGCCATGGGGGCCACGCCCGTCGGTGCGCTGAACCTTGTGGCCTTCTCGCTCGAGGAGCTCGGAGCGCAGGTTCTCGCCGAGATCCTGCACGGCGGCGCGAGCGTCGCCTCGGAGGCCGGGGTGGCGATCCTCGGCGGTCACTCGATCGACGACCGCGAGCCCAAGTACGGGATGGCGGTGACCGGCGTCGTCCACCCCGACGAGTTGCTGACGAACCGCACCGCCCGGCCGGGCCACGCCCTCGTGCTGACCAAGCCGCTCGGCGCCGGCGCCGTGTCGACTGCGCTCAAGCGTGGTCTCGATGCGCCGCTGCGCGAGGCCGTGGCGGTGATGACCACGCTGAACCGCGTCGCGTCATGCGCAGCGGCCGACGTCGGAGCGAGCGCGCTGACCGACGTCACCGGCTTCGGACTACTGGGTCACCTGCACGAGCTCGCCCTCGCGTCGGGGCTCGCGGCCGAGGTACAGGCCGATGCCGTGCCGGCGATCGAAGGCGTGCCGGAGCTGCTCGCCGATCCCGCCGGGCGCGCGGTGTCGGGCGGTACGAGGCGCAACCGGTCCCACGCCGAGACGTTCGCCAGCTTTGCCGACGACGTGCCGGGGGCCCGCCGCTGGCTGGTGTGCGACGCGATGACCTCGGGGGGGTTGCTTGCGGCGGTTCCGCCCGAGTCCGCGACGCGGATGCCCGGGAGCGTGGTCGGCCGTTTGCTCGCGGGCCCGCCGGGGACGATCGCGGTGGTGTGAATCGCGCGGGCGGGCCAACGCTTCTACAGCGGGCGGGCCAACGCGTCTACAGCGGGCGGGCCAGCGCGTCTACAGCGGGCGGGCCAGCGCGAGCGGCACGCCAAATACCACCCCCGTCAGCACCCCAACGGCGTCCGCCAGCCACGGCGAGTTGGGATCGGCGATCGGCATCAGCGCGATCACCACGCCGATCACGAGGGTGCCGATCAAGTCCGCCTCGACGTCCTCTCCCTCGCGCAGCGCCATCACGTGTGGCACGGCCCACGCCGTCAGCAGCGCGAGCGCCCCGCCGGTACCGCCCAGCGCCACGGGGGCGGGATAGACGACCGCGGTCGAGGCGATGCCGCCGACGGCCCCGACGAGGAAGATCGCCAGAACGGGCAGCGGTCCGTGTCGGCGCTCGAGCAGCCAGCCATAGACCGCGACCGTTCCCAGCACTGCGAACGCGAGTCCGGCGTTGTCGTAGGTGAAGGCCGCCGTCGCAACGTGCCACCAGTGGCCAGTCGGCTTGCCGAAGACGATCAGGTCGGTCTTGTCGACCAGCGTCGTGCGCCACAGCAGCGCGCCGGCGATCCCCAGCACGACGAGCGCGATCGTGGCGAACGGCCACGTTTCGGCTCGGATGCCGGGGATCTCGCCCCGCCGGAGCCGCGGCAGCGAGGTGCGCGGCCGCAGCCGCCTTTCGGCCGGGCGCCCGTCGCGGTCGAGCTTCGGCGCCCGCTTGCGCAGCCGGTTGCCGCAATACGGGCACTCCGTGATGTACGGGCTCACCTCGGATCCACAGCTCTTGCAGACGACGAAGAGGTCCGGACCGCCCGTGCTCACAGTCCGATTGTAGAGCCGCGATTGAGCGCCCCCGACGCTTACACCGCCGTGGCGTGAACGATTTCCGCAACGACTTCGCGAAGGTCGTGGTTTGCCTCGTAGACCACGACTTGGCGATCGGCGCCGTTGCCCCGGCTCAGCAGATCCTCGACCGCCTCGAGCTCCGCCGCCGAGCCGAGATCCTGGGCGTGCTCGCGCGAGCGATCGAGCAGCCGCTGGGCCAGAGCCCGGGTCCCCACGCGCTCGGGGTGCGGCAGGTCGACCAACTCGCCCTCCAAGCCGTGCCTGGCCGCCAGCCACTTGTTCTCGTCGAGCATCTCGAACGGATAGCTCGAGAGCTTCTTTCCCTCCTCGAAGTGCAGCGCCAGCTCCCGCACGAGCGCCTGGACCAGCGCCGCCAGGCCGAGGGTGTGCTCGACATGCGTCTGGGAGTCCATCACCCGGATCTCCACCGTGCCGAAGTTGGGGTGTGGGCGCACGTCGTACCACAGGTAGGTGTAGTCCTCGATCACGCGCGTGCCGACCATGAACTCGATCCGCTCCTCGTAGTCCCGCCAGCCCTTGTAGGTCGGCGGCATGCCGACGCGGGGGAAGGCGCGGAAGATGGGGGTCCGCGTGGACGCCAGGCCGCTCGGGTCCGCGCGCCAGAAGGGCGAGTTGGCGGACAGCGCCAGCAGCACGGGGATGTGGACCCGCATACCGTTGGCGACGTGGATCGCCTTCTCCGGATCGTCAATCCCCACGTGCACGTGCATGCCGAAGATCAGCTCCTGGCGGGCCACGAAGCGCAGCGCCGAGATCAGATCCCGGTAGCGCGGCCGGGCCACGATCCGCTGGTCCTCCCACATGGCGAAGGGATGCGTCCCCGCCGAGCCGATCGTCAGGTTCTTGCCCCGCGCCGCGGTGGCCACCTGTCCCCGCAGCAGCCGCAGCTGCTCGCCCGCCTCCGCGGTGTTGGCGCACGGGTCTGTCGAGACCTCGAGCACGGACTCCATCAGCTCCGGCTTGATCTCTCCAGCGGCCGGCGTCTCCAGCAGGCTCTCGATCGCATTGGCCAGCTCGAACGTCTCGGCATCGAGGATCATCAGCTCCTCCTCGATCCCCAGCGTGTACGCCGGCGCCCGGAAATGATGCTCCATTGCCGGCGCAGCCTAACGGGCGATTGGGGCCTAGACTGGGCAAAGACGATCACCTAAAGCACGAGCAAAAGCGACAGGAGACGGTCAATATGGATCTCGGCTACGACGGCAAGCTCTACATCCTCGCCTTCGACCATCGGGGCTCGTTCCAGAAGAAGATGTTCGGGATCTCGGGCGAGCCGACTGCCGAGCAGACCGAGACGATCTCCGACGCCAAGCGGCTGATCTTCGAGGGCATGCTGCTGGCGGTGGAGCGCGGCGCCGAGGCCGGGGCCACAGGCGTGCTGGTCGACGAGCAGTTCGGCTCGGACATCCCCACCCGCGCCAAGCAGCACGGCCTCAAGTTGGCGATGCCGGTGGAGAAGTCGGGCCAGGAGGAGTTCGATTTCGAGTACGGCGAGCAATTCGCCCAGCACATCGAGAAGTTCGACCTCGACTTCTCGAAGGTGCTCGTCCGTTACAACCCCGACGGCGACGCCGAGATGAACAAGATGCAGCTGGAGCGCCTGAAGCGCCTGGCGGACTGGCTTCACGAGCACGACCGGCGCTTCTTGTTCGAACTGCTGGTGCCGGCCACGGACGAGCAGCTTCAGAGCGTCGGCGGCGACTCGGACCGCTACGACGCCGAGCTCCGTCCCGAGCTCATGCGGCGGGCGATCGAGGACAACCAGAATCACGGCGTCGAGGTCGACGTGTGGAAGATCGAGGGCGTCGACGAGCGAGACGACGCGACGATGCTCGCCGAGCAGACCCGCTCAGGGCGAGGCCGCCAGAACGTCAAGTGCGTCCTCCTCGGCCGCGGCGCTTCGACCGAGAAGGTCAACCAATGGCTTCAGGTGGCGGCCCCGGTCCCCGGGTTCATCGGCTTCGCCATCGGCCGCTCGATCTGGTGGGACGCGCTCAAGGGCTTCCTCGATAACGGGTTGGCGCGCGAGGCGGCCGCCGAGCAGATCGCCGAGAACTACCTGCACTTCACGAGCGTCTACGAGGGGCAGGCGGTCCACTAGGCGCGGCGCCGCCCAAACCCACAAAAGCAACATAATCCTGATCCCCCGGGGCTGGTAGGCTCGGGCCTCGATGGCGATGAAGATGCGCCAGAGCCTCGCTCAGCTCGAGCAGGAGTTCTGGCAAGAATCGCAACTTGATCGGCACCGCCGTGAGCACCTGCAACGCGCCGTCGGCGTGCGCTCGCGCAAGCGCTCCTACGAGCGGCGTCAGCGGCGCAGCTCGATGCGCTTCTGGCTGCTGGTGCTGTCGCTGATCGCCACCGCGGCGATCGTCACCGCGGGGATGTTCGCCTCGCTGTACTACCTGCTGAGCTAGTCCCCCCCGCTTAGCTAGTCCCCCGGGACTAGTCCTTCTCGCCGAGGCCCCGCAGCGCGGCGTCGACCTCGTCACGCGCGCCCTTGCCCGATCCCACGCGCTCCTGCTGGATCTCGAGATAGACCTCCTTGCGGAACACCGGGATGTCCCGCGGAGCCTGGATCCCGATCCGGACCTTCTCGCCCATGATCGCGAGCACCGTTACCTCGATGTCATCACCGATCATGATGCTCTGGTTCGACTTGCGGGTGAGTACCAACATGGGGAATCGCCTCCCTGCTCGCCTGGTGGTCGGACAAGTCACGCCGTCGCCGGGATCGACGGTGCACAGACTCGACGTGAGCATACCGCCAAAGTGCGATTTTTCACAGACGTCCGATGGGGCCGGACCCCGCCCGGCACCCCTGTAATAGTCTGCGGCCCAGATGAGGAGCAGATCTCTTCGGCCGCAGCTGAACCAGATCCGGGCATGGGTTCGCCAGGGGCGGACCGACGCCTGGATCGCCCACCAGCTCGAGGTCACCGTCCAGCAAATCCAGGCCTTCAAGCGCGAGCAGGGCCTCGAGCCTGGCGCCGACGCCGAAGGGGCGCCGGCGGCCGATTACGACGACGAGATCGATCTGCGCGCAGAAGACGACGCCCTGATCGCCGCGGAGCTGGAGGCGGCCGAGGCCGCCAGAGCCGAGCGGGAGGAAGAGGAGGCCGAGGAGACCGAGGAGGCCGAGGAATCCGACGAGCGGCCAGGGCGCCGGCGGCGGCGGCGCGGCGGCCGGGGCCGCGGGCGGCGCAAGGGCGGCGGCCCGCTCGAGGCGACGTTCGACCACGGCGAAGAGGGTTACGGACTGTGGCTCGACCCGGCCGTCCAGGATGACCCCGTCTACGCCGAGTACTGGGCCGGGCACCGCCCCGTCGAGGTCACGATCGACGAGGAGCAGATCGTGATCCGTCGCGCCGGCGGCGACGACTCAGACGAGGACGACTCCGAGTAGCGCAGGCCCGCTGTCCCGGGCCGGAGGCGCCCGGAGGCCCCTGACGCCCTAGCTCTACCCCTCCACGCGCCGGCCGCCCGCGTAATCGCTGGCTTGACGCACGTAGCGTGCGAACGCCGCCCCGGCGACCGTCGTCATGTCCCACGCCGCCGGGGTGGCCGGGGCGATCCTGGTGGCGAGGTCGAAGCACCAGTCGGTTCCCTGCTCGTCATAGAGCGCCGCCAGCTCGGCCGTCGTGAACGAGCCTCCCAGTCGCCGCCGCAGCTCGAGCACGATCGCGTCGACGACGCGCTCCAGAGCCGCACGGTCGGCAGGGTCCGAGTTCCCGAGCCTTTCCAGCCCCTCTTGCCAGTGGCCGATCAGCTCGTCGAACCGCGGCACCTGTGCTCCGAGCCGATGCGCGGCTCGGCGGCCGCCCCCGTCAGTGGTGTGGCAAGCCCATCACGACGTAGGGCCGCTCGCCGGCCTGAACCATCCCCAAGAGGCGGGCGTCGTTCTTGATCGTCACGGGGTTCGAGAGCGACTGCTGCTGCCTGCGAAGTACGGCGTTGGCGCGAGCCAGCTGCTGCACGTTCGCCTTCTGATCGTCTGCCTGGACGTGCGTCGTGAGGAGCTGGATCGCGTGCTGGACGTAGAGAGCCGCGACCACCGCCAGCACAATCACCAAGCCGGTCCGCCCCACTCGGTCCCACCGCACCCGTGTCCATGGCGACGCCTGCGTCCGGCGGCGCCGGCGGGGGGCCCGCGCTCGAGCCGCGTACTGCCGGGCCGGCCGATATGTGGAGGCGCGTCCCGTGGCCGCCGATGATCGAGCTGAGGGCATCCGGTAGCCCCTTCGTTCGCCGCCGCGGCCTTCCTTCCTGCCGCAACGCAGGATGCAGAACCGCGCGGCTCAAACCGATCAAGCGCTGCTCAGGGCCCGGAACGCCGAGCGCCCCGGATACGACGCATCGCGGCCCAGCGCCTCCTCGATCCGCAACAGCTGGTTGTACTTCGCGACCCGGTCCGAGCGCGACGGCGCCCCCGTCTTGATCTGACCGCAGCCGGTGGCCACCGCCAGATCGGAGATCGTCACGTCCTCAGTCTCTCCGGAGCGATGGGACATGACCGCGGTATATCCGGCCTCCCGGGCCATCCTGATCGCCGCCAAGGTCTCGGTCAGGGTCCCGATCTGGTTGACCTTGACCAGGATCGAGTTGCCAATGCCACGGTCCACTCCTTGGCGCAGGCGCTCGGTGTTGGTGACGAACACATCGTCGCCCACAAGCTGCAGCCTGCTCCCCAGTCGCTCCGTCAGCATCTCCCATCCGTCCCAGTCGTCCTCGGCCATGCCGTCCTCGAGCGAGACGATCGGATAGCGCGCCGCGAGGTCCGCCCAGTAGTCGATGAGCTCCGAGGCATCCAGCGAGCGGCCCTCGTGCTCGAGCAGGTAGCCACCGTCCCGGTAGAGCTCCGAGACCGCCGGGTCGAGAGCGATCGCCACCTCATCTCCGGGCTCGTATCCGGCCGCGCGGATGGCTTCCGAGAGGACCTCCAGGGCCTCGGCGTTCGAGCCCAGGTCGGGGGCGAAGCCGCCCTCGTCGCCGACGCCCGTCGACAGCCCGCGCGAGCTGAGCGTGGCCTTCAGGTGGTGGAAGACCTCCACCGCCATCTGCAGGGCGTCGCTGAACCGTCGCGCGCCGACCGGGACGATCATGAACTCCTGAAAGTCGACGCGATTGTCGGCGTGAGCGCCGCCGTTCAGCACGTTCATCATCGGCACCGGCAGGACGTGCGCGGACTCCCCGCCGAGGTAGCGCCACAGCGGCAGGCGCTCCTCGGCCGCTGCGGCGTGGGCCACGGCCAGGGACACGGCGAGGATCGCGTTCGCGCCGAGCCGCGACTTGTTGGGCGTACCGTCGAGCGAGATCAACATGCGGTCGAGCGCCGCCTGGGCAGCGGCGTCCTGTCCCCGGATCGCGGTCGCGATCTCGCCGTTCACGTTCTCTACGGCGCGCCAGACGCCCTTCCCCATCCACGCCGAGCCACCGTCGCGAAGCTCCGCGGCCTCGTGCTCACCGGTCGAGGCTCCGGAAGGCACGGCTGCCCGCCCCCAGGCGCCGGAGCGCAGGCTCAGCTCCACCTCGACGGTGGGGTTACCGCGGCTGTCGAGGATCTGCCGCGCGTGGACGTGCTCAATCTGGCTCATACGCGGGGATCCTTCCAGCTTCAGTCCTCAGACGACGTCCCGAGCACCCGCTCGCGGAAACGGTCGGATGCGGCGCGTAGCGCCAGCTCGGGATCTACCCGCATTCGGCGAGCGAGGTCGACGACGGCGAACAACACGTCTCCGAGCGCGGTAAAGCGTGCGTCCGGATCCGGCGCGGCCTCGAGCTCCGAGAGCAAGTCGGCGACCGACGGTGGCTCGCCCTCGAAGCCGCCGGAAGCCGCGCGGCGCTGGACCTTGCGCGCGTAGAGCGGCGCGGGGAGCGTTTCCGGGACCTCGCCGAACAGACCGGGCTCGCGACCGGGCTCCTGCTGCTTGATCTTGTCCCAGTTCCGAAGCACCGCGGCCGCGCTGTCCGCTTCCGCCGATCCGAACACGTGCGGGTGGCGGCGGACCAGCTTCTCGCGCTCGTGGTCGGCGACCTCCGCCAGACCGCCCGCATCACGCTCCTCGAGCAGCAGCGCCAGGAAGTGAACCTGGAACAGCACGTCGCCCAGCTCGTCGAGCAGCTTGGCGTCGTCGTCTCGGTGCGCCGCGTCGGCCAGCTCGTAGGCCTCCTCGACGGTGTGGGGCACGATCGAGCGCTCGTCCTGCTCGCGGTCCCACGGGCACTCTTTCCGCAGCCGGCGCGTGACCGCGTCTAACCGGCCGACGGCCTCGACCGCGCGCTGCTGCGCGGCGGAGCTCACCCAGTGCTGGTAGTCGAGCTCTTGGGCGCTTTGTAGCCGCTGCACTGCGAGATCGCGTACTGGCTCAGGCAGTGGGTCTGCGGCATCCAGTCCTTCTTGGCTTGAGCGTTGACCGCGTTCTGGGCGGCCGACGACTGCTGAGACTGCAGCGTCTGCTTGATCGACGGCGTGGCCTGGGCCAGCGACTTCTGGTTGCCGGGCACGATCTTCGTCACATCGACGACGTAGTAGCCGAACTGGCCGTGAATGGGGCCGATCACCTTGTTCAGCGGTGCGGAGAATGCCGCCGTCTGGAGCGCCTGGTCGGTCTGACCCTCGCTGACGTTGTTGAGCACGCCGCCGTGATTCTTGGTGGCGGGATCAATCGAATAGCGCTTGGCGACGGTGGCCCAGCTCTGACCCGAGGCCAGCGCCTGCTTGGCGGCAGCGGCCTGAGCCGACGTACTGGTCAAGACGATGTGCAGGTTGCGGCTCTCGGCGGTACCGAACTGGGAGCGGTGCGAGTTGTAGTAGGCCGCGATCTGGGCGTTCGTCACCGTCTGGTGGTGCATGGCCAAGAGCTTCGTATAGAGCAGTTGGACGCGGACCAGGAACATCAGGTCCTGGACCGTGTAGCCGCTCTGCTGGAGGAAGGAGTTGAAGATCGAGGCGGTGGGATAGGAGCGCGCCCGGACCTGGTTGAACTGGGCCTGGACCTGGGCGTCGGTCACTTTGATGTGCTGCTTCGCCGCCTCGGCCTGGTACCAGTAGCCGGTTATCAGCTGATTCATGGCCTGGCTTTTCAGCGAGTTGAACAGCCGGGTGCAGTCCGATTGCAGCGTCGAAGTCTTCTCCGAAGCCAGCGCCGGGATCTGCTTGCGCGCCTCGCTGACGCATTTCTGGAAGCCGGGCGGGTCGTTGGGCACGATCACCGGTGCCGAGGTCCCCGCCTGCGCCAGGCTCAGCTTGGCGGTGACGTACATCCAGTGGTTGAAGGCCTGCGTCGTTATGGGATTGCCGGCCATGTCCGCCACCGAGTTGCCGGGCACGTCCGAGCCGCAGGCGGAGAGGAGGCCGCCGAGCACAAAAAAGGCGCAGAGCGCCAGGATGGACCGTCTTAACTTCATCCTCGCGGCGGGATGGTAGCGACAGCCGCGCCTAGGCACGCCGGCGTCGGCGGCTGTCCATCGGAGCGGGATGCCAGCGTCAGCGGCTGTCCGTCGGGCGCCGCTCGACGTCCGCTTCGCGCAGCAGCTCATGCACCCGCGGGGTATGCGCCGTGAGCAGGTCGTAGCCCGGATTGATCAGCCCGCGTAGCACCGACATGGCCGTCCAGTAGCGCGGCGCGATCACACGCGCGCGGCGGCGCTCGATCGCCCGGGCCACCGCCTCTCCGGCCTCCTCGGACGTGATGCGGCCGCGAATCGGCCGCGGGACCGCATCCCAAGCACGCCGTCCAACCGGATCCTCATCGATCCCGGAGCGGACCATCTGCGTATCGACAAAGCCGAAGTACGCCACCAGCGCGGAGGCGCCGTGCGGGGCCAGCTCCACCCTGAGCGCCCGGCCCAGCTGCTCGACGCCCGCCTTGGCGGCGGCGTACGGCGACTGCAGCATCCCGTTGACGAAGGCGTAGACGGACGAGACGAGCACTGCCTGACCCTGGCGTTGCACGATCTGCTCGAAAGCGGCCCGTACGGTGCGGTAGACGCCGAGCAGGTTGACCTCCACGACGCGCTCGAATTCCTCCGCCGCCATCGCCCGTGTGGTCGCGGGCTTCGGCGCGATGCCGGCGTTGGCCACCACGATGTCGAGGCCGCCGAAGCGCTCCACCGCCTGCTCCACGGCCCCGCCGATCGCCCCGGCGTCGGTGACGTCCGCCGCGACCCCCAGCGCCTCGCCGCCGAGCTGCGCTGCCGCGGCGCCCGTTGAGTCCGGGTCGAGGTCGACGACCACCAACTTGGCCCCCCGCGCCTTGAGCGCCCGCGCGGTGCCCAGGCCGATTCCCTGTGCGCCGCCGGTGATCAGCGCCACCTTGCCACTTACCGGGTAGTGCGCCATGTGCGCGGCGAAGCCTATCCGAGTGCTCCGAGCCCCCGCCCAATCTCCGGATAACGTCGCAAAGCCTCGCCGCCCCGGCCGGCTTTGGCCACTTATGCGTCCTGGAGACGCTTCCCCCGCGACCCCTACGCCGCCTGCTCCGAGACCTCGGCCCCCTCGGCCTCCCGCATCACCGAGAGCAGCACGTCGGCCGTGCGCACCACCGCCGGGAAGCGCTTGGCGGGCTCAGCCGGCACCCGGACCGAGAGCTGCGAGCGCCCCGACTCGTACAGCGCCTCCGGGATCTGCTCGCGCAGGCGCCGCGCCTGCTCGGAGCGAAGCTCGATCGGGGTCACCGCCAGGCGGTCGCCGCGGAACGTCACCGCGCGAGCCCCCGCCTGGCCCAGCTTGATCCGCGCCTGCTGGAGCAGGATCAGATTCTCGAGCGACTCGGGCAGCGGGCCGAAGCGGTCCTGGAGCTCGCGGCGCAGCTCCACCAGCTCGGCCACCTCGCGTGCCGCCGCGATCCGGCGGTGGACGTCGACCTTGGCCTGCTCGTAGCCGATGTAGTCCGCCGGCACGTACGCGTCGACGTTGACGTCCAGGCGCACCGGCTCCCACTCCTCCGCCGGCGCGGCCCCGTCCTCCGCGGCGCCCACCGCCTCGTCCAGCATCTGCATGTAGAGCTCGAAGCCCAGCGCCGCCACGTGGCCCGACTGCTCGTCGCCCAGCAGGTTGCCGGCGCCGCGGATCTCCAGGTCGCGCATCGCGATCTTGAACCCGGCGCCGAGCTCGGTGTAGTCGGACAGGGCGCTCAGCCGCTGGGCGGCGTCGGGCGTCAGCGCCGCCGCGCTGGGGTACAGCAGGTAAGCGAAGGCCCGCTCGCGCGAGCGCCCCACCCGCCCCCGGATCTGGTAGAGCTGGGCCAGGCCGAACGTGTCGGCGCGCTCCACGATCAGCGTGTTGGCCTGGGGGATGTCGATCCCCGACTCGATGATCGAGGTGCACACCAGCACGTCCGCGTCGCCGCGCAGGAAGCGCAGCATGCGCCGCTCGAGCGTGCGCTCGTCCATCTGCCCGTGCGCCACCTCGAAGCGCAGCGCCGGGCACAGCCCGCGCAGCCGCTCGGCGGTCTCGTCGATCGTCTCCACCCGGTTGTGCAGGAAGAACGCCTGCCCTTCCCGCATCCGCTCGCGCTGCAGCGCGCGCCGCACGAGCTCCTCGTCGTACTCGCCGACGTAGGTCTTGACCGGCCGCCGGCCCTCGGGCGGGGTCTCGATCACGCTGATGTCGCGCACCCCGGCCAGCGACATCTGAAGCGTGCGCGGGATCGGCGTGGCGCTCATCGAGATCACGTCGACGCGCAGCTTGAGCTGGCGCAGGAGCTCCTTCTGCTTGACGCCGAAGCGCTGCTCCTCGTCCACGACCAGGAGCCCGAGGTCCTTCGCCCGCACGTCGCGGGAAAGCAGCCGGTGGGTGCCGATCAGGATGTCCACCTGGCCCTCGGAGAAGCGCTTGACCGCCGCGCGCTGCTCGGCGGCGGGACGAAAGCGCGACACGTGCTCCACCGTCACCGGGTAGTCCTTGAGCCGCTCGGAGAAGGTGCCGAAGTGCTGCTGGGCGAGGATCGTCGTCGGCACCAGCATCATCACCTGCTTGCCGTCCTGGACGGCCTTGAACGCCGCGCGCAGCGCGACCTCCGTCTTGCCGTAGCCGACGTCGCCGCAGATCAGGCGATCCATCGGCCGTGGCGCCTCCATGTCTGCCTTGACGAACTCGATCGCGTCGCGCTGGTCGGGCGTCTCCGAGTAGGGGAAGGCCTCCTCGAACTCGCGCTGCCAGTCGGTGTCCGCGTCAAAGGCGTAGCCCTCCCTGCCGCTTGCGCTCGGCGTACAGGTTGAGCAGCTCGCCAGCCAGCTCCTGCGCGGCGCGGCGGGCGCGCGACTTGATTGTCTCCCAGCGGTTTCCGCCGAGCTTCGACAGCGGCGGGTGCTCGCCGCCCGCGCCCACGTAGCGGCTGATCTTGGCCAGCTGGTCGACCGGCACGAACACGCGGTCAGAGCCGGCGTACTCCAGATACAGGTAGTCCCGCGTGACGCCGGCCACCGTCTTGGTGTCGAAGCCCGCGAAGCGCGCGATGCCGTGGTCCTCGTGCACGACGATGTCGCCCGAGCGCAGCTCGGTGAAGCTCCGCAGGACGCCGCGGCGGCGCTCGCGCTGCGGTCGCTCGGGCGCCCGCCGGCGGCGGAACAGCCGGTGCTCGGGGATGACGGCCAGGTGGAACTGGGGGGCGATGAACCCGGTCTGCAGACGGGCTTGTGTAAATACGGGGCCGGCTGCCCCCAGAGGGGGCGCCGGCCCTTCTTCTTGACCATCCAGCCAGGCCACCCTGAGCCGCCCGAGGTTGTACGCCGCCCGCTCGCCTTCTCCACGGCGGGGAAAGGCCACCACGGTCCGGTAGCCCGAGCGGATCAGCTTCTCGAGCTCGGGCTCAGCGTCTGAAAGCGCGCGGGCCTGGATGTCGGCCGTCTGGGCGCGGAACTGGAACGGCTGGTCCTGGTCGATGCTCGAGAGCCGGACCCGCGCGCGGAGCTCGAGCGCCCTGCCGATCTCGTCGGGGTCGACGTACAGCTGGTGGGCCTCTTCGTCGTGGAAGGCCGCCGTGACGTCCTGCCAGAGGTCGGCCAGCGCCGGTGCCACGTCCTCGTCGCCGGCCACCACCACCTCCGCCTCGCCGGGCACGAGCTCGAGCAGCGGGTGAAAGCTCTCCACGGGCAGCAGCTCGGCGATGTCCGGGCGGTCGGCGGCGTCCTCCAGCGCGGCGATCTCGGCCAGCTCCCGGTGCTCCTCCGAGAGCTCCGCGGCTGGCGCTACCTCCACCTCGTCCGCCTCCTCCAGCGAGCGCTGGGTGAAGGTGGAGAACCACCTGAGCGACTCGACCTCGTCGCCGAACAGCTCCACCCTCACCGCCCGATCCTCGGTGGCCGGATAGAGGTCGAGCAGGCCGCCGCGAATCGCGAACTGCCCGCGGTCATCCACCTGCTCGACGCGCTCATAGCCCGCGGCCACCAGGTCGCGCGCGGTCTCCTCGAGATCGATCAGCTCGCCCTTGGCCAGGCGGAAGCCGTGCGGCCTGAGCGCGGGGTCGGGGACCTTCTCCGACAGCGCCACGGCGCTGACCACGACCACCGGAGCTCCGTCCGCCCCCGGCTCGCCCAACACACGGGAGTCGAGGGCAGCGATCCGCAACCCCACCAGGTGCGCCGGTGGGGCCAGGTGAGACTCGTAAGTTACGCCCCGGCTCGGATAGAACCGCACGGGCCGGGGCTCGAGCCAGGCCTTGAGCGCCGCGGCCAAATCGCGCGCCGCGCGGTCGTCGCCGGCGACGACGATCGCCGGGCGGGAGGGGTCCTGGTCCAGCAGCGCCGCCAGCAGGTAGGGCCGCAGCGACTGGGAGACGAATGCCTTGCCGCCGTCGCCGGCCAGGGCGGCGGTCTGGGGATCCTCTTCGGCGTGGCGGAGCAGCGGCGCGAGCATCGCCTCATTCGAGTCTAGGAGCCCATGCACCACCCGCTCCGTGGCGTCCGCCGCCCGCTCCACGAGCCGCGCCACCTCGTCCGGCGGCTCGCGGAAGCGGCTGAGGACGTAGGCCGCGACGCGCTCGGGATCGGTGGTCTCAGGCCGCCCGACGCCGACCCGCACGCGGGTGAAATCGGGCGACCCCAGGGCCTGCCTGATCGACTTCAGGCCGTTGTGGCCGGCCAGCCCCCCGCCGACCCGGACGCGGATCTCGCCGAACGGCAAATCGATCTCGTCGTGGATCACGAGCACCCGCTCCAGCTCGACCTTCAGCGCGCCGCGCGCCGGTCCCACCGACTGTCCGGCGTCGTTCATGTACGTCTGCGGCCACAGGATCGCCACCCGCGGCCCGCCCGGCCCCGTCCGGCCCTCGGTCAGAAGGCCGCGGTACTTCGACTTGGGCTTCGGAAGCTCCCAGCGCCCGGCCAGCGCCGAGGCCACATCGAAGCCGATGTTGTGCCTGGTGTGCTCGTATTCGGCGCCCGGGTTACCCAGGCCGACCAGCAGCCAGTCCGCGGGAGCTCCGCCCCCGAACCGCAAACGGGCCTACTCCCCGCTCGACTCTGATTCCTGCTCGCCCTCGCCCTCGGGCTGCTCGGGCGTCTCGCCCTCGGGGGCCTCCTCGCCCTCGCCGACGAGCTCGGTCTCCTCCTCGATCTCCGGCTCCTCCTCGACCTGCAGCCGGGGCGGCGTCAGCGTGGCCACGACCGTTTCCTCGTCGTCGAGCAGCTTGACGTTCGCCGGCGCCCTCACCTCGGCCAGCGTGACCGTGTCGCCAATCTGCATCTCCGAGACGTCGTGGTCGATCGAATCGGGGATGTCATTCGGCAGTGCCTCGATCGTCAGCTCGCGCGTCACGTGCTCGAGCACGCCGCCCTCCTTGGCACCCGGAGCCTCCTCGGCGCCGGTCAGCTCGAGCGCCACCGTGGCCTGGATCGCCTGGTCGAGCCGCACGCGCAGCAGGTCGACGTGCAGCGCACCGCCCCCCACCGGGTGGCGAGAAAGCTCCTTCACGACGACGGGCGTCGAGTCCTCGCCGTCGATGCTCAGGTCGAGCACCGCGCCGGCGTGCGCCAGCACCTGTCGCAGCACGCGCGCGTCGACCTGGAAGGTAATCGGTTCCCGGTCGCCGCCGTAGACGATCCCGGGCACGCCGCCCTCCCGCCGCAGGCGCCTGGCGCCGCGCGAACCGGAGGGATCGCGTCTGCTCACGGACAGCTTGCTGGTGGCGGTGGCCATGGCGGCGGTCGATGGTAGCGGCCTTGCGCGCGCGGTACCCTTTGCGTATGTCGGGGGAGTACCAGCTGCTCCTGATGATCGCCGCGATGCACGTGCTCGGGCTGGGATGCGTCGGCGGTGCTTGGTGGTGCTGGCGCTGCGTCAGGACGCCGAGCGGGACCGCGGCGGCACCGACCGGGGCTCGGACGACGGCTGGGGCAACAAGCCGCGTCGTCCACGCGGGCCCTCCGATCGGCCCTGGGGCGGGGTACCGCTTCCCGACGCGACGCCCGCCGGTGTGCGCCTACGCGACGACCGCAAGCTTGGCGATCGCCTCCCGCCGCCCGAGCGCCGACCGGCGCGCGAACCCGAGCGCGCCCCCGTTCGCTCTCAGTAGTTCTGCGGGCAGGCGGCGTCGCTCTTGATGCGCACGCTGATCTTCAGCAGGTGCACGTGTAACCCGCTCAATACGTTCCCCGTGCGGCGCACATAGACGCACTGGACGATGGGCAGCGATCCACCGGCGCTCCACGCCACGCGCGCGGTCCCCGACTTGGGCCCCAGCGTGAAGCTCGTCGACGGCTGAAGCTGGATGATCGACACCGCGACCCGGTCGCTTCAGGCTCTGGGCGTCGGTGGCCACTCTCATTCGGCAGGTCGCCTGCTGGGAGCAGCCGTCGATCTTCGTGATCATCTGCTGGGCGTCGCCGGCGGCCTCCGCTTTGACCAACGACGTGATCGCCGACTGCTCGGCCGAGTTGGCGCTGAACGCTCGCGCCAGCAGGGCGCTTATGGCCACGAACAGCAGCGCTCCGACGACGATGAGGACGATCAGCTGGCGGCGCCTCACGGCGCCTGAGGCTAGTGGTCGGAGATCTCGAGAAAACGCTCCACCGACGCCTCCTGGTGCGCGAGACGCTCGGCGAGGACCCGCGCGTGCCTGGCGGCGAGCGCCAGGAAGTCCTCCACGCACCGTTCCGGGTCGTCGGCCAGTGGATAGACCCGCGTCAGGTCGGGCTGCGCGCAGGCGATGCCCATCGGCGGCCGGCCCTCGGCCAGCGTCCGTGCGCCGCAGACCGGCGTGACGACGAGCTGCCGGTCAGGCGCCACGAGCGCGGTCGGGAGTAGCCGCGGCGCGGGCAGGCGGACCGACAGCTCCACCGAGTGGTCGACGGTGACGGCGCCCTCGCTCAGCTCATCGAGCGGCTCGCGCCAGACGTCGAGCACCGTGTCGGCGCTGAGCAACGCGTCGCGCAGCGCGCTCGCCTGCTCGGCGTAGAGCCGCTCGGCCTCGTCGCGATCGCCGGCGTCGGCCAGGTCCAGGTCACACGGCACCCGCAGCAGCTCGCTGGCCGCCACGCGGGAGCCCGCGCCCATGCTGCCGTTTGCCACGTATGTCTGCAGCGTGCCGAGGTCGCGGCGGCCGTGGAAGATGACGGTCACCGCGTCGCTCACCGGCAGGCCACCGACCTTGAGCGACACCGCCACGGACGACGACTCGTCGAGCAGCGCCCGGCGCAGCAGCTCCTCGGCGGCCCGTTCCTCGTCGATCCGGTCGTCGTCGTCTGGCATGTCGTCTTTCACAAAGTATTTACCCAACGGCGGCGGTCGTGAGGCGGTATGTGCCGCGTTCGCGAATGCGCCGCTGCCCGGACGGGTAGGCTGCAGGCGAAATGAAGATCCTCTACAAGCCGTTCGCGATCATCGCCGGGGTCATCGCGGCCAAGGTGGGGCAGAGCATCTTCAAGGCCGTGTGGTCGAAGATCGACGAGGCAGAGCCCCCCGCCGGCACGACGCGCGAGGCGACGGTGGGCAAGGTGGTCGGCGCCGCGGCGCTCGAAGCGGCGACGCTGGCCGGCACCAAGGCCGTCGTCGACCGCGCCAGCGCGCGCTCGTTCGAGTACCTGACGGGCTTCTGGCCCGGCGAGGAGCGCGCCAAGCGAAAGGACGAGGAGGAGGAGTAGCCGCGCGCCGGCGGCTCGGCGTGGCTCACCCGCCGCCGCGCAGCACGAAGCCCCGCTCGGCCAGCTCGCCCAGGGCGTCCTCGAAGGCGCCGAAGTCGCGGCGCACCGAGCAGATCGATGGGCCTGCCGTGGGGCCCGGAGGCCCTCACCCACCGTCGCAGCACGGCGGACCCGGCCCGCTCGCGGGCCTCGGCCAGCAGGTCGAGCAGGATCGGAAGCTCGCTACGGTGCTCGAGCTGGCCCGAGAGCAGCGTCAGCGGATCGACGTCCAGCACCCGGCAGAGCTCGTCCTCGCTCAGCCCGAGCAGCTCCATCAGCTCGACCGCCCGCTCGCTTTGAAGCATTCGCCGGATTGTGGCGGCCGGCCGCGCCCGCTGCCCTGTCAGCCCGCCAGGTGTGGAGCGACGAGCACCGCGTCTGGATCCATAGCCGCGTGGGACCTCGGGCAGCGGCGGTAGGCACAGAAGCCGAAACGTGGTAGGCGGACGGGCGATGCCCGCGAATGGGGTCCCGACCTCAAAGATCGAGGTCCGGCCGTGCCCGAAAGATGGGGCTGCCAACCCATTCCCCCATCGCGTTGAGGGCTTGAGCATTCGGCGCCAAACCGATCCGCAGACCGAATGAACTCAACTCCCCAAGCCGCTCAGCAGACGGCCGAAGTCGACATCGGCCCCCTACCCGTCAGGGAGCGAGCGCGGCTGCTCGTGGTCGATGACCACGTGGCAGTGCGACGCGGCCTGTATGAACTCTTGTCCGAACAACCTGATTTCCATGTACTGGCCGCGGCGTCGTGTGCCGAGGAGGCGATGTCGATCGCCGAACGCGAGGTGCCCGCCGTAGCCGTCATTGACTTTCAGCTCCCGCGGCGCAACGGGGTTTGGCTGACCAGAAAGCTCAAGCACCTGCCGACTCCTCCGCGCGTACTCATTTACTCCGCGTACGGTGATGGGCTGCTCACCGCGGCGGCGGTCGTCTCGGGCGCAGATGGACTGGTGAGCAAAGCCGGCTTGGGCGCTGAGCTCTGTGGGGCCATCCGGCGAGTCGCGGACGGTCAAAGCGAGTTCCCGGCGATACCGCCGGCGGTGACCGAACTGCTGCGCCAACGGCTGGATGACGAGGAGCAGGCGATTTTCGGGATGGCCCTGGCCGGGATCCCGCGTCCAGAGATCGCGGGCATCCTGCAAATCTCCCATGCCAACCTCGAATCCCGGATCTCAGAGATGCTCGGCAAGTTGGAGCCCGGCGATGGGCTACGAAGCGCTTACGCAAGAACCGGTCCTAAGCGAACTTGACCTGCGATCCTGGGCCTTGCGCAGGCGTTTCGAAGTCGCTTTGCCAGTGATTCGCTCGTCGAAACTGGACACCTCACCCAGGACAGCCCCTCGCGGAAGCGCTACACGTCGTTGTTTCGTCGTGTAGCGGGCATGAACGCACTACTGCTGGTGGCGGCGGTTGTGATCGAGCCCTAGGGAGGCTCGGCGCGGTCTTGGAAGATGGGGGCCAGACCCCATAGCGCTCGCCGAGGCGCGCGCAAACATGGGTCTGGGCACGCCCGGCAACGATCCGCCTGATTCGCCGGCACGCAAAGCCGGTCTTCGACCGGGCGCGGGACCATCAATAAGGAGGACGACATGCAGACCTATACGATCCGCCGCCGCAAAGCATGGAGCTCCCCAGAGGAGCTCCAAGCCGCCGCCAAGCGGTCCAAGGAGGTCGCGGACAGCGATTCCCAACGAGGTCCGCTCGATCCGGAGTTATGCGATCGCCGACGACGACGGGACGCTGGGCACCGTCTCTATCTACCAGGCGGTTGACGCGACGCCATCCGCAGACACGCCCATCGCGTCGGCATGCCGGCAGACGAGATCAACGAGGCGCTCGAGACGGTCATCGTGCGGCCGGATCCCGAGCCCGCTTCCGCTGCGGCGTGAACTGACGGCGCGGGCGCGCGCGGTGCTCCTGGCTCGGACGCTACGCTCGCTTTGAAGCATGCGCCGGATTGTTGCGGGCGGCCGCGCTCCTTTGGGCGAGGCCGGGCGTCTCTCCAATTACCGAGCCACGCGCCCAGCCGCATAGCCATTCTGAAATGCGCTGCTGAACGCGGCGTTGAAGCCGGGGTTGAAGCCAATGTTGAAGGCTTGGTTGAAGCCCGAGTTGAAGCACACGTCAGAGACGAAAGTCGCGGCTGCATATCTCGTCCCATGCCGCCGGTGCGTCGCCGCGAAGCCACTCTTGAAGCCCAGCTGCCAGCCACCGTTCGGGCGGTAGGCGGCGAGGAACTCCGTCTGAAAGCCGCTCTGGTAGCCGCTCTGGAAGCCGTCGTTGTAGCCCTTGTTGAACCGCGTCCTGCAGTCGACGACCGTGTAACTGATCGAAGCGGTGCCGGTCAGGCCATCTTTTGCGACGGCCGTCACGGTGTAGCGGCGCTTCGCGACCGACGACGTGTTGAGATGGCCGCTGGGGCGCGACGCGCCATTCGAGTCCCTGCACGACGCAATCCCTGATCCCGCGGGATCGGCACAGTCGAAGCTGGTCGCGACGAACTCCCCCCGTGTGTAGATACCGCCCGAAGCGGGCGACGAGATCGTTGCGATGGGCCTCAGGATTGCGGCTTGCGCCACCGCGGCGAGAGCCCCAAGCAGGCAACCAGCCGTCAAGAGCGTCGTAACCATCAGCTTGCGCATCGCACTATCTCCCGTCGGGTCGATGGAGTCAGTCGCCGTTCCCCGGCGTAAAACTGGAACCCAATGCCGCGAGGAGAGTTGCGCGGACGCGGCGCCGACGACTGGAACAGCTGGTTCTTTTCCGCTCGTGTTGCCCGGTCGCAGCCCGTAGTGGAAAGTCGATGATTGCAGGCCAACAACGCGGCCGTCAGACGTCCGATCCTGTCTCGGGGCTCGCGGCGGCCACGATAGCTGCGTCGATCTCCCGCCCGGGGATACCAGCATCCTTCGCTGCCTGAACGGCGGTCGAGATCCGCTGGCCTTGCTTGAGGCCTTGGTGCTGCTCGTAGGTCATGCGGTGGACCTTCCACACAAGCTCCTCTTCGAGCGTGAGCGAAACTTCTTCGCCGGGCGGCGCAGCCCCCGCAGCAGCCACTTTCTCAAGCGCCCGATCAATCAGCATCTTGCGGACCACATCGCTCTCGTCCCTACGCTCGTGCGAGCGAGTCAGCCTCCCGGCATGCTGGTCTTGAGCTTGGCGGCCATCACGCCTCGCCTCCGGTCTCGACCTCATCTTGGTCCCAATCGGGAGGCCATCCGTCACGCTCAATCGGATATCGCTCGGATGGGATCTCGACACTGGCGCGGGCGCTAGGAGAAGCGTGGATCAGCATACGGGTGTAGTCCGCATCGCCCACGAGCGTCACCCGATGGCCGTCCTCACGCTCACACATCAGCACGCCGTACTCGCGAGCGTCTAGTCCCATCTCGGCCGCGATATCTGGCGAAGCGATGGCGTACTCGCACGGGGTCAATCTGGCGCCCATCACGTCACCGCCTCCCAGGCGTGTTGCTTGGCGGCCATGCGCCTCTCCTTCGGTCGTTGCACCCGGCCGAAGCCTTGACCGCAGGGCCAGTCATGCGGAGCGTACTCCTCCGAACGCGCCGAAACGATCGTCTTTCGCCAACCGTTTTCGTCAGACCCTCCTAGCAGGGCTTAGCGGGTCAATGCGCGCGGCACCGCTCAATCGAAGCGGACAACCGTTTCGTGTGACACGGGGCGTCGCACGCCGGTTCGCTACGTGCGAGGGCGATGGGGCGTTGGATGAAATGACAGTGTTGGCACTGACGACCAGCGCGCGGGTCGGCATCACCGTCGGCGGCGCAGCGCTGGTATGGATCATTTTGTCGGCAGCGACTGCTGAGTACGGGCGCAGTAAGGGATTCCCATTCTTTCCGCTGTTCAGAGCCACCGCGGCCCGTCGACCGTCCTCGATCATCGGGGCGCCCTGCTCGGCGGTACGCTCGGCGGTGGTGGTTCTTCCGCTGGCTCGCGGCACTGTCAGGTTGTGAAGCAACACGCGGAGTAGCGAGGGTGCAGAACCACCCAAACGGAAGTTGTAGTGTGTCGCGTCGGAGGCGTCCGTTCGCTTGGAACGGAGGACGGTGTATGCATCACGCAGGCGCGTATGTTGAGCAGATGCTCGACGAGCATGCCCGCTTAGAGGACATCGAGATGTACATCGAAAGTTGATCGAGCGCCGGAAGCCGAGCGAGCCTCGCTCCGGGCTTCGGAGCGCGAACCGGCTGACTAACTTGTGCTTCTGAGCCCGCAGCGGCAATCTGGGCACCGCCGCCGGACTGCTGCTCTTCGTCCAACGCGCAAGCGACGGGTCGCACTTCCGCTGCGGCCCCGATCGAGCGGAAGGCCCCGCTAGCTGGCTGAGCAGCGGTTTCCGTGTCGGCCACTGGCGAGTGCGTGGCGGTCACGGCATGCGACCGCAGCTTTCCCGGATTGGCTCGTCAGGCGTAGGATCGGGGCATTCTCTTAGGAGGTGTGCGTGCCGCGGTATGTGATCGAGCGTGATTTCGGGCTGGTCGGTGAGGAGGAGATGCAGGAGGTGGCTGCGCGGTCGAAGGCGACCGGGATCGAGCAGTTCCCGGACATCCTGTGGGAGCACAGCCACGTCTGTAGCGACGATCAGGGGGCGATCAAGAGCTTTTGCGTGTACAGCGCCCCGAACGCTGATCGTGTGCGCGATCACGCGGATCGCGTCGGTGGCCATGCGGTGATCAACGTCTACGAGGTGGTCGGCGACATCACCCCGGAGGAGGTCAAGCTTTGACGTCAATTCGGGTTGGGTGAGGGCGATGGCTGGTCCTTCGGCTGGCCGGGGAGTGTCGACCAGTGGCGTGCCAGAGGGCCTGGTAGGCCAGCGCTCGCTTGAGCGCGAGGATCCGCCGGCGCTCGTGCTCAGGGGACAGTAGCGAGAGCGCGCGGGTGAACAGGTCGACGGCTTCGGCGTAGGCCAGATTGGCGGTCGCTTGCTCAGCGGCGCGGGTGGCGTAGTCGAGTGCGTGCTCGCGGTCGGCCGCCGGCATCGCTTCGCATAGGTGGTAGGCGATCTCGGGGAGCGCCGCCTCCCCGCGGGATGCCTGCAGGGCCTCGGCCACGCGTGCGTGGATGCGGCGTCGGTGCGCGCGGCTGAGACGCTCCAGGAGGGTGCGGCGCACCAGCGCGTGCGAGAACGCGAACCGCTCGCGATCGCTGGGGCGCCAGCTCGAGCACGAGCTCGGCCGCGAGCGCCTCGTCAAGCGCCGCGGCGAGGTCCTCGCCTTCCAGGTCGCTGATCCGCTCGAGCGGCTCGAGCTCGAACTCGGCTCCGATCACGGCGGCGACCGTGAGCAGCCGGACGCAGGCGTCGCCGAGCGGGGCGAGGCGGAGGTTGACGACCTCGCGGACGCTCTCGGGCAGGTCCGCGCGCGCCAGCGAAAGCGCCCCGCCGCTGCGGTCGGACTCGGTGAGGTGGCGCACGATCTCCTGCACGAAGAACGGGTTGCCGGCGGCCTCGCTGCGGATCGCGTGCACCAGCTCGGCCGACAGCTCGCGACCGGTCAGGCTGCGGGAAAGCTCGGCGACGTCGATGTCGCCGAGCCCGGCGAGCGGCACGCGCTCGAGCAGTTCCTGCTGGGCGAGGCGCTGCAGCGCCTGCGCAAGCGGGCCTCCGGGCGCGGTTTCGGTCTGCCGTTGCGTGGCGAGCACGAGCACGCGGATTCCGGGCGCGACTCGAGCGTATGGCGCAGCAGCGCCACGGAGGACTGGTCGGCCCAGTGGAGGTCGTCCAGCACCAGCAGGACAGGTGCATCAGCCGACAGTTCGGCGAGCAGTGAGGCGACCGCTTCGAACAGTCGGTAGCGCCTGCTCTCCGGGCGTGCACCATCCGGCCGCGTGCTCACCGGACTGGCGCGGAAGGCCGGGGGTGATCGGTTCCAGCTCGCCGGCGCGGGGCTGCACTCGGCGGCCGGAGCTCGTCCGGGGCGGCAACTGCGAGGTAGTGCCTGAGCGCCTCGACGAAGTGCTGATAGGGCACCAGCAGGTCCTCGTCGGCCGAGCCGTGCAACACCACCGCCCCGTGCTCGCGTGACTCCAGGGCGAGCTCGCGTGCCAGGCGGCTCTTGCCGATTCCAGGCTCGCCGGTGAGCAGTGCGATACGTGCGCCGCCTCCGGCGCGGACGTGCGACCAAAGCTGGCGCAGGGTCGACAGTTCCCGGGCGCGTCCGACGAACGCCGCGGGCGCCGGCCGACGGAGCCCGGGCGGCAACGGGAAAGCCGCGCCCGGCGTCCACCCGGCGCCCGGGGAACGGGAGCCGCTCGGGCCCCGCTCGGCTCGCGGGAGCCGTCGGCCCGGCCGCCGGCGCGTCCTCGCGGATGCGGAGCACGAGCTCGCGCGTCTGCTGAGAGGGCGAGATCCCCAGCTCGCGCCGTAGCCGATCGCGCAGCCGAGCGTACGCGACCAGTGCGCCGGGACGGTCGCCGGCGGCGGCCAGGCGGACGATCAACGCTCGCTGGGCGTCCTCGGCCAGCGGATCGAGCGCCACCCGCCTGCGCGTGTAAGCGATCGCGTCGGCGGGGTCGGCCCGCGCATCGGATTGCGCGGCGATGCGCTCCAGGAGATCGGAGAGAAGGTCGCGATGGGCGTCGCGGAACTCATAGACCCACTCGTCCTCGAGGCCTGCGAGCAGCTCGCCTCGGCACAGCTCAAGCGCCTCTTCGAACCGTTCGTGCTCGATGTGGTCACGGAACGCGGTAGCGTCGACCCAGACATCGGGACCGCCGAGGCCACGCGCTCGCGCGTCGCGAGCAACGCCCCGCTCGCCTCGACGCCGAGCGATCGCCGGATCGCCCAGATCGCGTTCCGCAGGCTTGCGCGGGCGCTCGAGTCCAGCACTTCGGGCCAGAAACGAGCGGCGACGTCGGCTCGCTGATGGCTGCCGGGATTGAGCGCGAGCCATGCGAGCAACGAACGTGCACGCCATGAGCCACTCAGTTCGACCGGTCCGCTCGAGGTCTCGACCGCCAGCTCGCCCAGCAGGCGGATTCGCAGCATCCGGCAAGCCTACCTCCGTGACCGTCCCAGGCATAGCAACCTTTCACGGACGCTGTGACGGTCGCTGGGATGGCCTCCCGTCAGTCTGCTCTCAGACCACAACCGGAGGGACCGAAATGATCACCAACGACGGCAGCACCGACGGAATCGGCCAAGAGCTACAGAGTGGATTCGCGGGCGAGCTCATCGCGCCGCAGGACCCCGACTACGACGACGCGCGCAAGGTCTACAACGCGATGATCGATCGGCGGCCGGGGCTGATCGCGCGCTGCGCCGACGCGCAGGACGTGGCGCGCACGATCGCCTTCGCGCGGGCCCATGACCTGCCGCTCGCGGTCCGCGGCGGCGGGCACAACGGCGCGGGCCTCGGGATCTGCGACGACGGCGTCGTCGCCGACCTGTCACGGCTGAACGAGATCACGGTGAACCCCGAGGCGCGCACCGTGCGGGTGGGCGGTGGCTGCACGTGGGGCCAGGTCGACCGAGCCACGCACGCGCACGGCCTCGCGACGCCCAGCGGCTTCATCTCGACCACCGGCGTCGGCGGGCTGACGCTCGGCGGCGGGATCGGCTACCTGACGCGGCGCTACGGGCTGACGATCGACAACCTGCTCGAGGCCGAGCTCGTGCTCGCCGACGGCACGCAGGCGCGCGCGAGCGCCGAGGAGAACCCCGACCTGTTCTGGGCGATCCGCGGCGGCGGCGGCAACTTCGGCGTCGCGACCTCGTTCCAGTTCGCTCTGCACCCGGTCAGCACGGTGCTGGCCGGACCGACGTTCTGGCCGCTGGAGCAGACCGAGCAGGTGATGCGCGCCTACCGCGAGTTCCTGCCCAGCGCGCCGCGCGAGCTCAACGGGTTCCTCGCGCTGCTCACGGTCCCGCCCGCCCCGCCGTTCCCCGAGGAGCTGCACTTCCGCAAGGTCTGCGGCATCGTGTGGTGCTACCTCGGCTCCGCCGAGCAGGCGCGCGACGTGCTCGCGCCGATGCTCGAGGTCGGAGAGCCGCTGATGCACGCGGTCGGCCCGATGCCCTACCCCGACTTCCAGAGCATGTTCGACGCGCTCTACCCACCCGGCCTGCAGTGGTACTGGCGCGCGGACTTCGTCCGCGAGCTCGCGGACGAGGCGATCGACCGCCACGCCGAGTTCGGCGCGCGGCTGCCGACCCTGCACTCGACCATGCACCTGTACCCGATCGACGGAGCCGCCCACGACGTCGGCGCAAGCAGACGACGGCGTTCAGCTACCGCGACGCCAACTGGGCGCAGGTGATCGTCGGCGTCGACCCCGACCCGGCCAACGCCGATGCGATCCGGCAGTGGACCATCGACTACTGGGAGGCCACGCATCCCTACTCGGCCGGTGGCGGCTACGTCAACTTCCTGATGGACGAAGGCCAGGACCGGGTCCGCGCCAGCTACCGCGACAACTACCAGCGGCTGGCCCAGGTCAAGGCCACCTACGACCCCGACAACGTCTTCCACATCAACCAGAACATCGCGCCGCAGCCGTGAAGAAGCCCGCCTGCGGCGATCGAGTCTCCATCACAACCCAAACCAGAAGGAGGAGCGCAATGCCGCTCATCAACGTCAAGCTGATCGAGGACGTGTTCACCCCCGAGCAGAAGGGACAGATCGTCGAGCGTCTCACCGACGCGATGGTCTCGATCGAGGGCGAGAACATGCGAGGCGTCACCTGGGTCGTCGTCGAAGAGGTCCACAGCGGCGACTGGGGCATCGGCGGCAAGCCGCTGAGCACCGAGGACGTCAGGGCGCTGGCCGCCGGGACGCCCGCCTAGACAACCGCTCCCAGCACCCCGGCGCCGCACAGACGCCGGCAAACCCTAGGAGCAGACCACCATGTTCGCTGCAAACACCTACCTCATCCGCCCAACTACCGACGAGGACGCCGCCACCCTGAGCCGCCTCGCCGAGCTCGACTCGCACGAGCCGCTTAGCGGCCGTGCACTGATCGGTCAGATCGACGGGATGCCGGCGGCCGCGATCTCCCTTGCTGACGGCAGGATCGTCGCCGACCCGCTCCGTTGTACCGGCCATCTCCTGGCCTGCCTGCGGACACGAGCGCACGCGGTAGGCGCATACGAGGCCATGCCGTCGCTGCGGCTGCGCATGCTCGCTGGCCTCCCTGCCACAAACGGCTCGGGCGACGCGGCGCACCCCGAACATGAGACCAAGCAGGATCGAGCCACGAGGGAGACGGCCGCACACGGGCGTACCCGCCGGCGGCATGTGCGCCGGGACCTGGTTGCCATCAGCGGCTAACGGCGCTTCGATGCGGCCGTGAGACCGCGCCGATCGTTGGTGCGGTGCCCCGAGCAGCCCCGCCGCGAGGAACTCGAAGCGCTCCACGCCGGGAACGAGCAGTGGGAAGCATCGGGGCACCAGCACATGAGCAACAGTTCACAACGCGATGGGAGAATCGGCATGGCCACGAGGCGCGAAGTGATTTCCGGCAGAGACGTCCCAAGCGGGATCGGTCCCTACTCGCCCGCAATCAGCTCTGGCGAGTTCGTGTTCGTTTCCGGTCAGCCCGGGGTTCACCCGGAGACGGGAGAGCCGGCCGGTCCCACTTTCGACCAACAGGCACGACAAGCGTTCCGGAACCTCGATGCCGTGCTTCGTGCCGGCAACAGCCGCCCCGAGCTCGTCGTCAATACCACGGTCCTCGTTGCGGACGCGAGCGCGTTCATCGAGCTAACGAGCTCTACGCCGAGTTCTTCCCCACCGAGCCGCCCGCACGCATGACCATGCAAGTGCCACTCTACGCGCGGCCTGCTGTTCTCGATCGGGTGCACCGCTCTCATCGAGAGCTGATCGCTGTCTCATTCCATCCCGTGTCCTGTCGTTTCAGCGGCGACAGCGGCAGAACTGCTGCTCAGCTCTCGGGACGCGACCGGAAAATGTCCTAGCCGGCCGCCGCCCTGGGAAAGCTCGCAACCCCGCTCCGCGGTCGCAGAGAGACGACTGCTTGCAGAGACGATCCGAGCGTCCTACGAATCGCGCCGCGACTTGCGCTCACTCCGATGCGACAGCCGGTCAGCGCTCGATTGAGCGCTCCGAAACTGTCGTGTCGACGAAACACAGCAGCGCGTCGTTTCCGGGATGTGCCGAGGCGAGGAGGTCGTGTAGCCCGCCCGACGAAAAACCCCCATGCTGACGTTGGCCTCGCGGGTGCGGCCTGGATCATCCAGATCGGGTGATGTCTGTCCGAAGATCCGGCCTAGCGTCATGAGCTATGCCCGACGCGGGCGGCGCACCCGAGGAGATCTCGGCCGAGCAGGCCGACGCGACGATCAGGAGCAAGCAATACGTCGGCCTGCTGATCGTTGTCGCGGTGATCGGCGTACTGGTGTCGTTAGCGGCGTGGTGCTTGCTGGAGGGGACCTACCAGCTTCAGCACGAGCTGTTCACGCACCTTCCCCACGCGCTCGGCTATCAGCACGGGCCGCCGAAGTGGTGGTATTTGCTGGTCTTGGCGGTCGGATCTTTGCTGGTCGCGCTTGCGCTATGGCGGCTCCCTGGAAGCGACAAGCACATCCCGGCCAGGGGCCTCTCGGCCGATCCGACTCCTCCTATCAATCTACCCGGGATCCTTCTTGCCAGCTTCGCGACGATCGGATTTGGGCTGGTGCTGGGACCGGAGGTGCCGCTGATCGCGCTCGGCGGCGGGCTGGCTGTGCTCACGATCAGCCTCGCGCGCCGCGACACCCCGCCGCAGGCGCTGACTGTGATCGCGGCGGCGGGCGCCTTCTCGGCGCTGTCGTTCATCTTCACCTCTCCGCTGATCGCGGCCGTGATCCTGATCGAGGCGACCGGGCTGGGTGGCCCCAAGCTCCGGGTCGTGTTGCTGCCCGGCCTTCTAGCCGCTGGGATCGGGACCCTCGTGTCGCTCGGAATCGGTTCGATCAGTGGACTCAGCGCGAGTGCGTACGCGCTCGGCCCCCTGTCGCTGCACTCACTGGGCCGGCCGCAGCTGAGCCAGTTCGGGTGGACGATCGGGCTGGCGATCGTGGTCGCGGTCGTGACAGCCGTCGTGATGCGCGGCGGCATGTTCACCTACCGATTCGTCTCGCGCCGCCGGCTGCTCGTGTTGCTGCCGTTGATCGGGCTGATCATCGCCGGGCTGGCGATCGGCTTCTCGCAGGCGACGGGCAAGAGCATCAACAACGTGCTGTTCGACGGCCAGAACCAGTTACCCGGGCTAGTAACACAGGCTGGCGCGTGGTCGTTGGGGACGATGGCGCTGCTGATCTTGTGCAAGGGCCTCGCCTACCTCCTATCGTTGGGTAGCTTCCGAGGTGGGCCGACCTTCCCGGCCCTGTTTCTGGGCGCGGCGAGCGGGGTCATGGCCTCGCACCTGCCGGGGTTCCCGGAGTCGGCAGGCGTCGCCGTCGGGATCGGAGCTGCCATCGTCGCCGTGCTCCGGCTCCCGCTGTCCGCGGTCGTGCTGGCGACGCTGCTGACGACCCATGCCGGCACCGGGGTCGAGCCGCTGATCATCGTCGGCGTCGTCGTCGCGTACGTGGTGACGCTGCTGCTCTCACCGCGGCGCGCTGACAATGTGAGTGTCGCCGCGACCGCACCATCACCTCCGCCCCCGCCGGGTCCAGCACCTGAGCCCGCGCCCGAGCCAGTCGGGGTTTCATGACGCCGCCGACCAGTCGTGAAGGTCGACGGGCGTGCCCTGGGCCGCCCGGCTGCCTAAGCCAGTCGCGCTATGCGCGCCGGCCGCGAGCGTGATCTGGGCCTCGAGCCGCATCGCCACCTCCAGCTGCATGCCTCGCCTCCGTCGTGAGTATCGACGCCGATGAGCCAGGTCATCCTTCTGTCGCTGACCGCCTCGTTGAACCCGACACTGGTCGCGGCCACGACCGTGATGCTGCTGCTCGAGAAGCCCACCCGGCTGATGATGGGCTACCTGCTCGGTGCGTACCTGACGAGCATCACGCTCGGACTGGTGATCGTGTTCTCACTGTCGAACTCGAGCACGACCAACACGACCCAGAACACCCTGAGCCCAGCGGTCGACATCGCGCTGGGAGCGATCGCGCTGGCCGTCTCCTACGTCCTGTACACCGGGCGCCACGAGGGCTTCAAAGAGCGCCGGCGGCAACGCAAAGAGGCAAAAGGCCCCAAGGAACCCCCAAGGTGGCAGCGGGAGCTGAGCAAAGGTTCGGCGCGAACCACATTCATCGTCGGAGCGCTCCTGACGCTCCCCGGCGCCTCGTACCTCGCCGGCCTCGACGAGATCCACAAGCTGAAGTACTCGACGACGGTGACAGTGCTGCTGGTCATCGGCTTTAACCTCGTGATGCTCTGGCTGCTCGAAGTGCCGCTCGCCTCGTTCGTGGTCGCCCCGGATTGGACACCTCGCGCGATCGAACGAGCCAAAGCCTGGGTAAGCCGGCACGCACACGTTTTCGCGGTCCGAGGCTTCGCCGCGGTCGGCGCACTCCTCGTCATCAAAGGAATCGTGGGGCTGGTCAGCTGATGCGACGGCGTCCGTCCCGACACGCTGCTGGTGCTCGACGAGGGATAGCGCTGGGGACCCAAAACGTCACGAGTACCGCTGTCGCTTCGGGCTATAAACAGCAGCGCGCGGCACACTCTCCGAGTTGGCCGCGCCCGAGACTGCCTGAGTCCCGCGGCCGTGGAGCCACCGCCGAGCCAAGCCCGGCGGCAGGCGCGTGGATGGCGATTGGCTCCGCGTAGGCGGCCGCTAGTAACGACGGGCGGCCGGAACCGGCCACACCGCCCGTGGCGGGGTACGATCCGGATGTCCGTGGGCTCCCGGCATCGGCGCAACTCATCAGCACTGGCAGCCACGGCAGGCAGACGACGATCGCCGCAGAAATTGAACCGACCGCTGGGAGCGGCCGCTCAACACGTAAACACTCCCAGAGGAGGAGGATCAGGATGAGCCAGACACCGTCCATCGACTACAGGTGCACGAGCTGCGGCGCACGACAGATCTACCAACTCGTGCCGCTGGGGGCACGACCCGACGAAGTCGAAGCGATACCGCACGAGATCCCATCGATCGATTTCACATGTTCAAGGTGCGGCGCCAGCCAAACCTACAAGCTGGTGCCGGAGAGCACGGGACGGGCCCCGGGCTAGCAGGCGATTAGCTGGGCTCCGTCCACACGGGGTTGACTGCGGCGTGTGGGCTCTTCGGGGGGCGAACGTCGCGCCGGATCTCCTCGGAGAGTTTGAGTCAGCGGATCGCCTCGTGCTGCGGCCGGCCCGTCGTATGACGATCGCGACCTCGTGTTCTGCGACGAGTTGGGGCGGCCGATCTACCCAACTCGACTCGGCGAATGGTTCGTGAAGGCGCGCAACGCGGCAGGCCTTCCGACCGGCTCCCTGCACATCCTGCGGCACACGAGTGCAACGCTGGCGCTCACTGCCACGCCGCCAGTGCCGCTTCACGTCGTCGCCGGACGGCTCGGGGATGACCCCAAGACGGTCCTTGCCACCTATGCCCATCTGCTGCCGCACTCTGACCAACTGGCCGCCGCTGCGGTCGCCGCGGCGATTTCCGTTGACAAGCCGTTGACAGGCGAGTCCGTCGCGGTCGCCTAAGGTGGTAATTAGCAGGACTTTCGGGCGCGGCGTGCAGCCCTAGCTCAGAACAGCTGGTTCTCGCCGCCGAACACCTGGCTGACCGACCCGTCGGTGAAGATCTGGCGGATCGAGTTCGTCAGCAGATCGGCGCAACCGAGCACGCGGACGTTGTCCGGCGCGCCGGGTGGGACCGGGATCGTGTCCGTGACCACCACCTGTTCGAAGCGCGCCGCGCGCAGGTTCTCCCAGGCGTTGCCGGAGAACACACCGTGGGTGGCGGCGGCGTAAACCCGGCGCGCGCCGGCGTCGTGCACGGCCTGGGCGGCCGCCTTCAGCGTTCCAGCCGTGTCGATGATGTCGTCGACCAGCACCGCGGTCTTGCCCTCCACGTCGCCGATCACGTAGCCGATCTCGGCCACCTGCTGTGCCGGGCGCTCCTTGTTGAGGATCGCCAGGTCGGCTCCGATCTCGGCGGCAAACTTCTTGTTGAGCTTCACGCGGCCGGCGTCGGGCGCCACGACCACGAGGTCCTCGAGCGCCAGATCCGCGAAGTATTGGGTCAGCATGAACAGAGCGGTCATGTGATCGCATGGCTTCTGGAAGAAGCCTTGGATCTGACCCGAGTGGAGGTCCATGGTCAGGAGCCGATCGATGCCCGATGACTCCAGCATCCGGGCCACCAGACGCGCGGTGATCGGTTCGCGCGGCGCCGACTTCTTGTCCTGGCGCGAGTAGCCGTACCAGGGCGTGACCGCGATCACCCGGTGCGCCGAGCCGCCGACGGCCGCGTCCACCATCATCAGCAGCTCCATCAGCGCGTCGTTGGCGCTCAGCCCCTCCGCCGGGTTCTCGCACGTCGGCTGGACGATGAACACGTCGGCGCCCCGCACCGAGTCCTCGAAGCGGCAGTAGACCTCGCCGTTGGAGAAAGTCTTGTGCGTCATCGGCGCGAGCCCGACGCCAAGCTTGGCGGCGATCCTGCCTGCCAACTCGGGGTTCGCGCGGCCCGAGACGAGCATCAGGCGCTTGTTGTAGTCGAGCTCCAGCTCGCTCGGCGCGGTCCGCTCCTGCAACAGACTCATCGGCTGCGAGTGTACGCCGGGATCCGGTCAGTCATCTTGCTTGCGGTTCGCTTCGCGCTGCCTGCGGCGCTCCATGTAGCCCTCGACATTCCGCTGCCGCGCGCGGGCCACTCCGAGCGCTCCCGGGGGCACGTCCTCGTCGATGACCGAACCGGCGGCCGTGTATGAATCATCACCCACCGTGACCGGCGCGATCAGCGCGTTGTCGACCCCGACGAAGGCCTCGGATCCGATCGTCGTGCGGTTCTTGCGAGTCCCGTCGTAGTTGGCGGTGATGGTGCCGGCCCCGATGTTGGTCCGCTCGCCGATGTCGGCGTCGCCGATGTAGGAGAGGTGAGGCACCTTGGTGCCGGCGCCCACGTCCGAGTTTTTGATCTCCACGAACGTCCCAGCCTTGGCGCCTTCGCGCAGAATCGTCCCCGGCCGCAGGTACGCAAATGGCCCGACGTTGACGCGATCGCCGATCTCCGCACCGTCGACATAGGAGTGGACCACCCTGGCCCCCGCCCCCACTCGCGCGTCGATCAACGTCGAGAGCGGCCCGATGGCCGCGTCTGGGCCGATGCGCGTCGTGCCGTGGATGCTCGTGAACGGGGCGATGACTGCGTCGGGAGCGATCTCGACGTCGGCGTCGATAACCGTCGATTGGGGGTCGACGATCGTCACCCCCGCCAGCAGGTGGCGTCGGTGGATCCGGTTCTGGGCCACCGCGCGCACCGCGGCGAGGTCGAGGCGTTGGTTGACCCCCAGCGTCTCTAGCGGATCCTCGAGCTCGTGGGCCACCACGGAACGCTCGTGGGTCCGGATCAGCGGCAGCACGTCGGGCAGGTAGAGCTCACCCTGGGCGTTGTCGGTACCGACGCGCTCGAGCGCCTCGAGCAGCTCGCCGCCGTCGAAGGCGTAGAGGCCGGTGTTGACCTCGCGTACCCGCAGCTCGAGCTCGCTGGCGTCGCCGGGCGCCTTGGTCTCCACCACGCGGTCGACGGTGCCGTCGGGTGCCCGGATCACGCGGCCGTAGCCGCTCGGATCGTCGAGCACCGCGGTGGCGATCGTCGCCGCGGCGCCGGAGCGGTCGTGAGCCTGGGCCAGGTCCTCGATCGTCTGCGCGCTGACCAGCGGTGCGTCGCCGTTCAGCACGATCACCGTCGAGCCGCGCTCGATGTGCTGGGCGGCGGCCATCACAGCGTCGGCCGTGCCCCTGGGCCGCTCCTGCACGGCGACCGACACCTGGCCGTCGAGCAATGGTTCGAGCCGGCGGTCGGGACCGTCGACGACGACGACCTTGCCGGCGCCGGCTTCGCGCGCCGCGGCGACGGGCCAGGCGAGCAGCGGGCGACCGCAAAGCGGGTGAAGGAGCTTCGGCGTGCTCGAGCGCATGCGCGTGCCTTCCCCCGCTGCGAGGATCACGACCACGGGCGCGCTCACGCCGGGATCGTAGCCGCCAGGAGGTGCTGGAAGGCATATGCGCGGTACGGGCGCCAGCGCTCGGCGAGTCGCGCGACGGCCGCCGGGCGGCCGTCGCGGCCCATGGCTGCCAGCGCGCGCCTGACGCCCAGGTCGCTGGCCAGGAACGCGTCGCGGTCGCCCAGCGCCCGCATGGCGATGTAGTCAGCGGTCCAGGGACCGATGCCGGGAAGCTCCAGCAGACGCGCGGCACGAACCTCATCGCGCCCGGCGGCTGGGTCGAGCACGATGCGCCCCGTGGCCAGCTCGGACGTGAGCGCGTGGAGCGCCCGCTTACGCCCCGCCGGCATCGCCAGCTGCGCGGGGTCGGCTTCCGATAGCGCCGCCGCACTCGGGAACAGACGCGTCACGCCGCCCACCGGCTGGGCCAGCGGTTGACCGTAGGCCGCGACCAGCCGCGCGGCGAGGGTGGCCGCCCCAACGACCGAGATCTGCTGGCCGAGCACGGCGCGGACCGCGAGCTCGTGGGGCTCGGCGCTGCCCGGCACGCGAAGACCGGGATTGGCGCGGACGAGCGGCCCGATCAGCTCGTCGTCTCCGAGCGCGTCGAGGACCTCCTGCGGCTGGGCGTCGAGGTCGAGCATCGCGCGCGTGCGGGTGACCGCCTCGTCGAGGTCGCGCCCGTCCTGCAGCCAGTACCTGGCGGCCACCTGTCGCGCTTCGAAGCCCACCTCGACGCACCCCGTCACGGTGCGCGAGCCGCAGGCTTCGCCGGTGAGCGCCGGGGAGCGCCTCCTCGACGCCGCCGATGGCCCGGCGGGCGAAGAACTCGAGCAGGCCGGCGCCGTCGAGCGGCGGCTGGAATTGCAGCCGTACCTCGACCGGCCCGCCCCGGCGCTCGCTCACCCCGTGAGCTCGGCCAGGCGGCGCTCGATCAGCCGCCGCTCGGCGCCGTCGCCCACCAGCGCCAGCGCGCGGCGGTAGGCGGCGCTTGCGTCCTCCGTGCGCCCCAGCCGCCGCAGCAACTCGGCCCGGGCGGAATGCAGGTAGCGGAACTCGTCGAGCTCGAGCTCGTCGATCAGCTCGAGACCCGCGGCCGGCCCCCTGTGCTCCGCGATCGCGATCGCCCTGTTGAGCTCCACCACGGGCGAGTCGGTCACGTGCGCCAGCTCGCCGTACAGCGCCGCGATCTGCGGCCAATCGCGTGGCTGCTCGGCGTGGAGCGAGGCGATCGCCGCCTGGAGGACGTATGGCCCGCGGCCGCGAAGCGCGAGCGCCCGGTCGAGCAGCGCGCGGCCCGTGTCGAGGAGCCCGCGGTCATACAGCCCGGTGTCCTGGTCGGCCAGGAGCACGAGCTCGCCGTCCTGAAACCGGGCGTGCCGCCGAGCGTGGAGCAGCAGCATCAACGCCTGGAGACCCGCTACCTCGGGCTCGTCCGGCATCAGCTCCACCAGCGCGGCGCCCAGCCGCAGCGCCTCCTCGGCCAGCTCAACGCGGCCGCCGTAGCCCTCGTTGAAGATCAGGTAGACCACCGCGAGCACCGCCGCCAGCCGATCGGGCAGCAGGTGGGGCGCCGGTACGCGGAACGGGATCGCCGCCGTCCTGATCTTGCGCTTGGCCCGCACCAGCCTTTGGGCCATCGTCTTCTCCGAGACCAGAAACGCGTGGGCGATCTCCTCCGTGCTCAGACCGCCCAGCGTGCGCAGCGTCAGCGCCACCTGGGCGTCGATCGCCAGCGCCGGGTGGCAGCAGGTGAAGATGAGCTCGAGTCGCTCGTCTCTGAAAGTGTCTTCGTCCACCGCGTCCATGGTGGCCTCAGGCCGCGCGAGCAGGCGTGTCTTCTCGGCCAGCGTCCGCTGGCGGCGGATGCGGTCGATAGCCCGGCTGCGCGCGGTCACGTACAGCCACGCGCCCGGCTTCTCCGGCACGCCGTCCCTTGGCCAGCGCTCGGCCGCGGCGGCGAACGCCTCCTGCGCGGCTTCCTCGGCGAGGTCGAAGTCGCCGAGGAAGCCGATCAGCGCGGAGACGACGCGGCCCCACTGCTCGCGGAAGACCCGCTCGACTGTGACTACCGGCTCCACGACGGGTCGTACTGCCCGATCGGCCTGACCTCGATCGCGCCGCCCATGCGCGCCGCCGGGATCCGCGCCGCGAGCTCGATCGCCGCGTCGAGGTCGTCGGCCTCAAAGAAGAGATAGCCGCCCACGGCCTCCTTCATCTCCACGAACGGACCGTCGGTGGTGAGCGTCTTGCCGTCCTTGACCTGGACCGTGGTCGCGGCCTCGGGCGGTTGCATCTGCTCTCCAGCGGTGACGCCCGGGGTCTGGTTGATCGCCTGATAGTCGGCGAACACCGCGCGCTGCTCCTCCTCCGACAGACGCGACCAGGCCTCCGGGTCACGCGGCGTGGGGGTGGAGCCCTGGTGAATCATCAGCATGTACTTCATCGCTTCCTCCTTTGCGGCGCCGGCGCGGGCGTTCTCCCCGCTGCGGGCGCCTGGTTTGAATCGTCCCCCATAGGACGAACGGGAGGCGAGGAAATCGACAGCTGGATTGTGATCGCGCGGAATCCGCCGCTTCTGGCCACGCTGACGCGGCGCGTGTGCCCACCAGGGCTGACCCTGCGCTCACGCCGCGCGGACTTCGGCCCCCTCGTCCGGGTCTACGCTCTCATCCGAGGATGGCGCGCCCTCCCTTGCTTCACGTTCGCGCTGGTACTCGTACCAGCGCAGCCACTTCCGTACGGCGTTGTCCGACACGCCGTACTTGCGACCCACGGCGAGGAAGCTCGTGGCTTCGATCTCAGCAAGCAGCTGCTCGTACGGCGGACGCTCGGCCTTGCGACGGAGCGGGCTTTGGCCTCACCGCGCATCGTCCTGCGACTTTGATGCGGCCCGAAACATCTGTCGCGAGCAATAGCGGTGATGGATGGACTTAGGCGTGAAGGCGTTGCCACAGGCTGGACAGACCCGCGACGCGGGAGGTTGCGACCGCAATGCGTGTCGAACGTGGCGGCGCAGTTGGGGCAGACCATCCGCAGGTTCTCGAGGCGATGGTCGTTGGCGACGCCATTTACGTGATCCAAAACGAGGGACATCCGCCGGCCGTTCCACTCCTCGCCCTGACCGCACAGCTCGCATAACGGCAGCTTGATACCGAGGGCGAGCAGCCGATATTTCACAAGTCCACGCGGATACGTCGAGTTCTCCACAAGGACCTCACCCAGCGGGACTTGTCGCGTCAGGCTCGCCCGTCGCCGGCCAACGTTCGGGTCGAAGTGGTCGGTTGGGATGTTCCAGCGTTCCACGTGCCTGCGAAGCGTCTTGTAGTTCGAACCCTTGACCGAGTAGCCAAGAAACCGAAGCGCATCTGCCCAGCACTTCGCGGCGGCGATCGCCGCTCGAGCGTCGGCTTCGGAGAACGGGATCGGGCGCGGCATCTACGAACGTATGTTCGCGCACGCTCTCGGACGGAAAGTCCAGCTGGGGAGCCCGGATTCGAACCGGAATTCAGTCGTCCAAAGCGACCTGTGCTGCCGTTACACCACTCCCCAGTAAATTGGGCGGACCGACCGTAAGCAAGTTAGCCCATAGTGGCCGGTCTGCCCTCCCCCCGCCCCAGCACCCGCCCCAGGTCTTCGGGCAACAGCGGGTCGGCGAGCGCGGCGCGGACGTCGGCTGGGCGGTGGAGGGCGCGCTCGGTGCGCAATAGGCCGATCTCCAGACCGGCTTCGCGCGCGGCGGCCAGGCCCATGGTCATCACGTCGCGGCTGCGCCAGGCGTTCTCCGGCAGGGCGAAGAGCTGGGGCAGCGGCCGGCGGATGGCGATGAGGTAAAAGCCGCCGTCGATCGCCGGGCCGAGGACGACGTCACAGCCGGCGGCGATGTCGTCTGAGCGCGCCGGTGGCGTGGTCGCGCCTCATTCTGGGCAGGTCGGGCCACACGATCAGCAGCGGCCCCTCGTGGTGGGAGAAGACCCGCGCCGCGGCGTCCGCCAGCCGGGCGGCGATGCCGTCGCCGTTCTGCGGAAACAGGGTGGCGCCGCGTCCCGTGAGCCGGCGGACCTCGTCCAGCGCGTCCGGCGGCTCGTGCGCGACGAACACGCCGTCCGGAGCAAGATCCTTCGCCCAGGCGGCCGTCTGCAGGATCAGCGCGGCCTGGAGCGCGGCGCAGCGCGCCGAACCGAGCACCGGCTCGAGCGCGCGGCGCACCTCTCCGCGACGTGGCGCCCGGGCCATGATCAACACCGCCGGACCGGCCGCGGTGGTCATTGCCCGAAGCGATACATCGTGCCCGCCGCCGTGGGGCTGGCGCCCGCCAGCGCGGGCAGCGCGACGCGCAGCACGTCGGCGAAGATCGCGGTGCTGCGTCCCATCAGCTCGATCAGCGTCGCCACGGGAGTGGGCTCGTCCGGCTTGACCTCGTTGGCGTAGTCGGTGGCGTAGCCGATCAGCGCGTACGGGAGCTCGAGCTCACCGCAGAGCACCGTCTCCGGCCCGGCGGTCTGGCTGACGGCCGTCACGCCGCATTGCGCCAGCTGGGCGATCTCGCAAGGGGTGTTGAAGCGGGGGCCGTCGACATATCCGTAGGCCCCGCCGTCGCGGGCGCCATGCCCGGACTGGGCCGCCGCCTGCAAAAGCGCGGTACGGAGCTCGGGCGAGAACGGACCGCCGTGCAGGATCCAGTGTCCTTGCAGCGGGTCGCCCTGCCGCTGAAAGAACGTGCACTGCGATCCGTCAGGGAGGCGGTTGGAGATGAAGTGAAGGTCGTCGAAGACGATCAGAGAACCGAGTTCGATCGACGGATTCAACGCTCCGCAGGCGGTGCAGGCGATGACCGCGGTGGCCCCGAGCTCGTTCAGCGCCCAGATGTTGGCGCGGTGCGTGACCTGGTTTGAAAGCCGCGCGTGGCCGGCGCCGTGCCTCGAGAGGTGGATGGCCTCGACGCCGGCGTAGATACCGCGCGTGACCGACGCCTCGCCGAAGGGCGTCTTCACCGAGACAGGTTCCGGATCCTCGAACCCGGGAAGCGCATGCGTACCCGACCCCGTGATGATCCCGACCGACATCGCGCGCGATCCTACTGAGTGGATATTGCTTTACGACGCTGACTGCGGCTTCTGTCGCTGGTCGCTGGGCTGGGTGCTGCGTGCCGATCGTCGCGGGGTCCTTCGACCCGTGAAGCTCGGCACCCCGGCGGCCGACGAGCTGCTCTCGGACATCACGCCGGAGCAGCGGATGAGCTCCTGGCATCTCGTCGCCCCCGACGGAACGCGTCGGTCGGCCGGAGCCGCCGCGCCGCCGCTGCTGCTCCAGCTCCCGGGCGGCCGGCTTCCGGCCCGGCTCCTGGCGTCGGCGCCGGAGATGACCGAGCGCGCCTACCAGTGGGTGGTCGAGCACCGCTCGAAGTTCGGGAAGCTGATACCGGAGCGCTCCAAGCAGCGAGCGGACCGACTGATCAGCTCGCGCTCACGGCCACCAGCCGCTGCTCGTTGAGGTCGAGCCACTCGTCGAGGGCCTTGGCCTTCTGCGTGTCCTCGTAGACCTCGTAGTCCTTCACGCGTCCCCACGTCAGCTTGGCCCAGATCACGAACCGGTTCTCGTAGACGGTCTCGCCCTCGGGTGAGCGAAGGTGATCGTGCCCGCGAATGCAGACGGTCGTGTTCCAGGGGAAGCCGACGGCCACCACCTCGTCGGGGAACGTCTTGACGCCGACCCGCGCCAGACGCTCGAGCCAGCGCCGCACGGACTCTTTGCCGTGGAAGGTGCCCGACCAAGAGTTGTCGCCCGGGAACGTGAACCTCACATCGTCGTGGTCCAGTGCGAGCGTCGGTCTGATGTCACCGGCCCGAGTGCGGGCCATGACGCGCGTCAGAAGCTGTTTCGCAAGCCAGGAAAGGATCATCGGCGGACCTCCACATCTGGGACTAGATTGATCGCTCTAGCGAGTACACTACACGCATGTCAAGTCCCACGCGTGAGCGCATCGTCGAGACGAGCGCCGAGCTGTTTCGCCGTCAGGGCTACAACGGCACCGGCGTCAAGCAGATCGTCGAAGCCGCCCGGGCGCCGTTCGGCTCGCTGTACCACTTCTTCCCCGGCGGCAAGGAGGAGCTGGGGGCCGAGGCCATCCGCGTCTCGGGCGCGCTGTACGAATTGCTCGTTCCGGCCATCTTCGATCCGGCGCCCGACCTGGTCAGCGGCGTACGGACCTTCTTCGCCGCGGCCGCCGAGAACCTGCGGGAGAGCGACTACATCGATGCCTGTCCCATCGCCACGGTGGCGCTCGAGGTCTCGAGCTCCAGCGAGACGATGCGCGAGGCCTGCGCCGAGGTGTTCGAGCGGTGGATCGCGGTCGGCGCGGCGGCTCACGTGGAGGCCGGGCTGAATGAGGCGAAGGCACGCGAGCTGACGATCGGCATGCTGGCCGCGCTCGAGGGGGCGTTCGTGCTGGCGCGCGCCCTGCGCTCGACGGAGCCGCTCGAGGTAGCGGGCGAGCTTGCGGCGCAAAACGTGCAGGCGGCGCTCGCTGAGAGCGAGCGCCGCCCCTAATGATCAGCGTCCCAGCCGGCCGGCCAGCTCGTCGAGGCTCGACACGGACTCATCGGCGTCGGGGTCGTCCCGGGGTGGCGACTCCGGGCCGTACTCGAGGGGACGGTCGATGAACGCCGTCATCAGCCCCGCCGCGCGGGCGCCCTTCAGGTCCCACGGATGAGCCGCCACCAGCATCAGCTCCTGCGGCGCGACGGCCAGCAGCCGGGCCGCCATCAGGTAGACCTCGGCCGCCGGCTTGTAAGCGCCGGCCAGCTCCGCTGAGAGCAGCGCGTCGAAGCGCAGCCGGCCGTAGCGCGCCAGGTCGATCAGCAGGGCGACGTGTCCGTTCGACAGCGCCGCGGTGACGTGATCGCGCCGCAGCGCATCGAGGCCCGCCGCCGTGTCCGGCCACGGCTCGAGCTCGTGCCAGGCCGCGACCAAGCGGCGCTTTACCTCGAGATGCAGGTTCTGGCCGCGCTCGGCGAGCAGGTCGTCGAGCGTGACCATGTGGAGCTCGTCGAAGTTGGCCCACGGTCGCGATCCCTGGTTCACCTCCATCAGGATCGGGGCGTAGCGGGCGCGCCAGGCGTCGGCCAGCTCCGACGGATCGCCTGGCGACGTCGCACGCCGAGAACGCCTTGGCGATGTTCGTGCGCCAATCGACGAGCGTCCCGAAGACGTCGAACACGAGCGCCCGCGGCACTGCCCTCGACGAGGCCATCCGTCAACCCTGGCGCGGCACGCGGCCCCCTTCGGCGCCGGGCTCGGTGGCCGGGCCGCGGGGGACGGCGATGCCCAGCACGCGCATCGCCTTGAGGCCGAGCGACAGCTTCTCGCGGCCGTCGGTGGAGGAGACGTCGAGGCCCGTCAGCTCGCGCACGCGTTCGAAGCGGTAGCGGATCGTGTGGCGGTGTGTGATGAGCCGCGCGGCTGTGGCGTTGACGTTGGCGTCGCAGTCGAGGAATGTCGACAGCGTCCCCAGGAGATCGGTCTCGTACTGCTCGTCGTAGGCGGACAGAGGGCGCACGGTCTCGTCGTAGAAGCGCTGGAGCTCCTCTGGGTCGTTCATGTGCGGCAACAGCAGCTGGTAGGTGCCGCTCTCCTCGTAGGCCAGCGCGGAGCGCCCGGAATCACCCTCCACCACGTTTGCCGCCAGCAGCGCCTCGTTGCGCGCCCGGCGCAGCGACAGGGGATCCGCGGCCCGGCGGCTGCGTCCGAGCGCAAACGCAAAGCCGGGCAGCCCCGACTCGAGCTCGCGGATCACCGCCGCGACCGCGCGGCGGGCGGTGTCGCCGTCGGCGTCCGGCACGAGCATCACGACCTCGCCGGCGTCGTCCTCGCTGGGCGCCGAGATCGCACCCGGGGCGACCGATCGGACACCGCGGCCCGCGACCGCGAGGAGCCGCGGGCGCCAGTCCTCCTCGGTTGGGCTGCGGGGGTGAGCGCGAACGATCAGGACGCTGCCGCCCCCTCCCAGGTCGGTACCCAGCTCCTTGCCCCGGGCCAGAAGGTCCTCCCGGCTCTCTATGCGGCCCGCGAGCACGGCGCGCTGAAAGCTCGCGGCGGCCTCCTCGGAGGCCCGCTCCGGCGCGCGGACGCGCTCCACCTCGGAGGCGATGAGCGTGGTGACGAGCCTCAGGAGGGAGTCGTCGGGTGTGTCCTCCCGCGCGCGCATCCGCAGCTGTCCCACCGGCGCCTCGGCGACGCGAAGCTCTACGGTCCGGACGCTCTCGCCGCCACGCATGAGCGAGCGCTCGTCGGCGGGAGAGCGTGCGGCGACTGCCAGGACCGCGCCTGAGCGGTCGATCAGGATCAGGCTGGCCTCCAGGGCCCGCGCCGAGGCTCGAAGGATCTCGGGCAGGCCGGCGCCGGCCTCGACGGCGTCGGTGATGGCCTGCAGCGCGAGGAGGTCGGGCCCGCTCGCCCCGGGACGAGTCGGTCGGCCGGCAATTTCGGTCATCAGCGGCTAACGGTGGGGAGCACTAGTGGCACTTAGAACAGGCGCGGCCACTCGAGCACGACGAGCCCGCCGACCACGATGCCAATGCCGATCAGCGCGGCGAGCACGTAGAGCGACAGCACCACGACCGCCACACGCTCGAGCGGCCGCCGGTAGGCGGTGATCGCGGGCGCGAGCACGAGCGCGCAGAACGCCGTCAAGCCGAAGACCCCGAGGCAGGCGCCCACGAGGTAGGTGATCGTCGTGTTACTCATGCCTGCTGTTCAGATTGTGCCGCAACGCGGGGACGGGCGAACCGGGAGTCGACGCCGACTGCGGAAGTTGCGCCAGGAAAGCGCATGAGCGAGCACGCGGGCCGCGCGTGCCGCGCGCTCATCGCCGTCGGAGCCCCAGAACAGACCGAACACCGTCGGACCGGAGCCGGAGACCATCGCCTGCTCCGCGCCCGCGTCGGAAGCGGCGGCGATCGCCTCGCCGTATCTCCGGACACAGGGAGAGCGCGGCCGGCTGGAGGTCGTTGATGAGCAGGTGCGCCGGCAGTCGGTCACCGGCATCGAGCGCGCTTCGGAGTTCGGCTGCCGTGCGGTTGAGGTCCGTTGATGAGCGAGGCAAACCAAGCCGGTCGGCCTCGCCGTAGACGTCGGCCGCGCTCAGGCGGTGTGGCAGCGGGATGATGAGCAGGGCGTGGGGGTCGAGCGGTCGGCGTTGCTGGACCTCCTCTCCGGCTCCGGTTCCGATGGCCAGCCCGGGCCGAAGCTGGCTCGGCACGTCGGTGCCCAGGCGCCTGGCGATCGTCGGCCGTCAGCTCGGGCGGAACGGGGCGCACGGCGTCGGCCAGTCGGAGCGCAGCGGCCGCGTCTCCCGAACCGCCGCCCATCCCGCCGGCAACCGGGATGCGCTTTGAGACCTCGATGCTGACCGGCGGCGCGTCCCACCCGTGGGCGCGAAGCTCCGCGAGCGCCGCGGCGACGAGGTTCGGTCCCTCCACGCCGGGGCAATGGACCGCGTCGCCCTCCGCGTCAGCAGGCGTCGTCATGGACAGCTCATCCGCGAGCGAGACCGACTCGAGCAGCGTCACGACCTCGTGCCTGCCGTCCTCGCGGGCGCCGCCGAGCAACAGGCAGAGGTTGACCTTCGCCGGGGCCATCGCGGTGAGCTTCATCGCGTCGCGAGCTTCGCGGCGAGGCGCCTGAACTCCTCCGGCGTGAGCCGCTCGGCGCGCTCGTCCGGGGGATGGCCGAGCTCTACGAGCGCCTCTCGCGCGAGCTCGCGGATGTCCGCGGGAGCGCCCTGAGACAATTGGAGCGAGCCGGCCAGCGCCTTGCGCCGGTGGGCGAACGCTGCGTTGACGAGCGTGCGGAGCGCGTTCGGAGGGGCGGGCGAATGGCGCTGAAGCCCGATCAGCACCGAATCGACGTTCGGAACGGGGCGAAACACGTTGCGGCTGATCGGTCGCAGGACGCGAACGTCGCACGCCAGCTGGGCCAACACCGAAGGCGCGCCGTAGGCGGCGGTGCCGGCGGCGGCCGCCAGCCGCTCGCCGACCTCGCGCTGGACCATCACCACCCAGCTCGCGACGCTCGGCAGCTCCTCGATCGTGCGCAGGATCACCGTGGCGGCGATTCCGTACGGGAGGTTGGCCACCACTTTGTTGGGGGGCGGATCGAGGGTTTTCAAATCGAGCTGCAGCGCGTCTTCGAAGTGCAGGCTGACGTTCGCGAAGCCGCTCAATGTCTCGCGAAGCGGCTGCTCCAGCTGTCGATCGACCTCGATCACGTGCACGTGCTCTGCCCGCGTGGCCAATCGCTCCGAGAGCACGCCGAGGCCGCCGCCGATCTCGAGCACCACGTCGCCGGGCGAGAGGTCCGCCAGGCGTTCGATCACGTCGAGGATGTTGCGGTCGACGAGAAAGTTCTGCCCGCGCTCTCGGGCACGGCGTGAGGGCCGTGAGCTGGCGCTCCCGGCGCGGCGTGACGCGCGCGCCGGACTCACCAGCCGAACAGCGTCGCTGCCGTGCGCTCCAGTGCCGCCTCGAGCTCTGCGTACGGGATGGAGCGCTCGCTGGCCAGGGCCTCAGCCGTGTGGACGACGTGCGCAGGCTGGTTCGGCCTGCCGCGCACCGGCTGGGGCGAGAGGAACGGAGCGTCGGTCTCCACGAGCAGCCGCTCGCTCGGCACGTCGCGGGCCGCGGCGCGCAAGTCGCCCGCGCTTGGGTATGACAGGTTGCCCGCGAACGAGATCCACCAGTCGTCGTGCGCCAGGCACTCGTCGATGCGGTCGCTCATCGAGAAGCAATGGAGGATTACGCGGATACCTTCCGCACTCGCGCTCGAGGGTGGCGAGCGTGTCCTCCGCGGCGGCTCGAGTGTGGATCACGAGTGGCTTGCCCGATTCCCGGGCCAACTCGATTTGGGCGGCGAACGCGCGCTGCTGGTCGGCTCTGGGGGCGTTGTCGCGGTAGTAGTCGAGGCCGGTCTCGCCGATCGCCACGCACTTCTCGTGCGCCGCGAGTGCCTGCAGCTCCGCCAGGTCGGCGTCGTCGAACCCCGTTGCCTCGTTCGGGTGCCGGCCGATCGCCGCGTACACCTGCGGGAAATCCTCCGCCGTCTGCAGCGCGGCGCGGCAGCTCTCGCCGTTGGTCCCCACGGTGAGGATGCGGTGCACGCCCTTCTCGGTCGCGGCCTCGACCAACTCGGCGTCGGGCGGCTCGCAGAAGCTGAGATGCGTGTGGCTGTCGATCACCCCGAGATCGCCTGGTCCCGCTTCGGAAACAGCGGCGCCAACGCTTCGACGCGCGAACCCGACCCCCGGTCCTGGAAGTCCGCGTCCGGGTAGATCGAGTTGAGGGCGACCCCAGTGCCGTGAGCAGCCGCTCGGTCGTCATCGGCATGTAGGGGTGCAGAAGCACGCTGACCACACGAAGACCCTCGGCGAGCGTGGCCAGCGTCTCGTCGAGGCGCTCGGAGTTCTGCGGCTCGCGCGCGAGCTGCCACGGGGCCCGCTCCTCGACATAGCGGTTCAGCCGCCGCACTCGCTGCCAGATCAGCTCGAGGGCCTGCGTCGGCTCCGCTCGGGCGAGCAGGGCGGCGACATCGTCTCCCAGCGGATCGAACTCCCTTCTGAGCTCCCTGTCCGTTTTCGCCACGGGAATGACGCCTTCCCGGTAGCGCTCGATCATGGCGATCGTGCGGCTGGCCAGGTTGCCGTACTCGTTGGCCAGCTCGGCGTCATAGCGCGCGTGCACCGCGTCCATGCCCACCGCCCCGTCGCCGCCGAAGGCCACGTCACGCATCAGGTAGAAGCGAAGCGCCTCGGTCCCGTACTGCTCGATCACCTCGAAGGGGTCGAGCACGTTCCCCAGCGACTTGCTCATCTTGCGACCGTCGGCGCCGAGCAAGAAGCCGTGTACGAACACGTGGTGCGGAAGGGGCAGGTCCGCGGCCATCAGCAGCGCCGGCCAGAACACGGTGTGGAACTTGAGAATGTCCTTGCCGATGATGTGGTACGTCGCCGGCCAGAACTCCGGTGTCAGGTCCTCTCCCGGCCGCGCGTAGCCGAGCGCCGTGTAGTAGTTGAGCAGCGCGTCGAACCACACGTAGAAGACGTGCGACGGATCCCAGGGCACCGTCACTCCCCACGTCAGCCGCTCGCGGGTCAGCGACACATCCTGGAGGCCCTGGGCGATGAACGCCCGCGCCTCGTTGTAGTGCCGCTGCGGCATGACGAAATCGGGACGCTGCTCGTAGAGCTGCTCGAGCGGCTCCTGAAAAGTCGACAGCCGGAAGAACCAGTTCTCCTCCTGATGGCGCTCGAGCACGATCTCGTGGATCGGGCAGCGGTTGCCCTCGAGGATCTCGTTCTCCACCTTGAAGTCGGCGCATCTGGGGCAGTACCAGCCCTCGTAGAGACCCTTGTAGGTGTGGCCGTTGTCGTGAACGCGCTGAAGGACCTCCTGCACCCTCACCTCGTGCTCCTCGTCGGAGGTGCGGATGAAGAAGTCGTTCGACGCCTCGAGCCGCGGCATCAGCGCCTTGAAGCGCTCGGCGTTGCGGTCCGCCAGCTCGCTCGGCTCGAGCCCCTGAGCGCGCGCGGCGTCGGCGACGGGCTCGCCGTGCTCGTCGGTTCCGGTCAAGAAGAAGACGTCCTCGCCGCGCTGGCGCATGTGGCGGGCCAGCACATCGGCAGCGATCGTGGTGTACGCGTGGCCGAGGTGCGGCTCGGCGTTGACGTAGTAGATCGGCGTCGTCACGTAGAAGGACATGGCGGGATGACAAGGCTATCCGTGCGATCAGCGGGCGAGCTGCCGCATGATCACGGGCGAGCTCGCGATACAGCGCGTTGGCGCCAACGCCCGTCAGCTCGGCCACGACGGCCGCCGCCGGGCGTGGCTTGGCGCCCGCGGCCACCAGCCGGCGCAGGGCATCCACCGCCGGAGCGAGGTCTCCGACCGCCGCCCGTGCCGGTCCGATCACGACCGCCACCTCTCCTCGCGGCGGCTTCGCCTCGTAGCGGCGCGCGAGCTCGGCCGCTGAGCCGCGGACCACCTCCTCGTGCAGCTTGGTCAGCTCGCGGCACACCGCCACCGGCCGGTCGGCGTCGACCGCCGCCAGCGCCGCCAGCGACTTGGCCAGCCGGCGAGGGGACTCGAAGGAGACGACCGTTTCCGGGGCGTCGAAGACCTGCAACAGGTCTCCGCGCTTGCGCGGCAGGAAGCCCTCGAAGCGCCAGCGCTCGGCGGGCAGCCCGCTCGCCACCAGCGCTGCCAGCGCCGCCGACGGCCCGGGGAGCACCTCCACCGCCAGCCCGGCGCCGATGCAAGCGCGCACGAGCACGAAGCCGGGATCGGATACCAGCGGCATGCCGGCGTCCGACACGAGTGCGACGACGGCACCGTCTCGCATCGAGGCGACGAGCTCGCCCGCCTTCTGCGTCTCGTTGTGTTCGTGGTAGCTCTCGAGGCGGGCCATGACGCCGTAGCGGTCGAGCAGGACGCGGGTGCGCCGCGTGTCCTCGCAGGCGACGATGTCCGCCTCGCGCAGCGCGGACAGGACGCGCAGGGTCACGTCCTCGAGATTGCCGATCGGGGTGGGACAGACGATCAGGCGACCGCTCACGGCGCCCTCGTGAGGCTCGGGTGGTGCGGGCCGCTCACGCCGTCCCGGCCCGCTCGGTCAGCTGGTCGAAGGCCAGCGCGGCGGCGCCGATCATCCCCGCCTCCACGCCGAAGCGCGCGGCGACGATGCGCACCTCGTCGCGCGACGGGGGCAGGGCCCGGGCGGCGACCTCGGCGCGCGCCGGCTGCCAACAGCAGCTCGCCGGCTGCGATGACCCCGCCGCCGATCACCACGACCTGGGGGTTGAAGGTGTTCACGAAGCTGCTGACGGCCACGCCGATGCGAGACCCGATGAGCGCCAGGACGCCGATCGCCGCGGGATCCCCGTCGTGGGCCAGCTCGGTCACGAGCGGTCCGGTCAGCTCGCGCCCGGCGGCCAGCGCGCGGCCCAGCCCCGACCGGGGATCCTCGTTGGCCACGCGCAGCGCCTCGCGCTGGAGCGCCGTACCCGAGGCCATCGCCTCCACGCACCCGCGGTTAGGGCAGTTCCCTTGACAGCGGGGACCGTCCATATCGATCACCGTGTGCCCGAGCTCGGCGCCCGCCCCGACCGAGCCGCGGTACAGCTCGCCCCCCAGCACGAGGCCGCCGCCGATCCCCGTGCCGATGGTCAGCATCACCACGTCGTCTGCGCCGCGGGCTGCGCCCGCGCGGTGCTCGGCCAGCACCGCCATGTTGGCGTCGTTGTCGACGAACACGGGCATCCCCAGGCGCTCGGACATGACGTCCGCAAACGGGATGTCGGCTAGCGGGAGATTGACCGCGACGACCGCCCTCCCGTTCGCTGGTCGATCAGGCATGGGATCCCGAACCCCACCGCGGCCACGTCGCCTCCCGCCGCTTCCCGGGTCTCGGCGACCGCGTGAACGGCTGCATCGAGCAGTGACGACTGGTCGAGACCCTTCAGCGACCGCTGTGCGCGGTGATGCACCTCGAGTCCGGGCCCGACCGCGCCGGCAAGCAGTTTTGTCCCGCCCATGTCGACGCCGATTGTGCGTCGAGCCGGCATAGGCGTCACTATATGCAGTACCCCCATGCCCGACGAACGCGATAGCCGGGCGCCAGTCGAGGACCGTCCCTACCGGGTCTATGGGCGCGAACGGCGCTCGGAGTCGAACGGCGATGCCCGCCCCTACAGGCTGTACCGCGCCCGCCCCCGTGGGCTGAAGTCCCTGCTCCGCGGCGAGGAGGACGTGCTCGTTCCGGGGGCGGAGCCCGAGCGCGAACGGCACGCGCCGCGGTTGGAGGGAGCGAATCACTGTCGGGCGGGTCATCAAGTACCTGGCCCTCGCCATCGTCGCCTGGCTGCTGCTCTCGCTGGTGCTGTTCATGATCAGCGCAGGGCAGCAGCAGACGCTGCCCAAAGCCGCGCTGGCCGAGCTCTCCGGCGGAGGCAACATGGTCACCTCGACCAACACCGTTCTCATCCTCGGGACCGACAACAGGCCCACGTCGGGCCCTGGTTCAAAGGAGCCGGGTGCGAACTTCAACCCCAACCTCGCCAACTCGGACACGATCATGCTGTGGCGGGTGGGCGCCGGCACGTCGCGGCGGCTGTCGATCCCGCGCGACACGGTGGCGGAGATCCCGGGTCACGGGCTGGGGAAGATCAACGCCGGCTACGCCATCGGCGGCCCGGCGCTCGAGCTGAAGACCATCGAGCAGTTCACCGGGCTGAAGATCAACCACATGATCATCGTGGACCTGGCGGCGTTCCCGCCGTTCATCGACGCCATCGGCGGCATCGACGTCAAGACCGAAAAGGTGTGCGCGAACGTCTCCGGAGGGACGAAGGACGGCGGTTTCACGCTCAATCTCCCGGCCGGGGTGAACCACCTGAACGGTGAGCAGGCGCTGCTCTACTCGCGCATCCGCGAGAACCCCTGCAATCCCGCCGATAACGACCTGACGCGGGTCCAGCACCAGCAGGACATCCTGAACGCGATCAAGTCGCAGCTGTTCTCGGTGGGGACGTTCTTCCACCTGCCGTGGGCGTCTTGGGACGCGCCGAAGGTGCTGCGGACCGACATGGGCGGTCCGACGCTGCTCAGCCTGTTCTTTGGCTCGGAGATCGGCGGCTCGGCACCGGTGAACGTCCTGAAGCCGACCGGCGCCGAGTCACTGCCCGGCTACGGCGACGCGCTGACGGTCACGCCGTCTGCAGTGCAGCAAGCCGTGTCGAAGTTGATGAACGGCTAGTCGGCCGCTGCGGCCTTGCTCGACGGCTTGTCTCCCTTGGCAGCCGAGCCGCTCGAGTCTGAGCCCTTCGAGTCCGACGAGCCCTTCTTCTCGGGTGCGTCGCCGTTCTTCGAGGAGCTCTTCGACTCGGACTTGGCCTCGGTCGCTTCCTTCTCGCGCTGGCGCTTGCGCGTCCCGTAGTCGGTGTTGTAGAAGCCCGAGCCCTTGAAGTGGACGGCCACCGGCCGGAACACGCGCGACACCGGTGCCTCACACGTGGAGCAGGTCGACACGGGGTCGTCGCTGATGCGCTGCATCACCTCGAAGGTGTGACCCTGCTCGCAACGGTACTCGTAGATCGGCATTGCTTCAGGAAGTATAGGACAGAGCGTTGGCACTCTCAAGGGAAGAGTGCCAAGGGCACGTCACGGCTAGGATCCGAGCCCGGTGCCCCGACTCGACATCGTCACCATGGACAAGATCGTCTCGCTCTCGAAGCGGCGTGGCTTCGTATTCCCCTCCAGCGAGATCTACGGCGGTCTGGGCTCGAGCTATGACTACGGTCACTACGGCGTCCTGTTCAAGAACAACGTCAAAGACCGCTGGTGGCGGGCGATGCTCCAGGAGCGGGACGACATCGTCGCGCTCGACTCGGCGATCATCCAGCATCCCGAGACGTGGAGGGCGAGCGGCCACCTAGAGGGCTTCACCGACCCCCTCGTCGACTGCCGCACGTGCAAGCTGCGCTTTCGCGCCGACAAGCTCGAGGACTCGCAATGCGGTCGCAAGCCCTCCAAGCACCCGGGCGAGACCCCCGAGTGCGACCTGACCGAGGCGCGCGACTTCAACCTGATGTTCGAGACGACGATCGGGCCGGTGAAGGAGGCGGGCTCCACCGTCTACCTGCGCCCCGAGACGGCGCAGGGCATCTTTCTGAACTTTCGCCACTACCTCCAGTTCGCGCGCAAGAAGCCGCCGTTCGGTATCGCTCAGATCGGCAAGAGCTTTCGTAACGAGATCACCACCGGCAACTTCATCTTTCGTACGCGGGAGTTCGAGCAGATGGAGATGGAGTTCTTCGTCCCGCCCGCGGAGGCCGGAGAGTGGTTCGAGCACTGGCTCGAGCAGCGGACGCGGTGGTATACGGAGCTCGGTATCCGCGACGACCATCTGCGCCTCAGGGCGCACGACCCCGATGAGCTGTCGCACTACTCGAGCGCAACCTCCGACGTCGAGTACCTGTTCCCGATCGGCTGGCAGGAGCTCGAGGGAATCGCCAACCGCGGCGACTACGACCTGAGCGCCCACGCGCGCCAATCGGGCCAGAAGCTGGAGTACGTCGACTCGGCCAGCGGCGAGCGCTTCATCCCGCACGTGATCGAGCCGGCGGCCGGCGTGGACCGGGCGATGCTGGCGTTCATGGTCGATGCCTACGACGAGGACGAGATCGAGGGGGAGCGCAGAACCGTCCTCCGTCTGCATCCGCTGCTGGCGCCGGTCAAAGTCGCGGTGCTGCCGCTGGTCCGCAAGGACGGTCAACCGGAGCTGGCCCGGGAGGTCTACGAGCGGCTGCGCGAGCGCGTCCAGGCCGAATACGACGAGGGCGGAGCGATCGGGCGCCGTTACCGGCGCCAGGACGAGATCGGCACGCCGTGGGCGGTGACCATCGACCATCAATCGCTCGACGACCGCACCGTGACGCTGCGCGACCGCGACAGCCTGACCCAGACGCGGGTGGCGATCGACGAACTGGCCGAGGAGATCGAGCGTCGACTGCGCGAGCCTTGGCGCTCGCCGAAGCTGGGTTCCTAGGTCGCCGGCCCGGGTCGGGCTAGGGCGCCGCGGCGGGTCATGCGAAGCCGCCGCCCCGGGTCAGCCGATCACTACGGCGACCTTTGTGCCGCTACCCGCCGCCGCCTGCGCGACGGGATCGATCGGCTCGATCGCCGGCCGCTGAGAGGCGAGCATTCGCGCGGTGATCGCCGCCTGCGGCTTTGCGCCCGGCGCGTAGAGGATGACGACCCCTGGCGGTCGTGATTCGGAGAGGTTGCCGACCGTCGCCACTTTCACGCCGCGGAGCCGAAGCTCGCGAGCGAGACGCCCGGCTGCGCCAGGGGTGGGCGTGGCGTTCAGCACCGCCACGGGCACCGACGGAACCGTTTGGGCCACGTGCCGCTTGACGTGCCGCACCGACTGTCCCCCTCCGAGGTTGACGGCGATCCCGACGCCGCCCAGCACGGCGAGCAGCAAGGCCCCGGCGCCCGCCACGAGCCGCGTTCGCCGTGACACGCGCCCAGAGCTGATGACTGGCGTTGTCCACTCTCCGGCCGACGAGCTCGCCGACTGCCCGCCCGTCGCCGGCCGCGTCACCGGGGCGGGAGGTGCCGGCCGGACGGCGGGAGGTGCCGGCACGGCGGGAGGTGCCGGCGCAACCGGGCTGGCGCCGGCAGGTGCCGGCGCGGCCGGGCTCGCGACCCGCGGCGCCGGCGCGAGGGCCGCCAACCGCGACTCGAACTGCAGCGTCGCCGCGAGCTGCAGGCGAAGCTTGGCGACCTCGCGACGGCGCCTCCAAAACGGGATCGCGAGCAGCGGCAGGGTCACCAGCGCGATCAGGCCGCCGAGCGACCCCAGCGTGTTCTCGAGATCGTTCGTCGGCTGCTCGACCGTTCGCTCTGGGACGGCGGCGCTCCCGAGCGCCAGGGGGCGGCCGACGTGCGAGGTCGCGGGCGATGTCTGCTCGGCGATCGCGAGCAGTTCACCGTTGCCGACCGCCTGGGTGAGCGTGTTGCGCACCCAGTAGGCGGCGTGGTGCTCGTACCACGCAACCACCTCGAGGTGCTGGCCCTGGTAGTAGAGGTAGTACGTGCGCGCCCCCACCTGTACCGTCTGATCGGGGCTGTCGAGCAGCGGCGCCGTGGTCCACGTGGTCCCCTGAACGACGTAGTACTGCCCGAGCCCGCTCGCGTTGAACACGCCGACATAGGCCGGGTAGTTGGTTCCGTCCGGCGCCTCGATCGAGTAGTCGCGGACCTGGACCGGAGTGATGCTGCCGGCCCGGTCCTGGACGCGCGGGAACTCGAGCGGGAATGGGACGTTCGCTGCCGCATAGACCGCCTTCGACTGTGCGCGCCGAGGAGACCGGCACCAGCGGCAGCGGCGGCGCCCCGTGGCGCTTGTGCACCGCGTTGGCGACCGCAGCTGACACTGCGCTTCGGCGGCAGTCCCGACCCGCCGTAGAGGAACGCGTGCACGCTGGCCGCGATCTGCTCCGGCGTGGCCGTGTCGCACGAGCATGGATTGGCGCCGGTCGCCTGGAGGGTGACCTGGAACTGCACCTGGCGCACGCGCAGCGATGAAGAGCTGATCAGCGTGCCGAGCAGGTTCAGGATTCCGTCGCTCGTCTGCAGGGCGTGATCGACGTTGACGGACCGGCCGAAGATCTTCTCGAACTTGTGGATGTTGTCGACCAACGTCGGCCCGTACTGCTTCTTGACGTCGAGGAGGAAGCTCTGGTCCCGCGCGTCTCGCACCAGCGACGTGTCGCCGTGGCGGTAGGAGACGAAGCTGAGCGCGTTTCCGCCGCACATCTTCTGGTAGCCAGGCTGGAGATTGATCTCCTGGTACTGCGGACCGCCCGGGACGTTCACGTGGTAGTAGCGCTGGTCCATCGTCGAGTACACGCAGCCGATGTCGTTTACCGCCTGTTTGAACTGCCCGAAGTCGATCTCCACCACGTGGTTGATCGGCAGTCCGGTCATCTGCTCGATGGTCTTGACCATCGCCTTGATGCCGCCGCATGTGAGTGAGTAGTTCAGACGCGTGGTGACCAGACCCTGCGGGCAGCTGATCGTCGCCTGCAGCTCGCGCGGGATCGACATCATCGAGATGTAGGGCTTCCCGGGGTCGAAGCGCACGAGCAGGTTCTCGTTGTCGTGCGGCAGCACCGGCACCGTGGTGGTCTTCTTACGCTGGTCGTTGCCGACCAACAGAAACGTCTGTGGATCGCCGTAGCCCGCCGGGGCGAGCGAGCTGCCGGTGTTGAGGTCGGGGTTGATGCTCAGGTCCTGGCGCAGCGTGTGCAGCTCACGAAGGGCGAACAGCGCGGCGGCGCCGCCGCTGCAGAGCAGCACGATCAGGCAGCCCAGGATGACGCGCCAGATGATTCCGCTCCGTGGCGGTTTCTGAGGGGGCTCCGACGGCGCTGCCGTCGTCGTCCTCGGTGGCGGCGGAGCTTGGGGTGGTCTAGGGGGTGCGCTGACGCCCACGTCGGGACTGGTTCCTAGCAAAAACGGGCGCGATGACCGGCCCACGCGGGGAAGGCCGCACCCGTGTCTTCGGCGGCCGGGCTTTGAGTCCTACCCGGCGGGCGCCGCCCTACGCGATCAGCTTGGCGGGCACGATCGGCAGGTCGCGCACGCGCCTGCCCGTGGCGTGGTAGACGGCGCCCGCGATCGCCGCCGCGGTACCCACGATCCCGATCTCGCCGATCCCCTTGGACCCCATCGGGTTGAGATCGGGATCTTCATCCTCGACCCAGAAGGCGTCGATGTCGTGCACGTCGGCGCACGCCGGGACGTGGTACTGGGCGAAGTCGTGATTGATGTAGTCGCCGAACTCGCGGTCCATCAGGCTCTCCTCGAGCAGGGCCATCGACAGGCCCCACGTCATCCCGCCGATGAACTGCGAGCGAGCCGTCTTCGGATTGAGGATCCGCCCGGCTGCGAACGCTCCGAGTAGCCGCGGGACGCGCACCTCGCCGGTGTCTACGTCGACCCGGACCTCCGCAAACTGGGCCCCGAAGGCGTACCGCGACACATCCTGGCGCTGGCGCTCGATCTCCTCCGTCGTGTCAGCGCTGACCTCGAGCGGCGCCTGCTCCCCGGCGGACAGCCGCGCGCGCAGCTCGCGGCAGGCCAGTACGACCGCCGAGCCCCACGACGCGGTTCCCCCGGAGCCGCCGGCGAGGAACGCGAATGGCAGCGCGCTGTCTCCGATCTCCACGCGGACGCGCTCGAGCGGCTCCTCGAGCTCGTCGGCCGCTACCTGGGTCAGCACCGTCCGAGCGCCGGTGCCGATGTCGGCGGCGCCGATCTGCACCGTGTAGGTGCCGTCGACCTCGGCCCGGGCGATGGCGCTCGAGGGCCGGCGGAAGGCGGGAAACACCGAGGCCGCCACGCCGGTGCCGATCAGCCAGCGGCCGTCGCGGCGCACGCCGGGTGTTGGGTCGCGAGGCTGCCAGCCGAAGCGCTCCGAACCCTCCCGCAGACACGCGACGAGGTTCCGTGAGCTCCAGCGGTTGCCCGTCTCCGGGTCGACATCCGGCTCATTGCGGATCCGCAACTCGACGGGATCGACGCCGCAGCGCACAGAGAGTTCGTCGATCGCGGACTCCAGTGCATACATGCCCGGCGTCTCCCCAGGCGCCCGCATCCATGAGGGCGTGGGGACGTCGAGCGCGGCGAGGCGGTGCACCGTGCGGATGTTGGGCGCCGCGTACATCGAGCGCGAGCAGACCGCCGCCTGCTCGGCGAACTGATGCACGGTCGAGGTCTGCATCGACGCCTCGTGGACGATTGCCTCGAGCGTGCCGTCGCGCCGCGCGCCGAGCCGCAGCCGCTGAATCGTCGGCGTGCGGTAGCCCACCAGCGAGAACATCTGTTGCCGGGTGACGGCGATCTTGACCGGCCGCCCGAGCGCCTTGGCCGCGAGCGCGGCCAGCACCACCTGTGGACGCGGCGAGCCCTTGGACCCAAAGCCGCCGCCGACGTGCTCTGAGATCACCTGCACCTGGTCGGGCGGCAGCCCGAAGACATCGGCCAGGATGCGCGCCTCCCATGGCGCGCCCTGGCTCGAGTCGTAGACGACGAGGCGTCCGTCCCGCCACATCGCGACCGCCGCGTGGGGCTCCATTGGGTTGTTGTGCTCCGCGGGCGTGGAGTAGGTCTCGTCGACCACCACCTCGGCCTCGGCCAGAGCCCGGTCGGGGTCTCCCTGCTCCGTGCGGGACGGATAGCCCGGATTCACCGTGTCCGGCTCCTGCAGCCGCGGATGCTCGGCGTGAAGCACGACGTCGTGGGGCTCGGGCTCGTAGTCCGGTGCCACCAGCGCCGCCGCCTCGCGCGCCGCCTCGAGCGTCTCTCCCAGCGCGCAGGCCACGATCTGCCCGCGGTAAGCGATTGCATCCGACTGCAGCACGGCAAGCTCGCGGTTCTCGATCTCGCCCTCAAGCCGCGGCGCGTTCGCGTGCCAAAGCACGTGGACGGCTCCCGGCCGCTCGAGCGCCGCAGCGCCGTCGAGCCCGCGCAGCCGTCCGCGGCCGATCTCCGACTGGACGATCCAGCCGTACAGCAGGCCCTCGGCGCGGTGCTCGTAGGCGTACTGCGCCTCTCCGGTCACCTTCAGCCGACCCTCGATCCGGTCTACAGGCGCACCGACGGCGCGAGTGAGGACGCTCATCCCCGCAGCTCCAGGAGCGTCCGGACGATCAGATTGCGGGCCAACGGCACCTTGTAGCCGTTGTCGCGCAACGGCAGCGCCTCCGCCAGCTCGGCCTCTGCCGCGCGGGTGAAGTTCTCCTCCGTGGCGGGCTGACCCTGGAGGGCCTCCTCGGCGGCCAGCGCCCGCCACGGCCCATGCGCCACTCCGCCGAGCGCGAGCCGCGCATCCGCTGACGACGCCCTCTTCGAAGCGCACGATCGCCGCCAGCGACACGAGCGCGAAGGCGAACGAGGCGCGCTCGCGCACCTTGCGGTACGCCTGGACGGCGTCGCGGCATCGGATGATCGAGCTCGATCGCGGTGATCAGCTCGCCCTGCTCGAGCACCGTGTCGCGCTCGGGGTGCTCGCCGGGCAGCCGGTAGAGCTCTCCGATCGGCAGCTTGCGCGAGCCGCCCGCGGCGCTGAGCCTCGACGTTCGCCTCCAGCGCCGCGAGCGCCACAGCCATGTCGGAAGGGTGGGTGGCCACGCAGGCCTCGGAATGTCCGAGGATCGCCAGATTGCGGTGCTCGCCCTCGCGCGCCGGGCAACCCGATCCAGGGCTGCGCTTGTTGCAGGGCTTGGAGGTGTCCTGAAAGTACGAGCAGCGCGTGCGCTGAAGGAGATTCCCGCCGACCGTCGCCAGGTTGCGGATCTGGCCCGAGGCTCCCGCGAGCACGGCCTGTGCCAGCACCGGATAGCGCTCGCGAACGAGCCGGTTAGCGGCGAGGTCGGTGTTGCGAACCGTGGCCCCGGCCCTCAGACCGCCGCCGTCGAGCTCCTCGATTCCCGACAGCTGCAGGCGCGAGACGTCGATCAGGCGCTCCGGGCGGGCGACCCCCAGCTTCATCAGATCGACCAGGTTCGTCCCCCCGGCCAGGAACATCGTCTGCGGCGAGCCCGCCGCGGTGCGCACCGCGTCCTCGACGTCGGCCGCGCGCTGGTAGGCGAACGGCCTCATTGGGTCCCGGAAGCCACGTCCTCGATCGCGGCCACGATGTTGACGTAGGCGCCGCAGCGGCAGAGATTGCCGCTCATGCGCTCGCGGATCTCGTCGGGGCTGAGCACCGTCATCGCCGCGTCCAGATCATCGGTCGCGAAGCTGGGTACACCCCGACCCGCCTCGTCGAGCATCCCCACCGCCGAGCAGATCTGACCGGGCGTGCAATAACCGCACTGGAACGCATCGTGCTCGATGAACGCCCGCTGCAGCGGATGTAGCTCCCCGTTGTCGGCCAGACCCTCGATCGTCGTCACCTCGGACCCCTCGAGGCTCACCGCGAATACCAGGCAGGCGTTGGCACGACGTCCGTCGATCAGCACTGTGCACGCCCCGCACTGCCCGTGGTCGCAGCCTTTCTTCGACCCGATCAGCTCGAGGTGCTCGCGCAGCAGGTCGAGCAACGTTGTGCGCACGTCAACCTGGAGACGGTGGGGCTCGCCGTTGATGGTGAGCTCCACGGTCTGTTCGGCAGTCGGCGCCACGGCTGTCAAACTTAGCGTCAGCGAGATGCCAGCCACGATCGCCGCCGATCAGATCTCCTACGAGGACCTCTATCGCCGCTGGGAGCAGGGCAACTGGCGAGCCTCGGAGATCGACTTCTCCACCGATCGCGAGCAGTGGCGCGAGGCGATGTCGGACATCGAGCGCAGGGGGTCGTTGTGGACCTACGCCATGTTCTTCCACGGCGAGGACTCGGTGGCCGACAACCTCTCCCCGTACATCGACGCGGCCCCGCGCGAGGAGCAGAAGTACTTCCTGGCCACCCAGCAGGTCGATGAGGCGAGGCACGCCGTCCTCTTCGGGCGCTTCATGCGCGAGGTTGCGGATGCCGGCGACACAGTGGGCGCCGCGCTGGAGCAGACGGGTGGCGGACTGACCTGGGGCTTTCGAAAGGTCTTCGGGCGCCTTGACCGCATGGCCGCCGAGCTCCGCCGGGATCGCTCCAAGCCGAAGCTGGCGCAGGCCATCACGCTCTACCATCTGATCATCGAGGCCATGCTGGCTCAGCCGGGTCAGCACTTCATCGAGGAGTCGCTGGGCCGCAAGCAGATCCTTCCCGGGCTGCGCGAGGGAATCGGCCACGTCTCGCAGGACGAGCAGCGGCACATCGCCTTCGGCGTCAAGCTGCTCGCCGACCTGGCCCGCGAGGACTCCGACTGCGAGCCGGCGATCGAGGAGCTGCTGCGCGAATTGCTGCCGTTCACCTCGGCCGTGTTCGTGCCCCCCGGTTGGGACGAGCGCTACGTGACGGAGTTCGGCTTCACGATCGAGGAGCTCTACGCCCACGCCGCCGACGCGCTCGAGGGCAGACTCAGGGCCGCCGGCCTGCACCCGGAGCAGATGCGCATCGGGCTGCCCTTCGACATCGCGTCCGAGGAGCGGGCGCGCCGCGTGCTGACGCTGTTGCGGGCCGGCTACCTCGGCGAGCCCGAGGGGCCGGTGAGAGTGGATCCCGAGGCAACGGCGCTCCTGTTCGACGGGCTGCGGCGCTCGGTCAACAGTTCGGTCGCTCCCGGCGCGACGATCCAGTGGGAGTTCAGCGACGCCGAGTCCTGGCACCTAACGCTCGATGGCTCGGCCACAGCCGCCGGACGCAATGGCGGCCCAGTCGTACGAGCCCGGGCGCGTTCAGGACCCGGATCTCATCTTCCGCTGCCGCTTCGAGGACTGGCTGGACCTCGTCGCCGGGCGGATCGATCCCTGGAAGGCGCTGCTCACGGGGCGCGTCCGCCCGCGCGGCAAGCTGCGGATGATGCTCCGGGCGCCGAAGCTGTTCGAGTAGCCCCGCACGCGAGTAGCCGCAGCGGCTGCCCGAGCGCATCGTGCGCTCGGGCAGCCCAGCCCCCTGCTACGGCCCCTGCCTTGTGCCCCCTGCGCCCCCGGCTTCCCTGCGTTGCCCCCTGCGCCCCCGGGCTTCCCTGCCGGCCCCCTACGATCTGAGTCCCGCTGCCGGCCTCATGGTCAGTCCGGCGTCGGCCTCGTGCGCCCGCGCCGTGGTGACGACGAGCGCGGCAGCAAGCGCCACGGCGGCCCAGAAGCCGAATGCCCAGTAGGTGGTCGTCGTATCCACGTGGAACAGGAACTTCAGCGCCACGCACGCCGCCGCCACCACGGCGAGCACCAGTCGGGTCATCGCGTGGCTGCCACCCACGGCCGGCATTCGCGCGCTAGAGAGCCGCTCGGCGCCCAGCTGAGCGATCAGCGCCACTGCCGCCAACACACCGATGACGCCGAGCCATCCCGACGGGGCGTCGGTCGCCGTGTTGCTCGCGGTGGCGTGGACACCGAGCCCCAGATCGAAGCTGGCGGAGATCCACGGCAGAAACAACAAATCGATGGCCAGCAGCAGCGCCAAACCGGCAACGATCCAGTCCTCGCGCGAAATCTTCTTCAGGTCCATCGCCCGGTCCCCCTTCGTCCGTGGGTAGCGAAGCTTTGTTCGTGCTCGCATAATTGGTGTGGGAAATAATTTCCCATACTTGCTATACCCGCGAGGTGACCTTGGTCACACTCGCTACGACGGATGTCCGTCGGCGTCGATCCGCTACCGGAGCCGGACCTGGCGTCGAGCCGCTACCGGAGCCGCGCCTGGGCGTTGAGCGCAAAGCCGTCGGGCGCCGTGGCCGCGCCGACGGACTGCACCTCGACGTGGGGGTCGCTGAACACCGTCAGCGTCACCAGGTTCAGCAGCGGCACGTCCGGCTGAATGACGAGCTTGCCGTCCTGCGCGCGCAGCGTGGCCTGGGCCGTGACGCCCAGCAGCGTGCCTTGCAGCACGAGCTGCCCGTCCCCGGACGCCACCGGCTGGAGCCCCTGGACGGCGCCGCCGAGCGCGGAGCGCAGGTCCTCCTCGGTCACGCCCGCCGTGCCGGTCAGCTGGTTCCCGCGCTTGCGAAGCGAGGCATTTCGCAGCGTGAGGAGACCCGTATCGAGCACGTTGGCCGAGGCGTCGAGAGAGCCGACGTCGGCAGCCTGATCGAGCAGGCTCGACAGGTGGCCGGGGTTCGAGTGATAGGAGGCCATCCGGACCACGACTCGGTCGGCGTGATGCCAGAGCAGCTCGATCGCCGGAAAGGCGCTCACCTGCACGGACAGCACCCGGCCGGACTTCGCCAGACGATCGTGGAGGCGCTGCGCCGCGATCCCGGGCAGGACCAGCTGGGCCACTACCAGCAGGACGACCACCCCGGCGAGAACGGACAGGGCGATCAGCCGGCGCATGGCCGGCGGAACGTTAGGCGCTCACCGGCGCCGGGGCGTCAGCGGACAACGCGCGCCCGGAAGTTTGGCTGTCCACTTATACGTCCCCACGGGCATAGGTCGAGACGGCCCGCCGGGCCGGACGCGCCCGGGTCATCGCCCGAGCGCGTACGAGGCCCGCTACGCCCTACGCCGCGCCGGCGGGCGCCGACTGCGTGGGCGGCGTGGACGCCGGCGGCGTCGTCGCCGGCGGCGTGTACTCGAACTCCTCTTCCGCGCCGAACAGCACGTCGAGCACCTTGGAGCGCAGGCCCTCCGAGGCGACGAGCGCGGCGCCCGAGCCGATCCCGGCAATCACGATCACGCGCCCAAACCGCCGGCGACCGCGCTTCGCCTGCTTCTGGGGCGCGTCGGTCAGCGCGATGGTCACGTCGCGGATGGCCTCCACCGCCTTGCGCAGCTCGTTCTGCATCTTCTTGTCCTCGAGCAGCGCCTTGGCCGAGGTCTTGCCGTCGACGACGCGCTCGTAGACGTTCTTGCTCGAGTCGACCGCCTGGCGGACGTTGTCGCGCAGCGAGGCGTCCTCGATCAGCCGCTGGATGTAGGGGTTGGACTTGGCGACGTTGGCCACGTCCGCGGCGTTGAAGGGAACGGCTTTGTTCTTCTTGCGTCCAAATGCCATAGCGCTCTCCTCGCTCTCGGGCTCAAAAAAGATCGACGGTCGCGCTCAAGATACCCGATGCAGGCTGCGCTGACGCATACCGTTCCCGGCCGCGCGCCGCCTGGCCAGGGCGGCTTCGAGCACCTCGTCGATCTCCGAGACGAACACGAACTCCAGCCGGGCCCGGAGGTGGGGCGGGATCTCGTCGACGTCCTGTTCGTTGCGAAGCGGCGCGATCACGCGGCGGATCCCGTTGCGCTGGGCGGCCAGCGCCTTCTCCTTGAGCCCGCCGATCGGGAGCACCTGCCCGGTTAATGTGATCTCGCCGGTCATCGCCACGTCGCTGCGCACCGCGCGCCCACTGAGGAGCGACGCCAGCGCCACGGCCATCGCCACGCCGGCGCTGGGGCCATCCTTGGGGATCGCGCCCGACGGCACGTGGATGTGCACGTCGTGCGAGGCGAACCAGTCCTCGTCCAGCCCGGGCGCCACCGCCGAGGCGTTGGCCCGCACATAGGACAGCGCCGCCTGGGCAGACTCGCGCATCACCTCTCCCAGCTGCCCGGTCAGCGTCAGCCGGCCCTTGCCCGGCATGGCAGTGGCCTCGATGAACAGCACGTCGCCGCCCACCGGCGTCCAGGCCAGCCCCGTGGCCACGCCGGGACGCGCGGTCCGGCGCCGGGACTCGGTGAAGAAGCGGCGCTTGCCGAGCAGCTCCCGGGCCCGGGGCTCGGTGACGGTGACCTTCCGCCGGCCGCGGCCGTCTGCCTCCGCCACCCCTCGCGCGACCTTGCGGCACGCCGAGCCGATCTCGCGCTCCAGCTGGCGCACGCCGGCCTCGCGCGTGTAGTCGGAGATGATCGTCCGCAGCCCGGCATCGGTGAACGCGATCTGCGAGCGGCGCAGACCGTTGCGCTCGATCTGGCGCGGCACCAGGTAGCGCTTGGCGATCTCCAGCTTCTCCTCCTCGCTGTAGCCCGCGAGCTGGATGACCTCCATGCGGTCCAGCAGCGGGCCGGGCACGGTGTCGAGAGTGTTGGCCGTGGTGATGAACATCACGTCGGCCAGCGAGAACGGCAGGTCCAGATAGTGGTCGCGGAAGCTGTCGTTCTGCTCGGGGTCGAGCACCTCGAGCAGCGCGCTCGACGGGTCGCCGCGGAAGTCGGCACCCATCTTGTCGATCTCGTCGATCATGAACAGCGGGTTCCTGGCCCCCGCGTCGCGCAGTGCGCGGATGATCGTCCCCGGCATGGCGCCGATGTAGGTCCGGCGGTGGCCCGCGGATCTCGGCCTCGTCGCGGACGCCGCCCACGCTGATGCGCTCGAACGCCCTGCCCAGCGCCCTGGCGATCGAGCGCCCGAGCGAGGTCTTGCCCACGCCTGGAGGACCGACGAAGCAGAGGATCGAGCCCGCGGCACCTCGCCCCCGCCCACCTGTCAGCGTGCGGACCGCCAGGAACTCGAGGATCCGGTCCTTGACCTGCTCGATGTCGTAGTGGTCGGCGTCGAGCACGTTGCGCGCGTGACGCAGATCGAGGTTGTCCTCGGTCCATGTGTCCCACGGCAGCGCGGCGATCCACTCCAGGTAGCCCCGCACCACCCCGTGCTCGGCCATCGCCGGCTGCAGCCGCTCGAGCCGCGAGAGCTCGCGGTCGGCCTGCTTTCTGACCTCCTCGGGCAGCTCGATCTGATCCAGGCGCTCGCGCAGCTCGTGTACCTCGGCCTGGGCCTCGTCGGCCTCCCCCAGCTCCTCCTGGATGGCCTTCAGCTGCTGGCGCAGATAGAACTCGCGCTGGCCTTTCTCAAGCTCAGATTGAACCTGAGACTGGATGCGAGAGCCGATCGCCACGACCTCGAGCTCGCGCGCCAGGATCTCCGACAGGCGCCGCAGCCGCTTACCGACGTCGAGCTCCTCGAGCAGCGACTGCTTCTCCTCGGTGCCCAGGCGAAGCGCACCCGCGATCAGGCTCGAGAGCGCGCTGGGGTCATCGACGTTGGCCACCATCACCTGGAGCTCCTCGGGCAGGTAGGGGACCTGCTCGATGATGTTCGAGAACGTCTGCTGGACGTTTCGCATCAGCGCCACGAGCTCCGGCGACTCGCGGACGACGTCCGGGCTGTCGGCGATCTCCGCCACCAGGTAGGGCTCGGCCTGGACGTAGCGCACGAGCCGCACCCGCTGGCCGCCCTGGATCAGCACCCGCAGGGTGCCGTCGGGCACGCGGATCATGCGCGCCACCGACGCCCAGCACTCCCGACCGAGTAGAGGTCGTCCGGGCCCGGGCTCTCGAGCTCGGGGTTGCGCCCGGCGACCATCACCAGCGAGCGGTCGCCGCGCAGGACGTCGTTGATGAGCTCGATCGAGCGCTCCTGCCCCACGTTCAGCGGTATCACCATGTCCGGGAACGTGACCGTGTCGCGCAGCGGCAACACCGGGGCCTGCTCCGGGAGCTCCCGTGCGGCACCGATGGCCACGTCGCGGGGGCCGCCCTCCGGAGCGCCGACCTCGATCACGGCTCGTCCGAGACCGGCTTGATCGGCACCACGCGGGCCCGCGCCTCGGGCGAGGGCGAGGCCAGCGGAACCTCGATCCGCAGCATGCCGTCCTCGTAGCGGGCCCTGGCCTGCTCGGCGACGACATCGCGACCGAGCTCGACCACCCGCCGGAACAGCCCTCGCTCGATCTCCACCTGCTGATAGACGTCGCTCTGCACCTTGGCCGGCCCTCGGCGCCCGGCGAGGATCAGCTTGCGCCCCTGAATCTCGAGCTCGAGCTCCGACAGCTCGACCCCGGCCAGCTCGGCGGTGACGATCGCCCGCGGCGGGTCCGTGGCGTAGGCCACGTCGACGGCGGGCGAGAAACCGCCGCGGCGGCGCGAGAGCCCGGTGCGCTCGAACACGTCGCCGAACAGCTCGTCGACCTCCCGGCGCATGCGCTCGAAGTTGGCGAACAGGTCACGCTCGGGCATCGAGCGACAAGGCTAGACCTACAGCTCGTAGACCGCCCCCTCGTGCGCCATCTCCACGGGCGCCCCGAACGCGGCGGCGGCTTCGTTGCGGGCCCAGTCGGCGTCGAGCTCGTCGGAGAAGTGGGTCAGCACGAGGCGCCGGGCGTGGGCCTGAGCGCCGTGCTCGCCGGCCTCGTGCGGCGTCAGGTGCCCGCGGATTCCCGTCCGCTCGGGCCGCGGGAGCGTGGCCTCGATCAGCAGCATGTCGGTCGCCCGGGCGAAGCGCACCAGCTGCTCGTTGGGCGCGCAGTCGGAGCTGTAGGTGAGCCGGGCGTTGGCGGTGACGATCTCCATCGCGTAGGCCGGCATGAAGTGCGGCACCTCGCAGAAGCGGACCGTGAACGGCCCGAGCTCGAGCACGTCGGGCTCGTCGAACTCGTGCAGCTCGAAGGCCTTCTCCACCAGGTCCTCGTTGCCCCAGCAGCCGACGATCTGCCGCAGCGTGTCCTGGGCGCCCACCGGGGCCCACAGCTCGGGGCGGGCCGGCGCGACCGTCCCCGGCCAGCCGGCGACCGGAACCGGCTGCTGGCGCGGGGCGTAGGTCAGCGCATAGCTGAACGGCACCAGGTCCAGGAAGTGGTCGGCGTGCAGGTGGGACAGAACCACCGCGCCCACGTCTATGTAGTCGCAGAAGCGCCTCAACTTCGAGAACACGCCGTTGCCGCAGTCCACGAGCAGCGCGAACGAGTCGTGTTCGATCAGATAGCCGCTGCAGGCCCCACCGGCGTCCTGCCACGACGGCGACTTACCCAGCACCGTGATCCTCAGCCCGGGCCTCCTCTCTCGTGACATCTGACACTCTAACCGCGTGGGCGCGGCGCACACGCAGATGCCGTTGCTCGTGGCCGCGGTCAGCCGGTTCGACACCTCGCTGCTTGTGTTCGGCTGCCTGCTGGTCGTGGGTGCACTCGTCTCGGGCATTGCTCACCGGAGCTTCCTGTCGCTGACGGCTGTGTTCGTGCTCGTCGGCTTCGCACTGGGACAGGGCGGGTTCGGCGTGCTGCACTTCCATGCCCGTTCCGCGTTCACCGGAGATCTGGCCGTGGTGGCGCTGATCGTGATCCTGTTCCGCGACGGGCTGGAGGTCGATGCCGAGCTGCTTCAGACCCAGTGGCACCTTCCGCTCCGAAAGCTGGTCCTGGCCATGCCGCTGACGCTCGGGATCGTGGCCGTCGGCGCCAAGCTCTTGACGAGCCTGTCGTGGGCCGAGTGCCTGCTGCTGGGCGCGTTGCTCTCGCCCACCGACCCGGTCCTGTCCTCGAGCGTCGTCTCCAACCCCCGTGTGCCGCAGGTCGTGCGCCACTCGCTGAACCTGGAGTCGGGGCTCAACGACGGGCTAGCGTTGCCCGCCGTGTTGGCCTTCGCCGCGGCCGTCACGGTCGGCGGCGGGCACTTCGTGTGGTGGCGATTCGTGCTCGAGGACCTCACGTTGGGCTTCGCCACGGGTTTGGTGGTGGGGCTGGTGGCCGCGCGGCTGATGCCGCGCGAGGAGGGCCTCGAGCCCGAGATCCCCGCGCATCAGAAGTCGCTCTATGCGCTGGGCAGCGCCTTTGTCGCCTACGGCATCGCCGTACTGCCGCCGCACGGCAACGGCCTGATCGCGGTCTACGTGGCCGCGATCACGCTGGGCATCTCGCGACCCGACCTGCGGACCTACTTCGCGCGCCAATCGGAAGACCTGGTGGAGATCGTTAAGCTCGGGATCTTCGTCGTGTTCGGTTCGCTGCTGACGCTCCACGGACTGACCGGCGACGGCTGGGCGGCGCTGGGGATCGTCGCCGTGACGTTGCTGGTCGCGCGCCCGGTGGCCGTGTTCGCCGCGCTCACCGGCACCGCCACGGATACCCCCACCCGGGCCTTCATGGCTTGGTTCGGCCCCAAGGGGGTTGCCACGATGACGTTCGCACTACTCGTGCTTAGTGACCGCATCGGCGCTGGGCCGGAAATCTTCAACCTCGCAGCCTTGACCGTGTTCTGCTCGATCATCCTCCATGGCCTGAGCGACACCGCTGGCGCCGAATGGCTAGCGCGGCGAGCGGATCGAGCCGAGGAACCCGCTATCGGCGCCGGGCCGCACGCTCCTCGGAGCGGTCGATCGCCCAGCCGATCAGCAGCAGGATGATCAGAACGCCGACGAATCCGCCGATCAGCGGCCAGTACATGGTGGAAACGATATAGGGGAAGGCCGGCGCACATGTGCGCCGGCCCCGGCCGGAACATGTTCCGGCCGGCCGGGCCGATCATGATCGGCCCGGATCATTTGATCAGCCATGCAGGGCGACCTGCTCACTGGGCGTCGGAAAGGCCCACGCGACCTGCATGCGCCGCTCCTGGCGGAAGACGAAGCGCAGCTGGCTGGGCGGCCTCAGGCCGTCGGGGTGGTTGGGCCGGAAACTCGCGCAGGGAGCATCGCCGGCGACGGCACACAAGAGGTTCTGGCGAAAGAAGCAATCCTCACAGCTGGCCTTCATGCGTCCGTTCGCCATCCACTTGCCCCAATCCGTTCGATTGTTCTGAGAGTGGCCGCTCGCGACCACGGCGGCCATCAAAGCGAACCCGGGGCACCCCGTGCAAGCTCGATTCCCGGAACGAGCACCTAAATCGTCACAACTGTGAATTGCTGCAAAATGCAGGTAGTTCGTGGCGACGGCAGATGACTGGCCGCATTTTCCGTAGCTTTGGCCACCTATGGGCCTGAACATCCTCCTCACCGGCGTCACCGGCTACATGGGCGCGGCGCTGGCGCCGCGGCTCGAGCGCGACGGGCACTCGCTGCGGGGCTTCGCGCGCGACCCATCGCGCGCCGACGTGGGCTTTCCCGTGCTGCGCGGCGACGCCGTTTCGGGCCAAGGCCTGGCGGAGGGGCTCGAGGGGGTCGACGTGGCCTACTTCCTGATCCACTCCATGGAGGCCGCCTCGAACGGAGCCTTCGCGGCCGCCGAGCGTCGGGCCGCGGAGAACTTCTCCCGCGCGGCGGCCGAAGCAGGGGTGGAGCGGATCGTCTACCTCGGCGGGCCCGTGCCGAACTCGGGCCGGGTCTCCCCGCACCTCTCGAGCCGTCAGTCGGTGGAGGAGATCATGTTGTCGGCGGTCCCGTGTGGCGTGGCCTTCAGGGCCTCGATCGTGATCGGAGCGCAAAACCGCTCGTTCCGCTTCCTGGTTCGGCTGGTGGAGCGGCTGCCGGTGCTGGCGCTGCCGGCTTGGCGGACGCACCGCACGGCGCCGATCGACGAGCGCGACATGATCGAGCTCTTGGCCCGCGCGGCGACCGCCGAGGCCGTCTGCGGCCAGTCGCTCGACGCCGCGGGACCCGAGCTTGTGAGCTATGGCGAGCTGATCGAGCGCATCCGCCACCACATGCTCCTCGCCCGCCCGAGCATCGGCTTCAAGCGCCTGTCGGTCACTCCGATCGCCAGCCGCATCTCGGCCGTCATCGCCGGCGAGGACCACTCGCTGATCGGCCCGTTGATGGAGAGCCTCGAGGAGGATCTGCTGCCGCGCGATGACCGTGCCGCTCGCCTCCTGGGCGTCCGCCTTCACTCTCTGGATGCAGCGATCGAACGTGCACTCAGGGAGTGGGAGACGATCGAGCCCCTCGCGGCACGTTGAGCGGTTAGGGTCTCCCCGGCAAGCCATGAGCCTGGTTCATGTGAAGACGACGATCGATGCGCCCGTGGAGCGAGTGTGGGAGACCGTGATGGATCCACGCCAGCTCGAACGCTGGGTGACCATTCACCGCGCGCTGCGCGACGCGCCCGATCAGCCACTGAAAATGGGGGCAACGATGGATCAGGTACTGCATATGCGGGGTGTCAACTTTTCAGTTCATTGGACACTGGTTGACGTCCAGGAGCCGAACCAGGCCGAGTGGGAGGGCCGAGGGCCCGCTCACTCGCGGGCCAAGATTCGTTATAAGCTCGCGGCCAGCGGCGACGGTGCCACGGACTTCGAGTACTTCAACGAGTTCACGCCGCCCGGTGGCAGGCTCGGGAGCGTTGCCAGCAGGGTGATCGTCGGCGCCGCCTCTGAGCGAGAGGCGGATAAGTCACTCTCGCGGTTGAAGGGGTTGTTGGAGCGCGGTTGACATCAGCATTGCCACGACAGTCAGCGTCGTGTGTATCGTTTGGTGCCGAGTTGTTAACCATCTCCAGAAAGGGAGAAACACTTGGCAGGCTTCGTTGACAGTACGGTCAAAGAAATTGATGACCGGTTACGAGAGCTGAGAACCGAGGTCGCGAAGCTTGAGGCCGCGCGCTCGGCGCTCGCCGGACGCGGCCCGGGCCGGCCACGCGGTTCCAGGAGCACACGCCGTAGGCCCGGCAGGCCGCGGGGCCGTCGCCGTGGCGCTACCCGCGCCACTCAGGCGCTCGAGCTGGTGCGCTCCCGTCCCGGTATCACGATTCCGGAGATCGCCACGGAGATAAAGATCGAGCCCAATTACCTCTACCGCGTGATGCCCCGCCTGGAACAGGAGGGACAGATCAAGCGAGACGGTAAGGGTTGGATGCCGGCCACGGCCGGCTGAGCGTCACACGCGTCTCGCCCAGGCTGACCTTCACACCAAGTCGAGTTTCTCTATCGCCGCCCGCTCCTCGTTCAGCTCGGCGACGCTGGCGTCTATCCGCTCGCGTGAGAAGGAGTCGATCTCCAGGCCCTCGACGACTCGGTACTCGCCACCTGAGCACGTACAGGGGAACCCGCAGATGACTCCTTCGGGAACACCGTAGGAACCGTCGGCGGGGATGCCCATCGTCACCCAATCGCCGTCCGGCGTGCCGTTGACCCAGTCGTTGACGTGATCGATTGCCGCGTTCGCTGCCGACGCGGCACTCGACGCACCGCGGGCCTCGATAACCGCCGCTCCGCGCTTGGCGACCGTGGGGATGAACTCGTTCTCCACCCACTGCTGGTCGTCGATCACCTCGGCCGCGCTGCGACCCCCCACCTTGGCGTGCACGATGTCTGGATACTGGGTGGTCGAGTGGTTGCCCCAGACGGTCATGTTGGTCACCTCTGACACCGAGGTGCCGGCCTTGGGCGCCAGCTGCGCGATCGCGCGGTTGTGGTCAAGCCGCATCATTGAAGTGAACCGGTGTGCCGGAATGTCAGGCGCGTTGCGCTGCGCGATCAGGCAGTTGGTGTTGGCCGGGTTCCCCACCACCAGGATCCTGACGTCAGACGCAGCGTGAGCGTTCAGCGCCTCACCCTGTGGCTTGAAGATGCCGCCGTTGGCCTCGAGCAGATCGGAGCGTTCCATCCCCTTGGACCGGGGCCTGGCGCCGACCAGCAGCGCGACATTCACCCCGTCGAACGCCTTGTTGGGGTCGTCGTGGATCTCGACGCCCTTCAGCAGCGGGAAGGCACAGTCGTCGAGCTCCATCGCCGTTCCCTCGGCGGCCTTGGTGGCGTCCGGGATCTCGAGCAGCGAGAGGTGCACCGGGGTGTCAGGGCCCAGCAACTGACCGGACGCCGTGCGGAACAGGAGCTGGTAGCCGATCTGCCCGGCAGCGCCGGTGACAGCAACTCGGACCGGAGATCCATTGGTCACTTGTGACTTCCTTTCGCGTGTTCTAGTGGGTGCTCGATCCCGGGGCCCGATCCTATATGCGCAGCTTCTACCCGGGCAGCTCGAGGCGGTAGACGTCCGCCAGCTTGCCCTTCAGGTAGGACATGAATGGCCTCACCGAGATTGGCGAACCTACTACCCGCTCCAGGAGCTCTCCTGACGTGAACTTTGCGCCGTGACGGTGCACGTGCTCGCGCAGCCACCCGCGCAAGGGCTCGAGCTCGCCCGCGGCGATGTGCTCGTCGAGCTCCGGCAGGTCGGTGTGGACCTTCTTCCAGAGCGCGCCGGCGATCAAGTTCCCGAGTGCATAGGTCGGGAAGTAACCAACGCTCAGCCCCGCCCAGTGCACATCCTGGAGCACGCCATGGGCATCGTCGGGTACCTCGATACCGAAGTATTCGGCGAATTTCGCGTTCCATGCCTGTGGAAGGTCCGCGACCGCGAGGCGCCCATCGATCAGGTCCTGCTCCAGCTCGAAGCGCAGCACGATGTGCAGGGAGTACGTGGCCTCATCTGCCTCCACGCGGATGTAAGAGGGTTCGACGTGGTTGACGGCGCGGTACAGCGTGTCCGGGTCGATTGGCTTCCCGAACGCTTCTGTCACCCGTGGCGCGAGCACATTGGAGAACTGACGCGAGCGGCCGACCATGTTCTCCCACATGCGGCTCTGGGACTCGTGCAGGCCGAGTGACTCACCGTGGCCGAGCGGCGTGCGCCGCAGCGCCTCGGCGATGCCCGCCTCGTACAGGCCGTGACCGCACTCGTGCATTGCGCCGAACAGGCTCGAGGGGAAGTACGTCTCATCCCACCGCGTGGTGATCCGAGTGTCACCGGCGCCGATGCCGGTTGCGAACGGGTGAACGGTGTCGTCGAGACGCCACCCGCGCTTGTCGAAGCCCATCAGCCTCACCGCATCCGCGACCAGCTCACGCTGGCGCTCGACGGCGAACTCGCCGTGCAGGGGCGAGTCGTCGACACGGTCCGAGTTCTCGCGCAGCGTGGCGATCAGCGGCACCAGCTCGGCGCGAAGCTCCGAGAACAGGGCCGCGACCTCCTTGGTGCGCGCCCCGGGCTCGTAGTTGTCGAGCAGCACGTCGTAGGCACACTCGTAGCCCTCGAAGCAGTCCACGTACCGTCGCGCCAGCTCGAAGTTCCGCTCCAGGTATGGAGCGAACGATGCGAAATCGGAGCGGCGCCTGGCGTCCACCCACGCCGCGTGGCCGATCGTGGCTGCCCGCGACATCTCGGCCGCCAGCTCTGCGGGCACGCGCCTGTCCTTCTCCCAATGACGCCGGGTGACCTGGATGAGCCGGGCATCGTCCGAGTCGGGCGAGGCGCCATCCAGTTCCTTGGCGGCGGCCTCCAGCAGCAGGCCGGTCTCATCGGCGATGAACCGCTCGTGGGCGATCCGCTGGACGGTTGCCACCGACTCAGCTCGGCTGGCCGAGCCGTCCGGGGGCATCATCGTCTGGTGGTCCCACTCCAAGAGGCTCCTCACGGTGCGCAGGTCCTCGAGCTCGGCGAGCCTGGCCCGTAGCTCGCGCATCGGGTCGCTGGGCGCGCTCTGCTCGCTGGGTGTTGTCTGCTCGCCGGGTGCCATCTGTCGCTCTCGTAGTGAATTGTTGGGATGAGGCCGTCAGGTTGTGATCAAGGCGTCAGGGCCATGACCCTGTGCCACCATTGCAGCATGTTCCGGCGCCCTGGCTCGATCAAGCTCTTTGACGTGCTCGGGATTCGCATCGGCGTGGACGCCAGCTGGTTCCTGATCCTGTTCCTGCTGATCTTCTGGCTGTCGTCGAATTTCCGCCCCGAGCTCCACTCCTCGGACGGGGTCGCGTACGCCACCGCGGTGGTCACCGTGCTGCTGTTCTTCGGCTCGCTGATCATGCACGAGCTGGGGCACGCGCTGGTCGCCCGTCGCCAAGGAATCGAGATCCGCCGCATCGACCTGTTCCTGTTCGGCGGGCTGACACAGATGAGCCGCGACACGCGAACCCCCGGTGAGGAGTTCAAGATCGCCGTGGCCGGCCCACTGGCGACGCTGTGCTTCGTCGTCATCTGCCTGGTCTTGGACCTGATCATCGTCGGACCTCACCGGCTGCTGCACGCCGCCACGCTCGACCGCTCGATTCAGATCACGCCGGTGCTGCTGTCGCTCAGCTGGCTGCTGCTGATGAACGTGCTGATCCTGGCGTTCAACCTCGTGCCCGCCTTCCCGCTCGACGGGGGCCGCATCGCCCGGGCCGCCGTGTGGCGGCTGACGGGCGACAAGGCCCGCGGCACGCGCGCCGCGGCGGGACTCGGTCGCGGCTTCGCCGTGATCGTGGCCGGCGTCGGACTGTGGCTGATCGTCTCGACGCACAACGCGTTCAGCGGGCTGTGGCTGGTGGCGGTGGCCTTCCTTCTGGGGCAGGCGGCGCGGGGGGCGATCCTCCAGACGGCGATGACCGAGCGGATCGAGAGCGTGCGGGTGGCGGACATCATGGACAGCCAGCCCGTAGCGATTCCCGCCGACACTCCGGTGGCCGAGGCCCTCGACAACTTCTTCTTGCGCTACGGCTGGTCCTGGTTTCCGGTCGTCGACTCCTCCGGGCACTTCCTTGGAATCGCCCGCCAGCCCCGGCTGCAGACGGCGTTTGACGGCGGCGAGGGCTGGCTCACCGTGGGCGGGGTGCTCGAGGCGGGCGGCGCCGGCAGCTGGCGCGTGGACGTCGACCGCCCCCTCACCGAGGTCCTCTCCTCCGAGTCGCTGGGGCGCCTCGGAGCGCTGATGGCGGTCGATGAGCTGGGCGTGCTGCGGGGTGTTCTGACGATCGAGCAGGTTCACCGAGCGCTGCGAACGGCGCTGGGCACGGGCTGAGGACGGGGCGCCGGGCCGGACTG
>CAWJUS010000006.1:0-60189 GCA_963846075.1 uncultured Actinomycetes bacterium | reverse complement strand
CGTAGCGGAGCATCACCGCCCGGCGGATGCCGAGGTCGCCGACGGCCACCACGTCGGGGCGCTGGAGGTGGAACATCAGGAACATGTGCGCGCTCCAGACGCCGAGCCCGCGGACCGCGACAAGCTCGGCGATCACCTGCTCGTCGGGGAGCTCGTCGAGCCGCTCCAGCTCCAGCGAGCCGTCCGTCACGTGCTCCGCCAGCGAGCGCAGGAACGAGACCTTGGCCCGGGAGAGGCCGGCGGCGGCCTTCAGCTCGTCGGGATCATCGGCGAGCACCTCCGCCGGCGTGGGCGTGCGGCCGCCGAAACGCTCCGTGAGCCGGTTGTAGATCGAGCGGGCGGCCTTGGTCGAGAGCTGCTGGCCGACGATCGAGCGCACCAGCGCGCCGTAGTGATCGTGGGGACGCCCCGCGCGGCGGTCACCCAAGCCGTCGGCGCCGACCTCATCGATCACCGCCTTGAGGACGGGATCGGCCGCGCGGAGGTGCGCCACGGCCGTTTGGTCCGTCCGGTCCCCGGGCAACCGCTCGTCAGGGCTGGCCGGCGACGGCGCCGGGGACCCCGGTGTTGGTGGAGTACTTGGGCTGGATCTTCGTGTCCGGCCTGATCTCGTGGACGGCTTGGGCCACGGCGATCGCCGACTCGGCGAATCCGGTAGCGATCAGCTTGAGCTTGCCCTGGAAGGTCGTGATGTCGCCACAGGCCCAGACGCGATCGAGCGAGGTCTTCATCACCTGGTCCACCGTGATCGCGCCCTTGACCACCTCGAAGCCCCAGTCCTTGAGCGGGCCCAGTGCGGTCTTGAACCCCAGCTGCAGCAGGATGGCGTCGACCTCCATCTCGATCTCGTGCGCCTCATCCTCGGAGTGGAACAGGCGCACGCGCTCGATGCTGCCGTTGCCGTAGACCTCCCCTATCTGGAACGGGACGTGCAGGGCGACGTCGCCGCGGTCGGCGGCCTCCAGCACCTGCCCCACGGTCAGCTCGTGCGCGCGGAAGCCCTCGCGGCGGTGGACGAGGCGCACCTCGGCGGCCGTGTCGAGCAGGTTGATGACCCAGTCCATCGCCGAGTCGCCGCCGCCGACGATCAGCACGCGCTTGTCCTTGAAGACCGCCTTCTCGCCGACGATGTAGTGCGCGCCGCGGCCCTCCCAGGGCGCCATGTCATAGCCAGGAAGCTTCTTGGGCTCAAACGCGCCGTGGCCGCCGGCCACGATCACCGTCCGCGAGCGCAGCTCGCCGCGGTCGGTGTGCAGCACGACGACGTCGTCTTCCCAGGAGATGGTCGCGGCGGTGGTGTTCAGATGCACCGGCACATCGAACTGCTCGAGCGTCTGGTGGCGCAGCAGCTCGACCAGATCGCGAGCCAGAACTCGCGGATGGCCGGGAACGTCGTAGATCCATTTCTCGGGATAGAGCGTCGTCAGCTGACCGCCCAGCTCCGGAAGCGAGTCGATGATGCGCGAGGAGGCCTCGCGCATTCCGGCCCAGAAAGCGGTGCACAGACCGACCGGACCGGCGCCGATGACCGTGATGTCGCGGACCTCGTCGAAGTCGCGGGCCAGCCGCTCGGGGCTCGGAGTGTCGTTCGCCGAGGGGCTCACGATGTCGTTCGGCTGGGAGTCACGTCGACTCGGTGAGCGTCAGCGCTGCCCCGTCCAGGGCCCCGAGCGCGCGCTCCACCGAGCAGGAGATGCAAGAGAACGTCGGTGTGTCCCGCAGCGTGTAGGAGCTCGCCTCGGTCGTGCGCAGGCGCTGGACGAGGTCCAGGAAGTCGGCGGGATTGTCGGTCTCGAAGGCGACTACGAACTCCTGGTCGTCGAGGCCGAACGAGTAACTGGTATTGAGGTCGACCGACGGGTACTCGCGGCCGATCTTGATGTGCTCCTGCATGATCCGCCAGCGCTCGTCCGCTGCCAGCGCGTACCAGGCGCGCGTCTTGACGAACGGATAGACGAACAGGTACTTGCCGTGTCCGGGGCGAACCTCTAGCCGGGACTCGTCGGAGTACTCGGAGGGTTTGGTCATCGCCAGCAGCGAATACGGCACCGTGCACCACTTCATCAGCCCGCTCTGCGCGAGCACGACGTGGAACTCGTGGATGCGCTCCAGGTTCTGGGCCTGGCTGAGCAGCATCAGCTCGGCGTCCCCGCGCGTGCCGACGAGCGAGAAGGCGCGCAGCAGGTGTCCGTCGGCGAAGTCCTCGCAGGCGGCGATGAACTCGCGCTTGTCGGTGGCGCGCAGGTCGTCGTCGCGGCGCCGCCAGGCGGGATCGACCTTCAGGAACGTGTACTTGACGAAATGGCGGCTGCGCTCGGGCACCACTCTGATGATACGCAGCGGACACCTCAGTGACCCTGCGGCGGCACAGGGTTACTGACTAGGATGAGACGTATGCGTATCGCCCTGGTTTCCCCGTACTCGTGGACATATCCAGGGGGAGTCACGAGGCACATCGAGGCGCTCGCGGAGCGCTTCATCGCCGACGGTCATCACGTGCGCGTGCTTGCGCCGTTTGACCCGCCCGACCGTTTCTCGGCGGCGCTTCACCGCGGCGCCCGGCCGCAGCAGCTCGAGGCGCCCGACTACCTCGTGCCGCTGGGGCGGACGGTGGGATTCAAGGCCAACGGGGCGGTCTCGAACCTCTCGATCACGCCCGTACGGCTACGCCACGATGCAGCAAGAGCTGAGGACCGGTGGCTTCGATGTCGTCCACGTGCACGAGCCGATCGCGCCCGTGCTCAGCTGGGTGGCCACCGACAACGCGCAGCTTCCTACCGTGGGCACGTTCCACGTCCACTCGACGAACGCAATCACCAACGGCGCGGCCAGGGTGCTCGGCGCCGGCCGGGTGTTCAACCGGCTGCACGTGCGGATCGCCGTCTCGGAGGCCGCCGCCTGGACCGCGCGCCGCTTCTTCGGCGGCCACTATCGCGTGATCCCGAACGGCGTCCACGTCGATCCCGCGCGGGCCCACCGGGCGGCGGAGCGTCAGCCCGGCGAGGCGCTGCGGATCGTGTTCGTGGGCCAAGCCGTGGAGCGCAAGGGTCTGCCGCTGTTGCTGCGGGCGTTCGAGGCGCTGCGGGAGCACGTTCCCTGCGAGCTGACGGTGATCGGGCCGGCCCCCGAGGAGCTCGCGCCGCTGATGCTCGACGGTCATGGCGTGCGCGCTCTGGGGAAGGTCAGCGACCACGATAAGCAGCGCGAGCTGGAACGAGCGGATGTGCTCTGCGCGCCGTCGCTGGGCGGCGAGAGCTTCGGCATGGTGCTCACAGAGGCGTTCGCTGCGGGCACGCCGGTGATCGCCTCGGACATACCCGGCTATCGCGACGTGGTGCGCGACGGCGTCGACGGCGTGCTCGTTCCGCGCAGCGACGCGCGGGCGCTGGCCGAGGCTCTCCGCGACCTCTACGAGGAGCCCGCTCGGCGAGACGCGATGGCCCACGCCGCTGCGACCAACGTCGAACGCTTCGCCTGGCCTCACGTGGCGGCCGAGGTGCTCGCCGCCTACGAAGACGCTGCGGCCACGCCGGCGCCTCAGGGGGCGCTGCAGCGGACGGCGATTGCGGTCGGGGCCCGTGCCGCGGATCTCAAGCCCCATGTGCCGGCGCGGCGGATCGCAGCCGCTCGAGCCCCCCGCGCTCCGTCCGGGACGGTCGCCGGTGGTGAAGCTGGCGCGGCGCGTGGCGGTGAGCGCGCTGTCGCTGGGGTGCCTGGCGCTGGCGGTGTTGGCGCTGCAAAAGATCGGCGTGGGCCACGTCGTCGCGGCGTTGATCAACTCATCGCCTTCGCTCGTGCTGCTGGGGCTGGCGTTGATGTGCGCCGCGATGGTGCTGCGCGCCGTCTCCTGGCACGCGATCCTGAAAGCCGCGCTACCGCGTGGGCGGCTGAAGCTGGCCGACGCCATGCAGGGAACGTTTGTCGGCGTGCTGATGTCCGCCACCCTTCCGGCCCGCCTCGGCGAGCCCTCGCGCGCGCTGATCGTCGCGCGCCGGAGCGGTCGCCCGCGCGACAACCTGCCGGTCGTCCTCGGGACGCTCGTTTCCCAAACGCTGCTGAACGTGGCCGCGCTGGCAGCGCTGGGGGTCATCATGTTCTCCTCGGTCGGCCTTTTGGGAGGCCATCAGAACGCGCTGCTGATCACGGCCGCGGTGCCGCTGGCGGCGTTCGCGATAGCGCTTGTGGCTCAGACGCTGCTCGCGTCGAGCTCGGGGCAGCTCTCGCCCGGGCAGGCCCTCATTGCGCGGGTGCGCCAAGCGCTGGCGCGAATCAGGACGGGACTGGCCGTCTTTCATCATCCGCGGCTGGGTTTGACGGCGGTCGTCGCCCAGCTGAGTGCGTGGGGGCTCCAATGCGTGGCGTGCTACGTCCTGTTCCGGGCGCTCGGTGTCGACAGCCACGCCGGCTTCGGCGCCGCGGCGGCGGTTCTGTTTGCGGTCAACGTCACCGCGGTCCTGCCGATCACGCCTGCCAACCTGGGCGTGTTCCAGGCCGCCTGCGCCGTCGTGCTGCACGCCGGCTGGCACGTGGGCATCCCGGCGGCGGTCGCCTACGGCGTGATTCTCCAAGCGGTTGAGATCTCGACGGCGATCCTGATGGGCACGCCCGCCCTGCTCAAAGAGGGGATGTCCTGGCGGGAGGTCAAGCTGCGGGTCATGCACGCCACGCCGGTCAGGCTGCCCGATCGCCCGGCGCGGCGCACCGAGGGGGCGCTGAAGGCGTAGGGCCAGGCGCTCACCCTCCCGGCGTGGAGGCCGGTCCGGGCGGTGGGTGCAGCGGCAGGATCAATGGCGCGAGCGGCGCCTGGTTGAAGTCGAAGTCGGCGGCCATGTTGCCCAGCCCGGGCATGGCGTCGCGCACCGTGGGACGAGGATCGGGGCGGCCGTCGGTGGCGGGGTCGAGCCGCTGGCCGTCGAGGAAGTCGTCCTCGATGAACTTGTTGATGGCGTCGAAGCTGAGCGTCTGATGGTCGATGTAGCCGGGGCGGGCGTAGGGGCTGATGACGATCGAGGGAACGCGTAGGCCGAAGCCGTTCGGGTCGACGCTCGGCGGGATCACGTGGTCGTAGAAGCCGCCCCAGTCGTCCCAGAGGAGGACGATCGCGGTCGAGCTCCAGTCCGGACCGCGCATCACGGTGTTGATCAGGTTGGTGACGTAGGCCTGCCCGTTGTCGAGGTTGGCCGGCGGGTGGTCGGACTCCGCCTGGTCGGGCACGATCCAGGAGACGGCCGGCATCGACCCAGCGCGGGCGGCCGCGAGGAAGTTCGAGGTGCTCTGGATGTTGGCCAGCTGGTTGTCCTGGCGGACGTCGGTGAATGACGGCAGCGGGTTCCAGATGTTGGGGGTGCCGGGGCTGAGCGGGACATTCCCGCAGTTCGCGTTGCCGCCGTCGCAGTCGGGCTGACCGCCGGGCGTGACGTAGTAGGCCCAGCTCACGCCGCGACTCGTGCAGGAGGTAGGTCATGTCCGTCCAGGCGTAATTGAAGGCCCCGGCGGTTGCTTGCGCGACGCGCGCTTGACGGCGGACAATCATCGTCCGGCAATAGCGGATCGCGTGCTCGCGACTCGCCCGCAGCTTTGCCCGCGAGATTCGACGGCCGTGGACGGTCCGCTCGCGGACGCACCTGCGGTAGGTGCTATGCGAGTCGCCGCCCGTCGCCGCGGCGGCCGCGGTCGTGATCTGGCGAGTGTGAAAGCCGCCGAGCTGGTCGTTGTTGTGGCAGCTCTGCGGATCTCCCTGCACGCGGCAGTGCGCCGACCACTCGGAGACCATGAACAGATGGGAAGGCAGGCTCCAGGAGGCGTCCGACTGGAACATGTGGTCGTCGAGTGTGAAGTGCTGGGCGTAGGCCCAGTAGTTGGGTATCTCGCGCGCGTCGTGGTAGCCCATGACATCGGTCGGCGAGCCCGTCAGGCAAACCGACGACGCCCCGCCACAGCCGCGGCCTCCGTGGGTCTCGGACTCGCTCACGAAGCCGTCCATCAGTCCGCCGTTGATGTCGGCTGTGGCCGCACCCTGTCCATGGGGCCCACCCCCGTTGACCAGCGACGGATCGTGATAGGGCTTTGAGCACGACCCGAGACGGGGGTTCGGGATGCAGGGGACAGAGCCCGGGTTGCCCGCCAGACCGGGAATCCCGTCCGCACCGGGATACGTGCCGAAATAGGAGTCGAACGAGCGGTTCTCCTGAAAGATCACGATCAGGTGCTGGATCTTGTGGATTCCCTGGGGGGTCGACGCCGAAATCGTGGCCGGCAGCTGCGGGCGCCCCGGCTTCTTGACGTGCTTGCCGCCGCAGGCCGCGAGGCCGCAGACCAGTAGTGCGGCCGGCAGCAGAACGCCGCCGAGCCGTTTGAAAGACGCCAGCATGCGGGCGGAAAGCTACAGGCGAGGCTTAGGGGACCCTAAGCCGCAGGGCGGGAGCCGAGCCTAGGCCCCGGCCATCGCCGGCTCGTCCTCGCCGGCCTGCTCGCCGCCGGCGCCGGCGTCCTCGGCCGCCGGGGGCTCGGCATCGGTGAGTTCGGCCAGCCGCGTAGGGTCCTTGTCGCTTCCGGCGATCAGCTCGTCGGCCGCCTGCCTGTCGGTCTTCGGCAAGAAGCCCGACTTCATCCCGAAGTACACCGCCTGCGGGTGGTGGGCCACGATCGCCAGCGTCGACTGCTCGGGCTCCACCGCGTAGCCGCCGGAGAGCCGCAGCCCGATCGAGGGCGCGTCCAGCAGCCGGAAGACCTTCTCGTGCTCTGACTGCTCAGGGCAGGCCGGGTAGCCCCAGGAGTAGCGTCTGCCTTGAGCCGGGGCGAGTCCCAGCTCCGAGCGCACCCGGGCGTGAAGCCACTCGGCCATGCCCTCGGCGCACTGGACGCCGACGCCGTGCACGAACAGCTGCTCGGCGAACTCGCCGTCCTGCTCCAGGCGGGCCATGAGCTCTGTGACCTCGTCACCGGCTGTCACGGCCTGGATCGCCACGATGTCCGTTTGGCCGGAGTCAACCGGCCTGTAGAAATCCGCTAGACAAATGCGGTCGTGCTTCGGCTGGCGGGGGAACACGAGGCGCTCGAGCTCTTTGGATCCGGGGGCGTCGGGATCCCAGACGATCAGCTCGTTGCCCGCCGCATTACACGGGAAGTAGCCGAGGATCGCGCGGGGATGAATGTAGGGCGGGCGTTCCGGTGAGCCGTCGAGCGCCTCGCGCCACATGCGCTCCAGCCGGGGCTGGAAATCGTCGCGCACGAGCCGCTGCCAGTCCTGGCCCTTGACGCCCCGGCCGCCCCAGTGCAGCTTGAACAGCACATGCGTGTCGAGGTGGTGAAAGACCTCGTCCGTCTCGACCTCGACCTCCCGCACGCCCCAGAAGGGCGGCTCGGGGATGGGGACATCGGTCGAGGCCCCGCTGCGGACCGAGCTGTCATCGAGCGGCGGGAGGTCGGAGATGTCCTCCACCGGCTTCTCGCGCAGCTTGCGTGCCGCCTCGCGCGTGTCGCGGACCAACACCTCACGCCTGTCTGGCTCGATCAGCTGGTCCATCTTCGCCGAGGCCCTCGAAGGCGTCCTTGCAGTAGAAGACGCCGGGCTCGTAGATGTCGTCGGAGTCGGTGCCGCCGGGATAGAGGATCCGCAGGCCGAAATTGCGGTTGATCGCCGCTCCGCCCACGAGCACCGGGAACTTCAGCTCGCGCTCGTGCAGCTCCTGCACGCACGCCGGCATCTGCTTGGAGGTCGAGACCAGCAGCGCGCTCAGGCCGATGGCCGTGGCGTCGTGCTCGACTGCGGCGTCGAGGATCGTGGAGATCGGGACCTGCTTGCCCAGGTCCACCACTGAGTAGCCGTTGTTGGTGAGGATCGTGTTGACGAGCGACTTGCCGATGTCGTGGACGTCGCCGAACACGGTGGCCAGGACCACGGTGCCCTTGGTGTAGCCCTCGATCTTGTCCAGGTACTGCTCGAGCTGGGCCACGGCGCGCTTCATCACCTCCGCCGACTGGAGCACGAACGGCAGGATCAGCTCACCGGCTCCGAACTTGTCGCCCACCTCCTTCATCGCCGGGCAGCAGCACGTCGTTGAGCGTCGGCACCGCGCCGATCTTCTCCACCGAGCGGTCGATCCAGTCCTCGACCCCCTCCTTCTTGCGGCGCAGGATGTGGAAGTGGAGCGCCTCCTCGGGCTCCATGCCCTCGGTCGGGTTCTCCTTCTCGGAGGCCTCTTCCGGGCCCTTGGACTCGAAGTGCGCGATGAACCGCTCGAGCGCATCGTCGCGGCGGTTGAAGACGAGGTCGTCGGCCAGCTCTCGCTCGTCCTCGGGAATCTCGGGGTAGGGGGTGATGTGGTTGGGGTTGACCATCGCCAGGTCGAGCCCCGCCTCGACGCAGTGGTGCAGGAACACGCTGTTGAGTACGCTGCGTGCCGGAAGACCCACGCCGAAGGACACGTTCGAGACGCCCAGCGAGGTCTTGACGCCCGGGACCTCGGCCTTGACGCGACGGATGCCCTCGATCGTCTCGATCGCGGACGGCTTCCACTCCTCGTCGCCGGTTGTCAGCGTGAAGGTCAGGCAGTCGAAGATCAGCGCTTCAGGGTCGAGCCCGTGCTCCGAGCAGCAGAGCTCGGTGATCCGCTTGGCGACCTCGAGCTTGCGCTCCGCGGTCTTGGCCATGCCCTCCTCGTCGATCGTCAGGGCGATCAGGGCCGCGCCGTGCGCCGTGGCCAGGGGGACGACGCGGTCCAGCTTGTCGCGCCCTGCCTCGAGGTTGATCGAGTTGACGATCGCCCGCCCGGGAATCTGCTCGAGCGCGGTCTCGATCACGTCGGGCTCGGTGGAGTCGACCTGGATCGGCGCGGGCTGCGTGAGGCTGATGCGCTTGGCCAGCTGGCGCATCTGCTCTCCCTCGTCCTGGCGCTCGGTCAGCGCCACGCACAGGTCGAGCACGTGCGCGCCGCCGGTCACCTGGTCCTCGGCGACCACCAGCAGCCCGTCGTAGTCGTCCGCCAGCAGAAGCTCCTTGGCCTTGCGCGAGCCCTGAGAGTTGACGCGCTCGCCGACCAGCGTCGGGCGGGGGTCCTGGACCAGCGGCGTGGCGGCGATCATCGAGCTCACGCGCGGCGCGCGCCTCGACGGGCGCTCTCCGGGTGTTCGGCCGCGCACGCGCTCCGCCAGCACCTCGATGTGTGCGGGCGTCGTGCCGCAGCAGCCGCCGACGATGCCCACGCCATAGCGCTCGACAAATTCGCCCAGCGCGGCTCGCCAGCGGCTCCGGCTGCTCGGGGAAGATGGTCTCGCCGTTCGGGCCCTGGTGGGGTATCCCGGCGTTGGGGATGCAGTGAATGGGCTTCGAGCAGTTCTCTCCGAGGAAGCGGATCGCGTCGCGCATGTCCTCCGGCCCGGTCGAGCAGTTCAGCCCGATGACGTCGGCGCCCAACCCCTCGAGCGTCGCCAGCGCCGAGTCGATGTCGGTGCCCAGCAGCATCTTGCCGCCCTGGGGGAGCAGCGACACGCTGGTCTGGATCGGAACGCTGCGGCCTAGAAGCTTGAACGCCTCCCGTGCGCCGAACATCGCCGCCTTGACCTCGAGGATGTCCTGCGCCGTCTCGATGATGATCAGATCGACGCCGCCCTTGACCAGTCCGCGGGCCTGCTCCTCGAAGACCTCGACCAGCTCGCGGAAGCGGATCTGGCCGAGCGTGGGGTCGTCCGAGGCGGGCAGGAAGCCGGTGGGGCCGATCGAGCCGGCGACGAACCGCTGCTCGCCGGCAGCCTTGCGCGCGATCTCCGCGGCCTTGAGGTTGATCTCCTCGGTGTGCTCGCCGAGCCCCCATTCGGAGAGCTTCAGCCGCGAAGCCTGGAAGGTGTCGGTCTCGAGGACCTCGGCGCCGGCCTCGAGCATCGAGGTATGGACGCCCTCGATGACGTCGGGTCGGTTGAGGACCAGCGCCTCGTGACAGCGGCCCGGCAGCCGGTAGTCGTCCTCCAGGCTGAGGTCGAACTGCTCGAGCGTGGCACCCATGCCGCCGTCGAAGACGATGACGCGCTCACGGGTGGCGGCCAGATAATCGGACATCAGGCCATGCTACCAACGAACGGCCAAACCTTGACACGAGCGTGGCAAGGTTTTGTCGGGCCGGTGGGCCGCCTGTTCCGGGGTGGGTGCACCTCAGATCACGTACACCGGAGCCCCCAGCGGCGTGATGCTGAAGAGCGCGATCACGTCTGGTACGAGCATGCGGATGCAGCCGTGGGATGCCGCCGAGCCGATCGATCCCGGCTCGTCGGTGCCGTGAATCCCGTCTCCCAGATCGTCGATCGCCATCCAGCGCGCGACCAGCGGATCGCCCGGTCCCGGTGGGATCACCTGTCCCGCCAGGCTTCCGGCCCACGAGGAGTTCGGCACGTGCCAGGCGGGGTTGACCTGCTTGTCGAGGATGTGGTGCAGACCCGCCGGAGTCTCGAGCCCCTGCTGGCCGACCGCGATCGGATACGTGTGCGTAAGCCGGAGGTGGCTGTAGTAGCGGAGCGTGAAGTCGTTTCGGTCGACGACGATGAAGACCGGATACTGAGCAGCTCACCATCCCGGTGGTGACGGTGGGGCGCTCGCGGCGGGCGGGCAGGAGCAGCCGGTGCTGCGCGGTGGGACTTGCCAACGCCGCTTCGATCTCGCCTGTCAACGCAGCGGTCTGGACCTGGACGCCCCGATGCCCCGGCACCGTGACCAGCCGCCCGCCGGGGCTGACCGAGACGCTGGCGTTCTGCGGCGGGCGGTCGGCGGCGCTGCTGATGGCTGACACGAGGCGACGCACCGCCGGGCGGCTGAAGCTGATCGGAACCTCGATGTTCTGGTGCAGTCCGGCGCCGAAGATCCCTCTCAGGGTTCGGCTCACGAACCATCCTCCGCGGCTGGCGCTCAGTGCGTCGCTGACGGCACCGCTGACGTCCGGCCGTAGCGATGCCTCGCGGGCGCTGAGCGTGAAACGGCGCCCGCCGTAGATCCACCGTCACCAGGTCTCGACGCCTCAGCTGAAGCGCCGCGTTCACGCGCGCGCGAGCCGCCGCGGTGCTAAGGCCCCCGACGTCGACCCCCGCGATGCTCACCCCGGGGGAGATCGTCTGGGCACGGCTCTGGTCATAGATGAAGGCGACCAGCAGCAGCAAGCCGACGAGCAGCCCGAGCGCGAGCAGCGCGACGCTTCCGCGGTGCGCGGAGACCATGCCCCGGAGCTCACTCCTCATCCGAGAGCTCCTCCGCGCTCTCCTCGGCCTCGCGCCGCAGCTCGGCCAGCGACAGCCCCTCGCGCAACAGCGCCGGCACCCCAAGTCCCACGGCGGCGGCGATCTCCACGGCCTGGAGGATCAGCCCGTAGGCCAGGCCCTGGTCGGCGCTGACCCCGAACGGCGCCAGCACCGCGATGCAAGCGGCTTGAAAGACCCCGACATTGGAAGGGGTAATGGGGACGATCGCGGTGACGTTGACGGCCAGCAGCACGGCGGCAGCGGCGATCAGGTTGGCCTGGTGCTGGAGCCCGACGGCCAGGATCACCGCGTAACAGGCCAGCCACTGCAGCGCCCAGGCGGCGAGCTGGCTTATGCCCGCGTGCGCCGCCGCGCGTGGCCGGCGGAAGACGACCAGTCCGCGGCGGAAATGCGTCAGCTGGTGATAGACCCACTCGGCGCCGCGGCGCAGCCAGGAGACGCGCGAAGAAGCCGCCCGGCGGAGCGCAGGGGGACCGCCCAGGGCGATCAGTGCGATCGCCACCGGCACCGCCACGACGCCGATGATGGCCTCCGCCCGTGCCCCGGACAGCGCCGTGCCCAACAGCGTCACGACCGCCAGAACGACCAGCGCCAGCAGGTTGATCAGCGTCTGGGAGACGACGGTCCCCAGCACCAGAGCCACGTTGCGCGAAGGATCGCCGAGACGCCTTGCCACCACCAGGGCCCGAGCGGCCTCGCCCAGTCGGCCGGGTGCCACGGTCGACCCCAGCATCCCGATCATGATCGCCCGCTCGACGACGGCCCGCCCCAGACGGGTTTCCGGAAGTGCCGCGCGGATCACCGCGAACCAGGACTCGCCGCGCGCCACGAAGGCGATCGCCATCAGCGCCAGGGCCAGGAAGGCCCAGCCGAGCTCTGTGTGTTCGAGCCGGCTGCCGACCTGCGAGGGATTCAGCTTGTCGATCGCCAGCACGATCAGCCCGGCGACCACTGCCACGGTGGCGACGGCCATGACCCACCGCGTGCGCTTCCTTGCGCCGCGGCCGAGCCGGACACGGGCGCGTCGAGGCTGGGAGGCCATACCGGGGATTGGAGCAGGTCGGCGGATCGGCGACACGTTCACACGGTCCGGCCGAACGTCGTCGTCCGTGTTAGCGCTCACATTCGTGGGTAGACTGCCCGCCGAGGTAACTACCGCTTGCGGTCCCCGACTCACCGCAGGCAGCAGAGAAGGGAGGGTCCATGCAGTACGCCTTTCGTGATCGCGCGCGGCAGCTTGTCGCGCTGTCGGTTACTGCGCTTATCGCCACCGGTGTAGCGTTGCTTGCGACGGGAGGTTCGGCCAGCGCGCGCAGCGGCAAGGGCAAGAAGCCCGGCGGCGGGGGACTGAACGTCACGAGCAGCCCCTGGGGCACGGCGCCGAATGGGCAGGCCGTCAGCCTCTACACGCTGACCAACGCCCACAGGATGCGGGTCAGGATCTCCAACTACGGCGGCGTGGTTCAGTCGATCTTCGTCCCGGACCGCAGAGGGCGCGTGGCCGACGTGGCGCTCGGGTTCCCGAACCTCGCGGGCTACGTGCAGAACAACGTCTACCCCCAGCCCTCGGGTGGCTCGGGCACGACGTACTTCGGGGCCATCATCGGGCGCTATGCCAACCGGATCGCGGGCGGGCAGTTCACGCTGAACGGCGTGACCTACCACCTGCCGCAGAACAACAACGGCAACACGCTCCACGGCGGCCCGAATGCGATGAACAGCCAGGTGTGGAGCGCGAGCACGGCAAAGGTCGCCGGCGCCGTGGAGCTGATCCTCACCTACACCGATCCCGACGGCTACAACGGCTTCCCCGGGGCGGTGACCGTGCGGGTGACCTACGCGCTGACCAACTCCAACCAGCTGCGCATCCACTACAGCGCCACGACCACCAAGCCGACCGTCGTCAACTTCACCAACCACACCTACTTCAACCTGGCCGGTGAAGGCTCGGGCGACGTGCTCTCTCAGCTGCTGCGGATCAACGCCGGCAGCTACACGCCGATCAACTCCAGCCTAATCCCCACGGGGTCGATCGTCCCCGTGGCGGGGACGCCGCTGGATTTCCGCCGCCTGAGGCCCATCGGACGCAACATCCGCTCGAGCTTCGGGCAGCTGCTCCTGGCGCACGGCTATGACTTCAACTGGGTCCTGAACGGCTCGGGGATGAGGCAGGCCGCGTTCGCGGAGGATCCGGTGAGCGGTCGCACGCTGACGACGTTCACGGACCAGCCGGGCGTCCAGCTCTACTCAGGGAACTTCCTGGTGGGTGACCTGGTCGGGCCGAGCGGTCACATCTACCGGCAGTCGGACGGGTTCACGCTGGAGACCCAGCATTTCCCGAACTCGCCCAACCAGCCGAACTTCCCCTCGACCGTCCTGAACCCAGGGCAGACGTTCAGCTCGTCGACGATCTACCAGTTCGGGGTGGCTGGCAGGCGCCGTTCAGTTGATATACGGGCGGCCGGGCCGCGGCAGCGGCCCCGGCCGCCTTTTTCTAATGCTGTCCGTAGTACGCGGACGGCCCGTGCTTGCGCTCGAAGTGCTTGTGCAGCACCGCCGCCGGCAGCGGATCCGCATCCGGCGCGAGCACCCTCGTCAGCAGCGCCGTCTGCGCCACCTGCTCCAGCGTCAGGGCGTTCTCGAGCGCCGAGCGAGGGTCCCTTCCCCAGCAGAACGGGGCGTGGCCGCGGACCAGCGCGCACGGCACCTCGTCGGGCCCGTGATCGCCGACGGCCTCCACCAGCGCGGCGCCCGTGGCGAGCTCGTAGTCGTCATCGATCTCCTCTGTCAGCAGCGGCCGGGTGACCGGGATCGGGTGGGGCGAGAAGTCGGCGTGCGTCGTGCCGAGCACGGGGATCTCGCGCTCGGCCTGAGCCCAGGCGCTGGCCCAGATGGAGTGGGCGTGGACGATCCCGCCGAGCTGCGGGAACTCACGGTAGAGAGCCAGGTGCGTCGGCGTGTCGGTGGATGGACGGCGCTGGCCCTCGACCACCCGGCCGTCGAGGTCGAGCACCACGAGGTCCTCGGCGCGGAGCTCGTCATAGGGGACTCCGCTCGGCTTGATCGCCACGAGGCCGCTGTCCGGATCCATGCCGCTGGCGTTGCCCGAGGTCAGGATCACGAGCCCGTTGGCGGGCAGCGCGAGATTGGCCTCGAGCACCTGTTGGCGGAGCTCGTCCAGCATCAGAGCTCGATCAGCTCCAGGTCGAGCAGCTCGGCCAGCCTCCGCCAGCGCCCGGCGTGCCGGCCGAGGTTCAGCACGAAGTGGTGGGGTCCGCCCGCGCGCAGCCACTCGTCCATGAAGCGCTCCATGCCGTCGCGCGGGCGAAAGTGGAAGTGGTGCATCTCGACCTTCGGCAGCTCGGGCGTATCGAGCACCTCCCCCTCGCCGACCAGCAGGCGCCAGTAGTCGCCCTCCAGCGGCACCAGCGCCGCCGTGGTGGCCGGTCCCGGCTGGGCCGAGAACACGGGCGTGGGCGGATTGTCCAGGCGGCCGATGCCCAGCTCGCGATCGATCAGCCGCACGGGCCGATCGCGGCGGGCGATCGCCCAGTTGCCCTCGCCCATGTGGCTGATCAGCACCGAGTCGAGCTCCCAGTCCATGGCGTACATCTCCGAGAAGTGCGCGTCGCCCACGAGCGTCTGGGCGGCGCACATCAGGGACGCGGTGTTCGTGTCGCCCTCGGCCGCGTAGCCGAACCCGTCCGCCATCAGATCGGACGCCGCCAGCAGCGGCAGCTGCCGAAAGCGGCCGTCGCCGCCGATCGAGTCGAAGTGAAACGAGAAGCCGGCGTGCGCGCCGTCCGAGAGCAGGGCGCGGATCGCGAGCTCCAGTCGCGCCGCGTACGCGTGGCGCTCGTCCGGGCAGCTCGCCGGCCACCTCGAAGCGCTCGTGCTGCTCTCTGATCAGCTGCTCGACGTCGGCGTCGGTCACCGCGTCGACCATCGCGACCAACTTGCCCAGGTCCTCGCTCACCACCGTGGGCCCGATGCGCCTCAGCAGCGCCGGCGGGTCGTAGAGGATGTCGCCCATGCCGTTCATCGGGTAGCCGAGCAGCGCGATCCGCGTGGAGCGAAGCGTGGTCGTCGTGCGGGCGGCCGCCGCCCAGTCCGCGAACGCCCGCTCGAATTGCTCCGAGCGCCAGTCGCCGGTGATGACCGAGAACGGGACGCCTGCCCGGACCAGCGCATTTGCCTGATCCTGGGCGCCGTGGATGCCCTGGTTGTAGGTCAGCGAGTCCATGTCCCAGTCCTCGGTGACCGAACGCTCGGGCTGGACGTTGAGCAGCGCCAGGGGAACGGGCGTCTGGAGCAGCTGGCGAACCGAGCGCATCGCCGGCCCGTAGGTCAGCATCACGATCGCGATCCCCTCAACGCCGCCCGCCAGCAGCTCGCGGGTGATGGATTCGATGTCCTCGCGGTTGCGGGCCGGGCGCAGGAAGACCACCTCCGCCGCGTCGCCCAGCCGCTCGGCCAGCCGCGTGGCGTAGTCGGCCTGATGCTCCGTGATCCCGGGGATCATCTCGTCGTAGAGCTCCTGCATGATCCCCAGCAGGCCGATGCGGGGCTTCGCGAGTGCTTCGCGGCGCCACTAGCCGGTCACCTCGCCCCGCATGGCCTCGGTGCCGAAGTCGACGCCGATGCCGCAGCTGTGCTCGTTCACCGAGGCCGGTTCACTGGGCGGGCTCCGACGCTGCCGCCTGACCGCCGCCGGGGCCACCGGTCGCCGGCTGGCTGCTCCCCGCCGCCGCCCCGTTGCCCGCCTGCTCCAAGCGCGCGCGCCGGTATTCCTCGACCACGATCTCCGTCAGCTCCTCCACCGAGGTCTCGGAGGTCGGCTTGTCGAGCGAGATCGCTCCGTCCTGGATCAGGCTGACGCGGTCGCAGGCCTGAAAGACGTGCACGTAGTTGTGGAGGATCATGATGATCGAGACCTGGCCCTGCTCCTTGAGCCGGGCGATCAGATCGAGGATCGCCGCCCCCTCCTTGGCGCCCATCGCCGCCAGGGGCTCGTCGAGCAGGATCACGTCGGCGTCGCCGGAGACGGTCCGGGCCACGGCGATCGCCTGCCGCTGGCCGCCCGAGAGGCGGGCCGCCGGCACGTCGAGGCTGGGGATGTTGATGCCGATTTCATCCAGGGCCTTCCGCGCTTCGCGGCGCATCCTGCGGTTGGCCAAGAACGGCACCGGACGCAGGATCCGCTCCCGGTTGAGGAACAGGTTGTGGTAGACCGAGAGCTGGTCGACCAGCGCCAGGTCCTGATAGACGGTGTCGATCCCCTGCTTGCGGGCATCGTCGACGCTCTTGGGCGTGTAGGGCTGGCCCTTGAGCCACATGCTCCCGGCATCGGGGCGGTGGAACCCGCAGATGATCTTCATCAGCGTCGACTTGCCGGCTCCATTGTCGCCCAGCAGCGCCGAGCACCTCGCCCTTGCGCAGGTGCAGGTTGACATCGCGCAGCGCGGTGATGGGACCGAAGCGCTTGGCGATGCCGCTCGACGCGGAGCACGTCGTCCGAGGCGGTGGTGGGAGGGACGACCGGCTCGTCGAGTCTCGGCCGACACGGCCCGCTCGCGCTCGTCGCCGGAGCTCTGCTGAGCAGTTGTCTGCTCCTCCCGGGTCTCGTCGCCGGGTCGGTCAGCCATGGCCCGCCCCCGTTCTGACGCGCGCCACATACGTGTTCAATCCCATGGCGATGATGATCGCTATGCCCAGATAGAGGTCCAGGTAGTCGGCGTTGACCCCCTTGAGGATCAGGCCGTCGTGGAGGATCCCCAAGAACAGCGCGCCGACCAGCGCGCCGACCACCGTCCCCGAGCCGCCCTGCAGCAGCGTGCCCCCGATCACCGCCGCCGAGATGGCCTGGAAGAGGATGTCGTTGGACGCCGACGGGTCGGGCGTGGCGGTGGTCACGCGCACGGCCTCGAGCACACCGACGAACCCGGCCGTCAGGGCGCAGAGCGCGAAGTTGCGGATCAGCACCAGGCGGACCCTGACTCCCGCCTCCGCAGCTCCCAGGCGGTTGCCGCCGATCGACACCGTGTAGATGCCCCAGCGGCTGAAGGAGAGCACGGCCTGGAGCACGATCACGATCCCGATGGCCCAGAAGAGCTCGGAGTACGTCCCGCCGCCGAAGATCTGGTCGAACGTGTTCAGGCCGACGACCGCCGTGCCCGGGGTGTTCACCGGCGCGGCGTGGGAGAGGACCAGCGTCAACCCGTCTAAGACGAACAGCATGCCCAGCGTGGCCACGAACGACGAGATCCCGATGATGGCCACCGCCATCCCGTTGATCACGCCCAGCGCGACCGCCGCGATCAGCGAGAGGATCAGCGCCAGGTACAGCGGGATGCCGGCGTGGTGGATCTCGTGGAACAGGAACGGGATGAACAGGTACATGGCGCCGATCGACAGGTCGATCTCGCCCTGCACCATCACGAACACCTGGCCCGCGGCCATGATCGCGTAGGGCGCGAAGTACGGCAGCAGGTTCTTGAAGTTGCCGCCGGTCGTGAACCTGCTGTTGTTGATCGCGAAGTACGCGAACGTGATCAGCGTGACCACGATGATGCTGCCCTCGCGCAGGGTCAGCACGCGCTTTACGACGTTGAGCGCACCGCTGGCGGCGGCGGCCCCGCGTCCAGCGGGGCCGCCGGTGCCCGGTCGTCGTTCGGTGCCCGATGCGACTGCCAAGATCCGTCCCTCCGGGAGTGGACCCTAGGCCGGCGTCAGCTCTTCGAGACGCCCGCGGCCGTCGAGCTGCCCTCGTAGCGGCTCTTGGTTGTCGCGTACGGCACGATCGAGGTCTGGTCGAGGAACTTCAGCCCTGTATCGACCTCGGCGATACCCGTCAGCTTCTGCGAGGCCTTGTACATGTAGAGCTGGAGCGTCGGCAAGAACCCCTGGAGGTAGGGCTGCTGGTCGATCGTGAACTGGATATAACCGGCCTGCAGCAGCTCGATCGTCGGCGTCAACAGGTCGTAGCCGCCGCCCTTGACCTTGCCCTTCAGGCCCTGCTTCTGGATCGTCTGCGCCACGCCCTGGGTGGAGCCGGCGTCGACGGCGAACATGCCCTTGGTGTTCGGGTGGCCCTGTGCGTAGGACTGGATCACGGTCAGCTCGGCGGGAATCGCCGCGCCGGTGGCAACCACGTGCGTCGTGATCCCCGGCGTTTTCTTGAGCGTCTCGAGCGCGCCGTTGATCCGGGGCTGGATGTTCAGCGAGCCCGGCGTGGCGATGAACAGCGCCACGTCGCCCGACGGAACGAGACTGGCGATGTGGGTCCCCATCTGCTGCCCCGAAAGGAACAGGTCCTGGCCGATGTAGGACAGCCGTGGGTTGCCCGTGGCGTCGGCGTTGTATGCCACTACCGGGATGCCCGCCGCAAGCCCCTTGGACACCGGGGAGTTGAAGGCGGTCGGATCGACCAGCGTGGTGGCGATTCCGTCGACGCCGGCCGTGACAGCCGTGTTGATCGCGTTGACCATCTCGGAGACGTTGCTCGACTGCGAGCCGGTCCACTGGTAGGAGGAGCCCAGCAGCTTGCAGGCGTCCGCGATCCCATACTGGGTGGGCACGAAGAAGGTGTTGGTCGTGACGTGGTTGACGAACGTGAACTTGTAGCCCCCGGAGGAGCCGAAAATGCTCGAGGCGGAGCTGCCGCCAGATGCGCTGGCCGAACTGGTCGACTTGCTAGAGCTCCCGCACGCCTCGAGTGCGAACGCGGCGATCCCGGCGGCGCCACCGGTCAGCGCGGTGCGGCGGGTTACCTGCCGCCAGTCCTTCAAGGGGCTCTCCGGCTCCTTGCGCTCGTCCCATTCAAGCCGTTCGAGGGCATCGCCCACGGTGTCCTGGTCTGCCATAGCTTGCGCTCCTCTCCTCTCGTGGCGGGACAAGCCGTAACCTCGCAGAGCCGGGCGCCGGTGTCCACTCGACTTAACGCTTGCGCAATGGTCGCGCGATGTTAGCGGTCACATCGGACCGGGTCAACGGCTCTGGGTCGTGGCCGCGCATTCAGCGCCTGGCGGGCGCGACGGCCGTGCTGCCCCGGACCACGAGCTCGGGCTGCACGCGAGGGGCGGAGGGGACGCGCCGATCCGAGGCCATCACCCTCAGCAGCAGGCGAACGCTGCGACTCCCGAGCTCGTTGAAGTCCTGGCGCACGGTCGTCAGCGGCGGCAGGAAGTAGGGCGATTCGGGGATGTCGTCGAAGCCCACGATGCTCACCTCTTCCGGGACGCGCCGCCCGGTCTCGTGCATGGCGCGCAGCACGCCGAGCGCCATCTGATCGTTGGCGACGAAAATCGCCGTCGCCTCCCTGTTGCGACCCAGACGGCGACCGAGGTCGTAGCCCGCCCGGGCGCTCCAGTCGCCGGCCAACGGCTCGGGCGGTTCGGCGCCCGCCGACTCGAGCGTCGCGCGCCAGCCCTTCTGCCGTTCCCGTGACTCCAGGAAGTTCATCGGTCCCGCGATGTGCCAGACCGTCTTGTGTCCCAGGTCGAGCAGATGGCGGGTGGCGCTGGCGGCGCCGGCGATCTGGTCGACGGCGGCCAGCGGCACCGCCTCATCCGGGCCGGCCTCGACGGCCACCAGCGGCGCGTCGCCCGGCGCGTGCAGCAGCGCGTCGGCCGCCTCCTCCTGGGGCGCAATCACCAGGATCCCGTCCACTCCCTGCCGGCGCAGGCGCTCGACGGCGTCGGCAACGGACGCGCGGTCGAGCGCCTTGAGGCTGGCGACGATGATGAAGTACCCAGCCTCGTGCGCGGCGCGCTCGATCCCGAACAGCGTCGAAGCCGGGCCGTACAGCGTCGTGTCGAAGCTGACCACGCCCAGGGTGTTGGAGCGTCCGGTGACCAGCGCCCGGGCAACCGAGTTCGGCCGGTAGCCGAGCTCCAGCATCGCTTTCAGGACGCGCTCTCGGGTCTCGGGGCGTACGTGCGGACTGCCGTTGATGACCCGCGAGACCGTCTGATGTGAGACTCCTGCGCGTCGCCCAACGTCCAGCATCACCGCGCGGCGGCGGCGAGTGGGCGGTCTTTCCTCATCCTCCATGTGCGCCTCTCAGGGCGTGAGCTTGCGCCTCTCAGGGCGTCGTTCAGTGCGCCCATTCGGGGCACCACGTGGGCGCGATGTTATCGCTAACGCGGCTATATGATCGAGGCCCGTCTCGAGCTTGATCGAGCCCGCCGTCTCGCGTCAGAAGGAGGAGCAATGAAGACGAGCCTCGGCATCTGGGCCTTCGGCCCGATGGTCACTCGCTTCGTTCCCGGTGGTTATCAGCGGGAGCACAGCTACGAAGTCGAGCCCGTGGCGGACAAGGTCCACCGCGCGGTGCAGGGCCTCGGCGAGCTCATCGATGGCTACGAGTTCCACTTTCCCCAGGAGCTCTCGCCCGACAACGTCGATGATGTGAAGGACGCGCTGGGCGACCACGACGTCTATTGCATCGCCGGTGGGCTGCACCTCGATCCCCGCTTTGGCCGCGGCGGGCTCATAAATCCCGACGAGCGCCTGCGCAACGAGGCGCGACGGATCCTTCGCGAAGCCGCCGAGTTCGCCGGCTCACTGGGTGCGCAGCTCATCGTCTGGCCGGGCGGGGAGGGCTACAACTACCCGTTCCAGACCCCGTACGCCGACTCCTGGCGCTGGCTGATCGAAGGCCTCGGCGAGGCCGCGGCGGAATGCGACAGGCAGGGCATCTCGCTGTTCCTGGAGCACAAGAACTCCGAGCCGGCGATGAAGATCCTGATGCGCAACATCGGCATGACGCTGCACGTGATTCACATGCTCCGCGCGCAGGGGATCGACAACGTCAAGGTCAACATGGATTGGCAGCACCTGATCATGAACGGCGAGCATTTGCCCGAGTACGCGGCGATGCTCGCCGCCGAGGGCCTGCTCGGCCACCAGCACGCGAACTCCGGCTGGGGGACGTTTGACGACGACAACATGGTCGGGGCCACGGCGTTCATGGAGACGCTGGAACTGGCGCTCGAGCTCCGGCGCTGCAAGTACGGCTCGAACGGCGAGCGGCTGGGCTTCGACCTCTACCCCTACACGGAGGATCAGGTCGGTGCCGTCAGGCGCTCGGTGCTCCAGTGGCGGTTCATCGACTCCATCGCGGCGCGGATCGACGAGCCGGCGTTGCAGGAGGCGCAGCGGCACAAGGACGCCGTGCGGGCGCAGGAGCTGGTCTACGCGGCGCTGGGGGCGTGAGCGAGCGCTCGGGCGTGCCGGCGCTTGGCGAGTAGCGCGTGAGCGAGACCATCATCGGAATCGACGTCGGCACCACCGGCGTCAAGGGCCTGGCGATCGACCCCGGCGGAGCGGTGCTGAAACGCGCAGAGGCCGGCTATTCGCTCCAGACGCCGCGCCCCGGCTGGGCCGAGCAGGATCCGCATGACTGGTGGGAGGCCGCTCGCGGCGTGCTCGCCGAGTTGAGCGAGGGCGCCGGACGCCCGGCGGGGATCGGCCTCAGCGGCCAGATGCACGGGCTCGTGGCGCTCGACGCCTCGGGCGAGGTGATCCGCCCCGCGATCCTCTGGAACGATCAGCGGACCGCCGCCGAGTGCGCGGAGATCGAGCGGACGCTGGGGCTGGAGCGGCTGATCGCGCTCACCGGCAACCGCGCGCTGCCCGGTTTCACCGCACCGAAGCTGCTGTGGCTACGGCGCCACGAGCCCGAAGCCTACGGCCGGATCGCGCGCGTGATGCTGCCCAAGGACTACGTCCGCCTGCGACTGTGCGGCGAGCACGCCACGGACGTCGCCGACGCGTCGGGGACGTTGCTGCTCGATGTGGCGGCGCGGCGGTGGTCGGACGAGGTGCTGGAGGCACTCGATCTGGAGCGGAGCTGGCTGCCGCCGGCGCTGGAGAGCCCCGCCACTTCGGGGCGCACGCCCGACGATGTGCCCGTGGCGGCCGGCGCCGGCGACCAGGCGGCCGGAGCGGTAGGTGTGGGCGTCGATCGTCCCGGGCCGCTGTCGGTGGTGCTCGGGACCTCGGGGGTCGTGTTCGCGGGGCTCGAGCAGTTCGCCGTCGACCCCGAAGGGCGTGTGCATGCCTTCTGTCACGCCATTCCCGACACCTGGCACGCGATGGCCGTGATGCTCTCCGCGGCTGGGTCGCTGAACTGGCTGCGCGAGACGATCGCCCCAACCACTCCCTATGACGAACTGCTCGCGGAGGCCGAGCATTGGGGGCCGGGAACGGAGGGGCTGACCTTTCTGCCCTACCTGGCCGGCGAGCGGACGCCCCACGCTGATCCGGACGCCCGTGGCGCGTTCGTCGGACTGAGCGTGCGCCACGACCGCGGCGCGCTGGTGCGCGCGGTGTTGGAGGGCGTGGCCTTCGGCCTGCGGGACGGGCTCGACCTGGTTGCAGAGCTGGGCGAGCGTCCGGCCGCCGCCCGCGTGTCGGGAGGCGGCAGCCGCAGCCGGCTCTGGCTGCGGATCCTGGCCTCGGTGCTCGAGCTCCCGCTGGAGCCGGTGGAGGTCGACGAGGGCGCCGCCTTCGGGGCGGCGATCGTGGGTGGCGTGGCCGCTGGAGCATGGCCCGACGTGCACTCGGCGGTGGCGGCGACGGTTCGCCCCCGCACCGCGATCGAACCGGTTGCCGAGTGGGTCGAGCACTACCGGCAGCAGCGTCCTCGCTTTCGGGCCCTCTATCCGGCGCTGCGCGAGCTCGGCCAGTAGCGTCCGCTCGAGCACGGTCGCGGAAAGGAATCGCGGGATCCGTCGTCGCTTGAGTTTGAAACCAGGGACGTGTATGAATCCTCGGCGATGGGTGCGCTACGGATAGCTGCTGTCGCCGGCGCGGCGGCCGCCCTGGCGCCCGTCACTGCCGTCGCCGCCAGCGGTCCTCCGGCGACCGTCGCACCGACGGCGGGCCAACGGGCGGCGATCATCAAGGGATTCGGCGATCCGCCGGCGGCGTCACCGTGCATGAAGGTCGGGCTCGCCGCGTCGAATCGCAGTTACGCCACGGTTCGCCCAAAGCTCACGAGAGCTTGCCAGCGGTGGGCGTTCAACGGCACGAACGTCATCAAGCGTGGTGCAGGCAATCGCTGGAGGGTCGTGTTCGAGGGAAGCTCCTACAAGTGCCCGCGTCCCGCGATCCCGCGCCTGGTGCAGCACGAGCTGGGGATCTGCCCGATCGCTCGCACCGCCACCGCCAACTAGTCACAGCCGTTCCAGGACGACCAGCGGGATCTGGCGCTCCGTCTTGAGCTGGTACTCGTCGTACGCCGGCCAATCGGTGGTCATGGTCCGCCAGAGCTCGGGCTTCTCATCGCCCTGGCCGTACGGGCCCGGACCCTCATGCGGTCGGCCTTCACCTGGATCTGGGCCTCCGGGTGGGCCTCGAGGTTCAGATACCAAGTCGGCGGCTCATCGGCGCCGCCTTTTGAGGCCACGAGCAGGTAGTCCTCCCCGTGGCGGCCGTAGATCAGCGGCGTGCTGCGCTCTTGGCCCGATTTGTGACCGGTGGTGGTGAGGATCAGCGTCTGGGTCCCCTGCCAGTCGTGACCCTCCCGCCCGTCAGTCTCCCGGTATTTCCGTACGTGCTCCTGACCGAACAGCATCGCGCTCCTTTGCTCGCCTCGCCTCGCACGACCATTGTGCACGACCACTTCAAGCCCGTCGCTAAGCTGGCGCCGATGGATCACCCAGCGCGCGGGTTCGCGTCAGACAACGCGGCCGGCGCTCATCCCGCAGTACTGGAAGCGATCTCCGCCGCCAACCACGGCCACGCGCTTGGCTACGGCCACGACGAGCTCACTCGGCGCGTGGAGCTGCGCTTTCAGGAGATCTTCGGTCCTCGTGCGCGCGCGTACCTGGTTTGGAGCGGGACCGCCGCCAACGTCCTCTCGCTGCGCGCGATGTGCCGCCCGTGGCAAGCGGCCATCTGTGCCCAGAGCGCCCATCTGAACGTGGACGAGGCTGGAGCGCCGGAAGCGATAGCCGGGGTCAAGCTGCTGAGCGTGCCGACCGAGCACGGCAAGCTCGCCCCGGAGCGGGTGGAGCCGCTGATCGCGCGCGTGGGAGACGAGCACGCCGTGCAACCGCGGGTCGTGTCGCTCTCCCAGAGCACCGAGCTCGGAACCGTCTACACGCCGGCCGAGGTCGCGGCGCTCGCCGAGCTGGCGCACGATCGTGGACTGCTGCTGCACGTGGACGGCGCCCGCCTGTGCAACGCCGCGGCCGCGCTGGGTGCGACGCTCGGCGAGCTGACGGGGGAGGTCGGGGTCGACATGGTGTCGTTCGGGGGGACCAAGGTCGGCCTGCTCGGCGCCGAAGCGGTGGTCCTGCTACGGCCCGAGCTCGACGAGGGCCTCGCTCACCTGCGCAAGCAGTCGTTGCAGCTGGCCTCGAAGATGCGCTTCCTGGCGGCCCAGTTCGACGCGCTGCTTCGCGATCAGCTGTGGCTGGAGCTGGCCGCCCACGCCAACTCCATGGCGGCGATGCTCGCGGCGGCGGTCGAGTCGCTGGCGGGCGTCGAGATCACACATCCTGTCCAGGCCAACGCGGTCTTCGCCCGCATTCCGCCGTCGGCGGTGGCGCCGCTCCAGGCACGGTTTCCGTTCTATGTCTGGGACGAGCGCAGCTCCGAGGTGCGCTGGATGTGCGCCTGGGACACGACGGAGGACGACGTCTCCGCGCTCGCCTCAGCAGTGGCGGAGACGGTGGGCGGCTAGCGTCCGGCCGGTGGCGCTTGGGGGCGAAGCGCCGACCGGCCGGTGGCCCAGGGCGGGCTGGGCTGACCCGGCCCTGGTTCAACAGGCGCGCGCGAGGCCATTCGGGCCTCGCGCGCCCTGCCGCTCGCCTGGGCTAGTAGCCCTTGGGGTGCCTTGCGACGTACCCGGACGTGGAGGCCATCGAGTTGCTCCAGCGCGATCCGGTCTCGGCAAGCGCCACGGTGTCGAACCGACGACCTTCGATCGTCATCCAGGCGTGACCCGAGTTGGCATAGATCGACACGTACTTGCCGGTACCGGGCGCGCCGTAGCTCTCGAGCTCCGTGGAGTCCTCGGGGGAGTTGAGCAGGCCCGCGGCGTGCAGCACGTAGGAGACAGACCCCGAGCAGTCGTAGCCGTCGGAGTTGAACGACCCGTGACCGCCGCCGTACACGTAGGGGCGCGTGGCGATCTCGTTGCCCGCGGCGATCATCCTGTTGACCCCGGCCTGCACGTTGGCGCTCGGACCCGAGGTGCCGGTCGTCGGGGTGGTGGTCGTGGGTGGTGGTGGTTGTGGGAGTCGTCCCGCGCGGCCTGGTCGGCGTCGTGGTGGTCGTGGGGACCGTCGTGCGCTCCGGCACGCCACCGGGAGTGGTCGAGGTGCCGGTCGGCGTCGTGCCGCGCGTCTTGGTGGGCGTGGTGGTGGTGGTGGGGACCGTTGTGCGCTCAGGCACGCCGCCGTTCGTCTGCTCGACGCTGCCCGGAGGAGCCGGTCGCTCCTGCACCACGGCCGGCGGGGTGGACGTCGTGGTCGGGGTGCCCGTCTCCCCCGTCGGCGCGACGGTCTTCGCGGTGGGCGTGACGGTCTCCGCGGCCGGCGTGATCGTAGCCGCCGACACGTCGGGGTGGAGCGTCGGTCCGGCGCCGAGACCAAGGGCCTCGCGGGTTTGACTATCGACCACGCCGGTGGCGCTCAGCCCGTGCGCGGTCTGGTACTGGATCACGCCTTGCTCCGTCTCGGCTCCAAACGAACCGTCGACGGGGTCGAGGCGCAGGCGCTGCTGCAATTCACGTACCTGGTCCGCGAGCGACGATCCTTGGCTGGTCGCGGTGGTGTCGCTCGCCAGGCGGACGCCTCCCTCCACCGAAGCCGGCTTGGCCACCGCAACGCCGCCCGAAGACGACGCGACCGTCTCCGGCCCGACCGCCTCGGCGACATGGGCGACTGCGCCCCGGTTTGCCGAGTGCGTGACGGTCCGCCTGGGAGACCGAGCCGCCAGACCCGTGGGAGACCGTGCCGTGTGCGAGCGACGCCGCGCTCGACCCGGCCGTCTGCACCGAGCCTCCTCCTGGCTCGACCGAGCTTGTCCAGTTCCCGCGGACCGCCGCTTCGGCCTTGGCCTTGGAGTGGGCATCGGATGCGTACGCAACGCGCTGCTTGCGGGCGGCGCTGGCGCTGCCCAGCAGGCTCGGAAGCGTCGACCCGGCCACGAGCGCCAGAGCCGAGATGCCGCCCAGCGCGAGACTGGGGCGCGGCATCGCGGTGCGCTGGGCCGCTCTACGGCGCAGCTCCGAGTAGGAGGTGGAGCGTTGGAGAACGTCGCCCAACGTCAAGTCGCGCTCGGGCCTCAGGCGATGGAGCTCAACCGAGGAACGCCGCGGCCGGCCACGACGCTCGAGCGAACGCTTGAGGGACTCCTCCCACACATCGACCCGGCCAAGATCTCGTGCGTAATCCACAACTCTTCCTTTCGGATGGACTGGAAGCCTGCGGAGTTAGCTGACGGGCTAGCGCGCTGCTTGCTGAGGGCAACGCGCTACGCCACACTTGTGGCGTTTCGCCCCATGCGATCCGGCCAATCGCAGTGGGTCCCCCGCTCGCCGGCCACGGATGGTCCGGCGACTCGGCTTATGTCGGCGCGGGAGAGTACCAGCAAGATTCCTCTCATGTAGCGCCGATGCAAGAAACTGTGCACGCGCACAATTGTGCGCGATTTGCGGCGACTACTCGGAATCGCTCGCCGGCGTCGCCGCGGCCGCGCCGGGAGCGGCTTCGGTGGGCAGCCGGTACCCGCGCTCGGCCTTGACGACCTCCTTGCCGCGGGCCAGCTTCGAGAGCGTGGTCGACACGGTGCCTCTGGCCAGTCCCGTGGCCTCGGCCACCTCGCCCGCCGTCCTGGCCCTGCCGTCCGACAATGCCTCGAGCACCCGGTTCTTGGTCGCGCCGGGAGGCGTGCGGCGCCCAGTCGAGCGCCGCTGGGTGCTCCGAGAGCGGCTCTGGGTGCCTAGAGCTGCGCGATGCTCGCGTTCCGGAGGACGTGCGCCGCGAGCTGCCGCCGGAGCGCCCGGAGCCCCGGGAGTTGCCGCTGCTCGTTCGGCGCGAGCTGCCACGTGGGGACGCCGAACCGCTCCTGGGGTCGAGCGCCAAAAGGGCCTTGCGGAGCTTGTCGGCCTCGCCGAGAACGGTGTCGAGGCGATCCTGGATGTCTTTCCGCATTCGGTCGATCAGGTCCATTCCGTCTCCTTGTCGAGGTCGTCTGGCGGCTGGCCGGGCGGCGATCCTAGCCGAGCACACGCGACAGGGCAGCGCGGGTAGCGTGCTCACGATGCTGCCCAGCTGGCCCGACGGTACGGTGACGATCCTGGTCACGTCCGGCCACTCGCCGCATGCGATCCCCGTCTCGGCCGCCGTACGCGCCGGCCCGCGGACCGTCCTCATCGCGCTGGGTTCGGGGCGACAGTCGCTCGCCAGGCTGCGCGCCGAGCCTGCCGTGGCCCTCGTGGTGCTGGCCGAGGGCAACGTCGCGCTGACGGCCCACGGAGCGGGACGCGTGCTCGAGGACCCGATGCCCGAAGGGGTGGTGGCCGTGGCGATCGACGTGCGGGACGTCCAAGATCACCGCCGGGAGGCGTTCAAGATCGATGCCGGCGCGCGCTTTCACTGGACCGACGAGGCCGCCGAGCGGCGCGACGGGGAGGTGCTCGCGGGGCTCAGACGGATCGCCGAGGGCCCGGACGGTGCCTGACTCCGTCGCTGCCTTCGCCCCGGGCCGCGTAAACCTGATCGGCGAGCACACCGATTACAACGAGGGCCTGGCGCTGCCCTTTGCGATCACCGAAGGGGTCACCGTACGCGCCACAGGCCGGGCCCAGCCGACCATCACCGCGGCTGCTCTCGACCTCGGCGAGGAGGACTCATTCGCAATCGGGGAGCCGTCCCCAGCCGACGGATGGCGAGCGTTCGTGCGCGGCGCAGTCGCCGAGCTCCGCGGTGCCGGAGTGCCCGTGGGCGGGGCGGCGCTCGAGATCACCGGCGACATCCAGCGCGGGGCGGGACTCTCCTCCTCGGCGGCGCTCGAGGTCGCGCTGTGCCTGGCGCTGTCTGCGCTGAGCGACGCCCAGCCCCCGGATCGGGTTGCGCTGGCGCGGCTGTGCTCGCGCGTCGAGAACGAGTGGGTGGGGGCTCAGACCGGTCTGCTCGACCAGCTGGCGGCACTGTTCGGCGAGCGCGAGCACGCTGTGCGGATCGATTTCCGCTCGCTCGAGATCACGCCGACGGTGCTCGAGCTCGGGCGGTACAAGCTGGTGACGCTCGATTCCGGCGAGCGCCACAGCCACGCGGGCTCGGGCTACAACCAGCGCCGCGCGGAGTGCGCGGAGGCCTGTGAGCGGCTCGGGCTGGCGAGCCTCCGCGACGCCACGCTCGAGATGGCGCAGCGCCTGCCGGCGCCGCTGGACGGCCGTGTGCGCCACGTCGTGAGCGAGAACGAGCGCGTGAACGAGACTGTGGACGCGCTGTCGCGCAAGGACCTGGAGCGCGTGGGGGAGCTGCTCGACGCTTCCCACGCCAGCCTCAGAGACGACTACGACGTCTCGACGCCGGCGGTGGAGGAGACGGTGGCCCGCCTCATACGGGCCGGCGCGCTTGGCGCGCGGATCGTTGGGGGCGGCTTCGGCGGCCACGTGCTCGGTCTGCTCCCGCCGGATGCCCGGGCGCCCGAGGGGGCTATCGAGGTCCGCGCCGGAGCCGGCGCGCGCGTGCTGGGCCCCTCCGACTAGGAACGCCGAAGGCTCGCTTCAGCCGCCCATCCCGCCGAAGACGGCGAACGGATTGAACCCCACGGCCGACTCAACCGCGGCGACCGTGCCCTCCGCGGTGACTCTGCTGCCGGGGGGCGCCTCTTTGCGCAGTCGCTCGGCGAGCGCCGCGGCGCTGTCCTCGTCGGCGGCGCCGACCAGCACGTAGCGGTGCCGATGGACGCTGGGCAGTCCCTCCTCCCGCAGCCGCTGGGAGAGCTCGCTCGCGGCCTCACGGCTCGAGCACTCGATCCGCACTTCGAACTCCGGATAGTCCTGGGCGCGCTCGCTGGCGATGAGCTCGGCGTGCTCGGCGGCCAGCTGGGCATCGCTCTCCGGCAACGGCTTGTCGGGGTCCTCCCAGGCCTCGGCCGATGGATGCCAGCGGCGCAGCTCGGTATCGACCTGCCATCCGTGCTCGGCCGCCAGCGACCGCGCGAGCCGCTCGGCGCTCTCGGCCTGCTGCCGGGTGCCGGTGTAGCCGAAGACCTCGGAGCCATCACGAGAGACGATGACCCGGTCCTGAAACGTTCGCTCGAGCTGGTGCTCGATCTCGCCCGCGTCGAAGCGCTCCACGAGCCGGTTCGCGACCCCCTCCTCGTCGAAGGTGATCCGCAGCCGCCAGTCGTCGCTCATCTCATCAGCCGCCAGTCGTCGCTCATGCGAGCAATCTAGTCACAATCCGCCGTGATGAGCAGCGAGGGACTCCGGGCCGCCGAGGAAAAGATGCGCGCCGCCGGCCAGCACGAGGAAGCCATCAAGAACTTCCGCTCGGCCTATGAGCGCCTCGTCTCCGGGGAGTCGGCGTTCATGCCGAGCGATGAGCTGGAGCCGGCCGGCGACATCGAGAAGCTCGAGCAGCTGCCCGGAGCCGACGCGGGCGAGGCGCTCCAGCAGGTGGCCACCGTCAAGCTCAACGGCGGTCTGGCGACGAGCATGGGTCTGCGGGCGCCGAAGTCGTTGGTCGAAGCCCGCGACGGCCGCTCGTTCCTGGACATCATCGTGGGCCAGGTCCGCGCCGTCCGCCGACGGCACGACGTGCGCTTGCCGCTGGTGCTGATGGACAGCGAGGCCACGCGTTCGGAAACGCTGAGCGTGCTGCCCGAAGACGCGAGCGGCCCCATGGACCCGGACTTCATGCAGAGCATGGAGCCGAAGCTCGACGCCGAGAGTCTCGGGCCGGTGAGCTGGCCGCCGGATCCGCATCTGGAATGGTGCCCACCGGGACACGGAGACGTCTACGGAGCGCTCCGACGGTCCGGAATGCTGGCGGCCCTGCTCGAGCAGGGCTTCAGCTACGCGATGATCTCCAACGCCGACAACTTGGGGGCCACCGTCGACCCGAGGATCGCCGCCTTCCTCGCGGCGGAGCGCATCCCGTTCTTGATGGAGGTGGTGATCGGCACGGAGGCCGACCGTAAGGGAGGGCACATCGCCCGTCGGCGTTCCGATGGCCGCCTCGTGCTGCGTGAAACCGCGCAGACTCCGAAGGAGGATGAGGAGTCGTTCCGCGACTTTCGCCACTGGCGCTACTACAACACCAACAATCTGTGGGTCGACCTGCGGGCGCTCGACCAAGAGCTCTCGCGCCGAGATGGGGTGCTCGAGCTGCCGTTGATCGTCAATCGCAAAACTGTCGATCCGCGGGACTCGGACTCGCGGGAGGTCCTCCAGCTCGAGAGCGCGATGGGGGCGGCCATCGGGAGCTTCGAGGGCGCGCGGATCCTCTGCGTTCCGCGGACGCGCTTCGCCCCGGTCAAGACCACCGACGACCTGCTCGTGCTGCGCTCCGACGCCTACGCCGTCGGGGGCGACGACGCCGTCGAGCCAGTCGGAGATTCGCCGCCTTACGTCGAGCTGGATTCCCGCTACTACAAGCTGCTCGACGATTTCGAGGCCCGCTTTCCCGAAGGCCCGCCGTCGCTGCGCGACGCCGAACGGCTCGTTGTCCACGGCGATGTGACGTTCGAGTCGGGGGTCGTAGTCAGAGGCTCCGTCGAGCTGGAGCGCTCGGAGCCGGAGCGAATCGCCGAGGGGAGCGTGCTCGAGGGCTAGCTGCCGGCACCCCGCCTAAAAAGTTCCGAAACGGGCGTTCACCTTTCCCGACATGGCCCTACTCTGCGCCGAGCCGGTGACGGATCGTCCGACAGACACCGACTCGACGCTCACCCGGCGGACGGCGATCGGAGCGCTCGCGGGAGCGGGTGCGGCCTCGCTCCTCGGTCCGAGCGGAGCGCTGGGCGCGGCGACCGCTACCTCGCGGGCGTCGGTGTTCAGCCGCTTCGTTGGGCGAGTCGCGGGCAGCTCCCGGGAAATCGCCGCGCCGCGGGCGTTTCAGCTGGTCGGCGTCGAGTGGGGAGCGCCAGGGGCGGTTGACATCGAGCTCCGAGCCAGGCGCCGCGGCGGAGGTTGGAGCCCTTGGGCTCAGGCTTCGGTGCTCGGCCATGGGCCGGATGTGCCTGCCCGCGCGGCGCCTCTGATCGGCGATGCGATCTGGACCGGACCGGCCGACTTCGTCGAGCTACGGAGCGCACAACCGATCGCCGGCGTGCGGCTGCATTTCGTCGACGTCGGATCGGTGCTCGGCGCACAGATAGCGTCGTTCCCGCAGGCTCAACCTGTGCTCGGCGCCGGCCCCGGCCAACCGCCGATCATCGCCCGGAGCGCGTGGGCACGCGGCCACTCGCCGCCGGCGGTTCCGCCGGCCTACGGCGATGTCAAGCTCGCGTTCGTCCACCACACCGAGAACCCCAACGGCTACTCGGCGGGTGAGGTGCCCGCGATGCTGCGGGCGATCTACCTGTTTCACCGCTACACACGCGGCTGGGACGACATTGGCTACAACTTCGTGATCGACCTCTTCGGCCGGATCTGGGAGGCGCGCAAGGGCGGCATCGACGAACCGGTTGTCGGCGCCCAGGCAGGGGGCTACAACACCGAGTCAACCGGCGTGGCGATCCTCGGCACGTTCTCGAGCGTCCTGCCGGCGCCCAGCGCGATCGCGGCGCTGCAGCGCCTGCTGGCGTGGAAGCTGTCGTTGCACGGGGTGCCCACCGAGGGCAGCGTGACGGTCCGGGTCAACCCCGCCGACGCGTTCTACACGCCATTCAAGCCGGGTGCGCTCGTCTCTCTGCCCCGCGTGGCCGGGCACCGGGACGGCGACTCGACCAGCTGCCCCGGCGACGCGCTCTATGGGCGCCTGCCCGCGATCCGCCCCCAGGTGACGAGCCTTGCGCTCTCCCAGGGGATCCCGCTGGCGCTCTCGCTCTCGGCCTCGGCAACCCGAGCCGTGCGCGGGGCGAGCGTGACGCTCTCGGGAAACCTCCAGCAACTCGGCGGGACACCCGTGACCGGGGCGACGATCGCGCTTCAGCAGATCTCGGCCAACGGTGCCCAGACGATCACGAGCGCCACCACCGACTCGAGCGGCAACTTCGGCGCCCCGGTGATCGTCACCGGCTCGATCAGCCTCCGTGCGATCTACTACGGGCAGCCGGCGGCGGCGTCGAACTCGGTTCAGGTCACGGTGCCCGGCCGGCGGCGCCGATCCTGAAGCCTCCTCAGGGCTGCGGCGTGGTGAGCGATGATTCTTCGCCGCGGGCGACCTCGAGCGTCTGGGCGAAGCCGCGCTTCAGCGGAAGCTCGACCAGTCGCTGGACCAGCATCCGGATCGGTAGCACCGGCCCCACCCAGCTCGGCGAGACGATTCTCCGCGAGCGCCGGCGGATGCCCTTCTCCAGCGCGTCGATCGCCGGCTCCACCGGCCAGACCGGCAGATGGCCGTGTCCGCCGATCGGCGTCCGCGAGGCCGCCTCGGTGGCGAAGCCTCGGGCGGTCATATCGGTGTCGAGCTCGGCGTAGTAGGCGACCCCCACGCGCGCCCCACTGGGCCTCAGTTCGATCCGCAGCGAATCCCCGAGCGACTCGACCGCCGCCTTGGAGGCGCAGTAGGCGGACATCAGCGGCAGGTGTAGGGCCGCCGCCAGCGAGGCCGTCAGCAGGAAGTAGCCGCCGGGGTGCGCGACGTGCGGGCCCGCGGCGCGGACGAGGTTGTAGGTGCCGGTGAGGTTGACGGCGAGCGTCTTGTCCCAGATCGCCGGGTCGCTGTCGAGCAGGGTCATCTGGGCGCCGATGCCGGCGTTGGCGATGGCCACGTCGAGTCCCGAGAGCGCCTCGACCGCGCGCGCCACGGACTCGTCGAGCCGCTCTCGGTTCGCGACGTCGCATTCAAAAAACGGCGCGTCGCCGCTATCAGCGGCGACGCGCTCTAATAAATCGGGTTCCAAGCCGAGCAGCGCAACCCGCGCGCCCCGGGCGTGCAGCCTGCGGGCCAGCAGCGCGCCGATTCCGCGCGCGGCGCCGGTGATCAACACCCGTCGGCCGGCCAGGTCGGCTTCCGTGCGGCTCATGCCTCGCGGCTCCGGGCGCCGCGCTTGGCGAGCACGGCCTGAATGCCGCGCGAGAGCCGCGGCGCGGCGGCTGGCAGCTCGTCTCGCTGGACGCGCAGCGCGTTGAGCGTCATGGCCAGCATCTCGTAGTGCCCGACGAGCATGCACAACTCGATCAGCTCCGTATCGCTCAACCGCGGTCGCAGCTCGTCCCACAGCTCGGTGGAGATGTCGCGGGTCGAGTGGAGCTCGTCGGCGGCGCGCAGCAAGAGCCGCTGGCGGGAGGACCAGCCAGGGACGTCGTGCCCTTGCTCCACGCGCGTCACTTCGTCGGCGCTGAGGCCCGCAGCCCGCGCGAGCCGCTCGTGCTGGTGCCACTCGTATCGGCAGTCCGTGTTGTGGGCCACCCGCAGGATCACCAGCTCGCTGTCGGCGCGAGGCAGCGAGCCGCCAGGCATCAGCGCGCCGGCGAAGCGCAGCCAGGGACGAAACAGCCGCCGGTGGCGGGCGAGCGTCGTGAAGACATTTGGCGGCCCGCCTCCGGCCGCCACCCCAAGGGCCCGGGCGATCAGGAAGTTCAGGCGCCCGATCTGCCGGGGGCCGCCCGGCGCCAGCCGTGGCTCCTCGCTGACCGCTCTCTCAGCGTCCAGCAACAAGCTGCTGCTCCTGCCAGCTCAGAGCCTCGCGCACGAGCCCGACCAGCGGCTCGCGCAGCGCGCGGAGCCCATCGACGTCACGCGCGGCGAGGCGTGCGGTGACCGACGTGATGATCGCCCCAACCAGTGCCCGGCAGGCGAACTGCTCGGTCGGGCTCTGGGCGTCGGCGCCGTCGATCATCAACTGCTCGAAGCACTCCTGGATCTGCGCCCGGCGGGCCAGCACTTCGTCACCTGCCGCGTAGACCTCGACCATGAACAACCGCGCGAACGCGGGCTCCGCGGCCAGAATCTCGAGATAGAGGTCGATCCCCCGGGCGAAGCGCTCGAGCGGCGTCTCGCCGAAGGCCGACTCGCGCTCGAGCATCGCCAGGACCGCACTTGCCGCCTGCTCGTAGGCGGCGATGAAACAGTCCTGCTTGGAGCTGAAGAGCTGATAGAAGGTCTCGCGCGAGACGTGGGCCCGGCGCAGGACGTCGGCGACCGAGGTTTGCACGTAGCCGTTGGCGGCCGTCGCCTCGGCCATGGCGCGCATCAGCCGCGCGCGCTGCGAGCCCACGACCTGCTCGCGCGGCAGCTTGTGCGGCCCGCGGGGAAGGGTTGCAATTTCCATCGGCGTCGTCATCCTACGCGATCCAGTACGGTTAAGAACACCGATGTTCGTCATCGCGGGAGGGATCAGACGCGTGCGGCAGGGCACGATCGCCCTTGCGCTTGCGCTGGCCTTCTCAGGGCTGGCGCTGCCGGCCGCGGCCCGCGCGGACACGGCCACGGTCAACACCTCGGTCACGATGTCGGATGGCGTGAGCCTCCAGGCCACGGTCACGGGCCAGGCCCCGCTGAGCGCCCGGCCGGTGATCGTTGAGTTCAGCCCATACGGCCCGGGGACCGGCACGACGCAGGACGGTCCCGCCTACAACTACCTGCTGATCCAGGATCGCGGCACGGGCGCCAGCCCCGGTCAGTTCGACGCCCTCGGTCCCCGGACCCAGGAGGATGTCCAGCAGACGCTGCGGTGGGCCTGTCACCAGCCCTGGAGCGACGGGAACCTGGCGCTGAACGGCTTCTCCGCCAGCGCAATCGCCGTCTATAACTCGCTGCACCTGTCGCTGCCGTGCGTGCGCACGGCGGTGCTGAAGTCGGGCACGTACTCGCTGTACCGCGATCTGCTCTACCCGGGCGGGATCAATAACTTCGTTCCAGGGCTGGGGGTGATGGCGCTGATCGGCTTCCCGACGCTCGAGCAGGGCGGGTCCCGACTCCAGACCAATCCGCTCACAGGGCTGATCTCGGGGTTCGACACCGCGGTCGGCTTCTTCGACGTCGGGCTGGACGACATCGGCCATCCGAGGCTCGACTCCTTCTGGTCGCAGCGCCAGTACACCGGTGACGCCAACACCTTCCCGGTTCTGATGCTGGACAGCTTCTACGACGTCGAGTCGCAGGGGGCGTTTGAGGCCTTCCGGGCGCTGCGGGGAGTCGGCGACCGACTGCTGGTGGTGGCCGGCCACGATGGCTACCCGGCTGGTACCGATGGGGGTGTGGCGCAGGTCAAGTCCTGGTTCGACCACTACCTGCTGGGGGCCGACAACGGCGCGCAGAGCGGGCCGCCGGTGCAGATGCTGATGTCCGACGGCAGCCGAGAGAGCTACGACGCCGGGAGCTACGTGCAGTACAACGCGAACGACTGGCCGGTGCCCGGGACGCAATGGATGTCGCTCGCGCTGAACCCCGCCCGCAGCGGCAGCGGCTCGTCGATCAACGACGGCTCGCTCACCGCCCAGTCCCCCAGCACCTCGACAACGCAGTCCTATGCGGCGATCCCCTCGATCCCGACGATGAGCGACACGCCGAACGCCGGCTTCATTGGCCCCGACGGCCTGAACCAGGCGGCAAACACGTTCCCACAGTTGACCGAGACGAATTTGGCGGAACCGCTGGCGCTGACATACACCACGCAGCCGTTGACGCAGAACGTGCTCGCTGCGGGCCCGGCCGCCCTCGACGTGCGGCTCTCGAGCACCGCGCCGTCAACCGATATCTGGGCGGTGATCTCGGATGTGTGGCCGGACGGCAGCTCCCACCCGGTGGCCAGCGGCAGGCTGGGCAGCACGTTCCCCTACATCGACAAGGCCCAGTCGATCACCGACAGCCAGGGCCAAGTAGTGGGTCCCTGGGGCAACTTCACGAACTCCGTCACCACGCCGCCCCTGACCTCGCGGACGTATCAGCTCGCGTTCTGGCCGATCGGCAACGAGTTCAAGGCCGGCGACCGCATCCGCCTCGTGATCCTCGGGGCCTCGGGCGCCTCGCTGCCGAGCCTGCCGGCGATCAACACGGTGCAGCTCGGCGGCAGCTCCGGCTCGAAGCTGCTGCTGCCGGTCCTGCCGGCGCAGTAGCTAAGCGTCCCACCAGGCCGCGAGCACGCGGCGCCAGTTCTTCCAGGCGATCGACTCGAGCTCCGATGCGCTGAAGCCGGCCGCCGACAGCGCATCGAGCACGCGGGGAAGCCCCGCGGCGTCCCCGACCGTCGCCGGGATCACGGTTCCGTCGAAGTCGGAGCCCAGCGCTACGTGGTCTGACCCGATCCGGTCGGCGATGTAGCGAGCATGGGCGGCGATCAGCTCGAGCGGAGTGTTGGGGTCTTCCTTGAAATCGCTGCGCAGGAACGAGCACCCGAATATCACGCCGACCAGCCCGCTGGAGTCCGCGATCGCTTTCAGCTGGTGGTCCGTCAGGTTGCGCGAGGCGGCGGACACGCGGTGCGCTCCCGAATGCGAGGCCACGAGCGGCCCCTGACCAAGCCGCGCGACGTCCCAGAAACCCGCCTCGTTGAGATGGCTGACGTCGACCATGATCCCCAGCTCGGCGCAGCGGGCGACGAGCGCGCGGCCGGCGTCGGTGAGCCCCGGGCCGATGTCGGGGCTCGAGGGGAACACGAACGGAACGCCGTGGCCGAAAGCGTTCGCCCGGCTCCAGACCGGGCCGAGCGAGCGCAGCCCCGCCGCGTGCCAGAACTCGAGTGCCTCGATGGCCGGGTCGATGGCCTCGGCGCCCTCGAGGTGCAGGACCGCGAGCGGCGGCCCATCGCCTCCGAGCGCGCGGTCGAAGTCCTCGATGCGACGCCCGATGCACAGTAGACCGGCGAGCTCGAGCCCGATCAGGCGCGCCGCGGCGGCGCCGGCGTCAGCCGCGGCCCGCTGATGGGAAACCGCCGGCGCGAGCTCGAACTCGATCACCGCGTCAGTCCTCGGCAGGGGACGTTTGCGCTCGCGCCGCGACGGAGTGAAGAGCGAGAAGATTCCGCCCCGCATACCGCCCGCCCGCATGCGCGGCAGGTCGAGGTGGCCGGCGGCTCGGCCGGTGGCGAACGATCCGTGGTCGGCCCGCGTCAGCGCGTCGTTGTGCCCGTCGAAGACCGGCGGCCAGGCCATCCGCGGACCGTAGCGGCTGCCTGGGCGTGCCTACGGCGAGCCGGCACCCGACGCGCCGGCCAGCTCGTTGCCCCTGGCCGGCAGGAGCGCCGACGCGGGGACCGGCGCGCTGCCGCGCGAGAACTCTCCGAGCGCGGCCCTGGTGTCCGTGGCGGCGACCTCGGCGGCAGTGAGCCTGCGGCCGCGGGCCAGCCTCACCGCCTTGCTGGCCACCAGCCTCGTCCAGTGGATGGCCTTGGGCCTGTGGCGCAGCAGCGCGGCCCAGGTCTGCGTGCCAATGACGCCGTCGACGGCCAGCCCGTTCGCGAGCTGGAAGCTCTCGACTGCGGCCTGGGTCTGGGCTCCGTAGCCGCCGTCCACCGCCACCTGCTGACCGGCGGCCAGCAGGTGCTCCTGCGCCCAGACGACGAGGTCGCCAGCCGCACCCCTCCAGATCGCGGCGTAACCGGGCACGGCGGCAGTCCTGCTCAGGTAGCCCACGTAGCTAGATATCGCAGACCATGCGCTCAGCGACGATTCCTGCCAATCCCACCAGCTGACGCCGGGGGCGCCATAGACGTGCAGGAACTGGCGGAAGCGCAGGATCTGCCACGTGGGCGGCCCGTTGTACACCTGGCCCAGGGGATTTATCGGACGCAGGTAGAGGCGGTTGTAGAGGTAGGTGTGGGCATAGACCTGATCGACGCTCGTGCCGATGTCGTGCCAGTACATCTGCGGCACGTTGTATTGGGCGCCGCCGGGCCCGAGGAAGACCGAGTACGGGAACGCCGGGTGGTAGTCGACGTAGGGGAAACCCGCGAGCGCGACCGGGAAGCGTGTGCCGATCAAAGCTCGCAGACGCGTGACGTACGTCTGCGCCTGCAAGTACTTGCCCTCGTACTGGCCCTCGGCGTCGATCACCAGGCAGTCGGCGCCCTGTTTGACCGAATCGGCCCCGACCTTGGCCTCCTGAGAGGGGTAGTTGCCGTAAACGAACTGCCAGGCGCAGACGTTTATGCCGTGCGCGCGCAGCGTCCAGACGACCTGACGGTTGAACTGCGACAACATGGTGCCGCCGTCGCCGCTCTTTATGTAGAGGGCGCGGACCTGGTAGCGGTGCGCCGTGGCGATGATGGAGGACAGGCTGCCGCCGTTCGAGTCGTCGAGGATCCAGATCCACATCCCGCGCGTCCTGAATGGGTCGGAAGCGGCCGCCCAAGCCCTCGGCGACGAGCGCGTGGCGGTCGAGCCGACTCGCGCCGTCGCCGGGACGGACATCGTCGCGGCCGCTGCCCCAAGCGTCGTCGCCGCCGCTAGCACCCCAAGCATCACGAGACCGTGGCGCAGGAGCCGCGTCCGACAACCACCCTTGTGGCCGCGCGCCCGGAGGGCATGCTGCATACGGCGAGCCACCCTAGCTGGGAACCCGCTGCAAACCCGAAAGTTTCGTGCCAGCCGTCCAGGCTGGGACGCTCTACGGCGAGCCGGCCCCGGGGGCGCCGGCGAGCTCGTTGCCCTGCGGCGGCAGCAGCGCGGAAGCGGGGACGGGCGCATAACCGCGCGAGGATCCCCTCAGCGCGGCGCTCGTGTCCGCGGCGGCTACAGCGGCCGCCGTGATCCGTTGACGCCCCGCCATCCTCGCCGTCTTACTGCCCTTGGGAGGCTTCGAGAAGTGGACCGACGCGGGCTGGTATCGCAGGAGCGCGGCCCACGTCTGGGTATCTATAACCCCGTCCGTCGGCAGGCCGTTCGCGAGCTGGAAGCTCTCGACCGCAGCCTGGGTCTCGGCTCCGTAGCCGCCGGTAATCGCCACTTGCTCGCCTGCGGCCAGCAGGTGCTCCTGCGCCCAGACGACGAGGTCCCCGGCCGCGCCCCTGGACAGCGTGGGATATCCGGGCACGGCGGCGGCATTCGGCAGCGGTCCCACGGAGCGTGAGATCGCAGACCAGGAGCGGGCCGGAGCTTCCTGCCAATCCCACCAGCTGATCCCGGAGGCGCCGTAGACCTGCATCAACTGGCGAAAGCGCAATATCTGCGACGTCGGCGGGTTCTGCCAAACCTGCCCCAGGGGATCGATTGGTCGTATATAGAGGCGGTTGTAGAAGTAGGTGTGGGCATAGACCTGATTGACGCTCGTGCCGATGTCGCGCCAGTACATCTGCGGCAGGTTGTACTGGGCGCCGTTCGGCCCGAGGAAAATCGAGAAGGGGAACGAGGGGTGGTAGTCGATGTAGGGAAGGCCAGCGAGCCCCACGGGGAAGCTCGTGCCGATCAGAGCTCGCAGCTGCGTCATGTACGTCTGCGCCTGGGAGTACTTGCCCTCGTACTGACCCTCGGCGTCGATCACCAGGCAGTTGGCGCCGTCGTTTACCGCGTCCGCTCCGATCTGGGCCTCCTGGGAGGGACGATTGCCGTAGACGAACTGCCAGGCGCAGACGTTGATTCCGTTCGCCTCCAGCGTCGAGACGACGTTGTGGTTGAACTGCGAGAACCAGCTGGTGCCGTCGCTGCTCTTTATGTAGAGGGTTTGGATCCCGCGACTGTGGGCCTTGGCGATGATCGACGAGAGATTCCCGCCGTTCGAATCGCGGAGGATCCAGATCCACATCCCGCGCGTGGCGAACGGATTGGACGCGGCCGCTCGCGCCCGCCGCTCCTTGCGCGTACCGGTCGATGCGACGCGGCCGGCCGCCGGCGCGCCCGTCACCGCCATGGCGAGGACGAGAACCACCACCAGGCCATAGCGCAGGTACCGGGGCCAGACACCTTCAACGTGACCACGCCCCCGGCGGGCATGCTGCTTAGCGGCAAGTCACTTCGCGGTCAAACCCGCCGCAAACCCGAAAGTTTCGGCTCGCGGCCGGACGGATCACGTCATGTTCACAGGCGCGCGGCGCGGCCGCGGCGCGCGCGGTGGCTTACTCGGCGACGATCACCTCGAGCGCGCGGGGCCCGTGCACTCCACCGACACGCACGAGCTCGATGTCGACGGTCGCCGAGGGTCCCGAGATGAAGGTGATCGGTCGGACGGGGTCGAGCCGCGCGATCGCTTCAGGGACCGACCCGACGATCTGCTCCGCGTGGACAACGCACAAGTGATAGTCGGGCACGAGCGAGAGGATCCGCCGGCCCATGCCTTCGCCGCCGTCCAGCACGATCGTGCCGGTCTCGGCGATCGCCACCGCGCAGGTGCTCACCAGGCCATCTGACTGGTCGAGGGCGCGGGCGTCGAGCGGCGGAGCGTCGCGCAGCGGCTCGAGTTCCTCGAGCCAGGCCTCGGGCACCCCGTCCGGCGCGACTATTCGCCGCGCGCCTCGCTCGGCGAGTGCGGCCCGAACCGTGGCGTCGAGCTCGCGTCGGGCGACCCGTACCGCCGCGGCGTCGTAGTGACCAAGGCGAGCCATGAACGTGTCGATACCCCCGTCGCACCCGCGTCCGGTAGCGGCGCGGGACCTCGGAGGCAGGAGCACCGCCGTCGGCTGCCGCGATCGCGCCCCGGACGCGGGCCAGGATCTCCTCGCGAGCGCTCATCCGCGGCCGCCCCTTTCGCTGGTGCGCGTGCTCCTTGACCCACCAGTCCCGAAACGACCGGGCCGGCGGCTCGGGCAGATCGCGGACGCTGGTCCACTGCGAGACCGGGGGCGGTCCGCCGCGGCGCAACAAGCGCATCAGCGGCGCAAGCTTCAGCGCGGCGGTCCACCGGCGCCGTCCCTTCATCGCGCTGGCGGCCGCGGCGAACAGAGCGTCCTCTGCGGGGTGCTTCTTGGCTTTGACCGAGTCGTGGCGGAGCTTGACGAGCACCGAGGGGATGTCGATCTTGACCGGGCAGACCTCGTAGCAGTAGCCGCAGAGCGAGGAGGCGAAAGGAAGCGTCGAAGCGTGCTCGACGCCGACCAGCTGTGGCGTGAGGACAGCACCGATCGGGCCCGGATAGGTCGCGCCATAGGCATGACCGCCGGCGCGTTCGTAGACGGGGCAGACGTTGAGGCAGGCCGCGCAGCGGATGCAGCGCAGCGCCTGGCGCCCGAGCTCGTCCCGCAGCACGTTGGTGCGACCGTTGTCGAGCAGCACGATGTGGACCTGCTGCGGGCCGTCGCCGGGCGTGACGCCGGTCCAGACCGAGTTGTATGGATTCATCCGCTCGCCGGTCGAGGAGCGCGGCAGCAGCTGGAGGAACACCTCCAGGTCGCGGAACGTGGGCACGAGCTTCTCGATCCCCACCACCGAGATCAGCGTCTGCGGCAGCGTCAGGCACATGCGGGCGTTGCCCTCCGACTCGGCGATCACCAGCGATCCGGTCTCGGCGACCGCGAAGTTGGCGCCGGTAACCGCCACCTTGGCCTCGAAGAACTTGCGCCGCAAATGGCGGCGGGAGGCCTCCGCCAGGGCGCGAGGGTCGTCGGTGAGATCGGATGGCGCGTCGTGCATCTCGCGCAGGAAGATCTCGCGGATCTCAGCCCGGTTCTTGTGGATGGCCGGGACGACGATATGGCTGGGTCGGTCGTGGCCGAGCTGCACGATCAGCTCGGCCAGGTCGGTCTCGGTGACGGTGATCCCCTGCTGGGCCAGCGCCGCGTCGAGCCCGATCTCCTGCGTCGCCATCGACTTGGACTTGATCACCTGGCGCTCGCCGGTCTGGCCGACGAGCGAGGTCACGATCGAGTTCGCCTCCTCAGCGTCGCGCGCCCAGTGGACCTTGCGCGCCGCGGCCGCTGGCCGCGGCCTCGAACTGCTCCAGGTATCGGTCGAGGTGCAAGAGCACCTCGATCCTTGATCGCCGCTCCCGCCGCACGCAGGTCCTCCCAGTCGGGCATCTCCTGCACCAGGCCCGCGCGTCGCTCGCGGATCGTGCTCGTGGCCTTACGGATGTTGCGTCGCAGCTGCGCTTGTTGGACGGCGCGCTTGGCGTTGGCCGGAAACGGCGGGTCGTCCGTCCAGATCGTCTCACCGCCGCTCATCGGGCAGGCTCGGTGCTCGCGAGGATCTCCGCGAGGTGCAGCGTGCGCACGCCCGCCCGGATGCGATCGAGGCCGCCGCCGATGTGCATCAGGCAGGAACGGTCGCCCGCGCACAGCACCTCGGCGCCGGTCTCGATCACGGCCTCCATCTTGTCGCTGAGCATCGCCGCCGACACGTCGGGATTCTTGACCGAGAAGGTCCCACCGAACCCGCAGCATTCGTCCCAGCGCTCGAGTTCGACCAGGTCGATGCCCCGCACGTTTCGCAGCAGCCGCAGCGGGCGGTCGCCGACCCCCAGCAGGCGCAGCGAGTGGCACGTGGGGTGGTAGGTGACGCGGTGGGGGAAGTAGGCGCCGACGTCGTCGGTGCCGAGCACGTCGACCACGAACTGCGAGAGCTCGTAGGTCTTGGCGGCCACGGCCTCGGCGCGGCTCGCGAGCGCCTCATCGCCGGCCGCGCGGGCGACCATCGGGTGCTGGTGGCGGATGCTGCCGGCGCACGAGCCGGAGGGGACGACCACCGCGTCATAGGGCTCGAACGTGTCCACGTAGCGACGCACGAGCTCGGCCTCGAAGTAGCCGCTGTTGGCGTGCATCTGCCCGCAACACGTCTGCTCGAGCGGGAACTCCACGGGTTGTCCGAGGCGCTCCAGCAGGTGCACGGTCGCCCGCCCGGCGTCCGGGAACAGCGCGTCCACGAGGCAGGTCGTGAACAGCGCGGTTCGCACCGCTAGACGGTACCTCGCTGTGACGATCGTGTGACCAAATGGGTCAAGCGACTCGCTCGGCGCAACTTTAGATTCGCTCGGCGCAACTTTGCGAGCGCTCATGAGTTCATTGCGGTTGCCGAATCCCCGGGATGCCGCCTCGGGGAGCGGGGAACCCAATTCGTTGGGGCGAATCCGGCGGTGATCCGCCGGTAGCGCCGAGAGCCATCAGCGCGAGCCCGCCAGCTAACCCCGCAGGCGCCCGGCACAAGTCAGAAGTTCATGCCCGTGTCCACGTCAGCACGCGACTCCAGGCACCTCGGACCACCGGCGCGAACGCTCGCGTTCTCGCTGCTGGCGGCGCTCCTCCTTCTCTGCTCGGCGCTGGCGCCCGGCTCCGCCCGAGCGGCGCTTCTCAGTGCCAGGGGTGGCCAGCTCGGCGCGCTTCTCCGCCGGAACGGCTCAGAACGGTGGCACGCTGGCCGCGGCTGGTGTCCGCTACCGCGCCGACGGGCAGACGTTTGGCGCCACGTACTCGGGCACCGGCTCCGCCGCCGCCTTCCCGGGGAGCGGCTCCGGCGGTCAGGTCGAGGGCTCGTTCGCCGTCAACTGGACGGCTCCCCAGAGCGTGGCCTACGGGGCGTCCTTCTACCTGCCCTACGGCTTTCATCAAGCTCCGGCAGGGCAGCAGACGCTGATCGGCTGGCACGCCGTTCCCGGCAGCGACGGGAGCTACACCGAGGACAGCGTGGTCATCGACTACAGCACGAACATGGCCGAGCTCGTGGCGACCACGAACTCAGGAGGCTCGGTCACCGAGCAGCCGCTGACCGGTGAATTCCCGCTCCCGCTCGGCGCCTGGTTCACCCTCCAGGTCCGTCAGGTCCTGGCCGCGGGCTCCAAGGCCAGCAGTCTCATCTACGTGAACAACCAGCTCGTCGCCTCCTCGTACGCCGCGAACTTCGTCGGCAGCCGTGTCGACAACATCAGCTACGGGATCGTCTCGCTCACCGGTGGCGCGGAGCAGGGTCCGGTCTCGCTCTACTTCGACCAGGCGTACGCCGCCGGCTTCACGGGATATGGCAACCCGCTGCGTGGCGACGGCTACCAGACGGGGCGCACCGACCAGGGCGTCGACTTCTGCATGGCCCGCGGGGCGCCGATCCGGGCGCTCGGCGACGGCATCGTCATCGGAATCGACCACAACTGGTTCAGGGGCCAGCCCTACGTCTGGTACCAGCTGCTCGATGGCCCATTTGCCGGCCACTACGTATACGTGGCCGAGCAGATCACCCAGCTGGCGCAGCCCGGCACGGCGCTGAGCGCCGGTCAGCCGGTCGCCTTCTACAAGCGTTCGGGCACCTGCATCGAGACCGGGTGGAGCATGGCCAGCGGGGCGACGACGGCCCGGGTCAAGACCGGCTATCGCGAGGGACAGGTCACCGTCGCGGGCGTGTCGTTCGCCCGCTTTCTGCGCTCGCTCGGCGTAATGGGCCCGTTCGAGCTGACGCCGACGCACGCCACGCGCAAACGGGCCCACGCGGCCAGCACGCCCCGCGCCGGCCCACGGCGCACGCCCCGCGCTCGGCCCAGCGCCGCGCACGCCCGGCGCTCGGCCCAGAAGCGCTGACGGCGCCGCACATCAGCCGCGCGCGCGCCGTATCGCGCAGCGCGGCTTTTCGCTCTATTTGATGAACAGGATCTCGGAGTACTTGGGCAGCGGCCACAGGTCGTCGGCCACGACCATCTCCAGTCCGTCGGCGGCGATCCGGACCGCCTCCATGGCCGGGATCACCGTGTCGTGCATGTACTTCGCGTGCTCCAGGAGATCGTGGTGGGGTGGTTGTCGGCCAGATTGGCCTCCTCGAGTTGCCGCAACACGTCCGTCAGGATGCGGATTAGCTCCGCCGTGTCGGCCGCCAGCTCCGGCAGGTCCGCCTCGCGCAGCAGGGCCAGGTGCCGGGCCGCCGCCGGCAGCAGCATCGTCCGCGCAATCGTGGCTGCGGTCTCGGCCTCGATGTTGAGCTTGGTCACGTATTGCTCGAGGAACACCTCGTAGCGGGAGTCGAGTTCCCGCTTGGAGAGCACCGCGTAGCTCGAGAACAGCCCCACGGTCTCATCGGAGATGAGGTAGGGCAAGGCATCGGGCGTGGCACGGAGGTTGAGCAGGCCGCGCGCCGCGGCCTCCGCGTGCCATGACTCGGCGTAGTTGTCGCCGTTGAACACGATGAGCTTGTTGGCGGCGTAGCTGCGCTGCAGCAGGCTGCGCACCGCCTCCTCGAGCGACGCACCGCCGCCCACGGCGTGCTCGAGATCCTCGGCCAGGTGGTCGATGGCCTCGGCGACGATCGTGTTCAGCACCGTGTTGGGGAGCGACAGCGACATGCTCGAGCCCAAGGCCCGGAACTCGAACTTGTTGCCCGTGAACGCGAACGGGCTCGTGCGGTTGCGGTCGCCGCCGTGCATCGGCAGCGGCGGCAAGACGGGCGTGCCCAGGCCGAGGAACGATCCCGGCGTGGTCTCGCCGGCCTCGCCGCGCTCGATGGCCTCGAACACCCGCTCCAGCTCGGCGCCGAGGAAGATCGAGATGATCGCCGGCGGGGCCTCGTTGGCGCCAAGCCGATGGTCCTGCCCGAGCGAGGCGATCGAGGCCCGAAGCAGCCCCTGGTGCTTGTTCACCGCCTGGATCACCGCGGCGCAGAAGAACAGGAACTCCAGATTCTCGTGCGGGGTGTCACCGGGCTCGAGCAGGTTCTTGCCCGTGTCGGTGCCCATCGACCAGTTGTTGTGCTTGCCCGAGCCGTTGACGCCCGCGAACGGCTTCTCGTGCAGCAGGCACGCCAGGCCGTAGCGCCGGGCGACGTTCTGCATCACCTGCATCGTCAGGTGCTGGTGGTCGGAGCCGACGTTGGAGTTCTCGAACACCGGCGCGATCTCGTACTGGTTCGGCGCGACCTCGTTGTGGCGGGTCTTGACCGGCACGCCCAGCTTGGAGAGCTCGCGCTCGGTCTCGAGCATGCAGGCCAGGATGCGCTCGGGGATCGAGCCGAAGTAGTGATCGTCGAGCTCGTGACCCTTGGGCGGCTTGGCGCCGAACAGCGTCCGTCCCGTCGTGACGAGGTCGGGCCGCTCGAAGTAGTACTGCTCGTCGATCAGGAAGTACTCCTGCTCCGGTCCGACGGTCGTGAACACCCGCTGAGCGGTCTCATCGCCGAAGAGGCGGAGCGCCCTGATCGCGGATTTCGACAGGGCGTCCATGCTCCGCAGCAGCGGGATCTTGTGGTCCAGGGCCTCGCCGGTCCAGGAGGCGAACGCGGTGGGGATGCAGAGCAGCGCGCCGTTCGGGTTCTCGAGGATGAACGCCGGCGACGTCGGGTCCCAGGCCGTGTAGCCGCGGGCCTCGAACGTGGCGCGGATGCCGCCTGTCGGGAAGCTCGATGCGTCCGGTTCGCCCTGGATCAGCTCCTTGCCAGAGAACTCGGCCAGCGCCGTGCCCTCGCCGGTGGGGGCGTAGAAGCTGTCGTGCTTTTCGGCTGTCGAGCCCGTTAGGGGCTGGAACCAGTGCGTGTAGTGCGTGGCACCCCTCTCCAGCGCCCAGTCCTTCATCGCCTGAGCCACGGCGTCGGCCAGCGAGGTGTCGAACACCGCGCCCTGCGCGAGTGTCTGCTGGAGCTTCCGGAACACCTCGCGGGGGAGCCGCTGACGCTGCACGGTCGTGGAGAAGACGTTCGAGCCGAAGATCTGGTTGTCGGGGGCAGTGAGGTCCGTCGTCCCGAGCGCGCCCCCATTCGGGGTCCACTGCGCGGCGAGCACGTTCTGCTGTCGGATGCGAGGCATGGCTTCCTTCGTAGACGGTGGCGTGAGCGGCGCAATGTAGGGGAACCTGGCTGGTGGGGCTTTATCCCAATGTCCAAAGTCCGGGAAGGGGTGGTTTGCCGGGGGGCGAAATGGTGGGGGCGGCGTGGACGTGCACCGACGGGTCGCCGCGGATGCCTTGACCCGCGAACGTCCCTCCGCGGGCGGATTTCGCAGCAAACCCGGCGCTCCGGCGTCGGCGTTGGCCACTTATGCGTCGTGGAGACGCTTATGTGGACATGGCGGGCCCGGAGCGGTGAGTTTGAGACGTTATCCGGGCTCGCGCCCGCTGCGAGCGCGCGAGCGAGGCGCGGGCGGCCCGAGCCGCGCGAGCCGTACACCGGAGCCCGCCCGCCCGCAAACGGCGCCCGGCGCCGCCGGCGCCCGGCGCCCGGCGCCCCGTGGAATACTCGGCCCGTGCCCTTCAACCCGGAGCTGGCCCCGGACGTCTACCTACCTGCCGGCGACCGCTACGACTCCATGCCCTATCGCCGCTGCGGGCGCAGCGGGCTTCAGCTGCCCGCGATCTCGCTCGGGCTGTGGCAGAACTTCGGCGACGACCGACCGCTCCGGGACAGCCGCGCGATCCTGCGTCGGGCGTTCGATCTGGGCATCACCCACTTCGACCTGGCCAATAACTACGGGCCGCCGTACGGCTCCGCCGAGATCAACTTCGGCCGGATCTTCTCCGAGGACTTCCGCGCGTACCGGGATGAGCTGATCATCTCCACCAAGGCGGGGTACGACATGTGGCCGGGCCCCTACGGCGAGTGGGGATCGCGCAAGTACCTGCTGGCCAGCCTCGAGCAGAGCCTCGAGCGGATGCGCCTCGACCACGTGGACATCTTCTACTCGCATCGCTTCGACCCCGAGACCCCGCTCGAGGAGACGATGGGCGCGCTGGACACGGCCATCCGCCAGGGCAAGGCTCGCTACGCGGGCATCTCCTCGTACGGGCCGCGGCGCACCGAGGAGGCGGTTCGGATCCTGCGGGAGCTGGGCACGCCGCTGCTGATCCACCAGCCCTCCTATTCGCTTCTCAACCGCTGGATCGAGGAGGAGCTGCTCGACGTGCTGGAGCGTGAAGGCGTGGGCGCGATCGTGTTCTCGCCGCTGGCGCAGGGACTGCTCACCGACAAATATCTCGACGGCGTGCCCGAGGACTCCCGGGTGCAGCGCGGCAACTACTTCTCATCCGAGCTGATCACCGAGGAGAACGTGGAGCGCGTGCGGGGCCTGAACGAGGTCGCCCAGCAGCGGGGGCAGAGCCTGGCCCAGCTGGCGATCGCCTGGGCGCTGCGCGATCCGCGCGTCACTTCGGCGCTGCTGGGCGCGAGCAGCATCGCCCAGCTGGAGCAAAACGTGGCCAGCCTCAAGCACCTGGCGTTCGAGCAGGGAGAGCTCGAGAAGATCGAGCAGTACGCCGTCGACGGCGGCGTCAACCTCTGGGCCGATTCGAGCAGCGCCTAGGACGCGGGGGGCCGCCTAGGACACGGGGAGCCGCCGCCCGAGCGCGCCTCGCGAACCTACGGGCTCTGGACGATCTGGCCGTTGCCGTTGACGTAGGACTGCTGTGGGGCATTGCTGATCGTGACCGTGAAGTGCCCCACAGGCGGCCCGCCCGAAGCAGTATCGACCGCCCTGGCCTTGCCGTTCAGGCCCGCGGCAACGCGCCAGTTGACGACGTGCGTGCCTGATTGGACGGCCGTCAGGTGCCAGATGAAGTGGGCCGATTCGCCCGGCGCCAGCGCACCGAGTGCCCACGTGTTGGAGTAGGCGGTGACGGCCCCACCCGGGCCGCCGGCGCAGACGCTGAAGTTCGGGCCGGTGTAGGTCTCGGGGTTGAAGTGCTGAGGGGCATGGATCCTGCGAAGGGTCGGGCGCCCTGTCGACGATCCACACCGCGCGCGACTGCGAGGCCAAGCCGGGCATGTGCAAGAGCTCCTGGAATGGCTCTGCCGCCGTGCCGAGGCTGGGGCTCCCGTCGGTGATCGTCACCGCCGCGTCGGGGATCGTCTTGCGGCCCGCGTTGCGGACCGTGATCGTCAGCTGCGTGTGCTGCGAGAGCGTCTGGCTCGTCGTCCAGACCGCGTCGACGGAGACCGGGAACCTGCCGGTCGGCTCCTGGGCGTCCTGGCGTGGCTGTGAGCCGCACGCGCCCAGCGCAATCACCGCCACCAGACCGGCGGCGATCGAGCAGCTCCTCGGTCTCCACCCGCTCAAGACGCGGCCAACATAGCACTACGGGCGGGCTCAGACGCCGGTTCTCGGGGCGCCGTAAACGACGGTTCGTGCTGGTCTTTGTGCCAGCGGTGCCGTATGTTTACGCCCAGGCAGCCGTCACGGCGCCAGTGCACGCACACGGGAGGAAAGAGCACAGGTGATTCGAGCAGTCGCGGACCGAGCGTTCCTGCCGACCAAGAGCCTCCTCGAAGAGGTCGGCAACATGGTGCTGCTCACTGGCAGGACAATCATCGCGGCCGTACGGCCGCCGTACTCCTACGGCGGCGAATTCGCGGGCCAGTTCATGTTCGTGCTGAAGCTGTGCTGGTTCCCGCTGCTGATCTCGACGGTCGCGTTCGGCTACGCGGCGCCGGGTCTGCTTGCATCCGACTTCCTGACGCTGTTTGGGGCGCTTGACCGCCTGGGCGGGTTCTTCGTCCTGTCATCAATCCGCGAGTTCGCGCCCTTCATCGACGCGGTCGTGCTCGCGGGGGTCGCGGGCACGGCGATCACCGCCGACCTCGGCGCTCGGAAGATCCGCGAAGAGCTGGACGCGCTCCAGGTGCTCGGCATCGATCCCGTCAAGAGCCTGGTCGTTCCGCGCTTCCTCTCCCTAATGCTGGTCACCGCTCTGTTCGACATCTACGCGCTCTTGTTCGGGATCTTCGGCGGCATCGTCGCGACGGTCGAAAACCACGCGCCGATCGGGCCGTTCTTCATCACGCTGTTCAACAACGCGGACACGACCAACCTTTGGGGGTCGGTGCTGAAGACAGCGCTGTTCGGAGCGATCATCGCCATCGTCTGCTGCTACAAGGGGATGACCGCCTCCGGCGGCGCGGAGGGCGTCGGTCGTGCGGTCAACCAGGCGGTCGTGATCGCGTTGTTGGGGGTGTTCGCGTTCAACTACGTGTTCACCCAAACCCTGCTGGCCACGCACCCCAACATCACCACGATCCCGAAGTGATCCCGACTAGGCGACAGAAGGGTGCGCACTGATGGGTGATCTGCTGGCGGCACCGCGCGGCTGGGTCGAGGCCTTCGGCGAGATCGTCAAGTTCTGCTCGCGGATCCTCTACGAGGTCTTGACCGGCCGGGTGCTGAAGTTCTTCGGCGAGGCGCTGCGCCAGGCGGGCATCCTGATCGTCGGCTCGTCGCTCGTGATCTTCGGGCTAGTGTTTGTCGCCGGGCTCACGTGCGGGCTGGAAGGCGGCTACTTCACCAACACGCAGGGCACGCCCGCGTACGCAGGCGTGTTCGACGCGTGGTGTGACCTCCGCGCCATCACGCCCTTGGTATTCGGCTACATGCTGGCGGCCAAGGTGGGCACCGGGATCGTCGCTGAGCTGGGCTCGATGCGCATCTCCGACGAGATCGACGCGCTTGAGGTAATGGGCATCCCGGGCGTCACGTTCCTGGGCGCCACTCGCCTGCTCGCGGCGTGGATGGTGCTGCCGTTCATGTACCTGGTGGCGATCGGCGCCGGCTTCTTCGCCAGCTACCTGGTGTCGGTGCAGGAGCTGGGATACGTGTCCTCGGGAGGATTCTTCATCATCTTCTGGCAGTTCCAGAACCCGCCTGACGTCTTATTCAGCTTGATAATGGCGATGGTGACGGCCACGGTCATCATCCTGGTCGGCTGCTACTACGGCTATAACGCCAGCGGCGGCCCCGTCGGCGTCGGCGCGGCGACCGCAAAGTCGATGGTGCTGAACTTGATCTCCATACATCTCATCGGCATGGTCGCGACCCAGATCTTCTGGGGCGCCAACCCCAGGGCACCAATCGGAGGCTGACAATGCGGCGTTTTAGGTTCGGAAGCTTCGGTGGCTCCAAGGGCCAGGAGAGTGACGCCGCGCCCGGCGCCTCCGGGCAGCAAGAGCCGCAGGCAGGCGCGAGCCAGCCGCAGGCCGGCGACGAGGGGCCGCAACAGCCGCAGGCCGGCGGCGGGCAGCCCCGGCCGGCGAGCCGCAGACCGGCGACGCAGACCGCTTCCGGCGGGGACCAGCCGGCTCCGGTCGAGTCCGGCGGGGGCTGGGTGCCGTGGCTTCAGGGCTCCAAGTCGGGCGAAGAGCAGGGTCGCGGCGACCAGGCGCAAACGGCGCAGCAGGAGACCGGCCAGACGGCGCAGCACGAGTCCGGGCAGCCCCACGACGGCCAGGGCGCGGGCCAAGCCGGTCCGGGCCAGGCAGGCGAGGCCAGGCCGGCGACGGCCAGGCAGACGGGAGCGAGCGACAGCCGGCGACGGCGTGGGGCGCGGAAGAGCACTCGCAATCCGGTCACGGGCACGAGGGCGCAGTCGTAGCGGGCGCTGCCGCCGCCGCCGGCGGCCTGGGCGCGGCAGAGGCGCACCACCACCAGCAAGAGGAAGCGCGCGGCGATGCCGGCGAGGGCGAAGGCGGCCGAGCAGCAGGACGGCGCGGAGGGCGAAGAGGAGGAGCAGCAGTCGCGAGTGTCGGTGGTCGACGAGCCAGACTCGCGGCCGGCGCCGCCCCCGGGCGCCGACGATGAGGAGTACAAGTTCCACACCTACAAGCACTATCCCTCCGGGCGCCCCGACGCCGTCGAGTTCATCGACACCTACAAGGCGTTCGGCCGCAACAAGATCCTGCGCGGGCTGAACATGGGCCTGCCCGAGGGCATGGTGTCGATGATCCTCGGCCCCTCGGGCACGGGGAAGTCGGTGTGCATCAAGCACATGGTGGGGCTGCTCTACCCCGACGAGGGCGACATCCTCGTCCACGGAACCTCGGTTCCCAACATGCCGGACGACGACCTGTTCGACATGCGCAAGAAGTTCGGGCTGCTGTTCCAGGACGGCGCGCTATTCGGCTCGATGAACCTCTACGACAACGTCGCATTCCCGCTCAGGCAGCACACCGAGAAGGGTGAGGACGAGGTCGAGGACATCGTCATGCGCCGGCTGAACGAGGTCGGCCTGGGAGACGCCCGCGATAAGATGCCGAACGAGCTCTCGGGCGGCATGCGCAAGCGCGCCGGTTTCGCCCGGGCGCTGGTGCTCGAGCCGGACATCGTCCTGTTCGACGAGCCCGACTCGGGCCTCGATCCGGTGCGAACCGCGCTGCTCGGCGAGCTCATCCTCGAGATCCACCGCGACATGATGGACGACGCCAAGAAGGCCCAGAAGGAGCACCTCCCGACGTTCGCCGTCATCACCCACGACATCATGAGCGCCCGGCGCGTCGCCGACTACATCAACGTGCTGTGGAAGGGCAGAATCGTCGAGGCCGGGCCGGCCGAGGACATGCTCAACTCGGACAATCCGTTCATCCGCCAGTTCCTGGCGGGCGAATCGCAGGGTCCGCTGACGATGGACTAAGAGCCTGTCGCCGACCCCCGCGCACGCGTTATGGCGTGCGCCGCGGGCCCCCCCGGTAGCCTCACGCCGGCATGACGATTGCAAAGCGGTTGGAGCGGGTCGCGCTGGCCTCCGCCCGACGACCGGTGCTGGCGCTCTCGATCGTGGTCGCGCTGGCGATCGGTGGCGGGCTGCTCGCGCTCCGCCTTCAGCCGTCGACGGGCATCGACTCGTTCGTGTCGAGCTCGTCGTCCAGCTACCAGGCGACGGTCGACGACGAGAAGCACTTCGGCTCCCAGTCGGTGGTGATCCTGATCCGAGAGCCGCTGGACAAGCTCGTGCTGAGCAAGGACCTCGGCACGCTCAGCTTCCTCGAGGCGTGTCTGGCGGGCCAGGACGTCGTGCCCAACCAGCAGCTGGGCGCCTACACGCCGGCTCCGGCCAAGGACGCGACGCCCTACGGCGGCTGGGCGCAGCCCCTGCGGCAAGCTGATGAAGCGAAAGCCGGTACAGGCGGTCTATGGACCGGGCACGTTCCTGAACCAGGCAGTGACCGCGGTCAACAGCAACGTGGCCGCGCTGGAGCAGTCCGACGTGCGCAAGATCCAGCAGGCCGGCCAGGCGGCATATGCGGTGGCGCTCGGCGAGCGCCGCACGCGCAAGCAGGCGCTGTCGGCGGCGTCGGCGGCCGAGCAGCTCGAGCAGCAGCAGCTGGTGGCGCAGGCGGAGCAGCTGGCGCTCGACTCCGGCCTGACGACCAACCCCCGGATCGACAACCAGCAGTTCATCTCCCAGGTCGTGTTCGACGCCACGCGGGGCGCGACCCAGCCCAAGGCCAGGTTCGCCTACCTCTTCCCGACGTCCAGCTCGGCGCTGATCCAGGTCCGGCTGAAGTCGAGCCTCTCGGACGACCAGCAGCGCCAGGCGATCGCCCTGATCCGCCAGGTGGTGAAGATGCCGATCTTCGCACTCGGCTACGGGGGCACGTACATGGTCAGCGGCGCACCGGTGGTACTCAATGACCTGGCGTCGTCGCTCACCGGCTCGATCGCCCGTCTGCTGATCGCGGCGCTGCTGGTGATGGCCGCGACGCTGCTCGTCGTATTCCGCAGCCGGCTGCGGCTGCTGCCCCTGGCCGTCGCGCTGGCTGCCGCCGGGATCACGTTCGGCGCGCTTTCGCTGGTCGGGGCCTCGCTGACGATGGCCTCGATCGCCGTGCTGCCGATCCTCATCGGCCTGGGGGTCGACTACGCGGTGCAGTTCCAGTCGCGCGTGCAGGAGGCGCGGCGAGCGGAGGAGGGCGACTCGGCCGAGACGATCGCCAGGGCCGCCGGCCGCGGCGCGCCGGCGATCGCCACCGCGGCGCTGGCCACCGGCACCGGCTTTCTGATCCTGCTGCTCTCGCCGGTGGCCATGGTCCAGGGATTCGGGCTGCTGCTGGTGGTCGGAATAGCAGTCGCCGTGGCCTGTGCGCTGGTCGCCGCGCCGGCGGCGCTGGCGCTGGCCGACCGCGAAGGCGGTGCGCTCGGCGCCTCGCTGCGCGGGGCTTGGGAGCTCGCGGCCAGCTCGCTGCGGGGAGCGAAGGAGCTGCTGGCGGCGCCGCTTCGCCGCGTCCACCTTCCGACACTCGGCGGGGGTCAAGCTTGGGCCGAGCGCAGCCGCGGCGTCCTTCAGTTCGTGATCGAAAGGCCGGGCACTGTGCTGGCCGTGGTGGCGGTGCTGGCGCTCGGCGGCTGGGTGGCCGACACGCAGACCGGCGTGCAGTCGGATGTCACCAAGCTCGTGCCCTCGGGCATGCGGGCCCTGCGCAACCTGAACACGCTCGAGCGGGTGACCGGCGTGTCGGGCGAGATCGACGTCGTCGTCAGCTCGCGCGACGTCACCCAGGTGCGGACCGTGCAGTGGATGACGCGCTACGAGCAGGGATTGCTCGCCCACTATGGATATCTGGAGACCAAAGGCTGCGCCCACGCCACGCTGTGCCCGGCGCTGTCGCTCCCGGACCTTTTCTCGCCTGGCTCCTCAACCAGGCTCGAGCACGGGTGCCGCCCAGACCCAGGCCCAGGTCAATAGCCTGCTGGCGGCGGTCCCCGCGTACTTCAAGCAGGCGGTGATCACGCCGGGCAATCAGCAGGCGGCGCTGGCCTTCGGCATCCGGCTGATGCCGCTGTCAAGGCAGCAGCAGGTGATCAACTACATGCGCTCGCAGCTGCACCCGCCCCCGGGGGTCAGCGCGCGGCTGGCGGGCATCCCCGTGCTGGCCGCCGAAGCCAATTCGGCGCTGTCCTCGTCCGCGCGCCGGCTGCTGACGCTGCTCGCGGGGCTGATCGCCGTAGGCCTGGTGCTGCTGGCCGTCTTCAGGCAGCTCGAGCGGGCGCTCGTGCCGCTGGTGCCGATCGCCCTGGCCACCGGCTGGTCCGCGCTGATCGTGTTCGCCATCGGCATCCCTCTGAACCCGATGTCAGCCAGCCTGGGAGCGCTGGTGATAGCGATCTCCACCGAGTTCAGCGTGCTGCTCTCCGAGCGCTTTCATCAGGAACGCGCCGACGGCCACGAGCTGGCCGAAGCGCTCTGGCGCACCTACCGCTCCACCGGCGTGGCGGTTCTCGCTTCCGGCATCACGGCGATCGCCGGGTTCGCCGTCCTGATCGTCTCCGATATCCCGATGCTCCGCCAATTCGGATTCGTCACGCTGATCGACCTGACGGTGTCGCTGTGCGGAGTGCTGCTGGTGCTCCCGGCCGCGCTGGCGCTCGGCCAAAGCGCCGAGCACGGCGAGCGGATGCGTGAGCTCGGCCGCAGGCTCGCGGCTCGGGCCCCGCGGCGACAACGTCGCGCTCGGGTGGCGTGAACCCCGACCGGCCGTCGCATCGCCTAGACCCAGATCGGGCGGCGGCGGAGGCGGCGCGTCGAGGCGGCCGGCCGCCGGAGCCGGTGATCGACACCCGGCCTTACCGGCGGATGATCGGTGCCATCGGGATCACGATCGCCATCGGCATCTCCGCGTATTTGTTCATCACTCGAGGCTTCGGGCCGATCGGGGTCCCACCCGGCCAGCGGCTGCACTGGTTCGTTGCTCCGCTGGCGACGGGCGGCGTCGACAAAGACGCCAACCTCAATCCGCACTGCGATCCGTTGCATCCCAACCCGCAGGCGCTCAACGTTTGCCCCTGGCTCGCCAACCGCTCTCCGCTGGTCCTGGCGTTCTTCGTCTCGGGCTCCTCGGACTGCGTACGCCAGATCGACACGGTGCAGGCGGTTTCTCGGCAATTCAGGGGCGCGGTGCGCTTCGCCGCGGTCGACGTGCGCGCCAACCGCCGCACGACGCTCGGGCTGGTGCGCACTCACCGCTGGACGATCCCCGTGGCGTTCGATCTGGACGGCGCGGTGGGCGATATCTACGGGGTGGAGGTGTGCCCGCTGCTCGAGCTCGCCGACCGCGGCGGCATCGTCGCCTACCGCTTGACCGGCGACCACTGGCTCTCGACGTCCGCGCTGGCCGCCAAGGTCAAGGCGCTCGAGCGATGAGGGAAGACGCGGAGCTCGAGGCGGCCGCGGGCTTCATCGTCCCCGAGCTGGCGGCCGAGTTCCCGGGCCTGAGGCTTGACTGGGTGACCGCCGAGGCCCGCCTCAGAGGCAGCCCGCGCGAGATCAAGCGCCGGCTGCGCGACCTTTCGAGCAGGTATCGGGGCATGAGCGTCGTGGCGATGCGCACCCATCCGATCCCCCACGCCTACCGGACGTTCTTTCACCAGATCGGGCTCGATCCCGAGATCGACAGGATTCCCAGCGAGCGCGCGGCGGTCGGCCGCCTGCTCCAGGGGCATTTCCAGCCCCGCAACCTGGTGCGACGACGCCTGCCTGATCGCGCTGGTCGAGACGGGCATTCCCGTCTGGGCGCTCGACGCGGATCTGGTCGAGGCAGGCGGTCTGGGCATCCGCCTGACCGCCGAGGGCGATCGGCTCGGCTCGAGCGAATACGCCGCCTACCTGCCGGCGGGCCGGCTGGTGGTGGCCGACGAGCGCCAGGTGCACGCGATGCTGTTCGGCGACGTCGCGCCCGGCCACGCCCCGACGCCCCGGACGGCGCGCGTGGCGCTCTTCACCGTGGCCGTGGAGGGGGTGCCGGCGATCCACATCGAGGAGGCGCTGTGGGTCTGTGTCGAGGCGCTCAGCGCGGGGTAAAACCAGCCCGGACCGCCTTGGGTGAGTGCTAAGCTGGCCCCGGGCACGAAGGAGGGAGTCATCGAACTACTCGAGCACAGCACCGCTCCACCGCCGGTTTCGCCGGGCATCGTCGAGGTCGATGAGCGCGCTGCGCGCCGCTCCCTGCGAGCCCAGATCGCCCGGCTGGAGCGCGAGCTGGGCGACGCGTTCGTCACCGCCTACCGCATGGGCGGACTGGAGCGCCCGCCCGAGCGCCACGGTGAGCCGCGGCTGCTCGGCCTCGGAGAGCTCGAGCAGGTACGCGACGAGCTGGCCGAGCGCCTGCGCGCGGCGCGGGTGACGATCGCCGAGCGCGCCGACGTCCAGGCGGCCCACCGCGTGCGGCTGGAGCAGATGCTGCTCGAGCCGGCCAAGCATCGCTTTGTCCGCATCGCCCGCAGCGATCTGGGCGAGCCCGGCTGCGGCGTGTGGCAGGTCAGGCCCCGCCTGGGCCTGATCGGCATGCTCATGGGGTGGTGGCAGGTCAAGCTCTCCTCTGGCTGTCCGTTAGCCAGGGGCCACGGGGCTTCCCCGTGGCCCGCAGCGCCTAACCTCTGAGACGGTATGCGTGTGGCGCTGAGGACCGGGACGGGGGCCGTCCTGGTGGTGTTGATCATGTTCATCGGCAGCTTCGTGCTGTGGATCGGAACGCCACTGCTGTGGCTGTGGATCGGCTCTCAGGTCCAGGGAGCCACTGACTCGCTGGGCACCGCGCTGGCGGCGGCCTTCCCCGGCGCGGTGGTCACGATCATGGTGCTGGCGACGCTGCTCGGCAAGCTGAGCGACGTCTACCGCGCCAACCGCAGGGCGCGGGGGCTCGAGGACCCCGGCCACCTCGTGCTCGAGGCGGTGCTTGTCGTGAGCGCGGGGATCACGCTCGTCGTGTTCGTCGCCTGGTTCTTCTTCCTCTCCGGCGCCAACCCGCTCCCCCTCGGCATCTCCCCTTAAATGATCCGGGCCGATCATGATCGGCCCGGCCGAGGCGCACATGTGCGCCTCGGGGGTCGGCACATGTGCCGACCCCTCACCACGAAAACGACTAGACGACCAGCTCGAACTCCTCGGTCACATGGGTATGAAGCCGGCCTGCGAGCACCCGCCGCTGGCGCTCGGTCAGATCACCCACGGGCCGCTTCTCGGAGATCTGAAGTCCGGTCAGCAGCTTGCGGGCGCGGATACTGCCCCAGCGCCGCTGGCTTGTAAGCAGTTCCCCCACCGGCCAATTCCTCGCCTCCCAAGGAAGGTCGAGGATGATCTCGGCCGCGGACAGATGGCCGTCCGCGATGCTTCGCTTGAGCTCCGCGCGCTTCAGCCGTACCGCATTGGCTCGCTGCAGTGCCTGCATCCGTTGCGGATCCGGCGTGATCGTGGCGCTGAACGTCATGCTGCTCTCTCCCTGGAATCGGGGTCCGCCCCGGGCGGACCCGTTTTGGCATTACAACAGCGCGGCGACCGCCATCGGCTGTCGCTTGCGCTGCGCCCGGCTGTTCCTCTCTCGCCTTCCGGCGTCTGCCCTGGCCCCTCAGCCGCCCCCCAACCACCCTACCTTCGTGAGCGTTAGCGACGTCCGTCCGGCCATCCTTCAATGCACGGGGACGCTACGCGACGCGGCCGGTCACAGCAACGTCACAAGTGTTCCGGCATGTGCTTAGAGCGTGAATTTTTTGCTCACGGAGACTTGTGCCGGAGTGGACAAGCTCAGCCAGTCGGCCGGTCCGCCAGGGCGGTCGGGCGATTGGCGCTCCGCCGTGAGCGGAGCGAACGGGCGGTCCGCCTCACTCGGGCGCCGGGAGCGGGCCGTGCTCGGCCTCGAACGTCTGCTTGACGGCGCCGAAGATCTCGAGCGCGGCGTCGAGCGTGTCGCGGTCGTGCGTGGCCATCACGCTCGTTCGCAGCAGGGCCCCCGCCGGCGGCACGGCGGGATGGATCGCCGTGTTGACGAACACGCCCTCCTCGTAGAGCGCCTTCCACAGGAACGCCGCCTTCCAGTCATCGCCCACCACCACCGGAACGATCGGCGTGACGAGCTCCGTGCCGTCGGCCAGGCGGGTCGGGTGGACGACGTGGAACCCGAGGCCGTGGAGGCCCGAATGCAGGTAGCGGGCGTTCTCGAGCACGCGGGCGAACAGGGCACGCCCCTCGTCGGAGCGGCAGATCCGTACGGCGGCGAGCGTCGCGCCGATCGCCGCGGGCACGGCGGAGGCCGTGAAGATGAACGGGCGGGAGGTCACCCGCAGGTACTCGACGATCTCCCGTGGGCCGGCGATCACGCCGCCGCACGACGCCAGTGACTTGGAGAACGTGGCCATGCGCAGATCGACCTGGTCCTCCACGCCGAGCAGCTCCGAGGCACCCGCTCCACGTGGCCCGAGGACGCCCAGGGCGTGGGCCTCGTCGACCATCAGCCTGGCGCCGAAGCGCTTGCAGAGCTCGACGATCTCCGGCAGCGGCGCGACGTCGCCCTCCATCGAGAAGACCCCGTCGACGACCACCAGGATCCCGCCGCCGTCGGCCTCGGCCTTCTCGAGGGTGCGTTCGAGCCGGTCCAGCCGGTTGTGGCGGAAGGCCCTGAGCTTGGCCCGCGAGAGGATGCAGCCGTCGAGGATCGAGGCGTGATCGCCGGAGTCGACGACCACCGTGTCTCCGGGCGCCAGGATCGTGCCGAGCGAGCCCACGTTGGCCTGATGGCCGGTGGTGAAGACGAGCGCCGCCTCCGTCCCGAGCCATTCGGCCAGCTCCTGCTCGAGGCGGACGTGCATGTCGGTCGTGCCGTTCAAGAACCGCGACCCGGTCAGTCCGGTGCCGTAGCGCTCGAGCGCTTCGAGCGCGCCCTGCTTCACGCGCTCGTCGCCGGTGAGCCCCAGGTAGTTGTTTGACCCCAGCATGATCCGGCGCTTGCCCTCCATCTCGACGACCGGCACGCGTCGGGCCCTCGAGCACGTGGAAGTAGGGCAGCGCGCCGAGCTCGCGCGCGAGGCTCAGGCGCTCGAGATCCTCGTGCTCGCGCGCCTTGGCGAAGACGTCGATCTTGGTCGGCACGGCTCAGGATCGTAACGAGCACCCCCCGGACGACGGGGGCCGCTTTCAAAACGCTCGCCGCACTGTCACCATGTCGCGCGTGGCTGAGGAGTTCATAGAGGCCGAAGGCGAGGCGGTCGAGGCCGAGAGCGAGGCGATCGAGCCCGAGGCCGAGGTGGTCGAGGCGGAGGAGACCGTCGAGGGGCTGCCGGTGCTCGCCGATGTGCGGCCGATCGAACCGGTGTCGGCGACGGTGCTACCGGCCGTGCAGGCGGCCGCCGCCGCAGCCACGGGCTTCGTCGCGGGCGCGGCCGCGGTGGCGCTCGTCAGACGCCGCACCACGCGCAGGCTGGCGCGCGCGCAGGGACTGGACCTCCGGCGCCCGGGCCCCGCGCTGCCCGCGGCGGGCGGCGGGCGGACCTTCCTCGTTCACGTGCGCGTGCTCGGGCGCCCGGA
>CAWJUS010000005.1:0-71190 GCA_963846075.1 uncultured Actinomycetes bacterium | reverse complement strand
CAGGCAGGCCATCGAGCCCGCTTCGAGCATCGCCACCACCGCGGCACGCTCTGAGCCGACGGCATCCATCACCGCCACCACATCGTCCATCTGCTCCTCGAGCGTCGGCGCACCGGAGAGCTTGTCTGACATGCCCGTCCCCCGACGGTCGAACATGATCAGCCGGGCGAAGCCGGAGACGCGGCGCAGCACCCGGGCGACCCACGGCTGCTCCCACACGTGCTCCACCTGCCAGATCCAGTTCGGCACCCACAGCACGTCGACCGGCCCCTCGCCCACCGTCTGGTAGGCGATGTGGATCTCGCCGCTGCGCGCGTACGTGGTCTCCGGCGGCATCGCTCACCCTGAGCGTACTCAGTGCGACTTGCCTTCAGCTAGCGTTCCAGCGTCCATGGACCTCGAGCTCACAGACGAGCAGCGCCTGATCCGCGAGACGGCGCGCGACTTCGCCGACAACGAGATCGTCGAGCGCGCCCGGGAGAACGACCGCAACGAGCACTTCGACACCGAGCTCGTGGCCAAGATCGCCGAACAGGGGTATCTGGGCGCGATCATCCCGCGCGAATACGGCGGTGCCGGGCTCGACTACCTGACCTACGGCCTGGTGGTGGAGCAGATCGGCCGGGCCTGCTCGGCGATGCGCACCGTGATCTCCGTACAGACCTCGCTGGTCTGCTCGGCGATCCTCCGCTGGGGCAGCGAGGAGCAGAAGCAGCGCTACCTGCCCAAGCTGTGCTCGGGCGAATGGCTCGGCTGCTTCGCCCTGACCGAACCCGACACCGGCTCAGACGCCGCCAACCAGCGCACGAGAGCCCGGCGGGAGAACGGCGCGTGGGTCATCGACGGCTCGAAGATGTTCATCTCGCTCGGCAACCACGCCAAGCTGGCGCTCGTGTTCGCTCAGACCGACCCCGATCAGGGACACCGCGGACTGGCGTGCTTTCTGGTCGAGACCGACCAGGACGGCTTCCAGCCCCAGGAGATCCACCACAAGATGGGCCTGAGAGGCTCGGACACGGCCGCGATCTCGCTCGACGACGTCCACGCCGACGAGGACGCCGTGCTGGGCGACGTCGGCGATGGCTTCAAGGTGGCGATGAGCGCGCTCGACTCAGGGCGCTTCAGCGTCGCCTCGGGGTGCGTGGGCATCTGCCAGGGGTGTGTCGATGCCTCGGTGCGCTACTCCACCGAGCGCGAGCAGTTCGGCCGCCCGATCGCCTCATTCCAGCTCGTGCAGGCCATGATCGCCAACATGGTCGTCGAGACGGACGCCGCGCGGATGCTCGTCTGGCGAGCCGGCTATCTGAAGGATTCGGGCAAGCCCAACACCACCGAGACCTCGATCGCCAAGCTCTATGCCACGGAGGCTGCGATCCGCTGCGCCAACACCGCGATTCAGGTCCACGGCGGCTCCGGCTACGTCGATGACTACCCGGTCGAGCGTTACCTCCGCGACGTCCGCGTGACCACCCTTTACGAGGGGACCTCCCAGATCCAGCAGCTGATCATCGGCCGCGCCGTGACGGGCATCAACGCCCTGACGTGAGCCAGGCGCCGAGCACGATCGGCGTCGCCGGGGCGGGCACGATGGGTGCCGGGATCGCCCAGCTGGCCTGCCTCTCGGGGGCACAGACGCTGCTGCACGACCCGGTGCCCGAGGCGCTGGAGCGCGGGCTCGAGCGGATCAGGGGACAGCTCGACCGTGGCGTCGAGCGCGGCCGGATCGGCGAACAGGAGGCGGTCGCCGCTGCGGCCCGCCTCGAGCCCGCCGCCCAGCTCGAAGATCTGGCTCCTTGCGAGCTGGTGATAGAGGCGGCGCCCGAGTCGCTCGAGCTCAAGGCCTCGCTCTTCGGAAGGCTGGCCGACGGGATCGTCGCCGAGGACTGCGTGCTTGCTACCAACACGTCCTCGCTGCTCGTCACCGCGGTCGCCGCGGCCGTGGCACGACCGGAGCGGGTGGTGGGCATGCATTTCTTCAACCCACCCCCGGTGATGCGCCTGCTCGAGGTGGTGGCCGGCGAGGAGTCCTCGCCGGAGGCCCTCGCGCTGGCCCGCGCCGCGGGCGAGGCGATGGGAAAGCACGTCATCGAGGCCGCCGATGGGCCGGGCTTCCTCGTCAACCGCTGCAACCGACCGTTCGGGCTCGAGTCGCTCAAGCTGCTCCAGGAGGGGATCGCGGGGATCGAGGAGATCGACCGCGTGTGCCGGCTGGGGGGAGGCTTCCGCATGGGGCCGTTCGAGCTCATGGACCTGGTGGGAATCGATACCGGACTCGATGTCTCGCGCTCGTTCTATGAGCAGAGCTTCGGCGAGCCGCGCTGGCGCCCCTCGCCGATCACCGCCCGGTACGTGGCCGCCGGCCGGCACGGGCGCAAGTCCGGTCGCGGCTACTACGACTACGGGCGCGACCCCTATCGCCCGCCAGACCCCGAGCCCCGCACCGCGGGCGGCGCCGGCGGGCTGGTGGTGGTCGCGGGCGAGACACCACTGGCGGTCGAGCTCGCGGAGACGGCCAAGGATGCCGGCTGGCAGGTGGAGGCCTCCGCGGGGTCGAGCGAGGTCCCGGCGCTGATCCTCGACTGCACGGCCGGCGCCGAGGAGCCCGCCGAGCCACTCCAGGGCGGGCCGCTCGCGATCTGCTGCGCCGCGGGCTCGCTGGCGGCGCTCGATCCCGGCGGCAACGCCGTCGGCTTTCACGCGCTCCCCCCGCTGGCGGAGTCAGGCCTGGTCGAGCTCACGCGCGGCCCCGAGTCGGCCGAATCCGCAGCCACCGCCGCCGAGCGATTCTTCGCCACGCTCGGCAAGCACACCGCGTGGGTCGGCGACGCCCCCGGCCTGGTGCTGGGGCGGATCGTCTGCCAGGTGATCAACGAGGCCTCGTTCGCGCTCGCCGAGGGCGTCGGCAGCGCCGAGGACATCGACGCGGGCATGGTCTACGGCCTCAATTACCCACGCGGCCCTTTGCGGTGGGCTGACGCCGTCGGCGTGGACTACGTCCTGACGGTCCTCGACGCGCTGTTCGAGGAGCGGCGCGAGGAGCGCTACCGCGCGGCGCCGTTTCTCAGAGAGCTCGTGCTGTCGGGCAGGGTCGGTCGCCAGACCGGCGAGGGCTTCTTCGGCTACTGATCCATATATTGCATTCAGAGATGAGAGCCGTCACGTTCCAGGCCCCCGGATCTGTTCAGGTGCAGGAGCGCCCCACCCCGCAGCCGATGGCGGCCGACGACGCAATCGTCCAGATCGACGCCAGCGGCATCTGCGGCTCCGATCTGCACATCTACCACGGCCGCGTGCAGATCGAGCCCGGCTTCACTATCGGGCACGAGTTCGTCGGCACCGTGCTCGAGGCCGGCGACGCCGTGACCCGCGTGGCTGCCGGCGATCGTGTGCTCGGGTGCTTTCACAGCGCCTGCGGCACCTGCTTCTTCTGCCTGCGCGGCGCGTTTCACAAGTGCGAGGAGATGCGGGTGTTCGGCCATGGAAAGCTGCTCGGCGGGCTCCAGGGCACGCAGGCCGAACAGGCACTCGTACCGCGGGCCAACATGACGCTGCGCAAGGTGCCAGACGGCATCTCCGACGAGGTGGCGCTGTTCGCCGGCGACGTGATGGGCACCGGCTATCACGCCGTCGCCCAGGCCGACATCCGCCCGGGTGACAGCATGGCCGTGCTAGGCGTGGGCCCAGTGGGCCTGTGCGCCGTCCAGGTGGCAATCGCCGCCGGCGCCGGGCCCGTGCTGGCCATCGACACCGTCCCCCAGCGGCTCGAGCTCGCGCGGAGCTTCGGCGCCACGGCGGTGCACCTAACCGAGGAGAACCCGCGAGAGCAGGCCAAGCTGCTCACCGATGGCCGCGGCGTCGACGCCACGATCGACGCTGTGGGACACCCGGACGCGCTCGATCTGGCTATTCGGCTGGCCCGTCGCGCGGGGACGGTGGTGGCGATCGGCGTGTACGCGGAGCCCTGCCAGGTGCACATGGGACTGGTGTGGATCAAGGCGCTGACGCTGCGCTCGGGCCACGCGAACGTGATCGCCCACGTCGATCGAGTCCTGGGAATGCTGGACGCCGGGGCGCTCGACCCCAGCCCGCTCGTCACCCACCACATGCCGCTGGACGATGCCCCAGACGCCTACGCGCTCTACGATCGCCGCGAAGCCATGAAGATCGTTCTGACGCCATGACCGAGCTACCCGAGCAGCTCTCGGCACCCGTCCGATCGTTCGCCTCATCAGAGCAGCAGCTGCTGATCGACGGCGAGCGCCGGCCGTCATCCGACGGACGGACGTTCGAGACGCTCGACCCCGCGACCGGCAGGCCGATCACGAGCGTCGCCCAGGCGGGCGCCGCGGACATTGACCGCGCCGTCGGCGCCGCCCGGCGCGCCTTCGACGACGGGCCCTGGACCAACGCCCCCGCCGCCGAACGGGCAAAGGCGATGGTGCGGCTTGCAGAGCTGATCGAGGAGCACGCCGACGAGCTCGCGGAGCTCGAGGCGCTCGACAACGGCAAGCCGCTGAAGCTGGCCAAGATCGTCGACGTGGCCTCCACCGCCGCCCACTTCCGCAGCTTCGCCGGCTGGCCCGAGCGCGTGGCGGGCGACGTCCTGCCGGTCCACCAGCCGAACATGCTCTGTTACACGCGCAAGGAGCCCGTCGGGGTATGCGGGCAGATCATCCCCTGGAACTTCCCGATGCTGATGGCGGCCTGGAAGCTCGCCCCGGCGCTCGCCGCCGGGTGCACCGTGGTGCTGAAGCCCGCCGAGCAGACGCCGCTCAGCGCGCTGCGCCTGGGAGAGCTCGCGCTCGAGGCCGGGATCCCGCCGGGGGTTGTCAACGTCCTCACGGGCGACGGCGAGACGGGTGCCGCGCTCGTCGAGCACCCGGACGTCGACAAGCTGGCCTTCACGGGCTCGACCGAGGTGGGACGGGAGATCGGCGCCAAGGCCGGACGCGCGCTCAAGCGCCTGACGCTCGAGCTGGGCGGCAAGTCGCCGAACATCATCCTCCCCGACGCGGACCTCGACCGGGCGATCAAAGGCTCGTTTCAGGGCATCTACTTCAACACGGGCCAGGCCTGCAATGCCGGCAGCCGGCTGTTCGTGCACAGGGACCAGTTCGACGACGTTGTCTCCGGCCTTGCCGCCCGGGCCTCGAAGACACGGCTCGGCCCCGGTCTCGATCCAAACACCCAGCTCGGGCCCGTGGTCTCCGCCGAGCAACTCGAGCGCGTCAAGGCCTACATCGACTCTGGACGATGTGACGGCGCCGAGCTGGTGACGGGTGGCGACTCGCCGCAGGAGACCAATGGCGGCGGCTACTTCGTCGAGCCCACGCTATTCGCCGCGACAGACGATTCGCTGAAGATCGCCCGCGAGGAGATCTTCGGACCTGTGCTCGTGGCGTTGCCGTACGAGTCGCTGGAGGAGGTGGCGGCCAGGGCCAACGACACCGATTACGGGCTGGCCGCCGGCGTTTGGACCAGGTCGGTCTCGGATGCCCACCGCCTTGCCGCGCTGCTCAAGGCGGGCATGGTTTACGTCAACTGCTGGGGGGAGGACGACCCCGGTGCCCCGTTCGGCGGCTACAAGGCCTCGGGCGTGGGGCGAGAGCACGGGCGCGAGGGTCTCGAGGCGTACCTCGAGACCAAGACCGTCTGGACCAACCTCGCCTAGGTTTCTGGACCAACCTCGCCCAGGTTTCTGGACCAACCTCGCCCAGGTTTCTGGACCAACCTCGCCCAGGTTTGTTCCTAACGCAAAGCGCGTTCGCGACAGGATTCGCGCAAGAAAATTACGCAATTTGCGGACGTTCGGTGGTCTATTCCGGCGGCCTCCCTATACGATGCCGCGCGCTCGGGTCCCACGAAATCGAACGTTGTAGAACGAACGAGCAGGTCTTGCCCCGGACCGGGACCCGGGTGTCGGTCGATAGATCGTGTTTCGTGCGCAAACAGCCCCATTGCGCCGATGCTCAGCGCGCGCGCTCCCGCCGCTCGCGGCGACGACCCTCGTCGTGCTGGCCGCGGCTGCGCTCGTCGCTGCGATCCCGGCTTCGGCCGCGGGACGCCGGCATCGTGGCGCGGCCAGCCGGCACCATGCCCGCCGCTACAGCGCTAGCTCCGACGGCTGTGCGAATGCCAATGTCCGGGCCAAGGCGGCGGCTACGGCGGAGATGCGCGCCGCCGCCGTGTGCCTGGTCAACAAGACGCGCGAGAGCTACGGCCTACCCCCGCTGGTCTCCTCGGGCAAGCTGAACGACTCGGCGCAGGGCTGGACCGACTCGATGGTCGCCAGCGGAAACTTCAGCGAGGGCGACCCCGGCGCCCGCATCAGCGCCGTCGGCTTCAACTGGTCGACGGTCGGCGAGAACATCGCCACCGGCTACGACACTCCCCGCCAGGCGGTGGCCGCATGGATGCGAAGCCAAGGGCACTGCTACAACATCCTCGACCCGGTCTACACGGAGGTGGGCACCGGCGTGAACCGGCGTGGGGTGAGCGGCTTCGGCAGCAGCTCGGCCACCTGGACGCAGGACTTCGGCCTACCGATGGGCCAGCGCAGCCACTCTGGCAACTGGGGCCCCGCCAGCCACTGCCCGTACTAGGGCCGGCGCCGCAGCCCCGGGGCCGCTAGCCGCGCAGGCCCCGTCGCCTGCTCCTCGGGGCCGCTAGCCGCGCAGGCCCCCGTCGCCCGCTCCTCGGGGCCGCTAGCCCCGCAGCCCCGCGGCCGCCTGCTCAACCGCCAAAGGGCCTGCATCGCGCAGGTACCACTCGGCGTCCAGCGCCGCCTGGCAGCCCGTACCGGCTGCGGTCACCGCCTGGCGGTAGGTGTGGTCCACGAGGTCGCCGGCCGCAAACACGCCCGCCAGGTTGGTCTGCGTCGAGCGGCCCTTCGTCACGACGTATCCCGCGTCGTCGGTCTCGACCTGATCGCGCACCAGCTGCGACTGCGGCTCGTGGCCGATGGCGATGAACGCACCGGCGATCTCGAGCGCTGACTCAGACCCGTCGCCCAGGTTGCGCAGGCGCACATGCTCCAGCGTGCCGCCGTCAGAGGCCGCGAACTCTTCGACGACGTAGGGCGTCAGCCACTCGATGTTCTCGATCGCCCGAGCCCGATCGAGCATGATCTTCGAGGCGCGGAACTCGTCGCGGCGATTGACGATGATCACCTTGGAGGCGAACTTCGAGAGGAACATCGCCTCCTCCATCGCCGAGTCGCCACCGCCGACGATGATCGTCGGCTTCTGGCGGAAGAACGCGGCGTCGCACGTGGCGCAGTAGCTCACGCCACGCCCACCGAGCGCTTCCTCGCCGGGAACGCCCAGCTTGCGGTGCTGGGCGCCCATGGCCAGCACGACGGTCCGAGCCAGGTGGACCTCGTCTCCCGTCCAGACCTTGTGCACTCCGCCGTCGGACGCCAGCTCGATCTTGGTGACGTCATCGGTCTCCAGCCGGGCACCGAAGCGAGCCGCCTGGTCGCGGAAGTGCTGCATCAGCTCCGGGCCCATGATCCCCTCGGGAAAGCCGGGGTAGTTCTCGACGTCCGTCGTCTGCTGGAGCAGGCCGCCCCAGGCGAAGCCCTCGATCACCAGCGGCTCGAGGTTGGCTCGGGCGGTATACAGCGCAGCCGTATACCCGGCCGGCCCGCTGCCGACGATCACAACGTTCTCAACATGTTCCACGGACCCCTCCGTTACGTCCATTACTTCACTAAGTATAGCTAGGCGCCTCGGCGGCGCGCCAACGTTGAACGGTGCGTCGTAGCTGCAGATACGCCACCGCGCCGGGCAGCGTCGGCAGCCAGAACGCGAATACACGGTACGCGAGCACGGAGACGACCGCGATCTGGACGTTGACCCCGAAGGCGCTGAAGGCGCCGATCATGCCGCCGTCCACGCCGCCGATCCCGCCTGGCAGCGGCAATGTATTTCCCAGCATCCCGACGAGGTAGGACATGATGATCACGCCCTTGGGCGGCGAGGCGCCGAATGCGTGAAAGCACGCCCACAGCACGGCTATGTCGAACGCCCACCAGGCGAAGGCCCCCAGGAGGAACGGGTCACGGGAGCGGATCAGCTCGAGCGCCGTGCGCACGCCTGTGGCGGCCGTCGCCGGGACCGCGGCCAGCCAGGTGAGTACCCGGGACGCGCGGCCACTTCCGGTCGTTCCGCGCCGCACGAACCGGCTCGAGTCCTCCGGCAGCAACGCCATGCCCAGGAAGAGCGCGATCACGACCGCGCCGAAGATCGCCGGCACGAGCGCGATGCCGAACGGGTGCCTGCCGGGGATGATGCCCGTGAAGAGCCCCAGCCCGACGACCACCAGCGCCGCCATGTAGACGCCGTACAGCAGCGTCACGAACGCGATCAGCCGCGATGCAGCAAGGCGGGCCTCGAACCCCGCGCGCCGCAGCGCCCATGCCGTGAGAGCTATACCGCCGGCGCCGGCCGAGGCGAACAGACGCGTGGCCGCCAGGCCGGCCATCGTGATCTCGTAGCTCGCCCGCCAGTCGATTCGCTGGTGCCCGCGGGCGAACACGGCCCGGAACAGGGCTATGTAGCCCCAGAACGAGAACACCTCCAGCACCGCCCCGAGCCCCAGCCACCAACCGTTGCCGTGCTGGATCCGGCTCCACGTCTGCCGCAGGCCGAGCAGCTTCGGCAGCACCAGGTAGAGCAGCGCCACTACTGAGATCACGAACACCGCCGAGATGAGCAGCCGCTTGCGGGTGAAGACCACCCGCGGCATCTCCTCCGTCGGCGGCCCCACCGGCTGCCGGCTCTCCTCGCCGGGGGTGCCCGAGGCCACGCCTCAGGCCGTCCCGGCGCGTGCCCCGAGGGACTCGAGCGCTGCGGAAACCCTCGCGGCCAGAGGTTGGGCGCGCCGCGCCTCTGCCCTCACGGCCTCGGTGAGCGCCGCTCCGGCGAGCAGGTCGGCCGCATAGTGCTCCCCCAGATACACGAGCGCCAGCCCGAGTAGGCCGGTGTACGTGAAGCCGACACCGCCGGCGACCGGATCCACCTCCCGGAGCAGGTGGGCACCCATCAGCGACGTTGCGAAGTGAAGCGACGGCATCGCAGCGAGCGGATTACCTCCGAGGACATCGTAGAGGCCGGCCCAGCGGGTTCCCCAGTACTGCTCCCCGTACTCGATCATCATCCGGCGCACGCGAATCGTGTGGCTGTCGCCGGCCTCGCCGTCACCGAGCTCTCCGTGGAGAGCGGCCCACCACGGAGGCGCGGTGGGAAACGCCCAATAGAAGATCGCCCCGATGTCGAACACCGCGTACATCCGTGCCGCCGCGGCTGGAAACCGCTCCGGGCGCCGGATCAGCACATAGCCCACGCTGGCATGAGGAACCGCGAACCACACCCAGTGGCACCAGACGAGCACGCGCTCGAAGGGCGCGATCCGGCCGGGCTTGGCGAACGCCCGCTGCAGACGCAGCGTCGGCACGGTCCCCAGTCCGAGCATTCGGTCGATCACGATTGGGTAGCGGGCCCGCACTCGCGCGGCCAGGCGCTCTGGCTCGTCGTGGGGCATCTCGTAGGCCGCCACGTAGGCCCACATGTTGAGCGCACAGACCGCGACGTCCCGTGCTCTGGACCGTGGCGCGGCCACGCACAGCGCCGCCGGCGCCAGCGCCGCGGGCCCGAGCACCGCCGCGGGCCGCAGGCGAAGGCGACGCCGCAGGGCAGGCGCCGCAACCCCGACCGCGACAAGGGCCCAGGCGATCGCTCTGATGCCCCTCGACAACCGCAAACCGCGGCGAGTATAGGCTTGCCGGCGACGGCGCTCGGCGCGGTGTCGCTATCGAAACGGGCGCGTCCAGATAGAATCCCGCCGCCTTGCGAGCCCTCTTGAAAAGCCGCCGGCCGCTGACGCTCGCGGCGACGCTGACTGCCTGCATCGCGGTCTCCCTGCTGTCGGCCCCGGCAGCGCTCGCGAGTTTCATCACCCCCAAGTCGGGCGGGTCGCCGAACGCCAACGGCATCGACTCGCTCTACAAGATCATCCTCTACATCGCCGCGATCGTGTTCGTGCTCGTGTTCGGGACGCTGATCTACTCGCTGATCAAGTTCCGCGCCAAGAAGGGCGCCGTCGCCGCCCAGATTCACGGGAACACGCGGCTCGAAGTGGGGTGGACGGTGGGCGCCGCGATGATCCTGGTGGCCATCACCGTGGTGACGTTCATCAAGCTGCCGAAGATCATCAACCCCCCGAATTCCAACCCGAGCGTGGTGCTTTCGGCCTCCACCACCGAGCCCAATCCCCCCAACGGCAAGAAGGTCACGATCTGCATCGTGGGCCGTCAATACATCTGGCGCTACACGTACGGGAACGGCTGCCTGAACAACTACTTCCAGCAGAAGCTCCCCTACTCCTATCAGCAGATGGTCGCCCCGGTGGGCACCACCGTCATCCTCGACATCCAGTCGAGCGACGTGATCCACTCCTGGTGGGTGCCCTCGCTCGGCGGCAAGGTCGACGCCGTGCCCGGCTACACGACCTACACCTGGTTCAAGGCGCTGCATCCGGGCCTCTATCACGGCCAGTGCGCTCAGCTCTGCGGCCGCAACCATGCCGCCATGACCGCGCTGGTGCGCGTGGTCTCGCCCGCCCAGTACCGGGCCTGGCTCACCGAACAGGAGAACATGATCAACAAAGCAAACGACCAGGTTGGCCAGCTGCGCCAATACCTGAACCAGACCAACCAGCTCTAGATGTCCGTCACCACCGTCCCCTCCCGCCCAGTTCCGCAGCTCACCACCGAGCGGGTGACCTTCCCTCGGCGGACCAAGCGCTGGATCGACTGGGTCACAACCACCGACCACAAGAAGATCGGGATCATGTACCTGGTCCTCACCTTCGTGTTCTTCATCCTCGGTGGGGTCGAGGCGCTGATCATGCGCATGCAGCTGGGCGTGCCGGGCAACACGCTGATTACCGGCGAGAAGTACAACGAGCTGCTGACGATGCACGGGACGACGATGGTCTTCCTGTTCGTCGTCCCCGTGATGGCCGGCTTCGGCAACTACTTCGTGCCGCTGATGATCGGCGCGCGGGACATGGCCTTCCCCCGCCTGAACGCGCTGTCGTTCTGGCTCCTGCTGTTCGGCGGCATCGTCTTCTACGCCACGTTCTTCTTCAATCCGCCCGAGGCCGGCTGGTGGAGCTATCCGCCGCTGTCGAGCATCGCGTTCTCGCCCTCCGGCGGCCAGGACGCCTGGATCTTCCTCATCCACCTCACCGGCATCTCCTCGCTGCTCGGCGCGATCAACTTCTACGCCACGATCGTCAACATGCGCGCCCCGGGCATGGGCTGGGGACGCTTACCCCTGTTCGTGTGGTCGATTCTGATCTACGCCATCCTGCTGATCATCGCTTTGCCGGTGGTCGCGGCGGCCGTGACGATGCTCCTGACCGACCGCCACTTCGGCACCCACTTCTTCGACCCCACGGCGCACGGCTCGCCGGTTCTCTGGCAGCACCTGTTCTGGTTCTTCGGCCACCCGGAGGTCTACATCATGGTGCTGCCGGGCTTCGGGATGATCTCGGAGATCATCCCCGTCTTTTCGCGCAAGCCGATCTTCGGCTACAAGGCGATGGCCGCTTCGATCGCCGTGATCGCCTTCCTGGCCACGCTCGTGTGGGCGCACCACATGTTCGCCTCGCCGCTGCCGATCGTCGTGCTCGGGTTCTTCATGCTGTCGTCGTTTTTGATCGGCATTCCCACGGGCGTAAAGATCTTCAACTGGATCGCGACCTTATGGCGAGGGTCGATAGTCACCAGCACCGCGCTGTACTTCGCGGCCGGGATGATCGCCGTGTTCGTGATCGGCGGGATCACGGGCATCTTCCTCGCGACCTTCCCGGTCGACTGGCAGCTCACGGACACGTATTTCGTCGTCGCCCACTTCCACTACACGATCTTCGGCGGCGCGATCTTCCCGGTCTTCGCGGGCCTCTACTACTGGTACCCGAAGATGACCGGGCGGATGATGAACGAGCGCATCGGCAAGCTGTCGTTCTGGCTCATCTTCATCGGCTTCAACGCCACGTTCTTCGTCCAGCACGCCCTGGGGCTGTCGGGGATGCCGCGCCGCATCTACACATATCCCCCGGGCTATGGCTGGTCGACCTACAACTTGATCTCCACGATCGGAAGCTTCATCCTCGGTCTCGGAGTCCTGGTGACGGTGGTCAACGCGATACGCAGCCTGAAGGTGGGTCCGCTCGCCGGACCGGACCCATGGAAGGGCAACACGCTCGAGTGGTTCACGCTCTCGCCCCCGCCGGCCAACAACTTCGACTCGATTCCGCGCGTGCGCTCGCTGGAGCCGATGCGCGACATCCGCCGGCAGGTGGAGCGAGAGACCGGCGTGGTGCAGAAGACGGGCGGCTCGGAACGGTTCGCACGGGTCTGAGCACTCCCTGATGGCGGCCACCGGAACAACGCACGCTCGCCCGGACCGCGCCGCGGCCGCTGAGCCGCTCCCGCCAGCTGCTCGCGGACTACGTGGAGCTGACCAAGCCCAAGGTGCAGTCGCTGCTGCTGCTGACGACGATCACCACGATGGAGGTCGCCGGCAGTCCGTCGGCGGCGACGATCGCGCTGACCTGCCTGGGCGGCTACCTGTCCGCGGGCGGCGCCGGGGCGGTCAACCACTACCTCGACCGCGACATCGACGCCCGCATGCGCCGCACTGCGTCGAGACCGATTCCGGCCGGCCGCATTGCGCCCCGGGCGGCGTTGGTCTTCGGCCTGTCGCTGGCGGCCCTCTCGTTTCTCGAGCTCTCCACCTGCGTCAACGTGCTCGCGGCGTCGCTGTCGCTGGCGGGCTTCGTCGGCTATGTCTGCGTCTACACGCTCTACCTCAAGCGCCGCACGCCGCAGAACATCGTCATCGGCGGTGCCGCGGGGGCGGTGCCGCCCCTCGTGGGCTGGGCGGCGACACGGGGTTCGCTGGCCTGGACCGCGGTCTACCTGTTCGCGATCGTCTTCTACTGGACGCCTCCGCACTTCTGGTCGCTCAGCCTGCTGATGAAGGAGGAGTACGAGCGCGTGGGCGTTCCGATGATGCCCGTGGTCCGCGGCGAGCACGAGACACGCCGGCAGATCCTGCTCTACTCGCTGCTGCTCTACGCGATCTCCCAGCTGCCCTTCTGCGCCGGCGCCTTCGGCGGCTTCTACCTCGTTGCCTCGATGGTCCTCGGACTGGCGTTCATCGGCGGCGCCGTTCTGCTCTACCGCCGCGCCGACCGGCGGAGCGCCCTGCACCTCTATCTGTTCTCGCTGGCCTACCTCGCCCTGCTGTTCGGGGCGATGGTGGCCGACGTGAAGCTATGATCCCCGGCCGGCATGGATAGAAGGCTCGCGCGCAAGAACATCCGCTCGGGGCTGATCGCCGGCGCGATCTGCCTGATCATGTTCGGGCTGACGTTCGTCGCCGCCGCCATCTACGTGCACCCCTAGACGTGAGCGCCTACGAACCTCAGGACGAGACCCCGCCCGCCGGCGAGGACATTCACCTCCCGGGTCCGACGCTGCTGCCGATCATCTCGGCGGCGGCCATCACCCTCATCGTCATCGGCACCACGATCTGGTGGGTCTATTCCGCGCTCGGCGGAATCGTGTTGATCATCTGCGTCTTCCGCTGGGTCTCGGACACCAGCCGCGACGTCGCCGCGCTCCCCGAAGAGCACCGGCACTAAGGCCCTAGGGCCTCGAGCGCGCGCCTAAGAGGCCGCCGCAGCCGGGACGTCGCAGGTGGCGCCGTCGCCGGTCCAGACGCGCACGATGTCTCGCATCGAGAGGATCCCCACGAGCTCGCCGCGGTCGACGACCACGAGGTGGCGGAAGCGCCCCCTGACCATCGCCGCGGCCGCGCGCTCGAGCGGCCAGTCGGGAGCGGCGGCCGTCAGGTTCTGCGACAGGTGGTCGCTGACCCTCTCGCTGTCCGGGTCCTTGCCGGTGCCGACCGCGGTCAGGATGTCACGCTCGGTGATCAGGCCGGGGCCGGGGGCCTCGATGTCGTGCACGACGGCCGCGCCCACGCCGCGGCGGCACATGGCGGTGGCCGCCTCGCGCAGCGTGTGACCGGGGCCAACGGTGAGAACGACGTCCGACATCCCATCTCGCACCTGCATGGCATCTCCCGGTTAGCTTGCAACGATTGGCGCAATCATAACCACTCGCCTTTCCGCGGCGACAGCCCCGCTGTGACCCTCCCCACCGGCCGCGTTTGTCGCGCGGAACCCATAGGATGAGCGTGGTTGCAGATGCGTACCGGCCCCGCGGAGATCAGTGCGTAACCGTCCAATCCTGCAGATGGTCGTGGTGGGAGTGATCGGGATCGCAATCCTGCTGCCGATTGCCCTGGTGATCCCGTGGTTCCCGGCCGACGCGTCAAGGCAGGCCAGCAACGTGCACACGCTCTACACCGTGCTGCTGATAGCCACGGTGCCGATCTTCGTGCTGGTGGAGACGGTCGTGCTGTTCTCGGTGTGGAAGTTCAGGATGCGCCCCGGCGAAGAGGAGCGCGACGGGCCGCCGATCCACGGCAACACGCGGCTCGAGGTCGTATGGACCGCGCTGCCGGCCGTCCTGCTCCTCTCGCTTTGCACCTACGCCTACACCGTCCTGCACTCCAACGAGGCCAGCAAGAAGAACGAGATGACGGTGAACGTGACCGAGCGGCAGTTCGCGTTCGAGTTCTCATATCCTGAGCAGGGAGGGAAGGCCGTGGTGTCTCCCGTGCTGTACCTGCCGAAGGACCAGCCAGTCGTCTTCAAGATCCGCTCGCTCGACGTGATCCACAGCTTCTTCGTCCCCGAGTTCTCGGAGAAGATCGATGCCGTCCCGGGGATCACGACCACCTTGCGGGTGACCCCGACGCGGCTGGGCACGTACCCGGCGGAATGCACGGAGCTGTGCGGCGCCGGCCACTCGCTGATGCGGGCCACCGTGCACGTCGTTCCACCCGCCACCTTTCAGTCCTGGCTGAGCTCGCAGCCCGTGAACGGGACGCCGCCGATCGGCGCGCCGCCCTCGTTCGCCAAGCAGCCCGGCGTCCCGGGAACGCCCTACCACAGCAAGGTGGGGGGCGTAGGGGGCAAGACCACGTACAAGTAATGACTCCTGCATTCGGATGATCCCGACCCCGACACACAAGATGATCCTCACCCCGCCAGACAAGGAGATCGGCTGATGGCCACCAGCACCCAGGCCGCCGTGCCTCCCTCCGCAATCGCCCCCGGCCAGCCGCGAACGCGCGTTCCGCTTCCCCCCAAGCTCCGCCGCCCCGGCTGGTACCGGGCCGCGCTGTGCAGCGTCATCGGGCTGGCCTTCGCGCTCGGGATCACCGCGCTGATCCGCGGGCTGGAGCACCAGCACCCGGTGATCGACGGCCACGCGATCACGATCGTCGGTCTGTTCTCGGCCCCGCTCGCGTTCCTGGTGGGCATCGGAACCTGCGACTACTGGCTGTACTGGGCCGCCGGCCGCCCGACACGCCCCGAGGATCACTCGGGCCACGGCGCCTACAGCTGGCGCGACTACTTCCGCGTCAACACCGACCACAAGGTCATCGGCATCCAGTACACGGTGACCTCGTTCTTCTTCCTGTTCGTGGGCGGCCTGCTGGCGATGCTGATCCGTGCCCAGCTGGCCAAGCCGGGGATGCAGTTCCTGACGCCCGAGGAGTACAACGGCGTCTTTTCCGTCCACGCCAGCGTCCTGATCTTCCTGTTCGTGATCCCGGTGTTCGCCGGGTTGGCGAACTTCGTGCTGCCGCTGATGATCGGCGCCCCGGACATGGCGTTCCCGCGCCTGAACGCGCTCTCCTACTGGCTCCTGCCGCTGGGCGGCGTGATCATGCTGATGAGCTTCCTGGCGCCGGGCGGCTCGTTCGCCTCCGGCTGGACGGCCTACGCGCCGCTGTCCACGACGATGCCCGTGGGTCAGCTGTTCTTCTCCATCGGGATCCAGTTCGCGGGCTTCTCGTCGATCTTCACCGCGCTCAACTTCCTGGTGACGATCATCACGATGCGTGCGCCCGGCATGAGCTTCTTCCGCATGCCGCTGCTCGTGTGGGCCAACTTCTCCACCTCGCTGCTGGTCGTGATCGCCACGCCGTTCATCGCCGCCTCGCAGGTCTTCGTGCTGCTCGATTCGGGGCTTCACTTCCACTTCTTCGACGCGTTCGTCGGCGGGCAAGACAACGGCAACGTGCTCATGTATCAGCACGTGTTCTGGTTCTACTCGCACCCCGCCGTCTACATCATGATGTTGCCCGGCTTCGGGATCATCTCCGAGATCATCGCCGTCAAGTCGCGAAAACCGATCTTCGGTTACCGGATGATGGCCTTCTCGCTGGTGGCGATCGTGGTGCTGGGCTTCACCGTGTGGGCGCACCACATGTTCGTCTCCGGCATGTCGCCCTGGATCCGCATCCCGATGATGATCACGACGTCGATCATCGCCGTGCCCACCGGGATCAAGATCTTCTCCTGGCTGGCCACGCTGTGGCGCGGCGTGCTGCACCTCGACACGCCGATGCTGTTCGCGCTGGGCTTCTTGACGATGTTCACGTTGGGCGGGATCAGCGGCGTGATGCTGGCCATGATCCCGTTCGACATCCACGTCTCGCAGACGTACTTCATCGTGGCCCACATCCACTACGTGCTGTTCGGCGGCTCGCTGTTCACGATCTTCGCCGGCGTCTACTACTGGTTCCCGAAGATGACGGGGCGGATGTTCGACGAGCGCCTGGGCAAATGGCACTTCTGGATGACGTTCATCTTCTTCAACCTGACATTCGGGCCCATGCACCTGATCGGCATCCAGGGCATGCCCCGCCGCGTGGCGGAGTACGCGGCCAAGTTCGCGACCTGGAACCTGTTCATCTCGTTCGCGGCCTTCATCCTCGGCCTGTCGACCCTGATCTTCCTCTACAACATGGTCGCCAGCTGGCGGCACGGACCGCGCGCCAGTGCAAATCCGTGGCGGGCGCTGACGCTCGAGTGGCAGGTCTCCTCGCCGCCGCCGGTGTTCAACTTCGACGCCGTCCCGACCGTCGTCGGCGGCCCCTATGAGTATGGGGTTCCCGGGCGCCGTGCACGGCATCTTCAAGGCCCCGACCGAGGTGCGCGAAGAGGTCGCCGCCGGCTTCACGACGCCACCGAGCCAAGAGCGACACGAATGAAGACCGTCCTCGTCGTAGCCAACGAGACGATCGGCGGCCGCAAGCTGATCGATGCCGTTCGCGGCCGCGCCGAGCAGGGCGACGTCCGCTTCGTGCTCTGCGTTCCCCGGAACCGCCCGCGCGCCGGACTGGTGATCTACGACGACGCGGTCCACGACGCCGCCCAGGCCCGCGTGGACCTGGCGCTGTCGTTCCTCCACGCCGAGGACATCGAGGCCATCGGCGAGGTCGGCGATCCCGATCCCTACACCGCGGCGATCGACGCGGTGCACGAGTACCACCCGGACGAGATCATCATCTCCACCTACCCCGCGACGCGTTCGGGCTGGCTGCGGCGCGACCTGATCGACCGCGTGCGCGACGTCTCCGGACTCCCGGTGGAGCACATCGTGGCCGACCCCGACACCGAGGGGCTGCCGTTCAAGGTCACCTTGGCGGTGGCCAACCGCACCGCGTCGGGCGACGAGCTGCTGGGCGCCCTGAAGGCCAAGGCGGACGGCGGGACCGAGGACGGCGGCCACCTGTTCCTGGTGGTCGTCCCCCAGGAGGGGGGCGAGGGCCGGGACACCAGGCGGGCCAGGACGCGCCTGCGCCTGGTGCTCGACCGCATGCGCAGCGCCGGCCTGTTCGCGGCGGGGATGATCGGCGACCCCGACCCCTACACCGCGATCATGAACGCGCTCCAGTACTTCCGCGTCGACGACATCGTGATCTCGACGTTCCCGGAGACGAAGTCGGGCTGGCTGCGGGGGGATCTGATCGAGCGCGTCCGCAACGCCACCGGCAAGCCCGTCGAGCACGTGGTCCACGGCGACGTGACCGCCGCCACCACCTGATCTAGGACCAAACTTGGAAGCCGCAGCCGCCACCCACGCCGAGCACCACGGGCCGCCCCCCGCCCACCGCTCCTCTCGCGTAGAGGCCCCGGTCCTGGGGATGCTCCTTTTCATCATCTCCGAGGTGATGATCTTCGGGGCGTTCTTCACCGCCTACTTCTTCATCCGCGTCGCCACGCACGACCCCTGGCCCGCCCACGGGTCGCACATCCCCGAGGCCGTGGCGGGCGTCAACACGGCGATCCTGATCTCGTCCTCGCTCACGATCCACTGGGCGCTGACGTCGATCAAGAACGGCAACCGCTTCGGGCTGAAGGCCGGGATGGTGGCCACCTTCCTGTTGGGCCTGACGTTCCTGTTCGTGCAGGTCAACGAGTACGCGAACCTGGGTTTCGCGCCCCACGACACCGCCCAGGCGACGATCTTCTACTCGCTGACCGGTCTGCACGGCGCGCACGTGTTCGTCGGCCTCTGCGCGCTGGCGATCGTCTCGATCCGCTCCTTCCGCGGTCACTACTCGCCCGAGCACCACCAGGGCATGGAGGTCCCCGGGATCTACTGGCACTTCGTGGACGCGATGTGGATCGTCGTCTACACGACGGTCTACGTCCTCTAGACCGCCGGTGGCGCCCCCGCCCAGGCGCCGACGCCTCCCCAACCCCCTTCACTCAGAGGCGGAGGCGTTCCAGACCCTGATCCTGTTCGTCGCTCGTCGTGGCCGTGATCGTGGGCATCGTCCTGGCGATCAAGGCTCTGAGCTGATCGCCGCTCAGTACTTCAGCCGGAACACCTGGTCGTACCGCGACCCGCCTCCGAGATAGCGGCTCGTGAGCGTCCCGCTGGCACCCGCAAATCTCCCGCTGCCTCCGAGCACCGGACGTTCGTACTTCTTGCCCTTGACCAGCTCGGTCCCGATCAGCGGGTAGGACGACAGACCACCGATCACGAGCTCGTTTCCCGGACCCAGCTCATACGTGATCAGACCCTGGACGGTCTCCACCCCGTTCTCGAGCTTGATGCTCGGTCTGCGTGCCGCGAACGCGCCCGATCACCGTCCGCCCGTTGGGCTTGACGATTGTCGCGTCGAACACGTAGAGGTCGCCCGGGCTCTTTCCCAGCGGTGGGAAGTCGAGCGTCTCGATGTGGGGCTTGATGGCCATGATGTGAACGGTGGCCGGCTTCGACGTGGCGGCTGTAGGCCGATGCGGCGAGGGCGCCGGCACACACGACCACCAGCGCGGCGGTTGACAGACTGCGGCTTTGACGTGACATGCAGCCCGTCTTCGCTGACGGGGACCGAAACTCCTGCGCGCGAGGCGCGCCTAGTGCGTCGCGCTCTCGAGGAAGTTGACGAGCGCCGTTATCTCGTTCGGTTTGAGCTTGGTGGAGAAGTTCGAGGGCATCACGCCCGCCGGATAGCCCGACGGCAGGAACGCGTAGGGGTTGACGATCGCCGTCTGGATGCACTTGGCGAGCGTCGCGCCGCGGACCTTCTTGGAGGCCGGCAGCGCGCAGTCGGAGCGCAGCCGTTGGTCCAGGTTCGGCCCCACGGTCCCCGTTGTGCCCGCCGCCGCGAGCGTGTGGCAGGCGCCACAGCCGCCGATGCCCGTGAACACCTGCTTGCCGGCGGCGGCCGACGTCCCCTGCACCGCGCCGGCCTGGGCCAGGGCGCCGGTGTCCTGGCCGGAGACCGCCGCCACCGCGCCGACGTAGGCGGCCACGTTCTGGGCATCCTGACCCTTGAACAGCCTGGCGGGCATCACGCCCTGGCTGTTGGGGTACTGGATCCAGTAGTCGACCAGGCCCTGGATCGAGGTGCTCTTGACGCCGTCGGCGCGGTCCTGCCTGAAGGCGTCGTCGAGGTTCGGCCCGATCGCGCCGTTGGTGCCGGCGTGGCTGAGCGTGTGGCAAACGCCACATTTGGAGACGAACATCTCCTTGCCCGTGGCCAGGTTGGCCGTCGGGTGCTTGAGCGTGCAGCCCCCCAGCGCGAAAGTGACCAGCGCGAGGGGCACAACGCCCGCCAGCACGCGGCGCAGGGGCAGCTTGCGTCCGAGGGCAGGTGCCATCGTGGGCGCGCACTCTATCCCAGCTCGGGGCGTCGAAGCGCCACGACAGCCGCTACGATGGCGCCGCATGCGCACCCGTCAGAAGTACCGGATGCGGGCACCCTCGACGGGCCGCGAGGTCATCATCGAGGCCGAGCGGGACCACGTCTACCGCGACCGCGACACCGGCGAGGAGCTGGAGGTGGTGGGCCAGCTGCTGCCGCTGGCGCCGACCGCGTCCGAGCTCCCCTGGGCCGTCGAGAACCTGCGCTTCTGCAACTGGTGCGACCAACTGACCCAAAAGGATCTGAACGACTGCCCGCACTGCGGCAGGCGGATGGAGCCGCTGGAGGCCTGAGCTTGCGCTCCAGGGCCTCACTGATCGCCGTGGCGGCGGCTACGGTGGCGCTTGGCGCCGGGGTCTCCGCCTGCGGAGGCGGCGGCTCGGGCACCACCGACACTTCGGGCGCGCCGACGCTGACCGTTCCCACCGGCTCGGCCAGCGCGCCGGCCACCGGCGCCACGACGTCGACCACCAGCACGACCAGCACCAGCACCACCTCGTCGGGCGGCACCTCGCCCGGAGGCGCGAGCACCTCGGGCGGATCCTCGACCACGGGCGGGACCGCGGCCGGAGGCGGCACCGCCGGAACGGCCGGCGGCGGGACCGCGAATAGCGCCGGCGGGGGCGCGACGGGCGGCGGCACCGGGGCCACCGGCGGGGGTGCGACGGGCGGCGGCGCCACGGGTGGCGGCGCTACGGGCGGTGGCGGGACGGCTGGCGGCGGCGCGGGCGCGGGCTCAGGCAGCGGCGGCGCCGGCCTCGGGCACTAGCGGGGCGGTCGGGCTCGGCACTCCGGCGCGGGCTTCGCCAGGAGGGGCGGGCGGGACCGCCATCTGGGCCTGGTCGAGAAACCGTCCATATAGGCACGTTTCTCGACCACCCTCCCGGGCAACCCCCAGGGCCGGCCGCTCGGCGCCAACCAGGCCGCTATGGCGACGACCGGATTGGTGACTTCGGTGGCGCTGTACTCGGCCCGCGTGCCGGGATAGGAGCAGGCGAACGACTTCGTCTGGCCGACCGCCGTCACGGCGTTCTGCTGCGTGCCCACCGTCTTGCAGTTGAAGCTCCGGCTCTGGCGGTAGGAGTAGTACTTGGACGCCAGGTTGTAGGACAGGACTGGCGCCCAGGTCCCAACGGTCAGCGCGACCACCTGTCCGGGCCTGACCGGAATCGGGGTGGCCAGCGGGAACTGGACGACGTAGCCGAGGTAGGGCTGAAGCTGCTCCACGGGGCCCTGAGCGGCAACCGTGAACTGATTGTTCTTGCCCGGATTGAGCACCGTCAGCTGTGCCTCGCTGGCGCCGCCGTACTTGGCGTTCAGCTGGCTGGTGAAGCTCTTCGCCGTGGCTCGAGTTGCTCGACAGCTGGGCCAGGCCGACCGTGAAGGCCACGATCTGCCCGGACTGCTTGACGGCCGTGGGGTAGGTGGCGCCGTTGATGACCGTCTGCAGCGCCGTGACCCTGGTCATGACGAAGGTGCAGTTCTGCGGCGCGGTGCCCTTGGGGCAGACCGGCGATTTGACCGGCACGGCCGTGCCGCCCAGCTGCACGGTCGAGCCAAGCTGGCTGCCGAGCGCCGCCGAGGGTGTGGTCGTCTTGACGGCGTAGGTCGTCGTCGCGCCGAATCCCAGCAGCACGCAGACGCTCGCGGCGAGCAGAAGAAATCGCCTCATGGTCTCCATTGAACACGAACGGGCGGACACAGTTGCGGCCGATCGAATGGACCCGGGCCGATCATGATCGGCCCGGCCGGGCGGAACATGTTCCGCCCGGGGCCGGCGCGCGAATGCGCGCCGGCCTCAGATCTTTGTGACGTTTACCGCTTTCGGTCCCTTGGGCCCGGCCTCCTCCTCGTAGGAGACCTTGGAGCCCTCGGGCAGCGAGCGATAGCCGTCGCCGGCGATGCCGGTGAAATGCACGAACAAGTCGCGCCCGCCTTCATCGGGCGTGATGAAGCCGAAGCCCTTGTCGTCGCTGAACCACTTAACAGTCCCGGTCGGCATGGGCTGAGAAAGTATCAGGAGCGCAGGCGAGCCGTCAGCGACCGTGGAACGTGGCTTTGCCCGGTCCATGCTCCAAGAAGGAGGCCACGGCGCCGCGCAGATCCTCGGTGTCGAACAGCGCGCCGGCCACCTGGGCCACGCGGTCGTTGGCGAGCTCGACGCCGCCTTCGAGGTAATCCCGGATCACCTGCTTGGTGGCCGCGTGGGCGCGCGTGGGCCCGGCAGCCAGCTCGGCGGCCAGCTCGCGCGCCGCCGCGTCGAAGCCATCGTCGGGGAGGAGCAGGTTGACGACGTTCCAGCGCTCGAGGGTCTCTGCGTCGTAGGGGCGGCCGCTCATCACGAACTGACGCGCCCTGCCGCTGCCGGCGCGCTCGGCCAGCCGCTGCGTGCCGCCCATCGCCGGGGTCAGCCCCACGACCCTCTCCACCAGCCCGAACTGCGCCGAGCGAGCGGCGACGAGTAGATCGCAGGCCAGCGCCAGCTCGAAGGCCCACGTCAGGCACAGGGCATGCGCGGCGAAGACCGTCGGGCACGGCAGCCGATCGACGCGTCTGGCGAGCTCGATCAGCCGCTGGAACGTCTCCTCCGCCGCCGCCGAGCTCTCGAGCGCGGCGAACAGCGACACGTCGACCCCGCCCGAGACCACGCGGCCCTCGGCTCGGAAGAGCACCGCTCGCGGGGCCTCGGCCTCGAGCTCGGCGACCGCCTCCTGAAGCTCCCGCTCCATCTGGGCCGAGAACAGGTTCAGCGGCGGCGAGTCGAAGGTGACGACCGCCAGGCCCCCGTCGCGCTCCAGCCCGACGGCGCTCATCTGAGCGCCGAAGCGGCCGCGGCGATCTCGTCCTCGTCGCCCTCGGCGGGGGTCCACGGCAGCCGTAACGGGTCGTCTTCGTAGCGCGGGATGACGTGGATGTGGAAATGGAACACCGTCTGCCATGCGGCGCGGCCGCAAGCGTTGAGCAGGTTGACCCCGTCGGGATCGAGCCGCTCGTTGACCCGTTGGGCCAGTCGCTGGGCCGCCGCAACGGTCGCCTCCAGGTCCTCGCGCTCGATCTCGAGCAGATTTCTGTGGTGCTCGCGCGGGATCACCAGCGCGTGACCCCGCGTGGCGGGGTTGATGTCCATGAACGCGATCGTGCGCTCGTCCTCGTCGACGACAGTGGCCGGCAGCTCGCCGGCGACGATCTTGCAGAAGATGCAGTCGGGATCGCTCATCAGGGGTCGAGCAGCCTATCGTCCGCCGCCCGCCAGGAGCTGGCGCGCCCGCTCGAGCGCCTCCGACGGCGTCTCGATCTCGTGGGCGAAGCTCTCCTCCTCGAGCTGGGCCAGCAGGCGACCGATCTCCGGACCGGGCTGCAGGCCGAGCTCCCGCTGGAGCTCGTCGCCCCTGCACCGGTGGCCGCGGGGGATCGGACAGCCAGGCGAAGGCCTCCTCGAGCAGGCGACGCGCCAGCTCAAGGTGCCTGGCGATGGCCCGCTCCGAGCCGGCGCCGCGAGTCGCCAGGCGGTCGGCGACGCTCAGCGCTGTCACGTCGACCTGGACCGGCGCGCAGGCCCGCAGGTAGCGGTAGATGTCCCTGCGCCCCAGCGGCGCCTGATGCACCAGGAACCCCAGCCGCAGGTGATGCCGGGTCAGGGCACCGACGTGCAGCGCGAGCCGCTCGCTGGCCCGCAGGCGGCCCAGCACGTCGTGCGCCTGCTCTGCGCCCACCGCGTCGTGGCCGATGAACGTCACCCTCCCCTCCGGCGTCACGGCCCGCGTCTGCGGCTTGGCGATGTCGTGAAACAGCGCGCCGAAGCGCAGAGCCTGCGCTCGCGTGAGCTCGTCGGCGAGGGGCTCGGCCATGAGCGCGGCTACGGCCTCGGCCTGCTCGCGGAAAGCCGGCTCGGGGTCGCGCTCCAGCGAGATCGTCTCGGCCAGCACCGCGCGCGTGTGGTCGTGAACGTCGAGGTGGTGGTAGCGGCTCTGCTCCACGCCGCGCTGGGCGCCGAGCTCGGGCAGCACGGCGTTCGTGACGCCGATGGCGTCCATCTCCTCGAGGGCCTCGAGCGCCCGCGGCGCGCTGATCGCGCGCTTGAGCTCGGCGAAGATGCGCTCGGGTGCCACACGGGCCAGACCATCGGCGCCGCGAGACGCGGCCGCCCGGGTCTCCCCCTCGACGCTGAAGTCGAGCTCACCGCGCAGCCGCGCCAGGCGCAGCGTTCGCAGCGGGTCTCGCTCGAAGGACCGCGGCGAGACCATCCGTAGCCTCGAGGCGGCGAGATCGCCCAACCCGCCGAAGGGGTCGACCAGCTCCTCGGCGCCCGTCGTTTCGGCTCCCTCCGCGTCGCTCAGCCGTTCGGCGATGGCGTTGATCGTGAAGTCGCGTCGGGCGAGATCGTCCTCGATCGAGTCTCCCTCCAGCGCCAGCACATCCATCTGCCAGCCGTGGCGGCGAGAGACGACGCGCCACGTGCCGAACTCCTCGGAGAGCGAGAAGGCATGGGCCCGCGCCTCACGCGCCACCGCGCGGGCGACGGGCTCGGCGTCGCCGGCCACGGCGATGTCGTAGTCGCTCGTCTGGCGCCCGAGCAGGCGGTCTCGCAGCGCGCCGCCCACCAGCCACGCCGCCGCGCCGGCCACGCGGGCCGCGATGCCCACGGGATCGCCGTCGGCTCTGACGCCCGCGCTCACGGCACCGGCTCGCCGTCCGAGTGGTACTCGCGCGTCACGCGGCTCGAGATCCCGCAGACGACCTCGTAGTTGATCGTCCCCATGCGCCGCGCCAGATCCTCGGCGGTCTGTCGCTCGGGGCCGTCGGAGCCGATCAGCGTCGCGCGGTCGCCCGTCCGGACCCTGGGTTCCGCTCCCACGTCGATCGTCACGTTGTCCATGCTGACGGTCCCCACCAGCGGGTAGCGCTCGCCGCGCACCAGCACGTCGCAGTTGTTGGTGAGCGCCCGCCTGACGCCGTCGGCGTAGCCGATCGGCAGCGTGGCGATGCACGTCTCGCGCTCGGCGATGAACCGCCGGCCGTAGCCGGCGCTGTCGCCGGGCTCAGCGCGCTTGAGCGCCGCGATGTATGACCGCAGGCCGAGCGCGGGCTCGAGGCCCCGGTCGAAGGGGTCCTCGCCCCTCGGATCGCAGCCGTAGATGGCGATACCGCAGCGGACGAGGTCGAAATGGCTCCGGGGCACGAACAGCGTGGCCGCGCTGTTGGCGGCGTGTACCACCAGGCCCGGGTGGCGCTCACGCAAAGACGCCACGAAGGGCTCGAACTCCGCGAGCTGCGCGGCCACGAACTCCTCATCGTCGTCGGCTGTCGCGAAGTGGGTCATGGCCCCGGCCAGCTCGAGCGCGGGCTGCGATCCGGCCACGCGCTCGGCCACGGCCCGCGCCGTGTCCGGGTCGCGCGTGCCCAGCCTCCCCATGCCGCTGTCGAGCTTGACGTGCACCCGGATCGGCGTCGCGGCCTGGGTGCAGAGCGCCAGCAGCCGCTCGACGAAGCGCTCGTCCCAGGCCACGACATCGGCGCGCGCGCCGAGCGCGGTCGGGAGCTCCTCGGCGCTCAGCGCGCCCATCACCAGGATCCGCTCCGCGATGGCCCCTGCGCGCAGCTCGGCCGCCTCCTGTGCGGTGGCCACCGCCAGCCAGCTGGCCCCGCCGGCCAGCGCCGCGCGGGCAGCCTGGACGGCCCCGTGTCCGTAGCCGTCGGCCTTCACCACCGCGCAGAGCGCGGTGCGCGGCCCCAGCGAGCGGCGCAGCGTGGCCACGTTTCGTTCGATCGCCGCGAGGTTGACGTCCGCCACCGCGCGCAGCGCCATCACTACCCCTCCGGGTCGCGCAGCGCCGCCGGCAGCCGGGCGATGACGTCCGAGGCGATCACGCCCTCCGAGCCGATGTCCCGTGCGGCAAGCTGCCCGGCGCGGGCGTGCACGAACACCGCGGCGCAGGCTGCGTGGAAGGGGTCCATCCCCTTTGCCAAGAGGGCGCCGCTCACGCCGGAGAGGACGTCGCCCGTGCCGGCCGTGGCCAGCGCGGGAGCGCCGCCCCGGCTTACGCCCACGCGCCCGTCGGGGTGCGCCACCAGCGTGTCGTCGCCCTTCAGCACGACCACCGCCTGGCCGTCCTCGGCGGCCCGGCGCACGCTGTCCAGACGCTTGGCGGCCACGGCGGCGCTGTCCGAGCCGAGCAGCCGCGACAGCTCGCCGGCGTGGGGCGTGAGGACGGTCGGCTGCTCGCGGCCCGCCAGCGAGTCGATCGCGCCGGCGTGGGCGTTCAGGCCGTCGGCGTCGAGCAGCAGCGGCGCCGCGGCGCTCGACGCGAGCCGGCGGGCGAACTCGAGCGTCCGCTCCTCGCGCCCCAGACCGGGCCCCAGCACCAGCGCGTCTGCGCGTTCGAGCCGGGCGCCGGCGTCCTGAAGCGAGGCTTCGGTCAGCGAACCCCGCTCGTCGGGCAGCGGTGACCGTCATCACCTCCAGCAGGCGAACCTCGAAGATGGGGTCAAGCGAGCCGGGGATCAGCGCCGTGACGTAGCCGGCGCCGGCCCGCATCGCCGCCTCCGAGGCCAGGCAGGGCGCGCCGGTCAGTCCCGTCGAGCCGCCGCAGACGAGCACGCTGCCCGCCGCGAACTTCGTCGACTCCCGTCCCCGCCGCGGGATGGCGTCGAGGACCGTGGGCCTTATCAGGCCGATCTTGGGGTCGCCCGGTCCCCCGGCCGGGATGCCGATCTGCACCACCCGGACCTCCCCCGCGTGGTCCTTGCCCGGCGCGATCCACAGGCCGGGCTTGGCGGCGTGGAACGTGGCAGTGGCGTCGGCCCTCACCGCGGCCCCCTCGACCTCCCCCGTCGAGCCGTTGACGCCGCTGGGGACGTCGCAGGCCACGACCACCGGGCTGCCCGCGTCCCCTTCTCCCCCGCCGGCCGCGTTTATGGCCTCGATCGCCCCGGCAGCCGGCTCGCGCGGCTCGCCCGCGAAGCCGGTTCCGAGGATCGCGTCGACGATCGCCCCGGCGCCCTCCAGCGCCTGCGGCGAGAACCGTTGCGGCCGCTCGCCCGGCAGCCGCTTCAGATTGTGGGCCGCGTCGCCGCGCAGCTCGTCTGGGTCCGAGAGCGTCAGCACTCGCACTTCGCGCCCCTGCTCTCGCAGCAGGCGCGCGGCGACCAGGCCGTCGCCGCCGTTGTTCCCCTTGCCGCAGACGACGGCCACTGCTCCAGACGGCGAACGGTCGGCCACGAGCGCGGCCAGACCACCGCCCGCGCGCTCCATGAGATCGAGGCTCGGGATGCCGCGCTCCGAGATCGCCCACTCGTCGAGCGCCCGCTGCTCGGCGGCGTCGGGCAGCGGCTCGAGCCAGTCAGCGAGCGCGGTCCGCATCGCGGACCCCAGGTTATCCAGTCATGCCTCCGGCACTGCTACCCGGGTCCTGGATGTACCGGTCATCTGTGGGAGGCGCGCGGGCTCCACCGTTCCTCGATCCGGCCAAAGCGCCACACGAGAAGTGCGATAACCCAGGTGATGACGAACATGCCAACGATCGACGTAAACCGAGCGTGTTGATGTTGAGTCCGCGAGACCCAGTTCCAGAACGCCGCTCTTCAGGCTCAGCCGGCTGGCGAGGAGACCGAGGCAGCTCGACCGTTCCGATGATCTAGCGCGACGGCCACCGAGAGGCCGGTGATCGTGATGTTGTAATAGACCTTGCGGACGGGCTTGGAGAACGCCCAGCCATACGCGAAGTTCATGAACGAGCCATCGATCGTGTCGAGCAGCGACATTCCTGCGGCGAACAGGATCGGCAAGCACAGGATCGCGTAGAAGGGCAGCCCAGCCCCGGCGGCGCCCGCCGCGAGAAACAGCAGCGCCACCTCGGTCGCGGTGTCGAAGCCGAGGCCGAACAGGATCCCGATGCGGATACATCTGCCACGGTTTCCTGACGCGCTGCGTGAAGCGCCCGTAGAAACGGTTCATCAGGCCGCGCGTGTTCGAGCTGACGCTCGAGCTCTGCCTCATCGTAGTTCGCCGCGGCGCATGTTGCGGAACACGCGCAGGATCCCGAACAGAATCACCACGTTGAGTGCGGCGATCACGTACAAGAAGCCGCCCGATACGCCCGGTGCCGATCCAGACTCGTGACGCCGGTGCAGGCGTCGAGCCGTCGCTGCGCACCTGGCCATCGAGCGCGCGCAGGCCGACCGCGAACAGCAGCGCGAGCGCAAACACGATCGTCGAGTGACCGAGCGAGAAGAAGAAGCCGACGCTCAGCGGCCGCTTGCGCTCGGCCATCAGCTTGCGGGTCGTGTTGTCGATCGCCGAGATGTGGTCGGCGTCGAATGCGTGCCGCAGCCCGAGCGTGTACGCGGTGAGGCCGAGCCCCACCGTGAACGCTCCCGAGGAACCCAGGTGGTAGTGCTGCGGGGCGACGACCGCGATCAGGATGAAGAACCCGATCGTCGTGCAGCCCGATCACGACCGCGGCCATGCAGCGAGATCGTCGCGCCACTCGCCGGCCGCGTCAACGACGTCGCGCATCGCATGTCGACGACGCGGCGTGGCGGCGGCTTACTCGGCTATCGGTGCGGTCTCAGCGTCGGCGGACCGTCGACCCCGCCTCGGGCGACGGTCACTCGTCGCGGCACGCGGTGGCTCGTCGTCCTCCCAGACGACGTATTCGCCCGCCGGCAGGCTGCCGAAGATCGCGGTCAGGATCGAGCCCGACATGCGTTCCTCGCTCGTGTACCGCCGGTATGGACCCGACGGCCGTCGACGTCCCATCAGGCTGATCTCGATTTCCCGATCTCGGAAGCGCTCCGTCCGGGTAGATCACGAGCGCCCCCCGGCCCGGCGCCGATGTCGAGCGCCACGCTCGGCGCTCGTCGCCGCCGCGGGACCAACGGCTCGCTCCGTGCGTGGACTCGCTGACTTCGTCGTCATCGCTCTCACCTCCCGCTCAGGCCGCAGCCAGCGGGGTCGTCTGATAGCCGCTCGTTCGGAGTTCCGAGATAGGGGAAGTTCGACTGGTAGCGGCGTGCTCGTTCGGTCCCGAGCCCGTCGGTGATCAGCGACGCGGCTCCATCGGGCGTATAGCTCTTGTCCACCAGCGGATACGTCGCTCCGGCGATCGCGCGCAGCTCCACCGTGACGACGTCGTCGAACACTCGCCGCCCGTTGGGGAATCCGGCCGTCGTCGCCGCCGATCAACCCCAGCGGGTTGGGATTGCTCGTCGGAGGGATCGCCATGTTCAGCCGCAGCTGGTCTGCGATAGTGCTTACCCGTGTAGTTCTGAAAGCCCGGCACGATCCCCGTCGGGCAGTCCGGTCAGCAGAATCGCGACCAGGTCCGCCCGCGCCGCCTTCAACGCCGCCAGCTTGGGGAACACGCCGGGATAGAGCACGGGCAGCAGCGCCGTCGAGCTCGGGGTGCTGGACATACTTCAGGAACTGACCTGTCATCGGCGGGCGGGAGCGAGTTCCACAGATCCTTCTCGCCCATCGGGACGATCACCTCGTTGAACAGCGGGTTGCCAAGCCGCGAGACCTGGACCCAACCGCCTGTCTCGAGGCTCGTATCGCGTCCCGGCTCGCGGATGAGTGCCCGCCGCCGGCTCGCTGCGGCCCACACACCGATCACGGCCTTCCGACTCGACCCGTCGTTCGGCGTCGAACCGTCGCGGGTCAGCTGCGCTCTTGGGCACCTTCAGCGCGATTGAGTGAACGCCGAAGTCGTTCGTTGCGTTCACGCCGGGCGCCGTGGCCATCGCCGCGATGTGCAGGTTCTGGAACGGCCGCAGGTCTCCGAGGTCGAAGATCGCCCCCAGATCGACGTAGAAGCCCTCCAGTCGCTGGCCGGCGAACAACGTGTGTCCCACCGACGCTGGTGCACAGCCTGGGCCGCGAGACCCTCGTAGTTGGGCGTCGAGGCCGGCCCGATGTTGCACGGCGGGCACGCAAGGTGGCTGCGCTATCACGTCTCGGCGCCCGCCGGTGAACCCGGTCACCGAGTAGAACTGGCGCCGGTTCCAGTTGTTGCTGGAGATCGAGTCGATCGGGCCCGTGTTGTAGAGGAACGTGTTCGGGTTGCGAACCTCCGTCTCGAATTCGAACTCGTACGTGATGTCCGGCTTGCCATCACCGTCGTTGTCGATGTGGATTTCGTACCGGACGTCATCACCGAACTCGAAGAAGTTCGGTCCCCCGAACGGCGCCTCGAGTGGCAGGTAGTTGGAGATGATCGTCACCGTGCCCGGGTCATCCGGGCTCACGAATGCGTAGGTGTCGGTGTTGTCGGCGACCGGATCCTTGCTGATCGCCGGCGCCTCACGATGAGAGGACATGCTGGACCTCCGAGTGCTGTTCTTTGATGAGACTGCTTTCGCGTCGCGACCCGCTGCGCCGCGGCGCCGTTTGCTTTCAGCGAGCTGCGCGGGCGATCCGGGCGGCTAGCTTCCGATCGCGAAGGGTTACTTCGCGATCGCCGGCCATCACCGAGATGTCTCCCTTGCCGGGGTTGCTCACGTATGCAACTACCGGTTCGGAACCGGCCGGGTGCTCCTGGGCGTCCGCCTGCTCGGCCGCGTAGCGCTCCGATCGCGGTCATGCCGGCCGCAGCCCCCGCGGAGTTCTTGACGAATACGCGCCTGGTTAGGTCACTCACGATGCCCCTCCTTTATGCGTTTCCCGAGTGACCGGTCGGCAGTCCCTCATTTCGGCTCCCGCGACAAGATGGTTGTGCGAGGCCGGGCACTCGACTCTGTTGATCCCCTATACGCGCCATCCGCAGATGCGGATCACTGGCCGGCGCCGTGCCGTCGACGCACCGGTTTACTCCACGGTGACGGTCTTCGCCAGGTTGCGCGGCTGGTCGATGTTCAGCCCGCGCAGGCGGGCGATCTGGTACGCGAGCAACTGCAGAGGAATCACCGCCAGCAGCGGCGCCAGCATCCAGTCGGTCGGCGGTACCCGGATCACCTCGTCGGCGATGCGGTCGATTCGCGAGTCGCCCTCGGTGGCCACCGCGATGGCGTGGGCGCCGCGGGCCCGCACCTCCTGGACGTTGGAGATCACTTTCTCCAGCACCGGAGAGTCGGTGGCCACGACCACCACCGGGGTGTGCTCGTCGAGCAGTGCGATCGGGCCGTGCTTCATCTCCCCGGCGGCGTAGGCATCGGTGGCGATGTAGGAGATCTCCTTGAGCTTCAGCGCGCCCTCGAGCGCCACGGGCAGCCCCACGTGGCGGCCGAGGTAGAGGAAGAAGTCGGCGCCGTGGTGGTCCTTTGCGATTCGCTCCACCTGTGGCGGCAGTGCTCGAGCAGCTCCGCGATGGCGTGCGGCAGGCGCCTCAGCTCGGCGATCTTCTCCCGCAGCTCGTGGCGCGAGAGCGTGCCGCGCAGCTCGCCGAGCCGCAGCGCCATCAGGTACATGACCACCAGCTGGGCCACGAACGTCTTAGAGGCCGCGACCCCGATCTCGAGGCCGGCGCGGGTGTAGAGCACGCCGTCGGCCTCACGGGTGGCCTGCGAGCCCATGATGTTCGTCACCGCCAGCACGTGCGCCCCGCGCTCGCGGGCCGTGCGCATCGCCGCCAGCGTGTCGGCGGTCTCGCCGGATTGCGAGATCCCGATCATCAGATCGTCGGCTCCGATCACGGGATTGCGGTATCGGTACTCGGAGGCGATATCGACCTCCACCGGCACCCGCGACCACTGCTCGATCGCGTAGCGGCCGACCAGCGCGGCGTGGTAGGCGGTCCCGCAGGCGGCGATCACCACCTTGCGCGCGCTGCGCAGTCGCTCGTCGTCGATCGCCCCCAGCTCGCCCAGGTCGACGCTGTCGCCGTGGGCGATCCGCTCGCCCAGCGTCTCCGCCACGGCGTCGGCCTGCTCGTGGATCTCCTTGAGCATGAAGGTCTCATAGCCCTGCTTCTCGGCCGTGTCGGCGTCCCAGTCGATCTCCTGGATCTCGCGCTCCAGCGGCTCGCCCTCGGCGCTGAAGAACTCCACGCCGTCGGGCCGCAGAACCACGATCTCGTCGTCGCCGACGTACTGCACCTGACGCGTGTGGCGCATGAACGCGGGGATCGCCGAGCCGATGAACTGCTCCCCGTCGCCGCGCCCCACGATCAGCGGGCACTCCTTGCGGGCGCCGACCAGGACGCCCGGCTCGTCGGCACTCATGGCCACGAACGCGTAGTGACCCCGGAGCTCGCCGTAGGCGGCACGCACGGCCTCCACGAGGCTCTGGCGGGCGCAGTGGTAGGAGACCAGATGAGCGATCACCTCGGCGTCGGTTTCGGACGTGAACACGGCCCCCATGTCGCTGAGGCGCTCCTTGAGCGCCAGGTAGTTCTCGACGATTCCGTTGACGACGATGTGCACGCGGTCGGCGGTGTCGAAGTGGGGATGGGCGTTGGCCTCGCTGACGCGCCCGTGCGTGGCCCACCGCGTGTGGCCGATGCCGGTCCCGGTCTCCTCGCGCGGCGGCGGCTCCGCCAGCGCCACGGCCCCGGGCTGCGCGCGCTGATCGAGCGCCGTGCGCAGCGCGCTCAGGTTGCCGACGGCGCGTACGGCGTCGATGCGATCGCCGTCGAGGACGGAGATGCCGGCGCTGTCATAGCCGCGATACTCGAGCTTCTGCAGGCCCTCGAGCAGCGTCGCACGCACGTCCCGGGGTCCCACGTAGCCAACGATCCCGCACATGCGGGACGAGGGTACTAGGGACGAGGGCGCTACTAGACGAGGCTCTCTTCGACGAGCTTCGCCAGACGACCGCAGACCGCTTCTGTCTCCGTGTCGCTGGGCGCCTCGACCATGACCCTGATCAGCGGCTCGGTGCCCGAGGCCCGCACCAGCACGCGACCCCTGCCGGCGAGCGCGGCGTGCTCGCGGTCGATGGCCTCCTTGACCGCCGCCGCCTCGAGCGCCGTCTGCAGCGCCCGGCGGTCGCCTGCGCGGATGTTGACCAGCCGCTGCGGCAGCTTCTGCATCGCGTCCCGTTCTCGCAGGTCGCGCTCGCCGAGGGCCTCGAGTGTCAGCAGCGCGCTGGCGATCCCGTCGCCCGAGGGGCCAAAGCCCAGATCGATGATGTGACCGGATTGCTCGCCGCCCAGCGCCCATTGGCGCCGGCGCAGCTCGTCGAGCACGTAGCGGTCGCCGACGGCGGTCGTCGCAACCTCGATGCCCGCGGCGGTCATCGCGGTGTGAAAGCCGTAGTTGGTCATCACGGTCACCACGACGCCGCCCCCGGGAAGCGCGCCGCGCCGACGCAGATGCACGGCCGCCAAGGCGATCAGCTCATCCCCGTCGACCACCTGCCCGTCGCCGTCAATGGCCAGCACCCGGTCGCCGTCGCCGTCGAAGGCGAACGCCACGTCGTGGCGACCCTGCTCCATGTGCCGCAACGCGCTCTCCAGATGCGTGGAGCCGCAACCGTCGTTGATGTTGCGCCCGTCCGGGGCGTCCGCCAGCACCTCCACCTTGGCCCCCAGTCGGCGGAAGATCTCCGGGGCGGCCAGATACGTGGCCCCGTTGGCGCAGTCCAGCAGGATCACGGCGGCCGGACAGATCGAGACCTCCGAACCTCCGCTGGAGCTCGTCCAGGTAGTCGTCGAGCACGCCCTCCAGGCGGCGCACGTGGCCGATCCGGTTGGCCGCGGCGACCGTGTTCTCGAGCTCGGCTTCGATCTGGTGCTCGGTGTCGTCGTGCAGCTTGAAGCCGTCCGGCCCGAACAGCTTGATCCCGTTGTCCTCGAAGGGATTGTGCGAGGCGGAGATGACGGCGGCCATCTGCAGCCCATGGCGCCGGAGCAGCAGTGGCGCCGCCGGCGTGGGCAGGACCCCGGCGACCAGCGCGTCGCCGCCCGAGGCGCTGACCCCGGCGGCGATCGCCGCCTCGAGCATCTCGCCGGACTCGCGCGTGTCGCGCACGATCAGCACCTGAGGCCGGTCGGCCTCGATGTGCGTCACCGCCGCCCGCGCCAGCGCCAGCGCCAGGTCCGGCGTCAGAAAGTCTCCGGCGCGGCCACGGACGCCATCCGTGCCAAACAGCTCTCGGGGCATACGGGCGCTAGCGCTTGGAGAACTGCGGGCGCTTGCGCGCTTTCTTGAGTCCCGCCTTCTTGCGCTCCTTGACGCGCGGGTCGCGCGTCAGGAAGCCTCTGCGCTTGAGCTCGCCGCGCAGGTGCGGGTCGGCGACGATCAGCGCTCTGGAGATGCCGTGGCGAAGCGCCTCGGCCTGCGCCGCCACGCCGCCGCCGTGCATGCGCGCCACGACGTCCATCCGGGCGTCGTAACCCACGCTCTCGAGCGGCTGACGGATCACGCGCCGCAGCGTCTCGCGGGGGAAGTAGCTGTCGAGCGGCTTGCCGTTGATCGCGTAGGTGCCGCTGCCGGGTTTGATGATCACGCGAGCCACCGCGGTCTTGCGCTTGCCGGTGGCCGTGTAGCGCGCGCCTGCGGCCAGGTCGATCGCGGCGTCCGCGATCGGTTGGGTCTCCTCCTGGTCGCGCTGCTCGCGCTCGAGCGCGGCCCGGGCCTCGGCCTCGGCTTCGGCAGCCGCGCGGGCCTCGGCGTCGAGGAACTCGTCGGTCTCGGGGATGATGTCGGGGATCAGGTCGGCGCCGGGGATCTCGGGCCGCTGACGCGGCGCCAGCTCTACCTCCTCGGGCTCCTGAGCAGCCGGCGGCTCCGGCGCTGCGGGCTCCTGAGGGCCCGCCTCCTCCCGCGTAGCCTCCGGCTCCTCGGCGACCGGCTCCTCGGTGCCCGCGGGCTCCTCGGCGACCGGCGGCTCCTCGGCGACCGCTGGCTCCTCGGCAACCGGCTCCTCGGGCTGCTCGGCGGCGGGCTCCTCGGCGACCTCGGCCGGGGGCTCGGTGGGCTCGACGGGCGCCTCTGGCTCCTCCGGCGTGGGCGGCGTCTCCGGGTTCTCTTCGTCGCTCACTCGATCTCCATCGGTTGTGGCTGCTGGGCTGCGTGCGGATGCTCGGGGCCGGCGTAGATCTTGAGCTTGGTCAGCTGCTTGCGGGCGAGGCGATTGCGGGGCAGCATCCCCTTGACCGCCAGGCGCAGGACCTCCTCCGGACGGCGCTCGAGCATCTGCTCGAGCGTTCGCGAGCGGAGCGCACCGGGATAGCCCGAGTGCCGGTAGTAGCGCTTGTCACGCAGCTTGTTGCCCGACACCGAGATCTTCTCGGCGTTGATCACGACGACGAAGTCGCCCGTGTCCACGTGTGGCGTGTAGGTTGGCTTGCGCTTGCCCCGCAGAGCATCGGCGATCTGCGTGGCCAACCTGCCGAGCGTCTGCCCGGCGGCGTCGACGAGGAGCCAGTTTCGCTCTCGGTCGGCTGGTGTCGCTACGTAGGTCTTCATGGCACGCACAAGCCGCGCCAAAGGGCGCGGCCCGGCCGATGATGATAGGGGACCCGGACTGCGTACGCTGGCGGGATGAGCATTTCGGTCCGAATCCGCCGTCTCGGCTTTCAGGTGGCTCACGCGCTGCTGCGCGTGTGGTGGCTGATTCGCCGGCCGGCGATGTACGGAGTCAAGTGCATCGTCACCCACGGCGGCGATCTGCTCCTCGTCCGGCACACGTATGGCGACCACTCCTGGGACCTCCCGGGTGGCGGGATCAAGCGCGGCGAGCGACCGCTCGACGCCGCCCGGCGGGAGATGGCTGAGGAGCTCGGCATCGAGACCGACGACTGGCGCTCGCTGGGTGAGGCCTGGGCCACGGTCTACCACCGCCGCGACACGCTCTACTGCTTTCAGGCCGAGGTGCGCTCGCGTGAGCTGTCGATCGAGCTGGCCGAGCTCGCGGAGGCCCGCTGGTTCCCGCGTGACGAGCTGCCGCAGGACCTGGGGAAGTACGTGCGGCGGGTCTTGGCGCGCCTACCGGCTGCCAGCGAGCGGGGCAGCTTGATCTAAGAACGCCCTCCGCGCAGCTCGTCGAGCGCCTTCGCGATCCGCCGCTGCCGGGTCTCCGGCGTCTTGGCGCCTTCGACGGCCAGCGCGTGCCGCTTGCGGTTGCTGTAGGAGAGCCGCTCGAACGCCCGCTTGGCATCCCGGTCGTGCTCGAGCGCCTGCGCGAGCTCGGCGGGGACGCTGAGCTGCCGAGGCTCCGTGTCGAGCTCGATCTCCACCTCGACCTCGTCGCCCGCGGCCAGCCCCGTCTGCTCGCGGACCGCGGCGCTGACCGGGAACTTGAACTCGCCCCCCATCCTCGCGACCGTCGTCTGGTAGCTGTAGCCGGCGAGCGTGACGCGCACACTCGGGCGATTCCCGCCGCCGAGCGCGTCCACCACGTCGTTCGGCACGGGAATGCCGGTCGCGGTCTTGCGGGCAAGTTGCAGGGTGGCGCGGAACTTCATCGTTGGACTCCTTTATGTGTGGGGCGCGTCAGGGAGCTACTACACGGTTTAGTAGCTCCTACTACACCGTACAGTAAGCTGCCGTCCCGTGACGGAGCCCGCCGACTCACTGACCCACCCCGCCCCCGCCGGGCAAGTCGCCGCGCCAGATCGCCCCGCTCGGGTCGAGGGGCGCTCCACACGCAAGCGCCGCGCGATCGCCGAGGCCGCGACCACGCTGTTCCTGCAGCGCGGATATCTGGGGACGAGCATCGACCAGATCGCCGCCCTCGCCGAGGTGTCAAAGCCGACCGTGTACAGGTTCTTCTCGGACAAGGAGCACCTGCTGAGAGAGATCGTGCTCGGGACCCTCGACCAGCGCGGTGACCCCTTCCGCGCCCAGCTGGCGGCGCTCGCGCTCTCCGATGACCCAGGCTCTGACCTCAGGCGGCTGGCGCGCGACTACATCGCCGTCGTGACCCAGCCCGGCGGGCTCGCACTGCGTCGGCTGGTCATCGGCGCCTCGCACCAGCTGCCCGAGCTCGCGCACGCCTACTACGAGCGCGCCCAGGAGCAGACGCTTCGAGCGCTGGCCGAGCTGTTCGAGAAGCTGACGGCGCGGGGTCTCCTGCGGATCGACGATCCGATGCTCGCCGCGTCGCAGTTCGCGTTCCTGGTCCTGGGCCGCGCCCTGGACAAGAGCCTGTTCTGGCCCCAGAGGCCGTTCTCCGACGCCGAGCTCGAGGCACAGGCCGAAGCCGGCGTGAGCGCCTTCCTCGCGATCTACGCCGGCGAGACCGCGGCGCGCTACTCCTCGCCGTCCCAGTAACCGAGCGGCTCGACCCGGGCGATTACGCCGAGGCCGCGGAACGCGATCTTGTTGGAGCGCGGGTAGTAACACATGTCGCCGGGGTGGCGCGTGCCGTAGGCCAGGAACCGGAGCCCCTGGCCGCCGGCGCGCAGGGCATGGGCAACGCCCGTGCCCGGGGGTCGGGCGATCACGTGCCCGGGGCCGACGGGCAGCTCCTCCTCCCCCAGGATCAGCGTGCCCTCGCCGTCCAACACCACGAACAGCTCCTCCTCGAGCGTGTGGCAGTGAAGCGGGGTGGCGTACTTCGACGGCGCCACCGAGACGTGCTTCAGCCCTGTGTGTCGCGAGCCCACAGCCTTCCCCAGGTCGCGACGAGCCGCCTCCACCCTGCCGCGCCCGAACGCCGCTTGCTCGACCGCATCTAGGTTCACGATGCTCGGCGGCCGCTCGCCCGCGGTTTCGGACAGCTCCGGCGGCCCGAGCTCCGACTCCCGCACGAACTGGAACGGCTTTCCGTCGATCGCCCCCGACTCGGAGACGACGGCGCGGCGGCCGACGAGCGACATCCCGAGGCGCGGAAAGCCGATCGTCTCGAACGTCTGCCGTGGACCGAAAGCCAGCACGTCGAGCTCTTCCAGGGCGTGCAGCGAGTGCGCGCCGCGGTTGGGCAGATAGAGGATGCAGTCGCCTGCGCCGATCTCCGCCGTGCGCCCGGCCTGCCAGGAGAGGCCTCGACCGCCAAGCACGTAGAAGAGTTCCTCCCCCGACCCGTGCTCGTGGGCTGGGGTCGACCAGCCGCCGGCCGGCAACTCGATGCGGCGCACGCCGATGCCCACGCTGCCCGCCGCGTCGCCCAGCATCGTCCAACGACCGCGCAGGTGGCCGAGCTCGTAATTCAGCGAGCGGGCTTCGTCGAAGTGCGTTATTCCCACTCGATCGTTCCGGGCGGCTTGCTCGTGATGTCGAGCACCACGCGGCCGACCGGACGGATCTCGGAGATCATGCGCGAGGCGATCTGCTCGAGCAGGTCGTACGGCAGGCGGGCCCAGTCGGCGGTCATCGCGTCGTCCGAGGTCACCGCGCGGATCACGATCACGTTGCCGTAGGTGCGCTCATCGCCCTGGACCCCGACGGTGCGGATGTCCGGCAGCACGCAGAACGACTGCCAGAGCTCGCGGTAGAGACCCGCCCTGCGGATCTCGTCCTGAAGGATGGCGTCAGCCTCGCGCAGGACGTCGAGCCGCTCGCGCGTGGCCTCGCCGCCCACGACCCGGATCGCCAGTCCCGGCCCCGGGAAGGGCTGGCGCCAGACGAGCCGCTCGGGCAGACCGAGCTCGGCGCCGACCGCCCTCACCTCGTCCTTGAATAGGGCGCGCAGGGGCTCGACGAGCTCCAGCGCCAGGTCATCGGGCAGGCCGCCGACGTTGTGGTGGGACTTGATCGTCGCCGCGCCGGTGCCGCCGCCCGACTCGATCACGTCCGAGTACAGCGTTCCCTGAACCAGGAACTCCACGTTCGGCAGCGTCGCCGCCTCTTCCTCGAAGACGCGGATGAACTCGCTGCCGATGCGCTTGCGCTTCTCCTCGGGATCGGTCACGCCGCGCAGGCGGGCCAGGAAGCGCTCCGAGGCGTCGACCGCCATCAGCGGGACCTTGAAGTGGTCGCGGAAGGCGGCGATGACCTGCTCGCCTTCGTTCTTGCGCATCAGCCCGTGGTCGACGAATACGCACGTCAGCCTGTCGCCGATCGCCCGGTGGACCAGCAGCGCCGCGACGCTCGAGTCGACGCCGCCCGAGAGCCCGCAGATCGCGCGGCCGTCCCCAACCTGCCGGCGGATGCGCTCGATCTGCTCATCGATCACCGAGCGGGCGCTCCAGCTGCGCTCGCAGCCGCAGATGTCCTCCAGGAAGTTCTCGAGCACCCGCTGGCCGTAGGGGGTGTGGACGACCTCGGGATGGAACTGGATCCCATAGATCTGCCGCTCGGTCGACTCGAACGCCGCCACGGGCGAGGCGCTGGAGGAAGCAAGCGCAGCGAACCCCGGCGGCGGCGAGAACACGGTGTCGCGATGCGACATCCAGCATGTCTGCTCGGGCGGCGTCGAGGCCAGCAGCCGACCGGTCTCGGCCACCCTGAGCTCGGAGCGCCCGAACTCGCCAACCTCGGCCCCCTCGACCCGCCCGCCGAGCTCGCGGGCGACCAGCTGCATGCCGTAGCAGATGCCGAGCACCGGGACCCCGAGCTCGAGCAGCTCCCGCTCGAGCGGCGGCGCCCCGTCGGCGTACACCGACGCCGGGCCGCCCGAGAGGATCACGCCCTTCGGCCTGCGCCTGGCGACTTCGGCGGCGCCCGCGTGATGGGGAAGCAGCTCCGAGAACACGCCGCATTCGCGCACTCGGCGGGCGATCAGCTGCGAGTACTGACCGCCATAGTCCAATACAACGACTTCCTCGAGCGACTGAGCGTCGCCTGGCTCTGTCCTCGTCGCTCGTGTGCAGAGCACACGTCGCTCCCTGCGTCCGTGCCAGGCTCGCTCCTCGGCCGAGTCGCCGCAGCGAGGCCAGAGCCTCAGTCGCGACACCGACCGTCCGCCGGCCCACGGCGCCCATGCCGACGCCCTGCTCGCGCTGGAGGTGCTTGCCCTCTGTCTGCAGCGCCGGGGCGACCATCAGCTCGGCCCGGTTGAACTCGGCGATGTCGCGGTAGCCGCAGGTGGCCATCGAGGTCTTCAGCCCGCCCATGAGGTTGAACGTGCCGTCGTTCTCGCGCGCCGGGCCCTTGATGATCTCCTCAAGCGTGCCGTTCTGGGTGGTGGCCACGCGCGCGCCGCGAGGCAGTGTGGGATGGAAGGTGGCCATCCCCCAGTTGTAGCCGCGTCCCGGCGCCTCGTAGGCGCGCGCCAGCGCCGAGCCCAGCATCACGGCGTCGGCGCCGCAGGCGATGGCCTTGGCCACGTCGCCACCGTTGCGCATCCCGCCGTCGGCGACCACCTTGACGTAGTCACCGGTCTCGAGCATGTGCTGCGAGCGCGCCGCCGCCACGTCGGCGATCGCCGTGGCCTGCGGCACGCCGATCCCGAGCACGCCGCGGGTGGTGCAGATGGCACCAGGGCCGACGCCCACCAGCACGCCGGCGGCGCCGGTGCGCATCAGGTGCAGGCCCGTGTGGTAGGAGGCGCAGCCGCCGACGACCACCGGCGTGGGCGAAAGCTCGCGAATGAACTCCTTGAGGTTCAGCGGCGGCCGGGTCTCATCGCGCGAGACGTGCTCGGCGGAGACGACCGTGCCCTGGATCACGAGGATGTCCAGTCCCGCCTCTAGCGCGACCTCGTAGTGCTTGCGGACCTTCTGCGGCGTCAGCGAAGCGGCCGCGACGACCCCGCGCGACTTGATCTCCGCGATCCGCTGCGCGATCAGCTCGGGCTTGATCGGCTCCGAGTAGATGTCCTGCATCTCGCGCGTGGCGATGTCGCGGGAGAAGGTTGAGATCCGCTCGAGCTGTGCCTCGGCGTCCTCGTAGCGGCAGAAGATCCCCTCCAGATTGAGGACCGCCAGGCCGCCGAGCCTGCCGATCTCACCGGCGGTCTCGGGCGAGACGACGCCGTCGAGCGCGGCCGCCAGCAGCGGCAGCTCGAACCTGTAGGGCCCGAGCGTCCACGAGATGTCGACGTCGTCCGGGTCTCGCGTCCGGCGGGAGGGCACGATCGCGATGTCGTCGAACCCGTAGGCCCGCCGCGCCTTCTTGCCACGGCCGATCTCTACTTCCATTGAGACAGCGTAGCCGACGCCCGCGGACACGCCCGGGCCGGGGCTAGCCGATGTGGGCCGGCTCCTCGAGGCGCTCGATCTCCACCTCGCCCGACAGCTTCTCCACGCGCCCCGGATCGAGCACCCCGGCCCCGAAGTGCTGGGTCGACTCGGCACCGCAGGCGACGGCAAAGCGCAGCGAGTCGACCGGTGGGCGCTCGGCATAGCGGCAGGCCAGGTAGCCGGCCAGAAACGCGTCGCCGGCGCCGATCGCCGAAAGCGCCTCCTGCTCCGCGATCCGCACCCGGAGCGAGCGCGGGGCCACCGTCCTCCAACACCCGCGCATAGCACCCGTCCGAGACGGTCATGATCGCCTCGCGGGCTCCGAGCCTGGTCATCTCCACCACGGCCTCGACCCGGTCCTCGTCGTCGTTGAACTCGTGGCCCACGAGCTCCTCGGCCTCCAGCTCGTTCGGCGAGATGAGGTCCGGCTCCGCCCGCACCCCGAGGCGCAGGGGCTCGCCCTCGGTGTCCAGAACGGTCGTCACGCCCAGCTTGCGCACCTCCCGGATGAGCTCGCCATAGACGCCGGGATCGACCTCGCGGGGAAGGCTGCCGGCGAACACGCAGATGTTCGCCCCCTGGGCCAGGTAGAGGAGCTTGTCGCGGAACAGGTCGAGCTCCTGCAGTGAGACCTCGGGGCCCCGCTCGTTGACCTCGGTGTGGATGCCGGTCGTCGGGTCGAGCACGGCGGTGTTGGTACGCGACTCCTCGCGAATCCGGACGAACGCGCCGAGCACGGACTCTTCGGTGAGGGCGTCGATGATCCGGGTTCCGGTGGAGCCACCGGCCAGGCCGGTGGCGATCACCGGCTGACCCAGGCGCTTGATCGCCCGGGCCACGTTGACCCCTTTGCCGCCCGGCATCGTGGTCTGAGCCACGGTGCGATGCCGACGCCCGGGCGTGAAGCTCGGTACCTCGAGCGTCTTGTCGAGCGCCGCATTGAGCGTGACGGTGATGATCATGCTGTCTCCGGCTGACGCGTCCGCCGCTGTCCGCGGCGACGAATGATCAGCGTACCGAGCCCCCCGAGCACCAGGATCAGCGCCACGAGAGTAGAAGTCCGGGTCACGAAGCGCGCCGCGAGCGTCAAGGGGCTCACGGCCGGGAGGGCCTGTGCCAAGAGCAGCGGCACCGAGCCGATCGGCCTGCCGTCGGCCAGCACGGTGGCGCGGCCGACGACGGCGCCTTTTGCCAGCGGACCCGAGAGCTGGGTGGGCACCCGCAGCTTCAGGTGAAGATGAACCCCACGGCGCACGGCCTCGGTGAACGACCTTCCGGCGATCACCTGGGCGTGGACCCCCGTCCGATCGGCGACCGTCGGCCGCGCCAGCACCGCTCCGGCGGTGACCGGCGTGGCCTGGCGGAAGTTCGAGAATCCCCAGTCGAGCAACGCGAGCGTGTTCTGGTTCCGGGCCGCTTCGCTGGAGGTGCCGAGCACGGCGCTCAGGAGCGTCATCCCGTTCTGCGTGCCCACGGCGACCAGCACGTAGCCGGCGTCCGCGGTATGACCGGTCTTGATGCCGTGGATCCACGGCACCTGTCCCACCAGCCCGTTCAGGCTGACGACCGAGCGGACGTGGTCGCCGGTATGCAGGACGGCGCTTGACATGGCCACGACGCGCGCGAACAGCGGGTAGTGCTCGATCAGGTAGGAACCCAGCTGCACGAGGTCGGAGGCGCTCGAGTAGTTGCCGGGGGTGTCGAACCCGATCGGCGTCGAGTAGTGGGTCTCGGTCAGGTGCAGGCGCCGGGCGTCGGCGTTCATCATCGCGATGAAGCGCGGAATCGACCCGTGGCCGACGTTGTAGGCCAGGTCGTAGGCGGCGTCGTCCGCGCTGGGCAGCATCATCGCCACCAGCAGGTCGTAGACGCTCATCCGCTCGCCGGGGACGAGACCTATCTGCGAGTCGCCCGGGGACAGCGAGTAGTTCGGATAGGTGAACATGGCGCCAATCGGGGCGTGCTCCAGCGTCTCGAGCGCGGTCATGAGCTTCGTCGTCGATGCGATCGGCAGCTCCGCGCCGGGATTCACCGCGTACAACCGCTGCCCGGTGCCCTGCACGACGAGCGTCGCGGCGCGGACGCTGAGACCGGGTGGCGGCGGCGCGGCCGCTGCTCCCGTCGCCACGGCGGTCGCCGCGCCGGCCCGCGGCGCCGCGAGCGCGAGCGCGGCCAGGACAGCCGCCAAGACCGCCGCGCCCAGCTACCGCGGCGCGGGTCGCTAGCCGAAGGACGCCGCTCACTGCCGCAGTCTGATGCGCTGCCCGGTCTGCAGGGCGTCGGGGTTGAGCGACGGGTTGAGCTGCTCCAGCGTGGAGATCGGGACGCCGGTCTTGGTGGCGATCGCCGTCAGGTTGTCGCCGGGCTTGACCGTGTAGAACGTGGCGCCGCTGAACTGTCCGTGCGGACGCGGCCCCGCGCCATGAAGCTGGGTGGCGGTGCGCGTCACGGAATCGCTGCCGACGTGCTGGGTCACGATCAGATAGACCCCGACCGCGGTCGCAGCGAGCACGATCGGTGCCAGATAGCGCGCGGGGTTACGACCCACCATCGCCCGGCGATCATACTCGGGTTAACTCGGTAGGGGTGTGACAGGGCGCTGTACGGATCAGACCCGTTCAGGCGGATATGTCCCAGGCCAGGGCGCGCAGCCGAGCGGCCTCTTCGCCCGCGGCCCGCGCCGGCTCCCCGCCGCTGCGCTCGTGGGCGCGGACGATCGACCGCGAGGCGGCGATGAGTCCGCCGGCCGGGCCGGGCTCGAACGCCGGGGCCAGCTCCTCGACCCGCCCGCCCTGGGCTCCGATCCCCGGCAGCAGCCAGGCGGCCGCGGGCATCCGCCGTCGGAGCGCCGCCAGACTCCCCGTCGCGGTGGCCCCGACGACCGCGCCGACGTCGGACAGTCCCGATTCGCCGACGCCGCCCGCGCCCAAATCGGCGATCAGCGCGGCCAGGCGCTCAGAGACCGTGCCGCCGTCCCTCAGCGGCTGCTCCTGTACGTCGGCCGCGCCGGGGTTCGAGGTGCGGGCGAGCACGAACAGGCCGGCCCCGTGCTCACGGGCCTCCCGCACCAGCGGCGCGAGCGAGTCGGTCCCCAGGAGGGGGTTGGCGGTCAGAGCGTCTGCCGACAGTCCCTCGACGGCGCCGTAGGGCGTGGGAGTGGCGCCGAAAAAGGCCTGGGCGTAGGCCGTGGCCGTGACGTCGATGTCTCCCCGCTTAGCGTCGGCGATCACCAAGAGCTCACGCTCGCGAGCCCGCTCGACCACCTCCCGCAATGCCGCCCATCCCGGCGCCCCCAGGCGCTCGAAGCACGCGACCTGAAGCTTTACCGCCACGCAGTGCTCGGCCACGGCGTCGATCACCAACCGACAGTGGACGGCGGCCGCGAATGCCGCCTGCGCGGCGGGCGGTGCGTCGGGTAGGTCCGTCAGCTCGTAGGCGCGCGGCCACAACCGGGCTGGGTCCGGATCGAGCCCCAGCACCAGCTGTGACCGTCGCGCAGCTACGCGTTCCGCTAGCCGATCGCCAAAGCGCGGCCGCGCCGCCGCCCGCGGCCCGATCCTCCAAGTGCGGCGCGCCGTCACCCGCGGCCATGTCCGCGTGCGCGGGCGCCGACAACTGCAGTTATTTCACCGCCTTCTTGAGCCCGGCGCCGGCAGTGAACTTCGGCACACGCGACGCGGCGATGTGGATGCGCTCGCCGGTGGCCGGGTTCCGGCCCTCGCGCGCGCTGCGGCTCGAGACGCTGAACTTGCCGAAGCCGGAGAAGGTGACCTCGCTACCGCGCCTGAGCGTGCTCTCGATGGTCTCCAAGAAGGCGTCCACGGCATCCCCTGCGTCCTTCTTGCTCAACCCGGCGCGATCCGCTACCTGGTCGACGAACTCTGTCTTGGTCACTTGCTCCCTCCTTCAAGGTGGTAGGAATGCTCGACGCTAACACGGCCCGCGGACGGCAACTCCCAACGTTGGGGGGCCTTTTATCGCAATTTGCAGCTTTTGAGCCTCGACGACTCACGGCGAAGCAGAACGCACGCCGTCTGCGGCGCCGAGAGAATAGCTGGGTGCCCCTGGGTCGTATCGCCTGGCTGGTGACCGTCATCGCTTGCCTGATCGCGGTGGTGATACTCGCGCTGCAGGGGTACATCGGTTACGCCGGCGTCACCCTGGCCGTGGCTCTGTCGGCGGCGATCAACCTGCGCTAGGGGGTCCTCGGAGCGCCTGCCCGGGCCGCACGCGATCCGCGGGCTCCAGGTGGATCAGGACATCGGCGCGCGACAGGCGCGCGGAGATCACGTCTTGCAGCTCGTGAGCCGTGCGGTGAGCGTCCTCCAGCGAGGTGCCGCTCGTGAACTGGACGTGCAGGTCGACGTAGCGGCGCGAGCCCGCCCGGCGGGTGCGGAGCTCGTGGTAGCCGAGGACGCCGCGCGGCGCGAAGGCCTCGATCGCGTGGCGGATCTGCTCCACCTCGTCGCCGGGCAGCGCCTCGTCGACCAGGATGCGCGAGGAGCGGTTCAGCAGCCGCACGCCGGTGATCACGATCGAAGCGGCGACGGCCAGGGCGACGGCGGGGTCGATCCACTGGGCGCCGGTCAGCTGCACGAGCGCGAGCCCCACGAGGACAGCGCCCGAGGTCAGAGCGTCCGTCCGCAGGTGGGCGGCGTCTCCCTCCAGTGCGGCGGAGTCGGTGGCGCGCGCGCCGCGCGCGACCACCGTGGAGACGACGACGTTCACCAGCACGGAAACGCCAACGACGACGATGCCCAGGGGGATCGAGTGCACGTGCCCGCCGCGCACCAGGCGGCGGATGGCCTCGAAGGCGATGACCGCCGAGCCGACGATGATCAGTACGCCCTCCACCGCGGCCGCCAGGTTCTCGATCTTCTCGTGCCCGTAGCGGTGGCTTTCGTCCGCGGGCTCATCCGCCTTGCGGACCGAGAGAAACGCCACCACCGAGGCCACCAGGTCGATGCTGGAGTGAACGGCCTCGGTCAGGATCGCCACCGAGCCGGTGATCGTCCCCGCGATCACCTTGAGCAGGATCAGCGTGGAGTTCGAGACGACCGACAGCGTCGCCGTGCGGACCTTCATCGCTCCGCCAGCCAGGCCGCTAGCGCACGAGCCGCGTTCCCCCGGTGGCTGATCGCGTCCTTCTCCTCCTCCGAGAGCTCGGCCATCGTACGACCGTCAGCCGTGGCATCGGCGATGAACACGGGGTCATAGCCGAAGCCGCCGGAGCCCTTCGGCGCGGGCGCCATCCGGCCCCGGCAGTCGCCGAAGAACAGCCGCCTGACCCCGGCCGCCGGGTCGACGTAGGCCAGGGCGCAGACGTAACGCAGGCCGCTTCCCGCCGGCACCTCGCGGATCAGCTTCTCCAGGTTCTGCTGGTCGGAGGCTCGCTCGCCGGCGTAACGGGCCGAGCGGACGCCGGGAGCCCCTCCCAGAGCGTCGGCCTCGATCCCTGAATCGTCGGCGATCGCCAGCCCGGCCGCTCTGCGCCGCCGCGGTCTGGGCCTTGGGCAGCGCGTTGTCGGCAAACGTCAGTCCGTCCTCGGGCGGCAGCTCGACGGCCGCGGCCAACGGCTCGATCTCGACCTCGGCCGGATCGAGCAGGCGGCTGAACTCCTTGAGCTTGTGCGCGTTACGCGTCGCGAGCACCAGCGGGCGCATCGCGACTAGACCGTGCGCGCCAGCACCGCCTCATCCTGGAGCGAGCGCAGGGCCTCGATGCCGTTGGCGGCGAGCGCCAGCAGCTCGTCCAGGTGCGCGCGCGACAGTGGCGTGCGCTCGGCCGTGGCCTGGACCTCCACCAGCCCGCCGTCGCCGGTCATGACCACGTTGGCGTCCACCTCGGCGGTGGAGTCCTCGGAGTAATCGAGATCGAGTAGCGGCCGGCCTTCGACGATGCCGCAGGAGATGGCGGCCACCGAGCCGGTCAATGGCGAGCGCTCGAGCAGCCCGTCGGCGAGCAGGCGCTCGCACGCCAGTCGCAGCGCCACCAGCCCGCCGGTGATCGACGCGCACCGCGTCCCGCCGTCGGCCTGGAGCACGTCGCAGTCCACGTAGATGCTCCGCTCGCCGAGCGCTTGTGAAGTCGACCACCCCGCGCAGCGAGCGGCCGATCAGCCGCTGGATCTCGACCGTTCGCCCGTCCGGGCGCCCACGGCTGACGTCGCGTTGCTTGCGCTCGCCGGTGGAGGCGGGCAGCATTCCGTACTCGGCGGTCACCCACCCGCGGCCGGATCCGGCCAGCCAGCGGGGAACGCTTTCCTGGGCCGAAGCCGTGCAGATGACGCGGGTCTCGCCCATCGAGATCAGCGCCGAGCCCGTCGCGGTGCGGACGAACCCGGGCTCGATCGTCGTCGGCCGGAGCTCGTCAGCGGCTCGGTTGTAGCTTCGCTCGGGCATCGGTCTGTCGGTCGCGGCCATCGGTCTCAGGCGGCGAGGGCCGGCGCAACCTCCACGTGGACGACGTCGCCCAGCGGCATCTGCAGAAAGCGCGTTCCGAGCGCCTTGAACGTCTGGACGTCCGCGGTGCACTGGAAGCGGTACTCACCCTCCTGCCGGCGCTCGTTCAACAGCCCCCTGGCGGCCAGCGCGCGCTCGACGCTGCGGGCCACGCCCGCGCCGGCGGAGACGAGCGCCACGCGGGGGCCGAGCATCCGCTGCAGGATCGGCGCGCACAGGGGGTAGTGCGTCGAGCCGAGAATCACCGTGTCGGCGCCCGCGGCTTTCAACGGCTCGCAGTAGCCGCGGACGATCTCGACGACGCTCTCGTCAAACGGAAAGCCGCCCTGGATGATCGGAGCCAGATCGGGGCAGGCCACGCTCTCCAGGTGCACGTGCGGGTCGGCGGCCGTGACGGCGCGCTCGTAGGCGCCGCTGGCCACGGTCGCCGGCGTGGCCAGCAGGCCGATGCGGCCGCTGTGGCTGGCGACCACTGCGAGCTGGGCCGCCGGCTTCAGGACCCCGATCACATCGACGTCGCGTTTGGTCGACCGGAAGTGGGCCTCGAGCGCGTCGAGCGCGGCGGCGCTGGCGGAGTTGCACGCCACCACGAGCAGCTTGGCCCCCTCGCTCAGCAGGTGCTCGGCGATCTCGACCGCGAACGACCGCAGCTCGGCCTCGCTGCGATCGCCGTACGGGAACCGGGCCGTGTCGCCTAGGTACAGATAGTCCTCCGAGGGCAGCGAGACGAGCAGCTCGTGCAGCACGGTCAGTCCCCCGACCCCGGAGTCGAACACGGCCACCGGCTGCTCGGCGAGCGCTGTCATGCGCCGCATGGTGACAGAGCGGCCGGGCGCGGCACGGTCGGCGGCGCCGGATACGCTCGGCTCGCCGATGCGGGCCCTGGTCGTCACGAACATGTACCCCACCGCGAAGCATCCGGCGCGCGGGAGCTTCGTCCGCGACCAGCTGGAGGCGCTGCGCCGCGCCGGCGAGGCGGAGGTGGAGCTGTTCGCGTTCGAGCCCGGCAGCCCGGCCGCGTACGCACGGGCCGCACCCGCGCTCCGCCGGCGCTTTGGGGGCGCGCGCTTCGACATCGTCCATGCGCACTTCGGGCTGACGGCGTGGCCGGCGCTCGCGGCGCGTGGCGATCGCCGCGTGGTGACACTCCACGGGACGGACCTGGCGCATCCCCGCTCGCGCGCGATCACGCTCGCCGTGCTGCGGCGCTACGACCTGGTGGCGGCGGTCTCGGAGTCGCTGGCCGCCACGGTTCCCGAGCTGGCCGTCAGGCGCCCGCCGGCGGTGCTGCCGATGGGTGTGGAGATGACGCGCTTCTCCCAGCTGCCGCGGGCCGAGGCGCGGGCCGCGCTGGGGCTCGACCAGCGCGGCCCCTACCTGCTGTTCCCCGCCGATCCCGCCCGTCCCGAGAAGCGCTATGACCGGGCGCTCGAGGTGGCGGGTGAGACGCCGCTGCTCACCCTGCGAGACGTCGAGCCAAGCGACGTGCGGTTGTGGGTCAACGCCGCCAACGCGGTGCTCATCCCCTCGGAGCGCGAGGGCTTCGGCCTGGCGGCACTCGAGGCCCTGGCATGCGACGTGCCCGTGCTGGCCACCCCGGTGGGCATCGCCCCCGAGGCCCTGGCCGGAGTCGAGGGTTGTTACTGCGGGCTCGTTCGAGGTCAGGCCGCTGGAGGGAGGCGCTCGCTCCACATTTGGCCGCGGACGATCCGCGCGTCGAGGGGCGGCTGCGAGCGGAGCGGTTCTCCACCGAGCGCATGGCCGCGCGCGTGCTCGAGGCCTGGCGGGGGCTGGTCGAGGGGTGAGCGCTCGCCAGACACCACCCGCCCAGAAGGCCCCGGACTGGCGGGTGCCGGTGGTGATCGTGGCGTTCGTGGTCGGCACTCGCCCTGGCCGCCTACTTCATCGCCGTGAGCAATATCTCCCCCAGCAAGATCAGCCCGCCCACCACGCGGCCCGCCGCCCGACTCAGCCGCTCTCGCTAGCTAAGCCCCGGCCACCACTGCGCCAGCCGCTCCAGCGCCTCGCGCGCCAGCGGCGCGAGCGGAACGCTGTCCGATTCGCGAGCGGCCCTCGCCGTCACCCGAAGACCCCAGCACCTCGAGCGTGGCGGCCACCGACCGGGACAGCGGGCCGAGCGCATAGCCGCCCTCGAGCAGCGCGCCCACCGGAACTCCGAGCTCCGCACCCAGCCGGCGCATCGACGCCGCCAGCGCCGCGAACCCCTCCTCCGTGACGGCGCATTCCGCGAGCGGATCGTCACGGTGGGCGTCGAACCCCGCCGAGATCAGCACCAGCTGTGGCTCGTACGAGAGCGCCAGCGGCAGCGCGACGTGGTCGACGAGCGAGCGGAACAGCTCATCGCCCGCCCCAGGCGGAACGGGGAGATTCACGGTGTACCCGAGCCCCTCCCCCGAGCCCGCGTCGCGCGCCGGGCCGGTGCCGGGATAGAGCGGCGACTGGTGAATCGAGACGTAGAGCACCTGCCTGCTGGAGTGGAAGATGTCGTTGGTGCCGTTGCCGTGGTGCACGTCCCAATCGAGCACCAGCACCCGCTCCAGACCGCGTTCCGCGATCGCCGCCTGGGCCGCGACCGCGACGTTGTTGAACAGGCAGAAGCCCATCGCCCGCCCCCGCAGGGCGTGATGCCCCGGCGGGCGGTGGCAACTGAACCCGGAAGGGGCGTCGCCCGAGAGCAGCAGCTCCACCAGCTGCACCGCGCCGCCCGCCGCGTGCATGGCGGCGACGAAGGACCCCTCGCTGACCGCCGTGTCCGCGTCGAGCTGCGCGCCGCCCGACAGGGCCGCCGACTCGATCGACTCGATATAGCGCTCGGGGTGGATGCGCTCCAGTGCGGCGCGCTCGACCGGCCGGGACTCGACACGCTCAAAGCCCAGCCAACCCCGGTCCGCCAGCTCCCGCTCGATGGCCACGATCCGCGCCGGCTGCTCGGGGTGGTAGCCGGTGTCGTGCTCGAGCGAGGACGGGTGGGACAGGAACACGGGCGCGGCGGCCATCGCCGAGTACCGTACCCGGGGGAGCGTTGAGTTCATCGATCCCGACCCAGGTGTGCGTCGTCGGCGCCGGTGCCGCCGGGCTCTACGCGGCGCTCTGCGCCGCCAGGGGGGATGCGGACGTGAAGCTCGTCTCGGCCACGCCGCTGGCCGGCTCCTCGAGCTACTGGGCGCAGGGCGGCCTGGCGGCGGCGATCGGCGCCGGCGACAGCCGCGAGCGGCACCTGGCCGACACGGTCGCGGCGGGACGCGGCATGGTCCGGCTATCCGCGGCCACGATCCTGTGCGACGAGGCTCCGCACGCGGTGGAGGACCTGGCCTCGCTCGGGGTGCGCTTCGACGCCGACCGCCGCGGCCGTTACGCGCTGGGGCTGGAGGGCGGCCACTCCGCCCGGCGGATCGTGCACGCCGGAGGCGCGGCGACAGGGCGGCGGCTGATCCGCCAGCTGTCCGCGCTGGTCGCCCAGCACGACCGGATCGAGGTGCTCGAGGGGCGACGGGCGACGGCGATCCTCACGGCCGAGGGCAGGGCGGTGGGCGTCCAACTCGCGGGCGACGAGGCGCCGATCATCAGCGGCGCGGTCGTCCTGGCCACCGGCGGCGCAGCCGCGCTGTGGTCCCGGACCACCAATCCCGAGGGTGCCACCGGAGGCGGGCTGCTGCTGGCGCACGCGGCGGGCGCCGCGCTCGCCGACCTGGAAATGCTGCAGTTTCACCCCACGGCGGTGGTGGGCCCCAATGGCGCCGATGGGTTCCTGGTGACCGAAGCGGTGCGCGGCGAGGGGGCGCAGCTGCTCGACGCCGGCGGGGCTCGGTTCGTCGACGAGCTGGCCCCCCGGGACGAAGTCGCGCGCGCCGTCCAGCGCCGAATGCTCGAGACCGGCGCGAAGTCCGTGGGGCTCGACATGCGGCGCGTGGACCCGGCGCTGTTCCCGAACGTCGTCACCGCGCTGCGCGGTGCCGGCATCGATCCCGAGCGCCAGCTCGTGCCCGTGGCCCCGGCGGCGCACTACATGATGGGCGGGATCGCCACCGACCACGACGGGCGCTCGACGGTGCCCGGGCTGTACGCCGTCGGCGAGTGCTCGTGCACCGGCCTGCACGGCGCCAACCGGCTGGCCTCGAATTCACTGACCGAGTGCTTCGTGTTCGGAGCGCGGGCGGCACGCGCGGCGAGCGCCGAGCCGCTGCCCGGTCCGGGCGTCCAACCCGATCCGGCCCCCGGGCCACAAGCGCCCCGCGGCCCGAGCGCCGCCACCCGCACGGCGCTCTGGCGCTACGCCGGTCTGGAGCGCGACGGCGACGGCCTGCGCATCCTGGCCGCTGACCCCCACCCTCTTGCGCGGCTGATCGGCAGCTGCGCGCTCCTGCGGGCTGAGAGCCGCGGCGCTCACCGCCGCTCGGATCACCCCGCCACGGACCCCGCGCTCGACGGCCGGCACGTGACGGTCGCCGAGTCTCGCGAGCCGCACTTCGAGCACTGGATTTAGCCCCGGCCTCAACACTGGACGCCGCGCGTCTCGAGCGTCCAGCGTCCACTCCGGAAACCTGCTTAACGCGGGATTAATACATTTTGCGCCCTTCGCTTCACACGGCCGAGGGATACTCGCCGACCTCAGCAGGACCAGGCCGGGAGGACCGAAAGGAGTTATGTCTGCATGTACCGGTTCAGCCGAGCCATCTATAAGGAGCTGGCCAGCGAGATCATCGAGGATCCGCACGCTCCTTGCCGCTTCGCCAACCACGAACGCGTGCTGCGGGCTTGCGAGGAGGCGGTCGAGCGCCTGGCGACCGATCGCCACTACTTCGCCCACCCGGCGCGCACGCTGTTCACGAACGTCCGCGCCTACTTTCCGCTGAACGCGCAGGCCCGCGTGCTGCATGTGATCTCGCGCTACCTGCAGTTCGCGGACGAGTTTCTGCGCAGCCAGCCGAACAACGGCTACGACATCTACGGAAACCCGCTGCAGTGCCGAGCGAGCACCCGCAAGGGGACTCCGTGTCAGCGCATGCCGCTGCCGCACAACGGCTACTGCCCCTCGCACCAGCACCTGGCCGAGACGGAGGAGCTCGAGCCGGCGCTCGCTGCGTAAGCGCCGTTGAAATACAAATAGGGGGCCCGCTTTACGCGGGCCCTTTATTTATTAACTTCCCCCAATGCTTCTGGGCGTCGACGTGGGTGGCACGTTCACCGACGCGGTGCTGACGTTCGACGGGCGGATCGTGACCGCCAAGGCGCCCAGCACGCCAGAGGACCAATCCGAGGGGGTCATGGCCGCAGTGGCCGCCGTGCTGGAGCGTGCCGGGCGCGAGCCCGGAGACGTCGAGGCGTTCTCCCACGGGATGACGGTGGCCACGAACGCGCTGCTCGAGGGCAACGCGGCGCGCACGGCGCTGATCGCCACCGAGGGCTTCACCGACCTGGTGGCGCTCGGCCGCCAGAACCGCGCCCACCTCTACCGCCTGTGCGCCGACCGTCCGGCGCCGCTCGTCGGCGACGAGCTGCGCTTCGGGGCGCCGGAGCGGATGACGCCTGACGGTCCGCTCGAGGAGCTCGACGAGCACGAGGCCTCGCGGCTCGCCGAGCGGGTGGCCGCGGAGGATCCGGAGGCCGTGGCGGTGGTCCTGCTTCATTCCTACCGGCATCCCGAGCACGAGCTGGCGCTGGCCAGCGCCCTGCGGGAGGCGATGAGCGAAGTGCACATCTCGCTCTCGCACGAGGTCGTGGGGACCTTCAGGGAATACGAGCGCGCGGCCACGACCGAGATCGACGCGGCGCTGTCGCCGCTGCTGCGCCGCTACCTGCGCCGGCTCGTCGAGCGCGCCGAGGGCGGGCAGCTGCCGGAGCCGGCGATCATGCAGTCCAATGGCGGCCTGATCGACGTCTCGGCCGCCGCGTCGCACGCTTCGTGGACCGTCCTGTCGGGGCCGGCCGGGGGGGCCGCCGGCGCGGCGTTCGTCGCGCGCGAGGCTGGGGCGCCGGACGCGCTTTGCTTCGACATGGGCGGGACCTCGTGCGACGTGTGCGTGGTCGACGACGGGGCCGTCCAGGAGCGCAGCTTCGGTGAAATTGCCGACCGCCCGCTGGCCCTGCCGATGCTGGCCGTGCACACCGTCGGGGCGGGCGGCGGCTCGATCGCCTGGCGCGACCCGGGCGGCGCGCTGCGGGTCGGGCCACGCTCCGCCGGCGCCGACCCCGGCCCGGCGTGCTACGGACGCGGGGGCACCGAGCCGACCGTCACCGACGCCAACCTCGTCCTCGGTTACCTGGCGCCGGACAGCCCGCTGGCGGGCGGGGTCGAGCTCGACGCCGACGCCGCCAGCGAGGCGATCGGCGAGCTCGCGGAGCAGCTCGGGCTCGAGCCGCTCGACTGCGCCGAGGGCATCATCCGCGTGGCCAACGCCGAGATGGTCCGGGCACTGCGGGTCGTGACCGTGCAGCGGGGGATCGACCCCCGCGGCTACGCGCTGCTGGCGTTCGGCGGCGCGGGGCCGCTGCACGCCGCGGCGATCGCCTCCGAGCTGGGGATCGAGCGGATCGTCTGTCCCCGCGCCTCGGGCGTCCTGGCGGCGCTCGGGCTGGTCGTCTCCCCTCGCCGCCGCGACGTGCAGCGCAGCGTTCTGTGGAGCGGCGACGCGCTGAAGCGCGAGGCGATCGCGGAGGCGGTGGAAGAGCTCGGGGAGCGCGCGCGCAAAGCGCTTGGTGCATCCGAGACCGAGATCGGTGCGGTCTACGAGCTCCGCTATCGCGGTCAGGCGTTCGAGCTGGCGATCGCCGCCGGCACCGGGGCGACGCCCGACGAGCTGCGTGAGGGCTTCGAGCGCCAGCACGAGGAGCGCTACGGCTATCGCGACCCCGAGCAGGAGCTCGAGCTGGTGACGATCAGGGTCAGCGCCACCGTGCCCGGAGCCGACGTGGAGCTCGGCGACGCGAAGGCGGGAGAGTCTGAGGACACCGCGCGGCGGACGGCGACCGTCGGCGGCGAGCAGCTCGAGATGCGCGTGTTCGGCGGGCCGCCCCGTCCGGGGACCGAGATCGCGGCGCCGGCGATCGTGGAGCTCGCCGAATCGACGCTGCTCGTTCCCCCGGGCTGGGAGGGCGAGGTCGATCAGACGGGAACGATCCAGTTGCGACGCTCGTGAGCCGGGGCTTGGCTTCGTGAATCGGATCGACCCGGTCGAACTCCAGGTCCTGACGGGTGCCCTGCGCGCCATCTGCGAGGAGATGGGTGCCGTCCTCATCCAGTCCGCGCACTCGGCGAACATCAAGGAGCGCCGCGACGCGTCGACGGCGCTGTTCGATCCCCAGGGGGAGATGGTCATGCAGGCCGAGCACATTCCCGTGCACCTGGGCGCGATGCCGGCGGCTGTGGCCGCGGTGCTGGACGAGGAGCACGAGCCGGATCGCTCCTGGATCCTCAACGACCCCTACCGGGGCGGAACCCACCTTCCCGACATCACGGTGATCACGCCGGTGTTCGCCGATCAGCGGCTTATCGCCTTCGCCGCCAATCGCGCCCACCACGCCGACGTCGGCGGCCCCACACCGGGCTCGATGCCCGCCGACAGCCGCGAGCTCTCGGACGAGGGCGTGGTGATCTCCCCCCGGGTCCTCGACGACGAGGCGATCGCCGAGCTCTCGGGCCAGATGCGACAGCCCGAGCAGCGCCGCGCCGACCTGCGGGCGCAGCTTGCCGCCAACCGCGTCGGCGGCCAGCGGCTCGCGGAGCTGTGGGAGCGCTTCGGCGCCGAGAAGGTGACGAGCGCCTTCGATGAGGTACTCGACTACGCAGAGCGGCGCACGCGGGCCTGCATCCGGGAGCTGGACGACGGCACGCGTGAGGCGCGCGATGTCTTGGAGGCGCGCGAAGGAGATCTGGAGATCGTGCTCCGCGCCACTGTGGAGGGCGACACGCTGACCCTCGACTTCGAGGGCACCGCCGCGCAGCACGAGGGCAACCTCAACTGCCCCGAGGCGGTTACCCGCTCGGCCTGCTACTTCGCGATCCGCGTGCTGACCGACCCCGATATCCCGCCGAGCGCCGGCGCCTACCGGCCTGTCGAGGTCCGAGCCCCCGAGGGCTCGCTGCTGAACGCCCGGGCGCCCGCCGCCGTGGTGGGAGGAAACGTCGAGACCTCGTCGCGGGTGGCCGACGTCATCCTCCATGCCTTCGGGCGGGCGCTGGGCCAGGGCACGATGAACAACGTCGTGCTGGGCTCGCAGGACGTCGTCTACTACGAGACGATCGGCGGCGGCCAGGGAGCCTGCGATGACGCCGCCGGGCCGAGCGGCGTGCACGTGGCGATGAGCAACACGCTCAACACGCCCGTCGAGGCGCTGGAGCTCGAGTTCCCGATGCGCATGACGGAGTACTCGGTCAGGCGGGGGTCCGGCGGCGACGGGCGCTTTCGGGGCGGCGACGGCGTCGTGCGCGAGCTCGAGGCCACCTCGGAGCTTCAGTACTCGCTGTTGACCGAGCGCCGGCGGCATCCTCCCCCGGGCGCGGAGGGCGGCTCCGACGGAGCCTGCGGGCGCAACCTGCTCGACGGCTCCGAGCTCGAGCCCAAGGCCAGCGGCACGCTCGAACCAGGTCAGCGGCTGCGGATCGAGACGCCCGGCGGCGGCGGGTTCGGGAGGCCGCCGATGCGCGTTGCGTTTCTCGGCCTGGGGATCATGGGCTCGCGCATGGCGGCCAATCTGAGCCGCGTCGGGCTTCGAGCTGAGCGTCTGGAACCGGACCCGCGCACGGGCCGAGGAGTTCTGCGCCCAGCACCGGGCGGAAGTGGCGGACACGCCCGCCGCCGCGGCCTCCGGGGCGGAGGTCGCGGTGACGATGGTCGTCGACGGCCCCCAGGCGGAGCAGGTGCTGCTCGGCGAGGACGGCGTCGTGCACGGCGCGCCGCGAGGGGCTCCTTTGCGTCGATTGTTCCACGATCGGGCGCCAGTGGACGCGCTCGATCGCCGCCGCGCTCGAGCCCCACGGAGCGTCGCTCGTCGACGCGCCGGTCACCGGCTCGGCACCGCGGGCGCAGGACGGGACGCTGACCATCATGGCCGGCGGCACCGAGGCCGACTTCGAGCGCGCCCGGCCGCTGCTCGAGGCCATGGGCGAGCTGATCGTCTACTGCGGTCCCACCGGCCAGGGGCAGATGGTCAAGCTGATCAACAACGCCCTCGCCGCCACCAACGCCGCGACGCTCGGTCAGGCGCTGCTGGTGGGCACGCGTGCCGGGCTCGATCTCGACGCCCTGATCGAGGTGATGGGCGCCGGCTCGGGCGGATCGGCGATGCTCGACATCAAGGCCCAGCCGATGCGCGAGCACGACTTCCAGGCGCTGTTCAAGCTCGATCACATGCTCAAGGACGTGCGGCTTTGCCTCGACGAAGGTCAGGCCGTCGGCGCGCCGTTCCCCTTCGCCGCTCTCACCCGCGAGATCCTCAGCGCCGGCGCTGGGATGGGCCACGGCGACGACGATTTCGCCGCCCTGATCGCGGTGCTCGAGGGCGCGTCGGGCACGCGGCTGTAGGGCTCGAGCGCGCCGCGGGTCCGCGCCGGCACCGCCGCCAGCGCCGAGCCCACCGATTATGTCTCCTCGCAAAATGCATGTATTTCCAGGGAAATTTTGCATTTTCGGCACGCTCGCGTACAATCCGCCCTCCCCGTAGCGGTCGTTGCATATGTGCGCGCACGGGGCCTGTAAATCCTCTGCCCCCATTTTTGAATACATGCCGATTGCTTTTAAAGAATGGGCCGTCACTGTGCGGGCTCTCGCGGAAGGCGAGCAGCTCCTGACTCTGCGCAAGGGCGGCATCCGCGAGCCCGAGAAGCACTTCCAACTCGATCACGAGCGCTTCTTCCTCTATCCGACGTTCGACCATCAGTGCGCCGACCTGGTGCGGGAGTCACACCAGCCGGAGCTCGCTCGGGCGCTCGAGGAGGGCGTCTGGAGCGACGGCGAGCCGCCGGCCCACGCGCTGCGGCGCGATCTGCCGATCACCCCGCCCGACCGTGTGCGAATCCGCGCCTGGGCCGAGGTGGCCGCGCATTTCACCGTCACCGATCGCCGCACGGTCGACGCGCCTGTCGCCGTTCTACGTCTGGACCACCGACTACGCCGAGAAGCGGCTCGCCTGGAAGCGCCGGCATCCGCTGCATGTGATCCTGCTGCGGACCTACCGCATCCCGCGGCCGGTGACCGTCAAGGTGCGCGACGAATACGGCGGCTGCCGCTCATGGCTGGAGCTGACGCGGGATCTGCCCTTTGAGGGCACCCCGGTCTTGTCCGACGACGAGTTCGAGCGAGCCTCGGAGGAAATCGCGGCGATCGCTGCCGATCGCCAGCCGGTACTGGTCTGAGCTGGGTCGAATCCGTCTCGCCGTCGTTCCGCGCGCGGCACGAGGCGGCGGATGCGGACGACGCTGACCGCGTTCTGTATGCGCTGGAGCGGGCCCGTGAGCGCCTCGAGCGCCTGTTTCCCCGTGCTCCTGGGGAGCTGACGCTCGTACTGCATCGGAGCTTCGCGGGCCTGTCCCTGACCAACCCGCTGCTGCCGCTGGCGTGGCTCGCCACCGCGCCGGCGGCGCGGCGATATGTCGCCGGATGGGCGGGGACGCGGGAGCTTCACATGCTGTCGCCGGCGCAGCTCGAAGCGCGGGCCTCGAACGTCCCCGGCTCGCGCCAGATGCTGACGCTCACGCCGCTGGCCCTCTACGCCCGGCGCGTAATCGGCGAGAACAACGACGCGTTGCGCGCGGTCAGAACGCTTCCCCGCATGCTGCTCGAGACCCGCTGGGCATGGCTGCTCGAGGGAGGCGCACGCTGGTTTGCCGGTCAGAGCGAGCACGCGCGTCCGGCGATCGCCCGGCGCCTGCGCGAGGGAGGACGGCCGCGCTTCCCGCCGGGCGCGCGCGACGCGCCCCTGCTCGGTCCCACCGTGATCGACCTCCTGGCCCGCGAAGAGGGGGTGCAGGCGGCGGCCCGCTTGGTCTGCCGCCTGCACCCCCAGGGGCCCCGCGCCGCGCTGGCCGGCGCGTTCCGCGGCCGCCCGCTGTCTCAGACCGAGCGCGCATGGCGCTCACACCTCCAGCGCGTGGCGTCCACGGATAAGCGGAGAGGGCGGCTGAGTCGGTGGACGTTGACGCGGCGCGCTACTTGGGCCAGTGCTCAGGCAATCCGACGCTAACTGTCGCCCAGCACAGGAACATCGACAACCCGTCCATCGCGGCCTTCGTCAATCGGGGGTTCCAGGCCGAGCCTGTGCTCGTGTTGCGCGGCAAGCTCCCCCACCTTCCCGCGGACGGGCCCGGGGGTGAAGCAAACAGAGCACCCTCACGCCGGAGTCCAACGTCCGCGCTAGTGCACCGCCAGCACGAGCCAGGCGATCAATGCCCCGACCCCCAATGCGACCAGTAGCCCGATGAAGAGCTTGGCGGGGGCGACGACGGATCGGGGCGGATCCGGAGAGATCAGCTCCGCCTGCAGCAGCACCTCGCGTGCGGTGTCGACGCCGGATTGGGGAACGAGCACGTCGCGGGGGCCGGCGGCCAGGAAGTCGGGGACGTCGAAGCCGGCGCTGCGGCGGATCATGCTGGGCACGCCCTCCTCGAGCAGCAGGCCCTGGATGAACTCGGCCTCGGGTTGGTTGCGTGCGCCCGCGACCTGGACCAGGTCTCCCTCGGCGAGCTGCGGCTTGATCTTTCGCGCCCGCTCGTGGCGCTCTGAAAGGGCCTCGCCGCCCGCCTCCTCGGTCGACTCCGCCGCGAACACGAGCGGCACCCGGCAGGACGGACAGAAGCGCTCCTGCTCCACGTAGCGCTCCCCGCAGCTTGGGCACTGCAAGCCCCCGCCCGAGCTCACCCCACCTCGAGCTCCTTCTCCTCCACCTTGCGGTCCCGAATCGAGAACACGCGGACATCCGGCTCGTCGCCGGCGAGTCCAACGATCACGTAGAGCGCGTCCGGATAGAAGGCGAGGTTGACATCGGTCTGCGACGGATACGGCTCGGTGCGCGTGTGCGAGTGGTAGATCGCCCCGAGCTCGAGGCCTGAATCGTCGATCTCCATCTGGATCCGGTACTGCTCGGCGCCGTCGAGCTCGTAGCGCAGCGGGCTGTGTGCGGCATTCGTGGCCCGGTAGACCTTGACGGCCTCGCCGTCCCGGGAGCCAACCATCCCGCAGCACTCGTTGGGGGCTTCCTCGGTGGCGTGCGAGACGATCTCGTCGAGCAAGTGCCTGGCGATTCGCATGTGGGACACGCTACTGAAGCGGTGGCGACGCGCTAGCCGAGCACCACCGGATAGGGGACCGCCCGGTTTACGTCACCGGCGTGCAGCAGGCCGCTCAAGGACGTCCAGTGCTGTGCCTCGCAGGCCATGATCTCTGCGGCGTTGACCGCGACCCTCGCGTCGGCCAGCCTCGAGAGCGCGTCGTAGTAGGCACCCTCGGCCACGCTCTCCGCCCCGATCAGGTAGTGAATCGAGTCCACCTCGGTGTGGGACAGTCTGAGGCTCCCCGGGGCTCCGAGCTGCGCGAGCGCCCGGCTGGCCCCGGCTACGGTCACCGGTGTCGGCGGCGCGCTGCCGCCCAGCCGGCCGAGCGCAGCAGTGAGCAGCGTCACGTGTGTGTGCTCCTGCGAGAGAAAGGTCGAGATCATCGGCTTCGTCGTGTCCGACAAGCCTCCCGCAGCGAGGAGGTGCTGGTAGGTGAAGACCAGCAGCTGCTCGACCGTGACGAGCCCGCGCAGGACGTCCGCGTCGCTCGAGGCCTGCTCGAAGAGCCTCGCCACGCCCGTGGAAGGCGGCTGCACGCCGGCAGCAAACGCGGCCGGCGAGGCCAGCGCGACCTCGGCGGCGAGCGCGACGGCACCGCCCACCACCCCTGCAGAGACCAACTCGCGCCGGCTGCGGTCCATCTCGTCAGCTATTCGGCGCCGGTGAGGAGCGCCGCAGGTACTGGATCCAGGCCCAGGTTTCGCCGCAGGATCGCAATGTGCTGCCCCTCGTTGGCAAGAATCGACGCGGCCACCGCTCGGAGCGGGCCGGGCGAGAGCTTCGGGATGGCGTCCACATAGGCGTTTATTGCCAGGCGCTCGACGCTGTGCAGCAGCTCCACCACCTGCGTCGTTCCTCGGGGATGCCCGAGGTCGTAGCCGCTCCCCGGTGGGTTGGGTTGGCCGTGCCCTGTCTTGACCACGGCGGTCCACTCGGCGGCGTGCGACAGCTCCTGGCGCAGGAATCGCTTGGCGGCCCGCAGGTTGTGGTCCTTGAGCACCGGGATGGCGGCTACGTAAGCCGTGGCGGCGTGATATTCGACGTCGATCAGCCCGTTGATGACCGTCTCCTCGTCGCTGGAGAGGCTCGTCGGCAGGGTGGCGAGGCGCGGGACCGGCGATGACGAAGCCGAGCCTCCGCAGGCTGTCAGGGCCGCGGCCGCGGCCGCAGCGCCGGAGGCGCCGAGCAGCTGCCGGCGCGAGACCCCCCAGGCGTCGGCTACCACCAAACGGTGGCGTCGAGGTTCTCGATCTCTTCCAGGGGACGGGTGTAGATGCCGGACGACAGGTACTTCCAGCCGTCGTCGGCCACGACGAAGACCACGTCGCCCTCGTCTAGCTCGCCGGCGATCCGCACGGCGACTCGGGCGATCGCGCCTGATGACACGCCGGCGAACAGCCCCTCCTCCTCGAGCAGCCGGCGCGTGAAGACGATCGCGTCCTGGTTGGTGACGATCATCTTCCGATCGAGCAGCGAGAGGTCGATGATCGGCGGGATGAAGCCATCCTCGAGCGAGCGAAGCCCCTGGACGGGCTCCCCCTGCATCGGCTCCGCGGCGACGATCTTCACTTGGTCGCCGAGCTCTTCCTTCAGTCGCCGGCCGTTGCCCATCAGTGTCCCGCCGGTGCCGAGCCCGGCCACGAATGCCGCCACCTCGTCGAGCTCCTCGAGGATCTCGAGCGCCGTTCCGTTGTAATGGGCGAGCGGGTTGGCCTGGTTGCCGTACTGGTAGGGCATGTAGTAGGAGGCGTCGCGCTCCGCCATGTCCAGCGACAGCTCCACCGCCCCGTTTGAACCTTTGGCGCCCTCGGAGTAGACGATCTCCGCTCCGTACATGCGCAATAGCTCGGTGCGCTCGGGCGTGACGTTCTCGGGCATGATGGCCTTGACCGGATAGCCCTTGCGGCTGCAGATCATGGCCAGCGAGATCCCGGTGTTCCCCGAGGTGGGCTCCAGGATCGTCTGCCCCGGGCTGATGAGTCCCTTCTCCTCCGCATCCTCGATCATGGCTCGGGCGACGCGGTCCTTGACCGAGCCGGTGGGATTCCGCGACTCGAGCTTGGCCCAGATCCGCACGCCGGGCTTCGGGCTGAGGCGCTTGCACTCGATCAGCGGCGTGTGGCCGATCGAGGAGACGATGTCGCCGTACCGCCCCCCGCAGGGCTTGTTCTGGAGGCGCTCGAGGGCCATCGCTTTACGAAGTGTAGCGATGGGCCCCTAGCTGTAAGTCCTGCGAAACGGCGCCCACGTCCCGCCACCCGGCGGCCGCAGGCTCGCCGGAGGAGAGCGAGCCTGCGGCCTTCGGCTACCCGCGAAGGAGCTACGGGTAGTAGGGCGGCATCGGCGTGGTCGGTGTGGTGGGAGTGGTGGGCGTCGTGGGGTAGGTCGGGGTGGTTGTCGTTGTGGTGGTCGGCGTCGAGGGCATCGGGCTCGACGAGCTCACGGGCGCGCCGATAGCGACCACGTGCCAGATTCCACCGAAGGTGTTGATGCCGTCGCCGGAGGCGAAGTCGCGCTGGCCGCCGTCACCGGAGAACCGATAGAGCGGATGCCCGCTGAGCGTCAGCTGGTTGAAGCCATCGCGGCGCCAGACCCCGAGCTTGCCCTTGATCCCGCTGGCCTTGGTCAGGTGCTTTGCAGACGCCACCGTCATCGGGGGCCAGAACGTGAAGCAGTGGTTGGCGGCGGTGCATTCCGGGTGGCTCTTGGAGTCGCCGCTCAGCGTGTAGACGGCAAGGCCCTTGCTGCTCACGGCGATTGGCTCACTCATACCCCCCTTGTCCGTGACTTTGGCGTTGTTCACCACCAGCGTGAAAGTCTTTGCCAGCGCCACTCCGACGAGCATCGCCAGACCTACTCCGAGCGCCGCAGCGGGCAACGCGACGAGCGACCGAGCTGTTTTGCGCATCTGCTTCCTCCTCGTATCGGGTCGTGAGCATACGACCCTGAGGACGCCGGGAGGGCGTAAACCTTCCCGCGTTTTTCGAGAAGTCTCAGCCGCCCGCCATCGCGGGCAGGATCACGAGCGTGTCGTCCGCGCCGACGCCTGTCTCCAGACCCTCCAGGACGCGGACGTCCTCATCGTTCAGATAGACGTTGACGTAGCGATTGAGACCGCCGTCAGCAGCGAATAGCTGGGACTCGGTGTCTGGATGCGCCGAAGCCACCGAGCGCAGCACGTCGCCCACGGAGGACCCGTCGGCGCTCAGCTCCTTCTCGCCGCCGACGGCCGGCCGCAGCACTGGTGGAATGCGGACCGTCGCCATGTTCTGATGCGGACCCTAGTGGGCGCCGGCGCAGAATGCTTCGTAGTCGGGGAACACCCCGAGCTCGTCGTCGGAGATCGACTCCGGATCGCGCGAGCAGATCGGGCATTGCGGGTCGCGTCGGACCTTGACCTCGGTCACACGCGCGGCAAGCGCGTCGTACATCAGCAGACGCCCGATCAGCGGCTCGCCCTCGCCGAGGATCAGCTTCACGACCTCGGTGGCCTGGAGCAGGCCCATCGTTCCCGGAAGCACGCCGAGCACGCCGTTCGCGCCGCAGGACGGCGCCAGCTCCGCGGGCGGCGGCACCGGAAACAGGCAGCGGTAGCACGGGCCGTCGTAGGGCTTGAACACCGACAGCTGGCCCTCGAAGCCGAGGATCGCGGCCGATACCACGGGGATCCTCAGCCGCACGGAGGCGTCGTTGAGCAGATAGCGAGTCGGGAAGTTGTCGAGCCCGTCGAGGACGATGTCGTATCCAGGCAGGATCTCCATGATGTTCTCGGCGCCCAGGCGCACGTTGTGCTTGACGACCTTCACGTCGGGGTTGAGCGCGCTGATCGTCTGCTCGGCGGAATCCACCTTGGCCACGCCGATGCGATCGCTGGAGTGGATGACCTGACGTTGCAGGTTTGAGAGATCGACCTCGTCGGAGTCGACGATTCCCAGCGTGCCAACGCCGGCGGCCGCCAGGTAGAGCGCCGCCGGGGAGCCCAGTCCGCCGGCGCCGAGCAGCAGGACCTTTGCGTCCAGCAGCTTCTGCTGGCCCTCGATTCCCACCTCGGGCAGCAGCAAGTGGCGCGAGTAGCGCTCACGCTGCTCGGGGGTCAGGGTCCGCGGTACCTCGAGCTCGTAACCCCGGTCCTTCCACAGCGTGATTCCGCCGCGCATCGACTCCACGTGCTCGTAGCCCAGATCCTCGACCAGCGTCCGTGCGGCGTAGGCGGAGCGGTTCCCGGATGCGCAGTAGAGAATCAGGTGCTGCGAGCGGTCCGGCACCGCCCCCTCGATCCGTGACTCGAGATACCCCCGCGGTACGTGCTTGGCGCCTGGCAGCTGGCCGCTGGCGAGCTCCTCGGTCTCGCGCACGTCGACCACGACCGCGCCGTTCGTCATCTGATCCCGCACCTCGGCGGGATCGACCTCATCGATACGGCTCTTTACCTGATTGAGCAGCTCCGCTCCGGAGGGACTCATCAAAACTCCTCAAATACACTCTGGTTTCAATACTTCACTGAGTATAGCGACGGCGCGGGTAAGGCACGGAGCCGTATTTCGGCGTCTCGGACCGGCAGGAGCACGCTTTCGCCGGGCTACGATCGGCCTCTCAGTGCGCGCACCTGTTGACCATATCGCCGCACCGCCGTTCCCCCAAACGCTCGAGTGGTTGGGCTCGCGGCCGGTGCGGATCGAGCGCGAGCGGGGCCGTCCGATGCTGGTGGAGTTCTGGGACTGCTGCCGCGCCAACTCGATGCGCACCCTGCCCTACCTCAAGGAGTGGCACCGGCGCTATGCCGAGCGCGGCTTGGTGATGGTGGGCGTGCACACCGCGGGATTCGAGCCCGCGGAGAATCCGCAGACCGTCCGCGATGCCGTCGCGCGCCTGGAGATCCCCTATGCGGTCGTCATCGACGCGACGGGCGAGATCTGGCAGGCCTACGGCAATCTCGGCTGGCCCGCTCGCTACCTGTTCGACGGACAGGGCATGCTGTGGCACTACCACTACGGCGAGGGGGGCTACGAGGAGACGGAGCTCGCGATTCAGCAGCTGCTGGCGCTCGACCCCGCGCCGGCGCCCGTCGAACCGCTGCGCGCCGAGGACGCGCCCGACGCAGTGCTCGAGCCGCAGAGCGAGGATGTGGCCGGGCCCTACAGCGGACCGTACCGAGCGGGAGGCGTCTGGGCGGTGCTGGACGGGACCGGCACGGTCAGGGCGAACGGCCGCGCCGTCGAGGTCGACCACGCGGGGACGTACGAGCTGATCTCGCATCCGCGCAGCACCGAGGGCGACCTCGAGCTCGACGTCGGTCCGGGCGTCCGCTGCTTTGCCACCTGCTTCACGCCGGGCGTGCCGCCGCCCAGCCACGCTAAGGGTCGAGCAGGTTGACGAGCTCGGGTGGGCCCTTCTCGTCGAGCAGCGCAGCGAATCCCGGGCGGTACGGACTGAGGCGGTCCGATCGCAGAAGGGCCGGCTCGCGCACCCAGCTGCCCGTGTTGAGCAGCATCGAGCCGCTGGGAGCTTGCCACTCGGAGCGATCGTCGTGCGGCAGCGGGCCGGCGCGATGGGTGTGGCCGAAGATCACGTACCCCGCCGGCACCCCCAACCGTGCCACTACCTCTGCAAAAGCCCGCAGCGACGCCCGCCGGAGCTCGTTTCCGGAGATGTCGGGACGTAGAGGGCCAAGGCCGGCGCGGCTGATCGCCGCCACGGCGATGGGGAACGCCGCGACGATCGCACGCCGGCGCAGGTTACGTTTGCCGTCGCTGCTGGTCAGGGCCCGCCAGGCCTCCGCCTGCGAGCCCGTGGCCACCCGCAGCGGCACGCCGTGTTGAGCTATCGCGTGAAACCACGCGTACATCGGCGCGAGCGTCGCCTCGTATTCCTCGGCGCTCCGCGGTCCACCGTCGGGTTCGCGCATCACCCGCGCCATAAGCCCCGCGCCAAGCCGTTCGACGATCGGAACCGTGGTGTGTCTGTCGCCGTAGTGGCCGTGGGTGGCGTAGACATCGTCCCTGAGCCAGACGCCCGGATACGCGGCCCGCACCCTGGCCGGCGCAAGCCATTCGGTCACCAAGCCGAGCGGTTCCCCCGGCTTCCACTCCACCCGTGCCTCGAGCCCCAGCTGGGCGGCGTCGCTTCGTCGCTCGGACCAGGGTCCGAGCAGGTTGTGGTCGTGGTTGCCGGGGACGATCACCACCTCGGCCCCCTCCGGGAGTGTCGCCGCCAAGTCCCTCAGCACCGGGCGCGCCGCCTCGAGCACCCGGCGACTCGGGGCGTGCCGCAGCTCCAGCACGTCGCCTAGCAAGACGAGCCGCTCGACGTTCCGCAGCCCGCTCGAGCAGCGCGGAGCGCTCCTCGTCGGCGCGCAGCACGTCCGTGCGTGCGCCTGCACCGAGATGCAGGTCAGAGACGACTAGCGTGCGCAACGGCGGTAGGAACTTCTCAGCAGCCGGCGGCGTCGATCAGGCCGCGGCTGCCTGGCGGATCGGCTTCGGGAGCATGAAGCGGACGTCCTCGCGCACGACCTCCAGCTCCTCGATGTCCGCGGTGCCGCGATCGCGGAAGAGCTCCACCAGCCGTTGCACCAGCTCCTCCGGCGCGCTCGCCCCCGAGGTGATGCCGACGACCCGCTTGCCCGGCCAGCCATTCCTCGTTCAGCTGGGCCTCGTTGTCGATGAGGTGCGAATCGGCCCCGTACTCACGCGCGACCTCCACCAGGCGGTTGGAGTTCGACGAATTGCGCGAGCCGATCACCAGCACCAGATCACAGCGCCGTGCGAGCTGCTTGACGGCCGCCTGACGGTTTGTGGTGGCGTAGCAGATGTCATCGGTGCGAGGGCCGATGATCTGCGGAAAGCGCTCGCGCAGCCGGTTGATCACCGACCGCGTCTCGTCCACCGAGAGCGTGGTCTGCGAGACGTAGGCAACCTTGCTCGGATCGTCCACATCCAGGCACTCGACGTCGTCCTCGCTCTCGACGAGGACGATCTGGCCCGGCGCCTCGCCCATCGTACCCTCCACCTCCTCGTGGCCGGCGTGGCCCACGAGCACGATCGTGTAGCCCTCCGCGGCGAACTTTCTGGCCTCCACGTGGACCTTCGTGACGAGGGGGCAGGTGGCGTCGATCGTCTGGAGCGCCCGGGCGCTGGCATTGGCGTGGACGCTGGGAGCCACGCCGTGGGCGGAGAAGACCACGGTGGCGCCCTCGGGGACGTCGGTCTCCGAGTCGACGAAGATCGCGCCGCGGGTTCGCAGCTGCTCGACGACGTGCTTGTTGTGGACGATCTCCTTGCGCACGTAGACCGGCGCACCGTGGAGCTCCAGAGCCCGTTCCACCGTCTGTACGGCCCGGTCGACTCCCGCGCAGTATCCGCGCGGCGCGGCCAGCAATAGCTTGTCCGGAGCGCTCGACATGGGTTACGAGAGTGTAGGAGGCGACCTCAGTCCCGGCTAAGGCCGGGCGTCAGTCGTTGGCCGTCACCGACTCGAGCAGGTCGGCGAACCGGGCCCGAGCCGCCTCGCGCCGGCGCGGGATGAGCTCGGAGGGCACGTCGTCGGGTGGCGCTTCGAAGCCGCGCAGCACGCGACGGGCGACGGAGGCCCGATGGACCTCGTCGGGGCCGTCGTAGATGCGGGCCGCGCGCGCGTAGCGGTACATGGCCTCGAGCGGCAGGTCGGTGGAGTAGCCGAGGGCGCCGTGGGCCTGTATGGCGCGATCGATCACGTCGTGCAGCACCTGGGCGCCGAAGAACTTGATCAGGGCGATGTCGGTGCGGGCCGCGGACACGCCCTCGTTGTCCATCTTCCAGGCGGCGTGCAGGGTCATCAGGCGGGCCGCCTGCATCTGGGCCGTGGACTCCGCGATCCAGTTCTGGACCGACTGGTGCATGGCCAGCGTCGCGCCGTGCGCAAAGCGGTACAGCGACCGCTCACAGAGCATGTCGAACGCACGCCGGGCCACCCCCAGCCAGCGCATGCAGTGGTGAACGCGCCCCGGATAGAGCCGCTGCTGGGAGATCAGAAAACCGGCGCCCTCGGCACCGAGGAGCGCATCGGGCCCGAGGCGCACACCGTCATAGAGGATCTCCGCGTGGTTGCCGTAGCGGCCGAAGCTCTCCCAGGGGTGCTCCATTGTCGCCACGTCGCGGATGACGTTGACCCCCGGCGTGTCAGCGTCGACGATGAACATCGAGGCCCGCTGGTGTGGCCGGGCGTCGGGGTCAGTCACCGCCATCACGATCAGGAAGTCGGCGATCGAGCCATTCGAGGAGAACCACTTGTGGCCGTTGAGAATCCAGCCCTGGCCTTCGCGCGCGGCGCGCGTCTGAAGCAGCGTGGGATCGGACCCCGCAGCGTCGGGCTCGGTCATGCTGAAGGCGGAGCGCAGATCACCTGCCAGTAGCGGATAGAGGTAGCGCTCCTTCTGCTCCGGCGTGCCCGCGATCGCCAGGATCTCCGAATTGCCCGAATCTGGGGCGGCGTTTCCGAACGCCAGCGGGGCGATCGGCGAGGTTCCCAGGATCTCGTGCATCAGGCCCAGCTTGACCTGGCCGAATCCCTGTCCGCCCAGGTCCGGGCCAAGGTGCGCCGCCCACAGCCCGCGTGCCTTGACCTCGTCTCGCAGCGGCGCCATCGCCCGCTCGAGTCCGTCGGACCCGAGCTCGTCGAGCAGCGTCTCCAGCGGCCAGATCTCGTCCCGTACGAACTGAGCCATCCAGTCCAGCTGGCGCTGGAACTCGGGCTCGGTAGAGAAATCCCACGCCACTGCCTCACAGCGTACCCTTCGTACTCCAATGCCTCAGGCGCACCTCGACCGCCTCACCTCCATCGATGCCTCGTTCCTGCACCAGGAGGGGCAGGCGTCGCACATGCACATCGGCGGCGTGCTTGTGTTCGAGGGGCCGCCGCCGGACTTCGAGGACTACCTGGACCACGTCCGCAGCCGGCTGCACCTCGTTCCCCGCTACCGCCAGAGGCTGGCGACTCCGCCGTTCGACACGGGTCGGCCGCTGTGGGTCGATGACCCCAACTTCAACCTCGAGTATCACGTTCGTCACACCGCGCTGCCCTCGCCGGGCAGCGAAGAGCAGCTCTTTCTGCTGGCCGCCAGGCTGGTCTCCCAGCGACTCGACCGCTCGAAGCCCCTGTGGGAAAGCTGGCTGGTCGAGGGGTTGGAGGGCGGCCGCTTCGCGCTCGTGTTCAAGACGCACCATTCGCTGGTCGACGGCGTCGCGGGCGTCGATCTGGCCACGGTGCTACTCGACGTGGAGCGGGAGCGCAAGCCGCCGGCGGGGACCGAGCTCGAGCCCTGGCGGCCGCACCGGGAGCCCTCGGCGGCGGAGCTCATCCTCGGTGAGCTCAGGGGCTTCGTCGGTACGGCGCTCGACATCGTGGAGCGAACGCTGATGGCCGCTACCCGCCCCGCCAACACCGCCGGGCTTCTGGCCGAGGCCGCCGAGGGGCTCGGCGAACTCGTCTGGGCGGGGCTCAACCCCGCGCCCGACAGCCCCTTGAACGTGGAGATCGGCCCTCACCGTCGCTTTCGCGTGGTGCGTCAGCGGCTCGAGGACTACAAGGAAGTGAAGGACGCGCTGGGCGGGACGGTCAACGACGTGGTTCTGACCGTCGTCTCGGGCGCGCTCGCACGCTGGCTTCACTCCCGCAGGATCCGCACCGAAGGGCTGGAGATGCGCGCCCTGGTGCCCGTCTCCGTCAGGACCGACTCCCAGCGCCACACGCTCGGAAACCAATTGACGGCGATGCGCGGACCGCTGCCGGTCTACATCTCGGATCCGGTCGCCCGCCTGCGGTTCATCCGCCAGGCGATGGACGGCCTGAAAGAGTCAAAGCAGGCCGTGGGCGCCGCGACGATCGCCCGGGTCAACAACCTCGCGCCGCCCACGATCCTGGCCCAGGCTTCGCGGCTTCAGTTCTCGACCCGGCTCTTCAACCTGATCGTGACCAACATTCCAGGGCCCCAGTTCCCGCTCTACGTCCTCGGCCGCGAGCTGAAGGATCTGTTCCCGGTGGCCTTCCTGCCCGATCATCACGCGCTGGCGGTGGCGATCATGTCGTACAACGGGCGGCTGGAGTACGGCCTGCTGGGCGATTACGACGCGCTGCCCGACATCGACGTGGTGGCCGAAGGGATCGACGAGTCGCTCGACGAGCTGCTCCGGGCGGCGCGGGCGAACGGTCGCCCGCCGGCGGTGGCGGAAGAGCCACAGGAGCCGAGGAGCCCGAGGAGCGCGAGGAGCCCGAGCCGGATCCTCAGCTTCGGGCAACGGCGCGCCGACGCCGATCTTCCCGGGCGCCACGACGCGAGCCAAGCGGGGTCCGGCCGCCGACATGCGCGCCAAGCGCGGGCGAGGACGCAGGTCGCACCTCGCCGGAGGAGTCCCATGACGGATGAGGCCATCAGGCCCGGGGAGATCGCCTACCGGCTCGATCTCACCGAGGCCCAGCTGAAGATCCTCTACACCGCGCTGCGCTCGCTGTTCGACGACCTGGGCCACGAGGAGCGGGACGTCAAGCGGGTCGTCTCACAGATCCTCGAGAAGCTGCCCGACGAGCACGCCATCAGGGCGATCGACCTGCGACGTGAGCTCGGCCCCCATTTCGAGTAGTAGCTAAGCGGCCAATAAACACGGGGCTTGGCGGCCACCGCGAGCCGTAGCATTCCGCGCCGAAAGAGAAGGCGCACATATGTCTGCTACGACGATCGATCCGGCCCGCAGTCGCGGCGGTGGCCGGGACTGGTTAGACGAGCGCTCCGAGCTCGCGCGCTGGGCCCTGCCCGCGATCCTCGCACTGGCGGGGCTGAACTTCTTCTGGCAGCTCGGCTCCTCGAGCTACTTCATCGACGAGGCCTTCAGCGTGCTGCACTCGGCGCCCGCCCTCGGCACGATCCTCCATCAGGTGGGGCACACGGAGACGACGCCGTGGACCTACTTCGTGTTCCTCCACGGGTGGCTGAAGCTCACCGGCACGGAAACGGAGTGGGCGACGCGGCTGCCCTCTGCGGTGGCGGGCATCGGGGTCGTGTGGGCCACCTACTGGATGGCGCAGGCGTTCGTCAGGCGGCTGGAGGCACTGGCCGCCGCGGCGCTGTGCGCCCTCAGCCCGCTGGTCCTGGCCTACGCCCAGGAGACGCGGGTCTACATCTTCCTGCTGCTGGCGCTGACGATTTGCGTCGGCGCCACCGTGCGCGCCGGCCACGCCGCCGAGCGTCGCACGCCGCTTCTCGTGCTGGGCGCTGCCTCGGCCGTGGTCGCGATCTGGCTTCACTACACGGCGGTCTCCGTGCTGCTGCCGCTGGCGGTGTGGGTCGGGATGTGCAAGACGCTCTCCCCCCGCC
>CAWJUS010000004.1:0-20292 GCA_963846075.1 uncultured Actinomycetes bacterium | reverse complement strand
GCCGCTTGAGATGATCAGCAGGATCGCCCCCAGGGTCTCGATGTAGAGGCCGGCCTGCGGCTTGGCGGCCGCTTGCTGGAAGTGCGTGCCCGAGTTGCCGATGACCCCGGTGGCCTGGGCGTCGGGGAGGTCGCCGATCAGCGCGATCAGGAGCGTCGCCAGCCCCAGCGCGCCGAGCGCCAGCAGCGCGACGCGGCTGCCCCTGACGGCACGCCCCGTAGGCCAGCGCCACCGCCACCAGCGCGATCAGGATCAGCGCATAGGCGTCGTGGGAGCCGGTGCTGACTGACTTGATCGGCGTGTCGCCGGTGGTGGTCGCCACCCGGTAGAGGGTCATGAACTCGGAGGCGATCAGCAGCGCCGCCCCCAGTAGGGCGCCGCCCAGAACCCCCACTTTGAGAGCCGTCGACCAGCCCTCGTCAACCCGCTTTCGAACCCCGCTCCAGCGCCTCTCCGGAGCGTCCGGCGGCCCCTGGGGATTGCATAGGGGCTCTGCTATATTTGATTCTCGTCTCGGGCGGCGTTCCGCTCACGTGTGCTCGCCCCCGGACGCGGAATATCCAAGCGATGGAGACCCCGACCTAGACAACCGCCCGGAGCCGACACCAACGTCGTGAACGGGCCCGCTGGGCCCTTTTTTATGCCCGCGGACGGCCCCCAAAGAACCGAAGCTCATGCCTCGCACTTTTGACCTAGAGAAGATTCGCAACATCGGGATCATGGCGCACATCGACGCCGGTAAGACGACGACGACTGAGCGCATCCTCTATTACACAGGGCGGACCTACAAGATGGGGGAGGTTCACGAGGGCGCGGCCGTCATGGACTGGATGGCCCAGGAGCAGGAGCGCGGCATCACGATCACCTCCGCGGCCACCACCGCGACCTGGCGGGACTACCGCATCAACATCCTTGACACGCCGGGGCACGTCGACTTCACGGTCGAGGTGGAGCGCTCGCTGCGCGTGCTCGACGGCTCGATCGCGATCTTCGACGCCGTGGCCGGAGTCGAGCCCCAGTCGGAGACCGTCTGGCGCCAGGCCGACCACTACCGCGTGCCGCGGATCGCCTACATCAACAAGATGGACCGCATCGGCGCCGACTTCGAGCGCTCGGTGGAGACGATGGTCGAGCGCCTCGGGGCGCACCCCGTCCCCGTGCAGCTGCCGATCGGCTCCGAGGCCGAGTTCGAAGGGATCATCGATCTGATCGGGATGAAGGCCATCATCTACAAGGACGAGCTCGGCAAGGAGCAGGAGATCGTCGACATCCCGGCCGAGTACGCCGAGCAGGCCCAGGCCGCGCGCGAGCACCTGCTGGAGGAGGTCTCCCACTACGACGACGAGCTCGTGGAGATGATCCTCGAGGAGCAGGAGATCCCCCACGACAAGCTCAAGGCCGCGATCCGCAAGGCCACGCTGGCCATCCGGATGACGCCGGTCCTCTGTGGCTCGAGCTTCAAGAACAAGGGCGTGCAGCCGCTGCTCGACGCGGTCCTCGACTACCTGCCGAGCCCGCTCGACGTCCCCCCGGTGGAGGGCGTGGAGCCGGCCAAGGGATCGAGCAACGGCGACGAGCGGCCGGCCGTCCGCCACGCCTCGGACGACGAGCCGTTCGCGGCCCTGGCGTTCAAGATCATGGCCGACCCCTACGTCGGCAAGCTGACCTACTTCCGCGTGTACTCGGGCAAGCTCGAGGCGGGCTCGCGCGTGCTCAACGTCAACACCGGCCGGACCGAGCGGATCGGGCGCATCCTGATGATGCACGCCAACGACCGCGAGGAGGTCAAGGAGGTCTACGCCGGCGACATCGCCGCGGCGGTGGGCATCAAGCAGGTCACGACCGGCGACACGCTGGCGGCCCCCGACCGCCCGATCAAGCTGGAGACGATCGAGTGGCCGGAGCCGGTGATCAAGGTGGCGATCGAGCCCCGGACCAAGGCCGACCAGGAGAAGATGGCCACGGCGCTCGGGCGCCTGGCCGAGGAGGATCCGACCTTCCAGGTGCGCACCAACGACGAGACCGGCCAGACCGAGATCTCGGGCATGGGCGAGCTGCACCTCGAGGTGCTGGTCGACCGCATGCTCAGAGAATTCAAGGTCGGCGCCAACGTCGGCCGCCCCCAGGTCTCCTACCGGGAGACGATCAAGGGGCACGCCGACAACGTCGAGGGCCGCTTCGTACGCCAGACCGGCGGCGCCGGCCAGTACGGCATCGTCTACATCGACGTCGAGCCGGCGCCCGGCGAGGGCTTCGACTTCGTCAACAAGGTCAAGGGCGGCGCGATCCCCACCGAGTTCATCCCCGCCGTGGAGAAGGGCGTGGAGGAGGCGATGGAGAACGGTCCGCGCGCCGGCTACCCGATGGTCGACGTCCGCGTCACGCTCGAGGACGGCAAGTACCACGACACCGATTCGAGCGAGATCGCCTTCAAGGTCGCCGGGTCGCTGGCGCTGAAGGAGGCCGCCCGGCGGGCCAAGCCGGTGCTGCTCGAGCCGATCTTCGCCGTCGAGGTCGTCACCCCCGAGGAGTTCATGGGCGACGTGATCGGCGATCTGAACCGCCGCCGCGGTCACGTCCAGGGCATGGAGCAGCGCGGCAACGCCCAGGTTGTGAGCGCGTTCGTGCCGCTGGCGGAGATGTTCGGCTACGCGACAGACCTGCGCTCCACGACCCAGGGGCGCGCGACCTACACGATGCAGTTCGAGCGCTACGACGAGGTGCCGTCGAACATCGCGGAGAAGGTCGTGGGCGAGCTGCAGCCCGCATAGCAGATGCAGCGGACGGAAGTTATATTTGAAAAGTTCGCCTTCAGGGCGGACGAAACCCTGGAATAGAAGGAGCGAAACCAAAGTGGCGAAAGCCAAGTTCGAGCGCGACAAGCCCCATGTCAACGTCGGGACCATCGGTCACATCGACCATGGCAAGACGACGCTGACCGCTGCCATCACCAAGGTGCTGAACGAGAAGTACGGCGGCACGGAGGTGCGGTCGTTCGAATCGATCGACAACGCTCCTGAGGAGAAGGCGCGGGGGATCACGATCGCGACCTCCCACGTCGAGTACCAGACCGAGAACCGTCACTACGCGCACGTCGACTGCCCCGGTCACGCCGACTACGTCAAGAACATGATCACCGGCGCCGCGCAGATGGACGGCGCGATTCTGGTCGTGTCCGCGGCCGACGGCGCGATGCCCCAGACGCGCGAGCACATCCTGCTCGCCCGCCAGGTCGGCGTGCCGTACATCGTCGTGTTCCTCAACAAGGCGGACATGGTCGACGACCCCGAGCTGCTCGAGCTCGTGGAGGTCGAGATCCGCGACCTGTTGACCGAGTACGAGTTCCCCGGCGACGACATTCCGTTCATCACCGGCTCGGCGCTCAAGGCGCTGGAGGGCGACGAGGCGGAAGAGGCGAAGATCCTCGAGCTCGCCGAGGCGCTCGACACCTACATCCCCGAGCCCGTCCGTGACCTGGACAAGCCCTACCTGATGCCGGTCGAGGACGTCTTCTCGATCACCGGCCGCGGCACCGTCGCCACCGGGAGGATCGAGCAGGGGATCATCAAGACCGGCGAGACCGTGGAGATCGTGGGCATCAAGGACACGACCTCGACCGTCGTCACCGGCGTCGAGATGTTCAAGAAGATCCTCGACGAGGGCCGCGCGGGCGACAACGTCGGCTGCCTGCTGCGCGGCACCAAGCGCGAGGACATCGAGCGCGGGCAGGTGCTCTGCAAGCCGGGCTCGATCACGCCGCACACCCAGTTCAAGGCCGAGGTGTACGTGCTGAAGAAGGAGGAGGGTGGCCGTCACACTCCGTTCTTCTCCGGCTATCGGCCGCAGTTCTACTTCCGCACGACCGACGTCACCGGCGTCGCCAAGCTCCCCGAGGGGACAGAGATGGTCATGCCCGGTGACAACGTCCAGATGGAGATCGAGCTGATCCAGCCGATCGCCATGGACCAGGGTCTGCGGTTCGCGATCCGCGAGGGCGGCCGCACGGTCGGCTCGGGGGTCGTCACCGAAGTCATCAAGTAAATAACGAGGGCGGCTGGCCCTGAAGGGGCCGCCGCCCTTTTTTGTAAAGCGATACGACTTTTCGGGGCGAGTCCCGAGATATGGGATTCGCCCTCTTTACGTGAGCAATGGCAACGATCGCCCAAAACAAGATCCGCATAAGGCTCAAGTCCTATGACCACTCGGCCATCGAGACTGCGGCCAAGGAGATCGTCGAGACGGCGACGCGCACCGGCGCGAGCGTCTCCGGCCCCGTGCCCCTGCCCACGGAGAAGAACGTCTACTGCGTGATCCGCTCGCCGTTCAAGGACAAGGACTCGCGCGAGCACTTCGAGATCCGCACGCACAAGCGACTGATCGATATCCACCAGCCGACGCCGAAGACGGTCGACTCGCTGCAGCGACTCGACCACCTGCCGGCGGGAGTGGACATCGAGATCCGGCTGGCTTCTTGAGGCTTGACATGGCTGCGATCCTGGCGCGGAAATTGGGCATGACGCAGCGATTCGGCGAGGACGGCCGCGTCGAGCGGGTGACCGTGCTCGAGGCCGGGCCGTGTCCGGTGACCGGGATCCGCACGTTTGACCGCGACGGCTATGAGGCGGTGCAGCTGGCGTTCGACCGCTGCAAGGAGAAGTCGCTGACCCGCGCCGAGCTGGGGCATCTGCGCAAGGCCAACACCTCCGCGCACCGGACGGTGGCCGAGTTCCGCGACGAGGCGGGCGAGCTCCGGATGGGCCAGACGGTGACTGTCGATGCGTTCGGGGTCGGCGATCGCGTGAAGGTCTCGGGGGTCGCGAAGGGCAAGGGCTTTCAGGGCACGATCAAGCGCCACAACTTCAAGCGCGGGCCCGAAGTCGCACGGCTCGCACAACGTCCGCGCGCCGGGCTCGATCGGCGCCTCGGCGACGCCCTCGCGGGTCTTCAAGGGCATGCGCGGGCCCGGTCGCATGGGCGGCGGACGCGTCACCCAGCGCGGGCTGACCGTGGTCGAGGTTCTTGCTCGATCGGAACCTGTTGCTCGTGCGCGGCGCCGTCCCCGGTCCGCGCGGCGGCACCGTGGAGGTGCGGACCGATGCCTAGATCCGACCTGAAGGCGCCGCGCGTCGGCGGACGAGGATCGGTGCCGCTCGATCCCGTGGCGTTCGGAGCCGGCTTCAACATGCCGCTGGTGCACGAGACCGTGCGCGCCGAGCTGAACGCGCGCCGGCGGGGCACGGCCTCCACCCTGACCCGGGGGAAGGTCCGCGGCGGCGGCGCCAAGCCCTGGCGCCAGAAGGGCACCGGACGGGCGCGGGCGGGCTCTACGCGCTCGCCGCTGTGGGCGGGCGGCGGCACGACCTTCGGCCCCTCGCCCCGGAGCTACACGGTCAAGGTCAACCGCAAGGCGCGGCGCGGGGCCTTGAGGAGCGCGCTCTCACAGCACGCCTCGCGCGGGTCGCTGGCGGTGTTCGACGCCGCTCGTTTCGACGAGCCCTCCACATCCCAGGCCGCGGAGCTGATCTCAGACTGGGGCGCCGAGCTCCCGGCGCTCGTGCTGCTGCACGCGGACGAGGCCGCCGCCGGGAAGTCGTTTCGCAACCTGGCGCGGGTGTCGGTGATGCCGGTCGAGGACGGGGGCGTCGCGGACGTGGTCGCCGCCGCTTCGCTGCTCGTCTCGCAAGCCGCGCTGGACTCGCTGGTGGCGCGGGCTGGGGGGTCAGGGGACTCCGGTGAATCATCATCCGGGGCGGACGAGGAGGACGCCTGATGGAGGTAAGCCAGGTGATCATCCGTCCGATCGTCTCCGAGAAGACCTACGCCCTGGCCGAGGCGGGGAAGTACACCTTCCGCGTGCACGAGAAGGCCCACAAGACGCAGATCCGCCAGGCGATCGAGCAGCTGTTCGACGTCAACGTCGTCGACGTCCGCACCGCGTCGGTGAAGAGCAAGCCCAAGCGCCGCGCCTACACCTTCGGCCGAAGCCGGCAGTGGAAGAAGGCGATCGTCCAGGTGCAGGCGGGTCAGACGATCCCCATCTTCGGGACCGCGTTGGAGGCGGCGAATGACTCGAGTAATGGCCCAGACCCTACTCCGAGGGCTGATGCCGTCGCAAGCCCAAGCCGACCTCGCCCGGACGGCGCTTTGTCAGCTATCCGGACTTCCGCGAGCTGACGCGCTCCGAGCCCGAGAAGTCGCTGACCGAGGGCCTCAAGAAGTCGGGCGGGCGCAACGTGCACGGCCGGAAGACCTCGCGCCACCGCGGCGGCGGCGCCAAGCGCCTGTACCGCAAGATCGACTTCAAGCGGCGCAAGGACGGCGTGCCGGCCAAGGTGGCCCACATCGAGTACGACCCCAACCGCTCGGCCTACATCGCGCTGCTGCACTACGCCGACGGCGAGAAGCGCTACATCCTGGCGCCGCAGCGGCTGCGGGTGGGGGCCACGGTCGAGTCCGGGCCGAACGTCGACATCCGCGTCGGCAACTCGCTGCCGCTCCAGAACATGCCCGCGGGCACCGTGGTGCACAACGTCGAGCTCATCCCCGGGCGGGGCGGGCAGATGGCGCGCGCCGCCGGCGCGGGCGTCCAGCTCCTGGCCAAGGAGGGCGACCACGTCACGCTGCGGCTGCCCTCCGGCGAGATGCGCATGGTGCGTGCCGAGTGCCGGGCCACGGTGGGCGTGATCGGCAACGCCGAGCACCAGAACGTCAAGGTCGGCAAGGCGGGGCGCAAGCGCCACATGGGCGTGCGCCCGCAGACGCGCGGAACCGCGATGAACCCCGTCGATCACCCCCACGGTGGCGGCGAGGGCTCGACGACGCCCGGTCGTCACCCGGTGACGCCCTGGGGCGTCCCGACGCTCGGTTATCGCACGCGCAAGAAGCGCAAGGCCTCGGATCGCTACATCGTCCGCGGCCGGAAACGAGGTAAGAAGCGATGAGCCGCTCGAGTAAGAAGGGGCCGTTCGTGGAGGAGCGGCTGATGACACGGATCGAGGCCATGAACGCCTCGGGTGAGAAGCGGATGCTGAGGACCTGGTCGCGTACCTCGACGATCTTCCCCGAGATGGTCGGCCACACGATCGCCGTCCACGACGGCCGCAGGCACGTGCCGGTCTTCATCTCGGAATCGATGGTCGGACACAAGCTGGGCGAGTTCGCGCCCACGCGGCTCTATCGAGGGCACGCGGGGACGGGCCGGAGGCGGTAATGGCTGACGAAGAGACGCCTGAGACGCCCGAGGAGAAGCCGAAGCGCCGCGCGGCGGCGGCGGAAGAAGCCTTCGGAGGCCTCGTCGCCGGAGGCACCGCGCTCCGCCCGAGGCTGAGAGCGAGGCCAAGCCTCGAGACGCGAGTGCCTCCGAGCAGGCCGCGACCGAGGCTGTAGATGAGATCGAGCCCACGCCCGAGGACGTCGAGGCCGAGGAGGAAGCCGCCGACGTCGTCCTCGAGGCCGAGGCCGAGATCGATGAGGACAGCGAGCCCGAGGCCGAGAAGAGCCGACGAGGCCGAGGCCGAGCCTGCGCGCCCGCGTCGTGCGCGGCGCCGACGCGGTGCCGAGCCGAGGCCGAGGAGGAGCCGCCTCCGCGCCCGCCCCGAGGCGCAGGCGGGCTCAGCGTGATCCCAATTTGCCGCCTCCGGTGGTCCGGGCGCAGGCCAAGTACGTGCGCTCGTCGGCGCGCAAGGCGAGGCTCGTATGCGACCACATCCGCGGGAAGAGCGTGGAGGACGCAAGAGCTATCCTCGCCCATGCGCCGCGTTCGGTCGCGCGTGATTGGAGCAAGCTGCTCGAGTCGGCGGTCGCCAATGCGGAGCACAACCACGAGCTCGTCGGCGAGGACCTGCGGATCAAGGCGGTCCAGGCGGACGAGGGTCCCACGATCAAGCGCTACCGGCCGCGCGCCCTGGGACGGGCGACGCGGATTCGCAAGCGCACCAGCCACTTGACGATCTTGCTCACGCCAAAGGAATAAACTATGGGTCAAAAAGTTCATCCCGAATCGCTGCGCGTGGGCTACATCCACGACTGGAAGTCGAACTGGTTCAACGAGCGCCAGTTCGCCGACTACCTGCACGAGGACACGCAGATCCGCGGCCACATCATCCGGCGCCTGTCGCACGCCGGCCTGTCGGACATCACGATCCGCAAGAACGCCACCGAGGTGGAGATCAACATCCACACTGCGCGGCCGGGAATCGTGATCGGCAAGTCGGGCTCCGAGGTCGACCAGCTGCGGCGCGATCTGCACCGGATCACGGGCAAGCAGGTCAAGGTCAACATCCTCGAGATCAAGCGCCCCGAGCTGGACGCCAGGCTCGTCGCGCAGTCGATCGCCGAGCAGCTGCAGAACCGGGTCGCGTTCCGGCGGGCGATGAAGCGCGCGCTGACGAGCGCCATGCGCTCCGGCGCCAAGGGCGTCCGCGTGCAGGTCTCGGGTCGCTTGGGCGGCGCCGAGATGGCCCGCACCGAGGGCTATTCCGACGGTCGCGTGCCGCTCCATACGCTGCGCGCCGACATCGACTACGGCTTCTACGAGGCTCGCACCACCTTTGGCCGGATCGGCGTCAAGTGCTGGATCAACAAGGGCGAGATCATGCCCGAGGGCTACACCGGCGCCGATCTGACGAGCATGGACGAGCCACCCCCGCAGGCGCCGGAGCGCGGCGGTCGCGACGGCCGCGGTCGCGGCGGCCCGGGCGGCGGCCGCGACGGGCGTGGCCGCGGTGGTCCCGGCGCGGGACGCGGCGGCGGCGGGCGTGGCCGCGGTCGGTCCCGGCGGCCCGGCGGCCCGGTGGGCGCGGCGGCCCCGGCGGGCCCGGTGGCCGAGGTGGTCAGGGTGGCCCCGGCGGTCGCGGTGGTCAGGGTGGCCCCGGCGGGCCGTGGTGGTCAGGGTGGCCCCGGCGGTCGCGGTGGTCCCGGCGGCGGCCGTGGCGGTCAGGGTGGCCGTGGTGGTCAGGGCGGCCGTGGCTCGCGCGGCGGCGGCCGGGCAGGGCCAGGGCCCGGCGCAGGGCCAGGGCAAGGCCAGGGCCAGGCCGGCGCCGCAGCAGGCCCCAGCTCCCGAGGCACCACCCAGTCCTGCCCCCGAGGGCGGTAGCTGATGCTCTCTCCCAAACGCGTCAAGCACCGCAAGCAGCACCGCGGCCGGCGCGGAGGGCTCTCGCGCGGGCAGGTCAAGGTTCAGTTCGGCGAGTACGGCCTGAAGGCGCTCGACAACGGCTGGCTGACCAACCGCCAGATCGAGGCCGCCCGAATCGCGATGACGCGCAAGATCAAGCGCGGCGGGAAGGTGTGGATCAACGTCTATCCCGACAAGCCCTACACGAAGAAGCCCGCCGAGACCCGCATGGGCTCAGGGAAGGGCAACCCTGAGGGCTGGGTGGCGGTCGTCAAGCCCGGTCGCGTGATGTTTGAGCTGGCCGGCGTACCGGAGCCGCTGGCGCGCGAGGCCATGCGCCTCGCCGGCCACAAGCTGCCCGTGCGCACCAAGTTCGTGATGCGGGAGGAGCTATGAAGGCGGGCGAGATGCGCGATCTCACCGACCGCGAGCTGGTCGAGCACATCACCACCGCGCGTCGGGAGCTGTTCGGGCTTCGCTTCCAGCACGCCACCGGCGAGCTCGACAGCACGGCCGCGCTGGGGCACGCCAAGCGCGAGGTGGCGCGCGCGCTGACGATTGCACGTGAACGAGGAATCCAGATCCATGGCTGACGAAGAGACTGAGATGCCGCCCGACGCCGAAGCCACGCGTCGGAGTCCGACGCGGCGGAAGAAACTGAGCGAGACGCGAGTGGCTTCGGACGCGGACGGCACTCAGGAGCAGGCGCCCGATGCGGCCGCCCAGCCCCAAGAGGCCCTCACCCCCAAGGAACGCCGTCGCCGCGCCCGCGCCGAAAAGGCCGCGGCCCAGCCCACGCGCCCGCAGCGCAGCCCCGAGGAGCGCCAGTCCGAGCGCGCGGAAGAGCGGCGGCGCAAGCGCGAGATCCGGCGTGCCGGGCGGGTAAGGGCGCGCCAGAAGGCGCGCGCCCGGGCCGGCGAGACGCGCGAGACCCCGCCGCGCGAGCACGAGCCCGGAAAGCAGAAGACTCGCCAGGGCGTCGTCGTCTCCGACCGGGCTGAGAAGACGATCACCGTCCGGATCGACACCAGCCGGCGCCACCGGCGCTACGAGAAGATCGTGCGCACCTCGCGCACGCTGCATGCCCACGACGAACGAGGCGAGGCCGGCATCGGCGACACCGTGATCGTGCGCGAAGCACGACCGCTGTCGCGGACCAAGCGCTGGCGCCTGGTGCGAGTAGTTGAGAAAGCCGAGTAACCGTGATCCAGAACGAGACCCGGTTACGCGTCGCGGACAACAGCGGGGCGCGCGAAATCCTCGTGATCCGCGTCAAGGGCGGCTCGCGCAGGCGGTACGCGGGGATCGGCGACGTGGTGACCGCGACGGTCAAGCAGGCCATCCCGCAGGGCGGTGTCCGCAAGGGCGAGGTGGTGACGGCCGTCGTGGTGCGGACCAAGAAGTCCTATGGCCGCAACGACGGCACCTACATCGCTTTCGATGAGAACGCGGCGGTGCTGATCGACAACCAGAACAACCCTCGTGGAACGCGCATCTTCGGACCCGTGGCCCGCGAGCTGCGCGACCGCAACTTCATGAAGATCGTCTCGCTGGCCCCGGAGGTGCTCTGATGCGCCCCGCCCGGACCCCGGAGGTCCTCTGATGCCCAGGATCAAGGCGGGCGACGAGGTGATCGTGACCGGCGGCAAGGATCGCGGCAAGCAGGGCAAGGTGCTGCGCGTAGAGCCGCGTCAGAACCGCCTGTACGTCGAGGGCCTGAACATCATCAAGCGCCACCAGCGCCCGCAGCAGGTGCAGGGTGCGCAGCGTGCCGAGCAGGTCGGCGGGGTGATCGAGAGGGAGGGCCCGATCCACATCTCGAACGTGATGCTGCTCGACCCCAAGGACAACAAGCCCACCCGGATCGGCGTGGAGATCGACGACGGCAAGCGCTACCGCATCGCCAAGCGCAGCGGCACGAGGCTCGACTGATGGCGCAAGCACGTCTCAAGCAGCGCTACCTCGAGGAGATCCGCCCGCAGCTGATCGAGCGCTTTGGCTACTCCTCGCCGATGCAAGCGCCGCACATCGAGAAGGTGACGGTCAACATGGGCGTCGGCGACGCCAAGCAGGACTCAAACGTGCTCGACGCGGCCACGCAGCAGCTGGCGACGATCACCGGCCAGAAGCCGAACGTCCGCCGGGCCCGCAAGTCGATCGCCCAGTTCAAGGTCCGCGAGGGGATGCCGGTGGGCGTGGCGGTGACGCTGCGCGGCGAGCGCTCCTACGAGTTCCTTGACCGGCTGATGTCGGTGGCCATCCCCCGGATCCGTGACTTCCGCGGGCTCTCGCCGCGGGCCTTCGACGGGCGCGGCAACTACTCGCTCGGCGTCCGCGAGCAGATCATCTTCCCCGAGATCGACTACGACTCGATCGACCAGATCCGCGGCCTCGACATCACGATCACCACCACCGCCGCCAGCGACGAGGAGTCGTTCGCGCTGCTCGAGGCGCTCGGGATGCCGTTTTCCAGGGAGCGCCGCGACGGCGCCGCACAAACGTAAGCTTTAAATAAGAAGGAGCCGATGGCCAAGACCTCACAGGTAGTCCGCGCGCAGCGGACCCCCAAGTACAAGACGCGGGCCTATTCCCGCTGCCGGCGCTGCGGCCGCTCGCGCGCCGTCTACCGGAAGTTCGGCGTCTGCCGCATCTGCCTGCGCGAGCTGGCCCACAACGGCTACGTCCCCGGGATGACGAAGTCGAGCTGGTAACCCATGGCGATGACCGACCCCGTATCCGATTTCCTCACCCGGCTGCGCAACGCCGCGGCCGCCCAGCACCACGACGTGGCCATGCCCTACTCGCGGCTGAAGCGCGAGCTGGCGCGGATCCTCTCCGAGCAGGGCTACATCGAGGCCTACGAGGAGCGGCCCGGCCGCGCCCGGCAGCCCCGGCGGCCAGCTGCTGGTGACGCTCAAGTACACGGCAGAGCGCGAGCCGGTGATCACCGGCCTCCAGCGGGTCTCCAGGCCCGGCCGGCGCACCTACGTCGACCACGACCACATCCCCCGCGTGCAAGGCGGGATGGGCACGGCGATCATCTCCACCTCGAAGGGAGTGATGACCGGCCACGACGCCCGCCGCGATGGGATCGGCGGCGAGGTCGTGGCCAAGGTCTGGTAGCGACCACTGATGTCCCGGATCGGCAAACAGCCAATCGCCGTGCCCGCGGGCGTGACCGTGGCGATCGAGCCTGGTCGCGTCAGCGTCAACGGCCCCAAGGGTGAGCTCTCAGAGCGCGTGCCGCGCGACATCAAGGTCGAGCAGCAGGGCGAGGAGATCCTCGTCACCCGCCCCACCGACCGCGGCGAGCACCGCGCCCTGCACGGGCTGACGCGCTCGCTGGTGGCCAACATGGTCCAGGGGGTGACCGATGGCTTCGAGAAGCGACTCGAGATCCAGGGCGTCGGCTACCGCGCGCAGCTTCGCGGCCGCGACCTCGAGCTGGCGCTCGGCTACTCGCACCCCGTGTCGGTGAAGGCGCCGGACGGGATCGATTTCGAGGTCCCCCAGCCGACGCGGATCGTCGTCAGGGGCATCTCCAAGCAGCACGTGGGCGAGGTCGCCGCGTACATCCGCAAGCAGCGCAAGCCCGAGCCCTACAAGGGCAAGGGCATTCGCTACGAGGGCGAGTACGTGCAGCGCAAGGTCGGGAAGCGGGCATGAGCCAAGCCACCAAGCCCCAGCAGCGCCTCAAGCGCCGGCACCGCGTGCGGGCCAAGATCCAGGGCACCGCCGAGCGCCCGAGGATCTCCGTGTTTCGCTCAAACCGCGGCATCTTCGCCCAGCTGGTCGACGACGACGCCGGGCGCACGCTGGCGGCCGTCAACTGGACCGAGTCCGACCTCAAGGGTCTGCCCCGACTCGACCAGGCCCGCCGCGCGGGTTCGGCGCTCGCGGAGCGCGCCAAGGCCCAGGGCGTGGAGCGGGCGGTGTTCGACCGCGGTGGCTACCAGTACCACGGCCGCGTCAAGGCCTTCGCCGAGGGTGCCCGCGAGGCCGGGCTGCGCTTCTAGCTACTCTGGATCAGCCATGGCCCGTGAACGCACAGTCTCAGGCGCAGGACTCGACCTCCAGGAACGCGTGGTGGAGATCAACCGCGTGGCAAAGGTCGTCAAGGGCGGCCGGCGCTTCTCGTTCACCGCCCTGGTGGTGGTCGGCGACGAGCGCGACGTGGTCGGTATCGGCTACGGCAAGGCCAACGAGGTCCCGGTGGCGATCCAGAAGGGCGTCGAGCGGGCCAAGAAGAACCTCTACCGGGTTCCGAAGCACGGCTCGACCATCACCCACCAGGTGACCGGCATCTACGGCTCGGGCCGCGTGCTGCTGAAGCCCGCCTCGCCGGGTACCGGCGTGATCGCCGGCGGCGGCGTCCGCGCGGTGCTCGAGCTGGCGGGGATCAACGACATCCTCTCCAAGAGCCTCGGCTCGCAGAACCCGATCAACCTGGTCAAGGCCACGATGGCCGGGCTCGAGTCGCTGCGCACCCCGGACGAGGTCGCCGAGCTCCGGGGGCTGTCGATCAACCAGGTCCTCGGGCTGGGCAACGGCAACGGTGACGGCGCCGCGGCCGAGCAGCCCGCAGAGCAGGAGGAGGCCACGCGGCGTGAGCAACCTCAAGGTCACGCAGCGACGCTCGCTGAACGGCAGGGACAAGCGCCAGCGCGAGACCGTGCGCTCGCTCGGGCTGCGGAGGATCGGGCAAACGGTCGAGGTCTCGGACTCCCCCCAGATCCGCGGCATGCTCCACAAGGTCAGGCATCTGGTGGAGGTGAGCGAGGATGGCTGAGCAGGAGCGGATCGGGCTGCACAACCTGAAGCCGGCGCCGGGCTCGCGCAAGGCGCGCAAGCGCATCGGCCGCGGCGAGGGTTCGGGCACCGGCAAGACCGCCGGCCGCGGCCAGAAGGGCTGGGGCTCGCGCTCGGGCGCCAAGCGGCGGGCGCGCTTCGAAGGCGGGCAGAACCCGATCCACATGCGGATGCGCAAGCTGCGCGGCCCGCACATGAAGAAGTCGATGCCGTTCGAGCCGTTCCGCACGCACACCCAGCCGGTCAACCTGGCCGCGCTCGAGGATCGCTTTGACGCAGGCGAGGCGGTGACGCTCGAGGCCCTGGCCGCCAAGGGCCTGGCCACGCGCAAGGGAGTGCCGGTCAAGATTCTGGCCAAGGGCGAGCTGTCGAAATCGCTGACGGTCCACGCCCACGCGTTCAGCAAGGCCGCGCGCGAGCGGATCGAAGCCGCCGGCGGCACCTGCCAGACGATCGAGCCACGAGGCCCCGAGCCCAGATGATCTCGACGATCCTCGGCGCTTTCAGGATCCGCGAGATCCGCAACAAGCTGCTGTTCACGGCGGCGATGCTGGGCCTCTATCGCCTGGGCACCCACATCCTGGCGCCGGGGATCAGCGCCAGCGCGGTCAAGGAGATCCAGAAGAACCTGGGCGGCAACGGGATCCTCGGTCTGCTGAACCTGTTCTCCGGCGGAGCGCTGACGCGGATCGCGATCTTCGCCCTGGGGATCATGCCCTACATCACGGCGTCGATCATCCTGCAGCTGCTGACGGTCGTCGTCCCGTCGCTGGAGAAGCTGCAGAAGGAGGGCGAGGTCGGCCAGGCGCGGATCACCCAGTACACGCGCTATCTGACGGTGGGCCTGGCGTTCGCCCAGTCGATCGGCTACGTGTTCCTGTTCCGCAGCCTCGAGCAGCAGGCCGGGGTGACGCTGATCTCCAACTTCAACCTGGGCAAGGTGCTGCTGATCGCGATCTCGCTGACGGCGGGCACCGTGCTCGTGATGTGGATGGGCGAGCTGATCACCCAGCGGGGGATCGGCAACGGCATCTCGCTGATGATCTTCGCCTCGATCGTGGCCCGCATCCCGAGCGGCCTTCAGTCCTGGTGGAACAACCCCAACGCCACCTTCAAGGTGGCGATGCCGTTCATCGCCCTGGGCGTGGTGGCGGCCGTGGTGTTCGTCCAGGAGGGCCAGCGCCGCATCCCGATCCAGTACGCCAAGCGCGTGATCGGACGGCGCATGACCCAGGGCGGCCAGACCTACCTGCCGCTGCGCGTGAACATGGCGGGCGTCATCCCCGTGATCTTCGCCGCCAGCGTGATGGCGATCCCGCCCACCGTCGGCCAGCTGTTCGCCAAGAACCAGACCCACGGCTTCGCCTACCACCTGTCGGTCTTCTTCAGCCCCGGCGGCTGGCACTACGTGTTCGGCGAATGCATCTTCATCATCCTGTTCACCTACTTCTACACGGCGGTGACGTTCAACCCCGTCGACCAGGCCGACAACCTCAAGAAGTACGGGGGTTTCATCCCCGGGGTTCGACCAGGTAGGCCCACGGCCGAGTTTCTCGACCGCATCCTGGCTCGCCTGACTTTCCCAGGAGCCTTATTCCTGGCCGCAATCGCGGCCTTGCCAACGATTCTCATCAGCCAGACCAACGCCAACTTCGCGTTCGGCGGCACGTCGATCCTGATCGTGATCGGCGTCGCGCTCGACACGATGAAACAGCTCGAGGCGCAGCTGATGATGCGCAACTACGAAGGATTCTTGAAATAGGCGCGCGTGGTGCGCGCCGGCGCGCACCCGCGCGCCCGTTATAAGCTGCGCCCGTATGCCGGAGCTCAACCTGATCCTGTTCGGTCCGCCCGGGTGCCGGCAAGGGGACGCAGGCCGACCGGCTGCGAATCGACTTCCGGCTGCCGTTCATCTCCACCGGGGACATGCTCCGGGCCAACGTCAAGGACGAGACCGACCTCGGCCGCGAGGCCAAGAAGTACATGGACGCGGGCGATCTGGTCCCCGACGACGTGATCGTCAAGATGGCCGCCGAGCGCCTTGACGAACCCGACGCCCAGGACGGCTTCATCCTCGACGGCTTTCCCGCGCACGATCGATCAGGCCGAGGCGCTGGACAAGCAGCTCTCGGAGCTCAAGCGCCGTGTGACGGCGGCGATCCTGATCGCCGTCCCCGACGAGGAGGTAGTCCGCCGGCTGTCGGGCCGCCGCGTGTGCGTGAAGTCGGGCCACAATTACCACGTGGAGTTCGACCCGCCCAAGCGCGAGGGCGTCTGCGATCAGGACGGCTCGCGTCTGATCCAGCGCGACGACGACAAGCCCGAGGTCATCCGCAACCGGCTCGAGGTCTACCACAAGCAGACCGAGCCGCTGGTCGACTACTACGACAAGCAGGGGCTGATGCGGCGCATCGACGGAACGCGCAGCGCGGAGGAGGTCCACGACCACATCCGGGCCGTGATCGCCACGCTGCGCATGGAGGACGACGTCTAGAGGCAGCGATGATCATCAAGAAGAGCCCAGCCGAGATCGAGCGCATGGCGCGCGCCGGCGCGATCCTGGTCAGAACGATGAACCTGCTGGCCGGCAAGATCAGGGTCGGCGTGACCACCGGCGAGCTCGACGCCGCGGCGGAGAAGTTCATCCGCTCGCAGGGCGCCGAGCCGGCGTTCCTGGGCTACCGCGGCTTCCCCGGCTCGATCTGCGCCTCGCCCAACTCGATGATCGTCCACGGCATTCCCGGCCCCTACGCTCTCGGCCGGGGCGACATCCTGTCGATCGACATCGGCGTGATCTACGACGGCTGGGTGGCGGACGCCGCGCGGACCTTTCCCGTGGGGCCGGTCACCCCGATCGCCCGCAAGCTGCTGCGGGTGACCGAGGAGGCGCTGTTCGCGGCCGTCGAGCAGTGCCGGGTCGGCAATCGCCTGGGTGACGTCTCCCACACGGTCCAGCAGCACGTCGAGGCGGCCGGGCTCTCGATCGTCAGGACGCTGGTCGGCCACGGCATCGGCCGCGACATGCACGAAGACCCCCAGATCCCCAACTACGGCAACGCCGGCACCGGCGTGCCGCTCGAGGAGGGGATGGTGCTGGCCGTGGAGCCGATGGTCACGGCCGGGCGCCACGGCGTCCGCCAGGGCGAGGACCACTGGGCGATCTACACGCAGGACGGCTCGCTCGCGGCCCATTTCGAGTTCACGGTGGCCATCACCGCGGGCGGCCCGCGGATCCTCACGCCCTGGCACGAGGCGGGCAACGGGCGCGCCGCGGCGTGAGCACGTTCGTTCTACGGCTGATCGCACCGCGGCCGACGTTCGCGCAGGACATGACCGACGCCGAGCGCGAGATCATGGGCCGCCACGCGGCCCACTGGCAGCCGTACCTCGACTCGGCCAGATGGTCGTCTTCGGGCCGGTGCTACTGGACGAGGGCTCCTTTGGCCTTGCGGTGGTCGAGGCCGAGGACGAAGACGAGGTGCGCGCGTTCGCGGCGGGCGATCCGGTGGTCACGACGGGGACCGCGAGCTACGAGATCGGGAAGATGCCAGGCGGTTTCGTGCGGCCGGTGACGGGGTCGTAGGCCGCCGGCGGCCGCGGCGAGACCCCTGCTAATATCGCACGTTGGGCTTGGCGCGCCTTCTTGCGCTGCCTTGCCGGTCCTCGGCGCGGTAGCGGCGACCTGAAGCGGTCGCCAGAGCTGACGCCGCTGGAACATTTTTTTAGATCTGCTCAAGAAGGAAACGAGTGTGAAGGTACGACCCTCGGTCAAACCAATGTGCGAGAAGTGCAAGGTCATCCGTCGTGAAGGACGGGTCCTCGTCATCTGCTCGAATCCGCGCCACAAGCAGCGGCAGGGGTAGCGGCATGGCACGAATTTCAGGAGTCAACATTCCCTCTGAATAAGCGCGCGGAGGTCGGGCTGACCTACATCTACGGGATCGGGCGCTCGACCGCCAACGAGCTCTTGGCCGAGGCGGGGATCGAGCCCGACCGCAAGGTGCGCGACCTCACCGAGGACGATGTCATCAAGCTGCGCGAGCTGATCGACAGCAGGGTGATGGTCGAGGGCGATCTGCGCCGCGACCGCCAGCAGAACGTCAAGCGCCTGCAGGAGATCGGCTCCTACCGGGGTCTGCGGCATCGCCGCGGGCTGCCGGTCCACGGCCAGAACACGAAGACCAATGCCCGTACGCGCAAGGGCCCGAAGCGGATGCAGGTGGCCGGCAAGAAGAAGGCGACCAAGAAGTAATGCCCGCTCCGCGTAGGCCTCAGCGCGGCCGTCGCCGGGTGCGCAAGAACATCCCGGTGGGTCAGGCTCACATCAAGACGTCCTTCAACAACACGATCGTCTCGCTGACCGATCGCGAGGGCAACGTGATCGCCTGGGAGTCCGCCGGTGGCGCTGGGTTCAAGGGCTCGCGCAAGTCGACCCCATTTGCCGCGCAGGTGACGGCCGACGCCGCGGCGCGCAAGGGCATCGAGCATGGGCTGCAGCGCGTCGAGGTGTTCGTCAAGGGTCCGGGCTCCGGTCGCGAGACGGCGATCCGCTCGCTGCAGGCGGCGGGCCTCGAGGTGTCCGTCGTGCGCGACGTGACCCCGCAGGCCCACAACGGCGTCCGGCCGCGGAAGCGGAGGAGGGTCTGATGGCGATCGCTTTCTCCGAGCGGAGGCCCCTCTGATGGCCCGCGACACCGGAGCCCAGTGCAAGCAGTGCCGCCGCGAGGGCCAGAAGCTCTTCTTGAAGGGCGAGCGCTGCCTGACCGACAAGTGCGGCGTCGAGCGGCGCTCCTACCCGCCCGGGGAGCACGGGCGAGGCCGACAGCGCCAGAGCGAGTACCGCCTGCAGCTGCGCGAGAAGCAGAAGGCCAAGCGGTATTACGGCGTCCTTGAGAAGCAATTCCGGAACTACTACGACAAGGCCTCGCGCCAGCCCGGCATCACCGGCGAGAACCTCCTGCGGATGCTCGAGTGCCGCTTCGACAACGTGCTCGTCCGCCTCGGCTTCGCGGCTTCGCGTCGTCAGGCCCGGCAGCTGATTCTGCACGGCCACTGGACGGTCAACGGCCGGAGGGTGAACATCCCCTCCTATCAGCTGCGGGCGGACGACGTGATCGCCATCCACGGCGGCTCCACCGCCGGGCAGGTGATCCGCGACGCCACCGAGCTGACCGGCCAGGTTCCCGCCTGGCTGCAGGCCGACCACGACGCGCTGACAGCCAAGGTGCTGCGCAGGCCCGAGCGCCGGGAGATCGCGGCGCCGGTGCAAGAACAGCTCATCGTCGAGCTGTACTCGAAGTGACCCCAAGCTTTCGCCGTGCTGCCCTGACCGGTCTCGCGCGGCGACTGGAACCGCCCCAGGCGGCGGCAGGAACCCACGACGTTAGGACCCCGATGCTCGACTTCCAAGTCCCACGAATCTCCTCAGAGTCGGTAGACGACAACAAGGGCTCGTTCACGATCGAGCCGCTGGACAGGGGCTTCGGCTACACGTTCGGCAACTCGCTGAGGCGCGTGCTGCTGTCCTCGCTGGCCGGCGCCGCCGTTACCAGCGTGCGGATCGAGGGCGTGGCGCACGAGTTCTCGACCATCCGCGGCGTCAAGGAGGACGTCACCGACATCGTCCTGAACCTCAAGGGCGTCGTTTGCCGGATGCACTCGGACGCCACTGAAATCGAGGCGCCGCTGGTCGTCACCGGCCCGGGCGAGATCACCGCCAAGGACATCGACCTCCCGTCGGGGGTCGAGATCCTCAACCCGGACGCCCACATCGCCACGCTGGAGAAGAAGACCAAGCTCGAGGTGTATCTGACGATCGGGCGCGGTCGCGGCTATCGCCCGGCGGAGGAGAACAAGTCGGCCGACCAGCCGATCGGCGTGATCCCGATCGACTCGATCTTCTCGCCGGTGCGCCGCGTGGCCTACAACGTCGAGCAGGCGCGCGTCGGTCAGCGCACGGACTTCGACAAGCTGACGCTCGACATCGAGACCGACGGCTCGATCGACCCCCAGGCGGCGCTGCGTGAGGCGGCGGAGATCCTGATCTCGCAGCTGGCGATCTTCACCGACGCCGACCGCGTGGTCGAGCTGCGCGACACCGGCGCTCCCGGGACGCTCGAGGCGGGCTTCGCCGCCGGCGGGACCGGCGCTCCCTCGCGTGCCCCGAACGCCATGGACGACATCCTGATCGAGGAGCTCGAGCTCGGCGTGCGCTCCTACAACTGCCTCAAGCGGGCCGGGATCCAGACCGTCGGCGACCTGGTGTCCAAGACCGAGGCCGAGCTGAACGCGATCCCGAACTTCGGCAAGAAGTCGATCGACGAGGTGGTCGAGACGCTGAACGCACGCGGGCTGGCGTTGCGCGAGGA
>CAWJUS010000003.1:0-288198 GCA_963846075.1 uncultured Actinomycetes bacterium | reverse complement strand
CTCGCGTGCCATGGCCTCGAGCGAGGAATCGGACAGCCGATGCGAAGCGGCGAACGCCGCGGCTGCGTCGGGGTCCAGCACGATCAAGGCCACGTTGTATGGACGCCGGTCGCCGATGGCCACGGCCTGCCCGATCAGCGGACTGGCGGACTTGAGCTGCTGCTCGATGTTGGCCGGCGACATGTTCTTGCCGGCGGCGTTGATGATCAGCTCCTTCTTGCGATCGACGATCCGCAGGAATCCGTCGTCGTCCAGCGAGCCGATGTCGCCGGTGTGCAGCCACCCGTCGCCATCGATCGTCTCCGCCGTCTTCTCTGGATCCCCGCGGTAGCCGGCCATCAGCAGCGGCCCACGCGCCAGCACCTCGCCATCCTCCGCGATCCGCACCTCCATCCCCGGCAACGGCTTGCCGACGGTGCCGAACCTCAGCCGCGTCGCGGGGGACCAGCGTCACGATCGAGGAGGTCTCCGACATCCCCCATACCTCGCAGATGGAGATGCCGATGGCGGCGAAGAACTCGAACAGCTCCACCGGAGCGGGCGCGGCGCCGATCGCGTACGACTCGCAGCGGTCGAAACCGAGCCCAGCGCGGATCGCCGAGAAGATGCTCTGATCGGCGCGATGCCAAGCCTCCTCGAGCTCCGTCGGCACCCGCTCTCCGTTTTGTTCCAGGCGCACCTTTCGCAGCCCGAGCTCGATTGCCCGTTCGGTCGCCGTCCGCCGCGTGCGGTCCGCTTCGGTGGCGATACCGGCCTGTAGCGCGGCCATCAGCTTCTCCCACACCCTCGGCACGCCGCCGAAACGCGTGGGATGGGCGTCGACCACGTGGGCGAAGACCTGCTGCGGGTCAGGACAGCACGTCACCGTGTCGCCCCATGTCATCTGCGCGTAGTGGGTCAGCCCTCGATCGGCGATGTGCGCCAGCGGCAGGTACGAGACCACCGAGCCGCCGCCGCGGCCCAGCGACGGAGAAGCCTCGTGGAGCATCCTGCACTGCGCGAGCTCGTTGGCGTGGGTGAGCTGGACGCCCTTCGGCGGACCGGTGGTGCCCGAGGTGTAGATCAACGTCAGCACGTCGTCTCCCCGCACCGCCCGCCAGGCAGCCTCGAAGTCGAACCCCTTCGGCGGCGGGGCGGCCTCGAGCTCCCCGAGCGAGATCTCGCCCTCCTCGACGCCGTCGAGTACCACCTGGTGCTCCACCGTCCCCGCTTCTCGCGCGGCGGCTCGCGCCCGCTCGCCGAACGCCGCCTCGAACACGAAGACCCTGTTTCGGGCGTGATCCAAGAGGTAGGCGATCTGCTCCGGCGAGGAGGTGTTGTAGATCGAGAACGGCGTGGCGCCGAGATGCATGGCCGCCGTGTCCAGCAGATGAAACTCGGGCCGGTTGCGGAGCATGAACCCCACCGTGTCACCCTGGCGCACGCCCAGCGCATGCAGAGCGCCGGCCAGCTGCCTGACACGCTCACCGTACTCGGCGAACGTGATCGAGACCGCGTCACCCAACGTCCTGAGCGCCACCTGCTCCGGGCGCCCAGAAACCGTCAGCTGGAACGCCTCGCACATCGTCGCCGCGTCGAGCGCGGGCGGCCGGGTCGATTCCGCCTCGGCGACGATGGTCACACGGCGAAAGCTACAGCGTCACCGCTCCGCCCAGCGACGAAACCCTGGCCGGAGACGATCTCGTCCAGCACCTCGCTGGGGACGGGCGCGTCCGTGGTGATCGCCATCGCCGCCAGCGCGCCGTCGCCGCTGCGCTCGCTGTCGTCCGGCTGGCGGCCGACGGCGGCCGAGACGATGTTGATGCCGTGGGCGCCGAAGATCGTGCCCACGCGTCCGATCATGCCCGGGACGTCCTGGTAGCGGAACAGGGTGACGTGCTGCTCCAGCTGGACGTCGAAGCGCTGGCCCCAGGCCTCGAGCAGGTGCGCACGGTTGCGCCGCCCGATCAGCGTGCCGACGACGCGGACGTCGGTCCTCGCCGCTTCTGACCGTCACCCGGATCAGGTCGGTGTAGTCGCGGGCCAGCGTCCGCTTGCTCTCCCCCACCTCGATCCCCCGCTGCTCGGCCAGGGCGGGCGCGTTGACCTCGTTGACCTCCTCCTCGGTGTGGCCGCGCAGGACGCCCAGCAGAACGTGGATCGCCAACAGCCGCGTGTCGCGCTCGGCGATCCTCCCCAGGAACTCGGTCTGCACGCTGTCGACCGAGGAGCCCTCCGCGAGGGCGATGGCGATCCGTCCCAGGGCCCGGGAGAGAGGCACGAACGGCCCCAGCGCCTCCATGTCCTCGCTCGGAGATCGCGGGCACGTTGACGGCGCTCGAGACTACGCCGCCGGTCAGAGCCGCAACCACCTGCTCGGCGGCCTGGTAACCGGCGCGGTCCGTGGCCTCGGCCGTGGAGGCCCCGAGGTGCGGGGTGACGATCACGTTGGGATAGCCGAACAGCGGATGCTCGGTGACGGGCTCGGCGTTGAAAACGTCGAGCGCGGCGCCGGCGATCTGCCCCGAGTCGAGCGCCGCCTTGAGGTCTTCCTCCACCACCAGCGGCCCGCGGGCCACGTTGAGCACGCGCACGCCGCGTTTGCACTTTGCGAGCGCGTCTGCGTCGAGCCATCCCTCGGTCTCCGGCGTCTTCGGCAAATGGAGCGTGAGGAAGTCTGCGACGGCGTAGACCTCATCGGAGGATTCGGCCTGCTCGGCTCCGAGCTCGCGGAAGCGCTCGGCGGCCACGAACGGATCGAAGGCCACCACGCGCATCCCGAAGCCTCGCGCGCGCTGCGCGACGAGCTGCCCGATTCGTCCAAAGCCCAGGATCCCCAGGGTCTTGTGGTGCAGCTCCACGCCCGAGAACTTGGCGCGCTCCCACGCGCCGCCGGTGAGCGAGGCGTGCGCCTGGGGAATGTTGCGAGCGAGCGCCAGCAGCAGCGCCATCGTGTGCTCGGCCGCGGTGATGACATTCGACTGGGGAGCGTTGGCCACCACGATCCCCCGCTGGGTGGCCGCCCGGACGTCGACGTTGTCGACTCCCACGCCGGCCCGCCCGACCGCCCTCAGGCGCGTGGCCTTTGCCAGCAGCTCGGCGTCGAGCTTCGTCGCCGAGCGGATCAGGATCGCGTCGTAGTCACCGATCCGCGCCGAGAGCTGCTCCCGGCTCCAGTCCGTTCCGATGTCCACGTCGAAGTGCCCGCGGAGCAGCTCGATCCCCGAGTCGCCGATCTTCTCGGCCACGAGCACGCGGGGCCGGAGCGCGGTGTCGGATGCCGCCGCGGCGGTGGCGGCGCTCACAGGCTCCGCTCCAGCACCCAGTCGACGCACGCCGTTAGCGCCTGCACGTCGGCCGGATCGGTGGCGGGGAACATCGCCACGCGCAGCTGGTTGCGTCCCAGCTTGCGATAGGGCTCGACGTCGACGATCCCGTTGGCGCGCAGCGTCGCCGCCAGCGCGGCGGCGTCGACCTCGTCGTCGAAATCGATCGTGCCGACCACCAGCGAGCGCTTGCGCGCGTCCGCGACGAAAGGCCTGGCGTGCGAGTGCCGCGAGGCCCACTCGTAGAGGTGGGTGGACGAGGCCGTCGTGCGCTCGACCATCGCGTCGAGGCCGCCCCGGGCGAGCATCCACTCGATCTGGTCGGCCAACAGGAAGAGCGTGGCGATGGCGGGGGTGTTGTAGGTCTGGTCCTTGACGGAATTGGTGAGCGCCGTGCGCAGCGAGAGGAATTCCGGAATCCAGCGCGCCGGGCCGGTCGTCGGCCGCTCGGCGTCGATCGTCTCGATCCGCTCGAGCGCGGCGGGGCTGAGCAGCGCCAGCCACAGGCCCCCGTCCGAGGCGAAGCCCTTCTGGGGGGCGAAGTAGTAGACGTCTGCCTGGCGCACATCGACCGGCAGCCCGCCGGCGGCCGATGTGGCGTCGATCAGCACCAATGCCCGCTCCGCCTCACGCGGACGGACGACCGGCACCATGACGCCGGTCGAGGTCTCGTTCTGGGCCCAGGCGATGACGTCTGCGTCGGGGTCGGCCGCGGGCTCCGGCGCATCGCCGGGCGCCGTTTCCAGCACGATGGGGTCGGCCAGGAACGGTGCTCCGAGCGTGCACGCCGCGAACTTGGAGCTGAATTCGCCGTAGGCCAGGTGCAGCGCGCGCTCGCGCACCAGACCGCAGGCGGCGGCGTCCCAGAACGCCGTGGTGCCACCGTTGCCGAGCGCCACCTCGTAGTCATCGGGCAGCTGGAAGAGCTCGCGCAGCCCGGAGCGGATTTCCGCCACGAGCTGCTTGACCGGCCGCTGGCGGTGCGAGGTGCCCATCACCCTCGAGCCTTCGTCCGCCAGGTGCTCTAGCTGCTCGGGGCGAACGCGCGAGGGTCCGGAGCCGAAGCGTCCGTCGAGAGGCTTCAGCTCGGCGGGTATCTGGAGAAGGGTCTGGCTCTGGGTCATGTGGGCACCTCGAAGTTAGCGGGGTCTACACGCCCAGGCGCGCGGCGAATCTGGAGCTGCCGCCGCTTCCCGGTGGTTTGTCCACCTTTACGCGCCAGTCACGGCGGCCGCCCAAGTGTATCGGCGCCGATGCACGGAAATAGTGCGCGCCGGAAGAGTCCGACGTCAGATGTGACGATCCTGATAAAACGCCGCCATGGCTCGACGCTCCCTCGCGTCGGTGGCGGTCCTTGTTGGCGCTCTGCGTGCCCTCCGTCGCACTGGCCAACCAGAGCGACATCGCGCGCTACGTCTTGCCGCCGGGCAACTATGGCGGCATTCCGACGAGCCCCCACTCGTTCGATCAACTGCCTCTGTACTCGGGCCTGACCCCGCTGCGCCGGAACGTCTCGATGGCGGACATCCGGCGCTTCTACCTGCCGATGAACCTCAAGCCGATTGGGACGACCACGATCCAGCCCGTCGGGCGCAGCGACGTCACGGTCACCTACGACGCCTATGGGATCCCCCACATCAACGGCAAGACGCGCGCCGGCATGATGTTCGGCGCGGGCTGGGTGACGGCCCGGGACCGCGGGCTGCTGTTGCAGTTCGGGCGCGACCCGGCGCGCGCCGCGGTGGCCGACATCCCGGGGCTCGACGCGTTCTCGCTCGTCACGAGCGCCACGCCGTTTCAGCCGAGCGCACAGGCCGAGGCGCTCGTGACGAGCGAGCGCCAGGCCCTCGTCCGCGCCTACGGGGCGGAGGGGCGGCAGATGCTGAGCGACATGGCGAACTACACCGCCGGCCTCAACGCCTACTACACGTCGAACCACATCGCGTTCCCCGACAACCGCCCTTCGATGCCAACGACGTCATCGCCGTGACCGCGTTCATCGGCTCGATCTTCGGCAACGGCGGCGGTACGTCGCACGAGAACTCCGACCTGCTGGCGCGGTTCGAGCGGAAATTCGGCGCGAAGCGCGGCCACGCGATGTGGAATGACGCGATGGAGGCCAACGACCCCGACGCGCCGGTCACCACGCGCAAGGTCTTCAACTACGGGGAGTTCACGGGCGGGAAGGTGCGCGGTTCGGTGGTCGTCGATCCGGGGTCGATCCAGCTCGTCAAAACCCCGCTACGGGCGCCGTCCGCAAGGAGGAGTCTCCTCGTCGCCACGCATCGAACTGGCAGCTGGTGGCGCCGGGCCGCTCGGCGACCGGCCGGTCGCTCGGAGTGGAGGGCCCGCAGCTCGGCTACTACTACCCGGAGATCGTCTACCAGGAGCAGCTCCAGGGGCCGGGGATCGATGCCCAGGGCGTCGCCGCGTCCGGCATCGGCCTCTACCTGCTGATCGGCCGCACGAAGAACTACGCCTGGAGTCTCACCTCGGCGGACAACGCCAACGAGGACGTGTTTGCCGAGAAGCTGTGCGTGCCCGGCGGCGGCACCCCGACCCGCGCGACGCTCTCGTACGTGTTCCGCGGGCGCTGCCGGCCGATGAGCATCTTCGACGCCGGCCGGCTCGGGAACTCGGAGATCACGTTCCCGATGACCGTCCACGGCCCGGTGATCGGCACCGCGACGGTCCACGGATGGCCGTACGCGCTCACCCGCAAGCGCTCGACCTACGGCCAGGACGTGCTGTCGCTGGCGGCGCTCAAGGCCATGACCGAGGGTCGGGCCACGACCCCGCAGAAGTTCTGGAAGTTCGCGAACCGCTTCGGCTTCACGTTCAACTGGGGCTACATCAACCGCACGGCCACTTCGTTCTTCTCCTCCGGGAAGCTCCCGATCCGTGCCCCGGGGCTGGACCGGATGTTGCCGACGCTGGGGACGGGCAGCTATGAGTGGCGCGGGTTCCTGCCCGAGCTGGCCCATCCTCACGACGTCGGCGGCCCCAACAATCTGCTGCTGAACTGGAACAACAAGGCGGCGCCCGGGTGGATGCACGGCGACGACGGACACTTCGGCTCGGTGCAGCACGTGGAGCTGTTCGGCCCCTTCCCGCGACGCCCCCGGATAAACGACGTCGTGGGCGTGATGAACAAGGCCGCCACGCAGAACGCCGCCGGCGTGCTGGCCTGGCCGGTGATCCGTGCCATGCTGCGTCGCGCCAAGGCGCCCGACTCTCAGACGGCGGGTGCGGTCAAGCTGATCGACAACTGGGTCCGCGCCGGATCGCCCACCGTTGGCAGCCCGGCGGGCGGCCCGATTCCCTACCCGGGCGCAGCACTCTTCCAGACCGCCTGGCCGCACATCTTCGCCGCCGTCATGGGCGCGCGCCTCGGGAACCTCCTCGGGGCCGTTCGAAAACCTGCTCGGCACCGATCCTTCCTACGTCGACAAGGACCTCGAGACGGAGCTCGGGCGCCGCGTCCTCGCCCCCTACTCCGTCCGCTACTGCGGGCGCGGCAACGTGCGCGCCTGTGCCCGCTCGCTGTGGGCCGCGATACGCACGGGACGTTCCGACCTGGTGAAGCTGTTGGGTCCGAACGCTTCAGCCTGGCGCATCGACCAGGGCATGACCTCGTTCGTGCCCAATCTCATCCCGACCACGTTCCCCACCACCAACCGTCCCACCTATCAACAGGTGATCTCCTTCGCGCGGAAGCCGTAGACGCCTCCGGGGCTCGGCATGCGGCGCGCCGGCCGGAAGGCCGAGCGCTCCTTTAGAGGCTGCGCCCTATTCGTGGAACTCGGTGTCGATCCAGTCCATCTGGGAGCGGAGCTCTTTGCCCACGACCTCCACCTGGTGAGAGGACTGCTCCTCGCGCATGCGCTTGAAGTTCTCCTGGCCGGCACGGTTCTCGGCGATCCACTCTCGCGCGAAGTCACCCGACTGGATGTCCGCCAGCAGCTGCCTCATCGCCTGTCGCGATTCCTCGCCGATCACCCGCGAGCCGCGCGTCAAATCGCCGTACTCGGCCGTGTTGGAGATCGAGTAGCGCATCCCCGCGATGCCCTTCTCGTACATCAGATCGACGATCAGCTTGAGCTCGTGCAGGCACTCGAAGTACGCCAGCCGGGGGTCGTATCCGGACTCGACCAGCGTCTCGTAGCCGGCGCGGACCAGCTCGGTGACGCCGCCGCACAGAACGGCCTGCTCGCCGAACAGGTCCGTCTCCGTCTCGTCCTTGAAGCTGGTCTCGATCACGCCGCCCCGGGTACAGCCGATCCCCTTGGCGTAGGCCAGCGCCACGTCCAGAGCCTTGCCGGTGGCGTTCTGCTGCACGCCGACCAGGGCCGGAACACCAGATCCCTCGAGGAACTGCCGCCGCACCAGATGGCCCGGCCCCTTCGGCGCCACCAGCGCCACGTCCACCTCGGGCGGCGGGACGATCTCCTGGTAGTGGATGGAGAACCCGTGGGAGAACATCAGCATGTTCCCCGGCGCGATCCCGTCGCCGACGCCCGAGTCCCATACCTGGCGGTGGAGCTCGTCGGGCACCAGCATCATCACGACGTCGCCCTGGCTGGCCGCGTCCGCCGGCTCGAGCACCTCCAGCCCGTGCTCCCGGGCCTTGCCGACGCTGGCGGACGACGAGCGCAGACCGACGAGAACCGAGACACCGGAGTCCTTGAGGTTGAGCGCGTGCGCGTGGCCCTGGGAGCCGTAGCCGATGATCGCGACGGTCTTGCCGTCCAGCTCGTGGAGGTCGGCGTCGTCGTCGTAGAACATGACGCGCGAGCCTACACGGCCGCCGTCGGGGCCGCGCGCCGGCCCGGCCGCGGCGCCGGTCCGGGCCTACCCTCCGCCGAACGAGGAGGCCAGCGACATCACATCGTTGACGTAGCGCTGTGTGTCGGGGAACAGCCCGTAGCGCTTCACCGAGGGAAGACCCTGGTAGTAGCCGGCCGCGGCCATCGAGGGGCTGCCGCCGGTGGCGCTCAGCAGCGAGTGCAGCATCAGCACGCCGCCACGCACGTTGTCCGAAGCCGAATACGGCGAGAGCGGCGTCGGGGCCAGCGACGCGTTGATCCAGTCCCAGGTACCGGGCAGGATCTGCATGACGCCTCGAGCCCCGGCGCTCGAGACCAGGTCGTTGTTGAAGCCGCTCTCCTGCCAGCCGATGGCGTCCGCCAGCGACGGCGGGACGCCGTTGGCCGCGGCGATCGAGCTGATCTCGGAGGCCGTCACACGGCCGGGCGTCGGGTACGGCGCTCCGGTCGCCGCGCCCTCGGCCGCCGCGCCCACGGGCTGGGTCACCGTCGCCGAGCCCGGCGCCGCCGAGCTCACCCCGGTAAAGGTCGACGCACCGCCAAACCGGAGCACGGTGCCGCTGATCAGGTAAGCGCGAGGGTTCAGGCCGTTGGTGGCGGCCAGCTGGCTGACCGTGAGGCCCTCCCGGGCGGCGATCGCCGAGAGCGTGTCACCGGGATGAACGATGTACGAACCGCCGGGAGCGACGCTCGCCGTGGCGGTCGAGGCCGTCGCGGCCGTGGTGGTCGAGCTCCGGAGCGGAGACCCGAGCTCGTCGCCATCGGCGTCCCCATCCCCTCCCGCCGCGCCGCTCGACGCCGGCGCAGCGGCGACGAGTCCCGTCTTCGGCGGGATGGCCAGCGTTGAGCCGGCGAGGAGGCTGGCGCCCGGCGAGACGCCGTTGGCGGCTGCGAGCTGCGAGACCGACAGGCCATCGGTGGCGGCGACGCTGCTCAGCGACTCGCCTGGCGTGACGACGTGAAGAAAGTTGGCCGACGCGGCCGCGGGGGCGGCGAGCATCATGCAGGCCGCGAGCGTGGGGACGGTTGTTCTGAGGCGCATGCGCCCCAGTCTTGATCGCTTCCCGCCCAACGGCCAATGGCTGCAACCCGGCTTTCACGACGCGGGCCCATTAATGCGCTGATCGGGGGCGCAAAACCTCCCGGGAGCTGGACCCGGCCCGAGGCTGACCCCGGTCAGGCGCCGGCCGCCGCGACGAGCGTGCGGGCCGGCAGCGCGAGCCGCCCGTCCTCCGATGTGTACGGAGCAGCCAGTGAGGCGATCGCCTGCTCGAGCTCCTGGCGGCCAGCGGCATCCAAACCCGAATAGCGCTCGGCGAACATCGGCGAGAGGTCCCGCGATTGCTCGAGGAACGAGGCCACGTCGGGATACATGACGCGGCAGCTCGAGCGCCGAGACCAACCACCTCGACGAAGCCGGTCCCTTCGAGCAGCTCCTGGAGCAGGCCTGCGTCAGCGAGCGCGAACCGGTCGGGGGCGCCCGGCTGCGGCGGCCCTGTGAGGCCGAGCCTCGTCAGCGCGGTGGTCACGACCGTCGCCCAGGGGTTGGCCTCGTCCCGGTCCCACACGGCGAGCGCGACATGGCCGCCCGGCTTCAGCACCCGTCGCGTCTCGCGGAAAGCGGCCTCGCGATCGTCGGCGAGCATGTAGCCCCAGCGACAGAGAACGGCGTCGACGCTCGCCGTCTCCAGGTCGATCCAGTCGAGCTCCAGCCGCCGAAACTCGACGTTCTCGATGCCCTGTGCCCTGGCCCGCTCGCGCGCTACCTCGAGCATCGCATCGCTGGCGTCGCTGCAGACGACGACTCCACCGGGAGACACGAGCTCGGCGGCGAGGAATCCGGTGTCGCCCGGACCGGCGGCCAGCTCGAGTACCCGCTGCCCGGGTTGAAGCACCGCGTGGTCGAGCATCCAAGCGGACACCGGCATCTCGTTCTTGTCGCAGCTCGTCGGCACGCCGCGCCCAGCCACCGGCGGCGGCCTCCCACCGCGCCCGGCGCTGCTCGGCTGGGTCGCTCATCGCGCCGGGCGCTGGGACAGCCGCTGCGTCATCTCGCCGAAAGCGGCCTCGATCTGAGACTCCATCCGGCGCTGGAAGATGGCCATCAGGGCCTCCGATGCCAGCGGGCGCAGGCGGTCGATGGCCTGGTCGATCTCGGGCCAGCGCTCGGCCGGCATGTCCGCGCGCTGAAACGGCCGCCAAACCTGCTCCACGAACAGCCGCACGAACGCACGCGCCACGGCATCGCAGTTGCGCTCGAGCTCCTCGAACACGGCCAGCGCGGCGTCGAGGGAGATGCCGCGGCTCACCACCTCTTCCGCGACGGCCAGCAGCGACGGGCTGGGAACCTCATACGAGCTCTCGCCGGCCCGGACCAGCAGCCCGAGCTTCTCAGCCCGCGCCAGCACCCGTGGGGCGTCCTCGGCGCTGACGCGAAAGCGTCTGCCGAGCTGAGCCAGCGTGAGCGTCTCCGGCCGCTCGTGGTGGGACTCGGTCAGCGACTGCTTGAAGCGCATCAGCCGCTCGGCGGTGCCCTGGGTGTCGTCCAGCAGGCGCTTGATCCCTCCGAGGTTGAAGCCCTCCGCCTGTAGGTCGCGGATCAGCTGCAGCTGGGCGACATGCTCGGGCCCGTAGTAGCCGACGCGCAGCCGAACCTCGGGCGGTGCCAGCAAGCCGCGGGCCTGATGGGAGCGGATATTGCGGACCGACATGCCGGTCTCGGCCGCGAGCTGCTCGATCGTCAGCTGGTTCGGTGACTCGCCGCCGACACGCTCGCCGTCTGCTGCCGACACGCCGCCGATCATATCGGCAAATGATGTGACGTTGTCCGATGTGACGTTTCGACCCTCCGCGCGAGCGGCAGGGCGCGCGCCGGCGCGCCGCAGCGAGGCTCACAGCTCCCGCCGCAGCAGCTTTCCCGATGCCGTGCGCGGCAGGGCGTCCGCGAACACGATCTCCTTCGGCACCTTGAAGCGCGCCAGGCGCCGAGCGCAGTGGTCGCGGAGCTCCTGGGCCGAGACGTTCGCCCCGTCGCGCACCACGATGGTCGCCACCACTGCCTCCCCCCACTGATCGTCGGCCCGAGCGCGGACGCCGGCGTCTGCCACGGCGGGATGAGCCACCAGCGCGGCCTCCACCTCCGCAGGCGCGACGTTCTCGCCGCCGCTGACGATCGTCTCCGATTTGCGGCCCACGATCTCGAGCCGCCCCGACGCGTCCAGGGAACCCAGATCGCCCGTGTGAAGCCATCCGTCCTCGGCCAGCGAGGCGGACGCGACGCTCGGACCCCGAACGAGAATCTCGTCTTCGTCGATGCGAACCTCGGTCCCCGGCAACGGCCAGCCCCGGGTGGCGATCTGCGAGCAGGCTTCGGTCATCCCGTAGGTCGGGGCCACGGGGATCCCGGCCAGCTCGGCGCGCTCGATCAGCGCCGCCGGCAGCGGGGCCACCGCCGAGCAGCGCCCAGCGGAGCGTGGGCGGCCCGCGCAACCCGGCGTCGAGCAGCCGCTGGAGCATCGTCGGCACCAGCGACACGAGCGTGATGCGGCGCGCGGGCTCGGACAGCTCCGCTGCCACCGCTGAGGGGTCAAAGCGCTCCTGCAGCACGGCCGTCGTGCCATAGATCGCCGAGCGGATCGGTATCGACAGGCCGCCGACGTGGGCAAGTGGCATCGGACACAGCCACCGTTCCCGCTCGTCCAGCCCCAGGGCGATCGCCGAGCCCAGCGCGCCGGCCAGCCAGTTGCCGAAGCTCAGCGCGATCGCACGCGGCGCCGCGGTGGTCCCCGAGGTGTGCATCACCGTGGCGACGGCGTCCAAGGACAGCGGCCACACCCGCTCCACGACCGGACCGTCGAGCTGACCTTCGACGACCACCTCGCTGCCGCGCGTGCGCAGATTTCGCTCCGCGTCGCTGAGCCGCAGATCGACGGGCACCGAAGCCGCCCCCAGCAGCATGCAGCCGTGCAGCGCGGCGACGAACTCGGCCCCCGCGGGGAGCGCCAGCGCCACGCGATCCCCCTCCCCCACGCCCCGCTCGCGCAATGCTCCCGCGGCCCGGCGGGCGCGAAGCTCGAGCTCCGCGTAGGACAACGGACCGGCCGCCGTCTCGAGCGCGACGCGGTCGGGGTTCGCGGCGGCGGCACGCAGCAGCCAGTGACTCATGCGGAAAAGGTAGTCTCAGCTCCGCCGTGCCTGTGCGATGGGAGCCCGCGGGCCAATACGAGGACATCCGCTACGAGCTCGCCACCGGCGAGGAAGCAGGCATCGCCAAGATCACGATCGATCGGCCCGAGGTCCGTAACGCGTTCCGGCCGGAGACCGTGGTCGAGCTTTCGGACGCGTTCGAGAAGGCGCGCGAGGACCAGAGCGTCGGCGTGGTGATCCTCACCGGCGAGGGGCCCGACGCCTTCTGCTCCGGGGGCGACCAGCGGACGCGCGGCGGGCGCGGTGGCGGCTACGTCTCCGGCGCCGATCCCTCCGCCGCCGGCTCGCACCAGCAGGTGGGCCGCTTTCACGTGACCGACCTGCACATGCAGATCCGGCGGCTGCCAAAGCCCGTGGTGGCGATGGTCGCCGGCTACGCGGTGGGCGGCGGCCACGTGCTCCACGTCGTCTGTGACTTGACGATCGCCGCTGAGAACGCCCGCTTCGGCCAGAGCGGACCCAAGGTGGGCTCGTTCGACGGCGGCTTCGGAGCCACCGTGCTCTCGCGCCTGGTCGGCCCCAAGAAGGCCAAGGAGATCTGGTTCCTCTGCCGCCAGTACGACGCTCAGCAGGCGCTGCAGATGGGGTTGATCAACGAAGTGGTGCCGCTCGCCGAGCTCGAGACCGAGACCGTCAAATGGTGCCGGGAGATGCTGGCGCTCTCCCCCTTCGCGCTGCGCCTCATCAAAGCCAGCTTCAACGCCGACGAGGACGGGCTGGCCGGCATCCAGCAGCTGGCCCACGACACCAATCTGCTCTTCTACATGTCAGAGGAGGCGCAGGAGGGGCGGAACGCCTACCTCGAGAAGCGCAGGCCCGACTTCTCGAAGTTCCCCCGGCGGCCCTGATGGCCGCGACGGCGCCGGCCACGACGCCGAGCGGCGTGCGCATCTGGCTGATGGCGGCCCGGATCCGCACGCTGCCCGCCGCGATCGCGCCCGTGCTGGTGGGGACGGCGCTGGCCGGCTACGGCCACGTCTTTCACCCGCTCCGCTTCCTGGCGGCGCTCGTCGGGGCCGTGTTCATCCAGGTGGGCACCAACCTGTCAAATGACTACTCCGACGCACGCCGCGGCGCCGACGCCGAAGACCGCCTGGGTCCCGTGCGCGTGACGGCCGGCGGCCTCGTGCCGCCCCGTCGCGTGCTGGTCGCCACGTACATCTCCTTCGGCGTCGCCGTGCTCGCGGGCGTCTACCTGATCGCCGTCGCGGGCTGGGAGCTGCTGCTGGTGGGCGCGGCGTCGATCCTCGCCGGGGTCCTCTACACGGGTGGCCCACGCCCATACGGCTACGAGGGCCTAGGCGAGGTGTTCGTGTTCCTGTTCTTCGGCATCGTGGCCGTCGCGGGCTCGTATTTCGTCCAGGTGAAGCATCTGACATGGGAGGCGTTCGCCCTGGCCGTCCCCGTCGGACTGCTGGCCGCGTCGATCCTGATGGTCAACAACATCCGCGACATCGACTCGGATCGCCGGGCGGCGAAGCGCACGCTCGCCGTCCGCCTGGGCCGCGGCCGCGCCCGCACGGTGTTCGCGGCGATGGTGTACGTGTCGTATCTGCTCACCCCGGTCACCTGGCTCTTCGGGCCGCTGCGGGCGTGGGTGTTGTTGCCCTGGCTGACGCTGCCGGTCGCGGCCTCGATCGTGCGGACGGTCCGCAACCGCACTGACGGGCCCTCGCTCAACCAGGCCCTGGCCCAGACCGGGCTGTTGCAGCTGGCGTTCTGCACGGTGCTCTCCGCCGGCCTGCTGCTCAGCAGGTGAGGCTGTTTGTCGATTTGATCGAGGCGCGCTTGCGCGCGCCTTTTTTTTCAGCGGCGCAGTCGGTGAGCGCCAGGCGTCTGGTGCTCGTCCGCTTGGACGCGGCCGACGGGGCGAGCGGTCACGGCGAGGCGGCTCCGCTGCCGACATACGACGCGGTGAGCGTCGAGGACGTCTGCGACGCGCTCGAGCGCTGTCGTCAGCCGCTCTCCGAGTCAGACGGCGAGGACCGCGCCGGCCTGCTCGCGGCGTGTGCGGAGCGCGCGCGTCTGCCGCAGGCGCTGGCGGCGCTGGACCTGGCGCTGTGGGATCTGGCGGGGCGCCGCGCCGGCCAGCCCGTGTGGAGGCTGCTGGGCGCCGCCGAGCCGCCGCCGCTGGCGGTCAACGCCACGATCGCGGTGGCCGACCCCGAAGTCGCCGCCCACGAAGCCTCCGTGGCCCGGTCTAGAGGCTTTCGCTGCGTCAAGGTCAAGGTGGGGTTGGACGACGACCTCGAGCGCGTGGCCGCCGTGCGAGCCGCCGCCGGGCCCGAGATGGCGATCCGGCTCGACGCCAACGGCGCCTGGTCCGCTTCCGAGGCCGTCGCGGCGCTGGGGGCGCTCGAGCCCGTGGGCATCGAGCTCTGCGAGGAACCGACGCGCGGCCTCGCGGCGCTCGAGCGCGTTTCCGCGCAAGCGGCGATCCCAATCGCACTCGATGAGTCCGCCGCCGACCCGGCGGCGCTCGACCGCCGTGTCTGCGACGCCGTCTGCCTGAAGATCTCCCGCTGCGGCGGGATCTCCGGCGTGCTCGAGGCCGCCGCACGCGCCCGCGCCGCCGGCTACCGCCTCTATCTCGCCTCGACGCTCGACGGTCCGCTGGGGATCGCCGCGGCGATTCACGCCGCTGCGGTGCTCAGGCCGGAGCTGCCATCCGGGCTCGCGACGCTTGCGCTCTTCGCGGAGCATCGGAGACCCGCTGCCCGTCCATGAGGGAACGATTCGGCCCCCCACGGGCCCTGGACTCGGACCGACCCTTCCCGGCCTGGTACGGGTGATCGCCCGCGGCGGCGGTTCGCCGATGAGAGTGGTAGCTTGCCGCTTCACATAACGCCGAGTCGCCGAGCCATCCGTGGCCGGCGAGCGGGGGACCCGAAGCGACCTTCTCGGTCGCCGGGGCGAATCGCCGTCGCAGTGCGGCGTAGCGCTCCAAGCGCGAGCCCGTCAGCTAACTCCGCAGGCTTTCGAATTCCGAACCAGGAGGATTTGTGGACGCCGTCCGTGACCTTGGGCGCGTCGAACCGTGGCAAGAGTCACTCGAGCGCTCGCGGCGCGCAGAGCCAAGTCGAGCCGCGCTTCGAGCGCGCGCCACGAGCGGCAGAGCGTCGCCCGGCGCGGCGCCCCGCCGCCGCCGGCACCCCGCGCGCGCAGGCATCCCGCGCGCCGCGGCGCCGCCCATGAGTCCCGGGCCCGAGAGCAAGGCCGCACTCGGACGGATCCTCGCCGTCGGGGGCGCAGCCGTCCTCGTCCTCGCCTTGACGGTAGGCGTGCTGCCGGGGGCACTCGCCGGTCGAGGATCCACCGCGCAACCGCGCGCCGCATCGACGACGGTGCGTCCGGCATACGGTGGACCACTGGCCCCTCGCGGCGCCGTGTCGCGGGCGGTCCGAGCGGACCAGGCTCAGAGCTGTCAGCCTCGGAGCGATGCGAGTGATCCCGCCAGCCGCCCGAGCGATTACGTCAACCCGCTCGCGCGAGCGCGCGTCAGGCCCGAGCGAATCGACCAGGGCGTCGACTATGCCGGCTCGGGAACGCTCGAGGCGATCGGAGCGGCGAAGGTGACGCGCGTGACGACGGCAGCCGCGGGGTGGCCTGGATCGTTCATCGAGTACCGGTTGCTCGACGGCTCGGACGCTGGGTGCTACGTCTACTACGCCGAGGGCGTGAACCCAGTGTCCGATCTGCGCGCGGGCCAATCCGTCGCGGCGGGGCAGCCGATCGCGACCATCATCCCCGGGTGGTCGACGGGGATCGAGCTCGGATGGGGCGCCGGGACCAGCACCACGACCTACGCAGCCCAGAGACACCAGTGGAGCGCCAACCGCGATGCGGACAGCATCGCCAGCGCGGCAGGCAAGTCCTTCTCGGCGCTGATCGCCTCCCTCGGCGGCCCACCAGGAAAGGTCGAGGGTCAGAGCCTGTCTGCGTCGCGCGCGTTCACCGCCTTGCGATGATCTCCGCCACCGCCTCCGGCGCCTCCAGGTGCGCCGCGTGGCCGGCGTTCGGCACCACCACGATCTCGGCGCGCGCGATCGCCGGCGCCATCTCCTCGGCGATGTCCCGAAACTTCTGATCCCGCTCGCCGACGACCAGCGCGACGGGCATCCGAAGCTCCCCCAGCCGGTCCCAGAGCGGCGGCAGCGCGCCCGTCCCGAGCCCCCGCAGCGCGGCCGCCAAGCCGCCGGTGTCGTTAGTCAGCCGGTCCCGCTGGATCCGCTGCCTCAGCTCAGGCGGCTGACCGGCGAGAACCGGGGTCTCGGCCCATCGGCGTGCAAACGCCTCGATGTTCATCGTCTCGATCTCGTCCGCGAGCCGTTCATCGGCCCGCCGCCGTGCCGCTCGTTCGGCTTCGTCGGCGAGGCCCGGACTGGCACCGATCAGCACCAGCCGCTCGACGCGCTCCGGCAGTGCCAGCGCGACGTGCAGCGCGATGCGGCCCCCCATCGAATAGCCCACCAGCGTGAAGCGATCGCCGGCCAGGGCGGCGACGTCGCCGATGACGGCCTGGAGCGTCACGGGCGCGCGCTCCGACGCGCTGCCGTGGCCGCGAATGTCCGGAGCGAGCGCCGTGTAGCGTTCGCCGAGCGCGGCGATGACCGGATCCCAGCTCCGTCCGGTGTTAGTGAAGCCGTGCAGGAAGATGAGCGCCACCGACACATATCTTCTCCTGCGCGCCTTCTGCGACGAGCTCGCGCGCTGCGGGATGCGCGAGGCGTGCACCTCCCCCGGCTCCCGCTGCACGCCGATCGTGCTCTCGCTGGCCCGCGAGCCGGGGATCCGCTGCTTCTCCCATCTCGACGAGCGCTGCGCCGGCTTCTTCGCCCTGGGCGCCGCCAAGGCCTCGGGCCGGCCGGTGGCCGTGACGTGCACCTCGGGAACGGCGGCCGCCAACCTCGACGCCGGCGGTGATCGAGGCCCGCTGGGCCCGCGTGCCGCTGCTCGTGCTGACCGCCGACCGCCCGCCGGAGCTGCGCGACGTCGGTGCCGGTCAGACGATCGATCAGCTGAAGCTCTACGGCGACGCCGTCAAGTGGTTCTTCGAAGTCGACCTCCCTGACGCCGCCCCGGAGCGGCTTCGCTTCATCCGCACGCTCGCCTGCCGCGCGTATCTGACGGCCATCGAGGGACCACCCGGGCCCGTCCATCTGAACTTCCCCCTGCGCGACCCCCTGGTTCTGGAGGACGCCGCTTCCCGAAGACGGGACCGCCCGCGGCAACGGTCTCCCCTACGTCGCTGCGCGAGCCGCCCGGCGACGCCCCGGCGGGAGCGGGCCCGGGACCGCACCCTTCAGGACGGCTGCTGATCGTCGCCGGTGCCGGGCGTGCCCGACGCGGGCGAGCTGGCGGCCTTCGCGGCGCGCAGCGGGATTCCGCTGCTGGCCGATCCGCTGTCGGGCGCGCGCCAGGGCACGGCGGCGATCGCCCACTACGACCTGCTGCTGCGCGAGCGCTCCTTCACCGACGGTCACCGGCCCGACTTCGTGTTCCGCGCTCGGGGACCTGCCCACATCGAAGCCGCTGCGCGCGTGGCTGGCGTCACTGGCCGACGTGCCCCAGATCGCGTTCGATCCCCACGGCACCTGGCAGGATCCCGACGCCGTCGTCGGGATGCGGCTGCGCGGACGCCTACCCCAGCCGGAGGGCCTCGAGCTCGAGCCCGGCTGGCTCGACTCCTGGCGCGCCGCGGACGCCGCAGCGGGACGGGCGATCGACGCCACGCTCGGCGATCGAGCTCTCGGAGCCGCTTCGTGGCGAGGGCGCTCGGCCGCTGGCTCCCCGACGACGCCACGCTGTTCGTCGCCTCCTCGATGCCCATCCGAGACGTGGAGTCGTTCCTCGGGCCGCGCGACGACGGACCGAGGGTGCTCTCGAACCGCGGCGCCAACGGCATCGACGGGACCGTGTCTTCGGCCTTCGGCGCGGCCGCGGTCGCCCGGGGCCCGGTCGTGCTGCTGATCGGCGACGTGGCCCTGGCGCACGACATCGGTGGCCTGCTCGCGAGCCGCCGGCTCGGCCTTGCGCTGACCATCGTGCTGCTCAACAACGATGGCGGCGGGATCTTTCACTTCCTGCCCGTCGCCTCGCAGAGGGACGCCTTCGAGGAGCACGTCGCCACGCCGCACCGGCTTGGACTTCGCCCGCGCCGCCGAGCTGTACGGCTGCGGCTACGAGCGGCCGGAGGATCGTCGAGCCACTGCGCTCTGCGGTCGAGCGCTCGCTGGCCGGCGCGGCCACGACAATCATCGAGGTGCGGACCGACAGGGAGCAGAACCTGGCGCTACACCGCACGGTGGCCGAGGAAGTTCGGCGGCAGCTGGCGGAGGTCATCGCGTGAGGGCCCCGAACTCACCTCTGGGCTGCGCGCTGTGCGCGCTGGCGATCGTCGGCTGTGGAGGCACGAGTGCCCACACCACGCGCCAACCCGTGTTCGCCCAGAGCGTCGTGCTGCAACCGGTGAGCGGAACCGTGCGGGTCAAGTTGGCCGCCGGCACCGGCTTCACGCGTCTGCAGGGAGCTGAGCAGGCGGGCGTGGGCACGGTGATCGACACGCGCGCCGGCGTGGTCAGGCTGACCGCCGCCGACCCTGGACGCGGAAAGCCGGCGGTCGGCGACTTCCAGGACGGCGTTTTCCAAGTGCTGCAGAGCCGCGCGGCGAACGGGCTGACCGAGCTCAGAATCGAAGACACCCAGGCCGTCGGGTACCGCCTGCCGCGGCGCGAGCGGCACCAGGCAGCTGACGGCCCATCAGCTCGGCCTGCTGCTGGGCGACGCCTCGGGCCAGTTCCGAACGGACGGCGATTTCGCCAGCGCCACCGTCCGCGGGACGGCGTGGGGAGTGCGAAACCGCTGCGACGGCACGCTCACCGTCGACCGGCGTGGGACAGTGATCGTCACGGACTTTCGCCTGAAGCAAGACCATCACCCTGCACGCCGGGCAGACGTATCTGGCGAAGGCTTCCTAGCGCGCGGGTCATCGACTTACGTCGAAGCGACCCTAGCGGCGGCGGGGCTGGTGAGCGGATTCAGCCCTAGCACGCACGGGCTGAGTGCGCAGCGGCGCAGGTGGCGCTGTACTCGCGCGACCAGCCCTTCACTGTCCGGTCGGGAGCGCAAAACCAGTCCCCGCCCTGCGCGTCCGGGTCCCGCACCTCCCTCAAGTTCAACAAGCCGATGTTGTACACCGCTGTAGTCGAGGCTCACGAGTTCGCCATGAAGCTCCGACATGCTGAATCCGGCCCGGCGCTGGTGCGCTGGCGAAGCCTCGAGCACGAGCGCAGGTCGCTGCTCAGTTAATACTTGGCCGGCCCCCCGCAGGATCTTCACCTCCGACCCTTCTGCGTCGGCAACGAGGAGCCGCAAACCTTGCATCTCGGTGGCAAAGTCGTCGAGAGGCATCGTCCGTGACCTCGATGACCTTCATTGTGACTGGCTCGTCGTGATAGCTCGTGACGCCGGTCTGGCTTTCCTCAGGCCCTAGCAGATGACCGATCCCCTGCGACATCGTTGCCGGGGGCACAGCGAATGTCTCCGATCCCTGCCGATCTGAGACCCCATAGGGCATGAGCCTTACGTTCTGGTGACGGAGGCCGCCGACAACGCGTTCGACCATGTTGAAGTTGGCGGGCAACGGCTCGAACGCCACGACCCGTCCGCCGGCGCCGACGACGTCCGAGAATCCCGACGGTCTCTGTGCCGACGTTCGCCCCAATCTCTACGATCACATCGCCGGCGCGGCAAACGGCGAGCGCAATCGCCCAGTTGCGCCATTCGCTACAGCCGTAGATCGCGAACGGGTGAGCGTGGAAGTCGGCGGTGCTGCCCGAGAATCTGGACCCTGTCTTGGCTCTCACAGAGAACTGGAAGTTGTCGCGCTTGCCCAGCTCGTACGGATAGATCGACCTAGCAATCTTTCCCGCACCGAATGGCTGCAGGCGGCTACAGAGTGACCGGGCGATCCGTAGTCGCGGCGGCTCCGATACCTGGTGCACGACTGGCTCAGCCCGCCAGCACCGGCAGCAGCGCCTCGAGCTTGACCTCTGACTCGGCCAGCTCGGATGCGGGATCCGAGTCCCGGACGATCCCGCAGCCGGCGTAGCAGCGGGCACTCGGGCCGCGGAGGATGCCCGAGCGCAGGGCGACGCAGAACTCGCCGTCGCCCGAGGCGTCCGTGAACCCCACCGGGCCGGCGTACCAGCCGCGATCGAGGCCCTCGAGCGCCGGTATGAGCCGCTCAGCCACCTCGCCCGGCTCACCGCCCACGGCCGGCGTCGGGTGCAGCAGGCCGGTCAGCTCCACCGCGCCGTAGGGCCTTCGCAGCTGGGCGCGGATCGGCCGTCCGAGGTGCTGGATGTTGGCCACCCTCACCAGCACGGGCTCCGGCGGCGAGGTGACCCAGACCGAGTGCGGCTCCAGTGCCCTGGCGATGCGCCGGGCGACGATCGCGTTCTCCTCACGGTCCTTTTCGCTCTGCAGCAGGCGCTCGCCGAGGTGATCGTCGACGGCCGGATCGGCGCTGCGCCGGGCGGAGCCCGCAAGTGCGACCGTGCTCGCCCGCTGCCCCTCGCGTCGGATCAAGAGCTCGGGGCTGGCGCCGATGAATGTCGCGTCGCCACGCCCAATGGCGAATACGTAGCACGCCGGGAACCACTCGCGAAGGACGCCGAGCACCGCCGCCGGGTCGTGGTCGATCGGGGCCTGAACCTCCACCTCTCGCGCCAGGACCACCTTCTGGAGATCACCGGCCCGGATCCGCTGCACGGCGTGGGCCACGGCATCTTCGTAGTGAGACGGTGGCATCGTGCTGCGGACCGTGTAGGCGCCGGCGGGCGCGGGGTCGAGCAGCGGAAGCCGCCTATCGCGCAGCGACCGAAGCCGCCCGTCGATGCGCGCCGCGAGCTCCTCGCTCGTGTCGTCAGGGGCGACATCGAGGTTGACGGTCAGCCTTGCTTTAGATCCGCGCCGCGCCAGCGACACTTCGGGGACCGTCAGCGACGCCGGCGCGAAGCCTTCCCACGCGCTGGCGCTGCCGCCGTCGGCGGCGAAGGCAAAGCCGCCCACGGCGACGAGCCCGGTTCCCGGCGGCCCCTCCGGCTCGTCTCTCACCGAGGCCGCGACAAGTGCCTCCCAGCGCGCAGTGAGCTCGGCGAAGCGGCGCCCGCCTGAAGCCTCGAGCGTGCGCACCGCTCCGAGCGCGGCAAGCGCCGTCCCTTCACGATCCCGCTGCTCGAAGCAGAACCAAGCCTCGCCGGGGCACCGCGAGGAGGTGACCACAGCCGTGGGGTCGACAGCTGGGTCGGCGGCCACCGTGACGCTCGCGACCACGGGCGCCCCGCTCGCGCGTGCGCGCCGCAGCGACGTGGAGAGACATCGCTCCAGGCGAGCTCGCCCGTCGAGATCAACCCACCCAGGCGGTGGGTTTCGCTCGACCCCAAGCTCTGTCATGTACTCAATCTAGCTGCCGACTCCGGGTCCGCGACTTCAGTTTCCCGCCTGTGCCGCCAGCGCACGCTTACGAGCTCGGCGCAATGGGCAAGAAAAGGCATTGGGTCAGTCCGATCGAAGTAGGCATGCGCGGTGCGCCTCCCGGGAGCCGCGGCTGCGAGAGCCTCCCGACGATGCCCATTTCGGAGCCCCCACAGGATATGGCGCATATCCCCCATCTCCCACCGATACGCAAATCCCGCACGGGCGGTGGCGGGAGCGGGCGCTCGCCCAGCAACCAAGCGCACCAGAGCGAAGCAAGCGGAGCGGCCGCCGCACGCGCCAGTCCGATCGACCCGTACGGGCGCGGATTGAAGTCGATGACGCGCAGCGCGCCGCCGGGCAGCTCGATTAGCTCGAGCTGGAACAAGCCTCGCCAACCGATCGCATCAATCAGCGCGGCGACACGTTCCGAGAGGTCTCCGGGCACCGCAATCGTCTCGATGTAGCTGGGGTTCCCGGCCTCGGGGGGCCAGGTGCGCGATGAGCGGGTGAGAAGGCGGCCTATCAGACCGTCCTCGGTGGCCACCGCGCCGAACTGCACCACAGCCCCGGCAGCACGGCGCTGCACGATGCATGTCGCCGTCCTGCGCTGCAGATCCCGTAGAGATGGCTCTTCCCAAGCCAGCACGCTCGGGTGTCTGACCGAGCAGCCTCCCGCCTCCTCCGCGCTGCGGACTCCTTTTACGACCACCGGGAAGCCGAACATGCGCGCTGCATCCAGCGCCTGATCGATGCCCTCACAGACATGCTGCTCCGGTGTCGCAAGCCCGACCTTCTCGGCCTCCGAGGCGAGCAGCACCTTGTTCATCGCACGCTCGACCACGTGGTGCTCCGGAAGCCCCGTCTCTACAAGCGGGGCGATCCGGTCACGGTGCGCCGACAGCGCGTAGACCGTCTCGTCTCTGACCCCGAGCAGCACGTCGTGCGGCTGCTCGCGCAACAGCCGCTCTAGGCGCTCGACGAACGCTTCGACCCCCTCCTCCCGAGGATCAGGGAGGAGCCGTCGCGCCGAGCAGTGGCGAGACCAGAGCCCCGGGGAGCCCCGGTTGATCGCGGCCGCCGTGACGCGATAGCCGCCAGCGCTGAGGCACCGAACTACGGCCAGCCCGGCTCGATCCTGCGCGTCGGTAACCAGAATCCGCGGAACGCTCGTCGATCGCTCGGGTTGACGCTGCGCCATCCCGCAGCTAACCTCGTTCCCGTCTAGGGGTATGTGCGCCCGGCGGCCGGGCTCACTAATGGGCAGGGGTTCACAGCGGCAATGCTTATTGCAGGAATGAGTCGATGGCCGATTTAAGCGATGCAAATGCACGAGAAGATCCGTGAGGTTATTCACGATCACGCCCGCCTGCCCACAGACGTCGGCACGTTGCCAGACGATGCTGACCTGTTCCAAGCAGGAATGACTTCACATGCGAGCGTCAACGTCATGCTCGCGCTCGAGGATGCTTTCGACGTCGAGTTCCCCGACAGGATGCTCCGCCGTGAGGTGTTCGAGAGCGTGACGGCGATCCAAGGTGCACTGAGGGAGCTTCAGAGCGAGTTGGCGGCATGAGCATCGCCGTCGATGCCGGCGAGGCATTACGGGCCAGCGTACGCACGGTTGCGCGCGACGTGGCGGCGCCCAACGCCGACGATGTCGACCGCAACGCCCGCTTCCCGTCGGAGACGATCGATGCGCTGCGCGAGCATCGCGCGCTGTCGGCGTTCATCCCCACCGAACTGGGCGGCGGTGGCGTGTCATTCGAGACTCTGGCCAAGTGCTGTCAGGAGCTCGGCCGCCACTGTGGGGCGAGCGCGATGGTGTTCGCCATGCATCAGATCCAGGTCGTGACGATCGTCCGCCACCTGCTCGACGACCCGTGGTTCGAGCAATATCTGCGCGAGCTCTGCGACGAGCAGTGGCTGATCGCGTCGGTCACATCCGAGGTGGGCACCGGCGGCGACATGGGCCGCTCGATCGCGGCCCTGACGCCGGCCGAGGACGGGATGTACTCCTTCGAGAAACAGGCGCCCACCGTCAGCTACGCCGAGTACGCAGACGATCTCTTCACCACGCTGCGCAGGTCGCCGGACGCGGAACCGTCCGACCAGGTCGTCGTCCTGAACCGCAAGGCTCAGACGACGCTCGAGCAGACCGGCACGTGGGACGTGCTCGGGATGCGCGGGACGTGCTCTCCCGGGTACATCGTCAGGGCCACCGTGCCGAGCGAGCAGATCCTCTCGACGCCGTTTGCCCGCGTCGCCGCGGAGTCGATGGTCCCGGTTTCCCACATCCTGTGGTCGCACCTGTGGCTGGGAATCGCAGAGGACGCGTTCGAGCGCGCGCGGGCATTCGTCCGGGCGCTGGCCAAGCGCAAGCCGGGCGAGAACCTGCCCGCCGCCCAGCGCCTGTCGCATCTGATGGCCGAGCTGTCGCTGCTGCGGGCGGAGGTCGAGTCCGCCCGGCACGAGTTCGTCGCCGCCTCGGACGAGCCATCGCGCGAGTCGCTGGCCACGATGGCCATGCGGCTGCGGTTCAACAACCTCAAGATCGCGGCCTCCGAGCATGCGGCCGACGTCTGCCGCAGCGCGCTCGACGTGTGTGGGATCGTCGGCTTCAAAAACGACACCCCGTTCAGCGTCGGCCGGCATCTGCGCGACACGATGTCAGCCTCGCTGATGATCGCCAACGAGCGCATCCACGAGACCAACGCGGGGCTCTTGCTGATCGCCAAGGAGGTCTAATGCCCGAGTTTCGCGTCGGCACCGCGGAGCAGATCACCTTCCTCGACGAGCTCGTCGAGGCGGGACTCCTGACGCGGACGGGCGTAGACGGGGTCTACGCGCGTGGGCGTGCGTTCGACGACGTGCGGCTGGCGTTCGACGCGTTCGTCACTCGGGCAGCGGCGGAGGAGGCTCCCGAGCCGCTGGCTCACCCGCCCGTCTTCCCGCGCGAGGAGCTCGAGCGCAACGGCTATCTTGCCTCGTTCCCGCATCTGGCGGGCACCGTGTTCGGATTCGACGGAGATGAGCCCGAGGCGGCCGAGCAGCTCGAGCTCGCGTCGCGGCATGAGGACTGGAGCGGGTTTCAGACGATGACGCGATCTGGTCCTGCTCCCGGCGGCCTGCTATCCGCTGTATCCAGTGGTAGCGGCGCGCGGCACGCTGCCGCCCGGCGGCCTCACGCTCGATACCCGCGACTCGTACGTGTTCAGGCGCGAGCCCTCGTCGGACCCCTCGCGGATGCAGATCTTCCACATGCGCGAGATCGTGCGCGTCGCGGAGCGGGAGACGGTGCTCGAGTGGCGCGAGCGGTGGCGGCAGCGGGCTGCCGAGCTGCTCCGCTCACTCGGCCTCGAGCTCGAGCTCGACGTGGCCAACGACCCATTCTTCGGCCGCGCGGGGCGCATGCTCGCTTCCCAGCAGCGCGAGCAGCAGCTCAAATGGGAGCTGCTGGCGCCGGTCGCAGGTGGCTCGCAGACAGCGATCGCCTCCTCCAACTACCACCAGGACCATTTCGGCCTCGCATACGAGATCGAGACCGCAGACGGCGAAGTCGCTCACACCGGCTGCATGGCTTTCGGCGAGGAGCGGGTCACGCTCGCGCTATTCAGCGCCCATGGGCTGAACACCGGCGCGTGGCCGAGCGCAGTACGGGATCAGCTGAGGCTCTGAGCCATGAGCGCCGTGTCCGCCGGGCCCGTCTCGCTCTGGGGCATCGAGCCCTCCCAGTACGAGTCCCACCGGCTGCATGGTCCAGGGCGAACGTACCTGGAGACCAACTGCTACGTCGATGTGCTGATCGAGCTGTTGCACGCGCGCGGCGACGAGCCGCTGGCGATGCTGGGGTCGATCGTGCGCACCGATTGGGAGGGCGACCAGTTCACCTATGCCAAGCCACGCTATACGGATCTCGACCGCCTCTACGGGATCGAGGTGCACGAGATGCTCCCGTACCGCTCGCTGCCCGAACATATCGAGGAGCAACTCGGCCTCGGGCGGACCGCGCTGCTCGAGATCGATGCCTGGTACCTGCCGGACACGGCCGCCACGAGCTACCGCCGCGAGCACCTCAAGACGACGGTCGCGCCGGAGATGATCGACCGGGATCGCGAGCGGATGCGCTACTTCCACAACGCGGGGTTCTTCGAGCTCGAGGGCGAGGACTACCGCGGCGCGTTCCGACTGCTCGAGCACTTCACCGACGACGTCATGGATCCTTTCATCGAGCTGGTGCGGTTCGACGCCGGGCCACGGCTGACCGGCGAACAGCTGCGCACCGAAGCCCGCGCCCTGCTGTCAGAGCACTACGCCCGGCGACCGGAGCGAAATCCGTTCCTGTCCTGGGCGGAGCGGCTTGCCGATGACCTCCCGCGGCTGCTCGCCGGCGAGCCGGAGGACTACCACGCCTACGCGTTTGTCACGGTGCGCATGGTCGGCTCCGCCTTCGAGCTGTTCGCCGATCACATCGAGTACGTGCTCGGTGACGACGGCGTGCCCGCCGCGGTGGCCCTGCGCCGGATCGTCGAGGGAACCAAGACGGTTTCGTTCCGGCTGGCACGCCGCCGCGCATTCGATCCCGAACCGGCGCTCGCCGCGCTCGCCGATGCCTGGGACGCGGGCATGGAGGAGCTTGGCCGGGCGCTGGGGTGATCGTGGAGCTCGATGAGGGCTGGGAGCTCGCCGTCAGCCCGCCGGGCGCCTGCGCCGACCCGGCCGAAGCCGCGAAGCTGAACTGGCGTCCGGCGCGAGTCCCCGGGACTGCGGCCGCGGCCGTCGGGGCCGACGGGCGCGACTTCGACGCCGAGGACTGGTGGTTCCGCGTCCCCTTCGAGGCCCCTTCGGTCGGCGGCGGTGAGCAACTGATCCTGGCGCTGGACGGGATCGCGACAGTGTCCGAAGTCTTTTTGAACGACGAGCCGCTGCTGTCCTCATCGTCGATGTGGGAGGCACACCGGACTGACGTAACAGGCCGGCTGCGGGCCGAGAACGAGCTCATGATCGCCTGCCGGGCGCTGAAACCGCTGCTTGCAAAGCGCCGGCGCCCCGCCGCCCGCTGGCGCTCGCGGATCGTGTACTCGGGCAACCTCCGCTGGTACCGGACGATGATGCTCGGACGTTCACCCGACTACGCGCGTGGCCCGGCGCCCGTCGGCCCATGGCGGCCGGTCAGGCTGGAGCGCAGAGGCCGCTTGGGCCTTGAGGTGCTGGCCGTCCAACCGCGCTTGGAGGGCGACGACGGGATCGTCGCGGTCCGCACGCGGCTACGGGGTGCAGTGACCGGGCCGAGGTGATCGTCGGCGGCCATCGGTCGGCGCTCAGCCGGCCGCCGACGGCTGGTTGGCCGCGGAGCTTCGATCCCGGATGTCGAGCGCTGGTGGCCGCACACACACGGGGAGCCCGTCCTCCATGAGCTCTCGATCGAACTCGGCGGTCAGCCTGTCGCCAGCCGCCGGATCGGATTCAGGTCTCTGGCCTTCGCCGACGAGATCGCCGTCGATGGACTCGATCTGCATGTGAACGGAGTTCCCGTGTTCGCTCGCGGGGCAGTGTGGACGCCGGCTGATCTGGTTTCGCTGGCCCCGTCCGAGGACGAGCTCAGGGCGCTGCTCGAGCGTGCTCGAGACGGGGGAATGAACATGCTTCGGGTCATCGCAACCGGGGCGTACGAATCCCCGGCCTTCCACGGCCTGTGCGATGAGCTCGGGATCCTCGTCTGGCAGGACCTGATGTTCGCCACGCTCGACTACCCGATCCGGGATCCCGAGTTCCGCGCGGTGGTCGAACGCGAGGCTCGGGAGACGCTCGAGCGCCTCGCGGGGAGGCCGAGCCTCGCGGTTCTGTGCGCCAACCACGAGCTCGCGCAGCAACCGGTGATGCTGGGGCTGGATCCCGAGCTCGGTGAGGACGAGCTCTGGGAGGTCGGGCTGCAGCGGGTCGTGGCCGCGTCCGGCGCCGACTGTGCGTACGTCGCAGGGACGCCGTGCGGCGGCGGGCTGCCGTTCCGCACCAACCAGGGGATTGCGCACTTCTTCGGCGTGGGCGGCTACTTCGGCTCGCGCTCCGACGTCCGGCGGGCGGAGGTGCGGTTCGCCGCAGAGTGCCTGCCCTGCGCCAACGTTCCCGACGAGGTCGAGGTCCCGCCGGCGCACCCGGACTGGAAACTCGGCGTCCCGCGCGACCCCGTCGGCTGGGGGCTCGGCAACGCGTGGGATTTCGACGATGTGCGCGACTTCTATCTGCACCAGGTTTTCGGCGTCGACCCGGACGAGCTGCGCCGCACCGACGTGCCGCGGTACCTGGACCTTTCTCGGGCGGTGTCCGGAGAGCTCATGGAGGAGGTGATCGGGGAATGGCGCCGCGACGACTCGCCGTGCCGGGGTGCGCTCGTGCTCTGGCTGAAGGACCTCCTTCCGGGCGCCGGCTTCGGCGTGCTGGACCACGCCGGCAACCCGAAAGTCGCCTATCACCACCTGAGGCGCGCGTTCGCGCCCGTCGCCACGTGGACGACCGACGAGGGGCTCAACGGCATTGTCGCCCACGTGGCAAACGACCGTCCCGAGCCGCTGTCGGCGCGGCTGCGCGTGGCCCTCTATCGTGACTTCGAGGCGCGAGTCGCCGAGGGAGAGGAGTGGCTCGAGGTCCCCCCGCGGGGCTGCCTTGAGCGCAGCGTCGAGGGCCTCCTTGGCCGCTTCGTGGACGCTGCCTACGCGTACCACTTCGGTCCCCCAGCGCACAACGCGATCGTGGTCAGCCTGGAGACCCCGGAGGACATGCTGCTCTCGCAATCGATGCATTTTCCTGTAGGCCGACCCCTCCAGCGTGAACCCGCGGCGCTGCTCGGCATCGAGGCCCGCGCCGGCAAAAGCGAGAAACGGACAGGCGTCAGTGAGGATCTTGACGCGAAGGCTCGCCTACGGCGTGCGCATCAACACGCCGGGATTCGTCCCCGCTGACGACGCGTTCTCCGTCGAGCCAGGGCATGAGCGGGTGGTTGCGCTTCGGTCAACCGGCACCGCCGGCACCCCTGCGGGGGGCACCCTCACGGCGTTGAACCTCGACGGGCCCCTCAAGATAAACCGCAGTGAGCATGACCCCACCGCCTGACGAGAGGACCCTCTACCTCCACGCCGACGACGAGGCGGTGTGCGTGGTCCTTCACCGCCCCGCGCCTGACGTCGCACGCGACACGGGGGTGATCCTGTGCCCACCGTTCGGATTCGACGAGGTCTGCTCATACCGTCCCCGGCGCGAGTGGGCACAGCGCCTGGCGGAGGCTGGCTACGCGGCGCTACGCGTGTCGTATCCGTCGACCGGCGACAGCGGCGGCGACCCCGACGATCCAGGACGGCTCAACGCCTGGACCAACTCGGTCGCGGCAAGCGCGGCGTGGCTGCGAACGGCGACCGGCGCGCGGCGGATCGTCGCCGTCGGGATGGAGCTCGGCGGCCTGCTCGCCTACCGCGCGGCGTCCAATGGGGCCGCACTCGACGATCTCGTCCTGTGGGCCACCCCCGCTCGCGGCCGCGCACTGATCAGGCAGCTGAAGGCGTTCTCCGCGCTCGAGCTCTCGGAGTTCTTCGAAGGGCTGGCCAGCCCACCCCCGCTGGCCCCCGGGACGCTTCACGTCGGAGGCTTCTTTCTCAACGCCGAGACGGTCTCGATCTCGAAGCCCTCAACCTCGCCGAGCTGCCGTTGGCGGCTGCCCGCGGGCGGCGCGTGCTGCTACTCGAGCGCGATCGGATGACCGTCGATGCCGCCTTGCGTCACAGGCTTGAGAGCCTGGAGACGGCGGTCGTTGTCGGGGCCGGGGACGGCTACGCGGCGATGACCTCACACCCACAGACGGCGGCCGCGCCGGACGGTGTGATCAACCGGGTGACGGCGTGGCTCGGCGAGGCATCGGCCCCGAGCGGCGACTCGGGCGCCTCGGGAGTGGCCGTCGGGGCCGCTAGCGCCGTGGCGAAGCTAAGGGTTGGTGACACCGAGATACAGGAAACGCCACTCGCGCTCGAGCAACCCGAAGGAAGGTTGAGCGCGATCGTCTGCGAGCCTTGCGCCCCGCCAGTGCCGGGCGTGTGCGCGGTGCTGCTCAACGCGGGCGCCGTCCGCCGAGCCGGGCCGAACCGGATGTGGGTGGAGACCGCACGCCGCTGGGCCGCGCGCGGTGTGCGGGTCGTGCGGCTTGACGTGGTTGGGATCGGCGACGCCGGCGGGGAGACGACGCCGTACCCCAAGGACGGCTCGCTGTACTCGCCGCGGTTGGTCGCCCAGGTAGCCGCGGCGCTCGATGCGCTGGAGGAGCGGAAGTTCGGAGAGCGGTTCGTGCTCGTTGGGCTCTGTGCCGGCGCATACTGGTCCCTGCAGCTGGCGCTCGAGGATCGGCGCGTCAGCGCGGCGCTGATGATCAACCCCCGCCAGCTGTTCTGGGATCCGGACCGCGCGCCGGCACGTGACTTCCGCGCGCTGCTGACGGAGTTTTCGTTCGCCAGGCTCCGCAAGAACGCGACCCCTCAGCGGGTTAAGGCGCTCGTCCGGTGGCTGCTGGCGACACCGAGGCGCGCGCTCGAACGTCTGTTCAGCCGTCGGGCGCCGGCGGACTCCGTCGACCGTGTGCTCGAGCGGCTGCACGCCAGCGGCAAGCGCGCGCTGTTCCTCTTCTCCGAGCACGAGCCGCTGCACCGCGAGCTGACCCGCTCCGGGGCGCTTTCCCGAATCGCCCTGTGGGAAAAGGTGATGGCGGACTACGTGCCGGTGCGTGACCACACGCTTCGGCCGTTGAATTCGCAGCGCCAAGCGAGCGGGGTCCTGGACCGAACGCTCGAGCTCGAGCTCGAGGGCTCAGAACAGCTCCAGACGACCTCGCCCGGGCAACACTTGCGATGACAGCCGGCCGGCGTTAGGTCTCGCCCCGGCCGCGGGATATGGCGATCTCACCCGTGCGCGCCATCTCCACCAGCCCGAAGGGCCTCACCAACCGCTCGAACGCGTCGACCTTGTCGCAGGTTCCGGTGACTTCGACCACCACCGAGCGCCGGTTCACGTCGACCACCTTGGCCCGGAAGATGTCGCAGATCTGCATAACCTCGGCGCGGGCCGTGCCGTCCGCGGAGACCTTGAACAGTGCCAGCTCTCGGGCCAGTGTCTCGCCTGGCTCCAAATCACGGATCTTCAGCACATTGACCAGCTTGTGCAGCTGCTTGGTGACCTGATCGATTGGGTGCTTGGCGCCATCGAGGGTCAGCGTCATGCGCGAGAAGCGCTCGTCATCGGTGGGGCCGACCGCGAGCGTGTCGATGTTGAAGCCACGCCGGGCGAACAGGCCGGCGATCCGCGTCAGGACACCGGGCTTGTTCTCAACCAGGATCGAGAGTATGTGCTTGCGGCCCGTGCGGAGATTGCCGGCCGCCTCGAGCTCATCGAGCGAAAGCAGGTCCTTGGTTGCCGGCTCGCCCATCAGCCGACCATGTTCCGTGCCGGCTGGCCGGCGGGAATCATCGGATAGGTGTTCTCCTCGCGCGTGACGCGAACGTCGGCCAGCACCGGCCCCTCGGTCTCGAGCGCCTTCCTGATGTCGCTGACCAGGGTGTGCTTGTCCTCGAAGCGCATGCCCGTCGCGCCATAGGCCTGGGCCAGCGCCACGAAGTCCGGGAACTGGCCCATGTCCACTTGGCTGTAGCGCCGCTCCCAGAACAGCTCCTGCCACTGCCGGACCATCCCGAGATACCCGTTGTTCATGACGAACACCTTGATCGCGATCCCTTCCTGGGAGCACGTCGCGAGTTCCTGCATGTTCATCTGAACGGAGCCATCTCCGGCGATGCAGACGACGGTCTGCTCCGGACGGCCGACCTTGGCCCCCATCGCCGCCGGAAGGCCGAACCCCATCGTGCCCAGCCCGCCCGAGTTGATCCACCGCCGCGGCTTGTGGAAATGGAAGTACTGGGCAGCCCACATCTGGTGCTGGCCAACATCGCTGGAGACGATGGCCTCCCCGCCAGTCGCTTCGTACAGCGCCTGGATCATGTACTGAGGCTTGATCTCCGAGTCGGTCGAGTCCTCGTAGCGCAGCGGATGGCGCTCCTGCCAGGTGCGAATCCGGGACCACCACTCCTCCAGCCTCGAGCTGTCGGTATCCAGCGATCGATACTCGGCGGTCAGCCGGGGGAGGATGTTCTTTGCATCGCCGACGATCGGGATGTGGGCCGGCACGTTCTTAGAGATCTCGGCGGGATCGACGTCGATGTGGATGAACTTGGCCCGCGGCGCAAACTCCGACAGCTTGCCCGTGATGCGATCGTCGAAGCGGGCGCCGACGGCGCAGATCAGGTCCGCCTCGTCCATGGCGTAGTTCGCCGCCCTCGTCCCGTGCATGCCGAGCATCCCCAGCCAGTGCGCATGCGGGGCGGGGAACGCGCCGAGACCCATCACCGTGCACGTCACCGGAAAGTGATCGGCGGTAGCCAGCTCGGTCAGCTCTTCGGCGGCGTCCGCGCTGATCACGCCGCCGCCCCCGTAGATCACCGGTCGCCTGGCGTTCGCCAGCGCCTTCGCCGCAAGCCGGATCTGCTTCTGATTCCCCTCCACAGTCGGCTGGTAGCCCGGCAGATGCAGATCGGAGACCGGCTCATAGGGAATGTCGGCGCGGCTGAGGTCCTGGGGGATATCGACCACCACCGGCCCCGGACGTCCGGTCCGCGCGATGTGGAACGCCTCGTGCAGGGAGCGCGGGATCTCAAGCGGGTGCTGAATCAGAAAGCTGTGCTTGACGATTGGCATCGTGATGCCGATCGTGTCCGCCTCCTGGAAGCCGTCAGTTCCGAGCAGCTCGGTGCGCACCTGCCCGGTCAGGAACACCACCGGGACGGAATCCATCATCGCATCGCAGATCGGCGTCACCAGGTTGGTGGCCCCCGGGCCGCTCGTGCCGATGGCTACTCCAACCTTGCCCGTGGCCTTGGCGTAGCCCTCGGCAGCGTGTCCGCCGCCGGCCTCGTGACGGACGAGGATGTGACGAATTCCGGCGTCGTAGAACGCGTCGTAGGTGGGGAGGTTCGCGCCGCCAGGCAGTCCGAATACGACTTCGACACCTTCTGCCTTGAGGCATTCCATCAGGGCGTCGACTGCGCGCATCAGAGCGAACCTCCTTTCGCTGCTGGGTAGGGGCAATTGTCCGCCCGCACGGCGGATGCCAAACGAGTGTACAGCCGCGCCCCGAGCACGGGCCCGCTTTTCGGTACGCGCGCTACCCGGCGCGGTCGGCGAATGCGGTCAGAGTCTGCCCCTCGAGGGTCAGCTTCCCGCCAGGGGTCTGCATCGACCAGCCCGATGAAAGCGGCGGTTCTTGACCTCCCAGGGATAGTCACGCGCCCACAAAATGACCGCCTTCAGCCAGCCTGCACGGTGCATCCGGGAGGGCCTCATCGAGCGTGTGGTCAGCCAGCCCACGACCTGTGCGCCGGTGCCGCGCGATATCCGGGATGTTGTCCCCGCAGGTGTTGCCGCTGTCGTCCTCCCTGTCGCAGAACCCGATCTCGGACGCCACGATGTTGTTCTGCCCCGAACGCATCTCGCTTCGAAGGAGAGGAAGCGAGTCGATCCCCTCGGACGACATTCCCGGTAGGCCGTATGGGTGGATGTTCCATCCCGCGATCGGCGTCGGCGGTGCGCCTGCGGCGCAGGAGCGCCGATTCGAGCCTAAGCACGGCTGCGCGGCATAGAGGTCTGCGATCCACGAGCTGCCGTCGGAGAGCCGGCCGGTGGCCGGGACGTAGATGTCCCCCAGCGGGATGCCTGCGGCGAGCGCCGCGGGCAGCAGCTGGGCAAGAACCGCGGCGTACTGCGCGGCCGCGACGCGTCCGCTGGCGAGCTTGCCTGCCCGCCCTGCTGGGCGAAGTTCCACGGCTCGTCCATCGGCTCGAACAGCACCGGCGTGCGGGGGTAAGCGCGGAGCACCGAGCTCGCCGTACGCACGAATCCGCTCACGAATGCCTGGATGTCGCTCGGGCGCGTGGGCAGGCAGACGTTGCTCCCATTCGAGTTGCCGCTACATACCTTGGCTGTCGTGTTAGTCCCTGGATTGACCTCGATGTCCGGGATCATTCCGGCCCTGATCGCGGTCTTCAGGCCGTACGCGAACTTGGCCGAATTCCGCGGCGTGTGGCCGGCGCGGACCCCGACGCCTCCCTCCCTGTCATAGACGATTCCATGGGAGGCGAACGCTTCGACCGCCCCGACGCCAGGGTCATCGTTGTAGTTCAGCCCGAGCCACGGAGCCGACTCGTCGCGCTGCGGGCGGGGGGCGTCAGACGAGGACGAGCACCCGCCGAGGCACATCGCTCCGGCGAGCACCAGGGCCACCCACACCCCCACCTGAAGCTGTGCATCCGCCTATGCGGCGCGCCCCCGCATCGAAGCCTCGGACGCGATCGCCGTGTCCGGGAACTCGAGCTCCTCCCCGCAGCGAGTGCACAGCGCATCGTAGAGCTTCACCACCCGGCCGCAGCGAGGGCACCGCCGTCGCAACTCCCGGTCCTCCCACCGGTAGAAGATCGCCGTCAGCAGGCCGAGGACCGGAATCAGCCCAGAGATCAAAAACCAGAGCCAGAACGAGCTGCCCTTGATTCGTCCGACAATGCCTCCGGCAAGGCCGAAGCAAACGCAGATGACTACATAGCCCATGCCCGCCATGGGCTAGGTGGTCACCAGACGAGCGTCTTGAGCGCCCACAGGATGGCGACGACCACCGCGACGACTACGGTCCAGAAAATCGCGATCACGAAGCCGATGGCGAGCTTTAGCGCGAGCGCTACCGCCACCATCAGGACTACGCCGGCCGCCGCCTTCGTAGTACCGGCTTGTGGTGCCGTTGCTGCTCGATTTCAGTGCTCATAGCCCAAGCGTAGCGCTCGCTGGACCGCGCGGCTAAGGGCGGCGTCAATCGTAGGTGCGCCCTAGGTGCTCGAAGCGAGCGGCCGGATCGTACGACCGGCTTTCGAGCCGCAGTCTCGCGAGCCGGTAGCGCCTGAGCGGTGTCGCGGCCGGCTCGGCGGGAAGTTCGCGCCGCTTCTCCACCAGCACGACTTTTGCAGAGTTACGGAATGGCTCATGGCGGGCATGATCGTGGCGGAGGCTAAAGACCGCATTGGCCTCAGGTACAAGAGTCCGGGAAGCGGGGTACGCCGCAGGGCCGGGCCGCCCGTCAACTGCGCCACGAGCAGCTACAGGAAGTCGAGAATGCCGCGCTCGAGCAACAACACCGCGGCTCGCCTTGCCTCTGCGGCGCCACGCCCGTTTCCTGCTGCCCGCTCGACGAGGGTGCTGAGCGGTGTGGCATCCAAGGCCGTCCCTATCAGCATCTCCAGCTGAAGTTCCGTGATCCCGAATGCCGGCTCCCCGTAGAGGCAGGCCTCGAGCACCTCCCCCCAGCCGCCGCGCATCATCCGCCGGTCGATGGAGTCGAACCGCCGCGAGAGCTTGACCGGCCGCTCGTCGAGCGATCCGCCACCACCGTTCTGAAGCACTGACAGGGTATGCTCGCGGCGACAGGCCGTCGAGGGATCTTCGCCCAGCGGATCGCAGTCGAAGTCGTTCATCTTCACGTACAGATTGACCGCACCCGCCGAGCGGAGGCGCAGGTGCCAGGTCGTGGAGCCGGGGAACATCACCACGTCTCCGGGCCGGTCCGCGAGCTCGACGTCGCGCGCGTCGCGCAGAACGACCTCCGGCAGTTCGTCGGGCTGGAGGCTGCGCACGAGTGCGGCCGCCGCGTTGAAGGGGTTCAGCTCGCGGTGGTCGTACGGGTACAGGACCAGCCGGGACTCCTCGGGGATCTCGACCGAGAACCCGACCGATACCTGCGACGGGAAGCGATCCTTGTGCGCCTGCGGCTCGGGCTTCGCATTCTCGTCGTAGGCCTGGATGTGGCGCTCCGAGAGGGTCATCGTCGCCCGGTTCAGCCCGCAAACGGCGGACACGACGTCGAACAGCTCTTGCGGAAAGTCGGCGTCCTGAGGAAAGGTGTACAGCGCCTGCTCCTTCTTGCCCTTGATCGCGAACGCATCGAGCTTGCTCGTGTCGAGGTATTCGGGCACGTATTTGTGAAGCTCCGCGAGGAACTCGGGATGCATCCCGTGCTGATGTGCACCCATCCCTCCCGCCCATACTGCGCCCGAGCGGCTTCGATGTCGAAGTCGAAAATCCGCACCCCGCTCGGTATGGTGTCACACATGGTCAGCAAACCGCAAACCGCCGCCATGCACCCCGGCCCGGGCTTCCGGATCCGGACCGACGTCGATCGTCCCAGCGCGGAGACCGTCCAGGCGCTCGGAAGCTTCGACACTCCTCAGATCTCGGATCTGATGAATCGCTTGTACGCCCTCGAGCCGACGATCCGCAACCTCACCGACGACCGCCTGCCGCTCGTCGGCCCCGCGTGCACGGTCAAGGTCTACCCCGGGCGACAACCTGATGGTTCACAAGTCGCTCGACGTCGCGCAGCCAGGTGATGTGATCGTCGTCGACACGAGCGGCTCGAATGCAAGCGCGGCTCTCGGCGACCTCGTGTCCACCAAGGCCCGTCACCGCGGCATCGCGGGCTTCATCGTCGACGGCCTGATCCGCGACCTGCCCGGGATCCGAGCGCTGGGTGACTTTCCGGTGTTCGCGCGTGGCACCACGCCCGTCGGGCCTCTCCACCGCGGCCCCGGCGAAATCAATTACCCGATCTCCGCCGGAGGCGTCGTCGTCAATCCCGGCGACGTGATCGTCGGCGACGCCACCGGAGTGGTGGTCGTCCCGCGCGAAATCGCCGACGAGCTGCTGGTCACGGCTGACGACCGCGGCCACCCGGGAGAAGGACTACGTGGCGGCGGTCGCGCGCGGCGACTTCACCAACGACTGGGTCGACGCCGCGCTCGCTCTCACGGCCTCACGGTGCAAGAGCCGCTTCCCGCCGGCTGACTCCCCCTCCATGGCCATATTCGCGTTCGTCGGGTTTGGCGAGCTTGGCGCGGCTTGGCCGAGGGCCTGGCGCGCTCCGGGCGCCATGAGCTGCGCGCCTATGTCCGCCGCCGGCCCGCGGCCGGCTCCCCGCGCGATGAACGCCTTGCTCGCGCCGGCTCGAGCGCTGCGAGCGGCTCCGGGACGCCGTGGCCGGCGCCGATGCGGTGCTGTGCGCCGTACCAGCGTCGGCGCTCGAGGATGTGGTACATCGAGCGAGCCGCTACTCGCGCCGGGCGCGCTGTACGTCGATCTCGCCTCCGCCGCGCCAGAGACGAAGGCGGTGGCCGCGCGGCGGGTGGCCGCGGCGGGTGGGCTCTACGTCGATGCGGCAGTGCTGGGGACCGTGATGACGAGCGGGTTCGCCGTGCCGATCCTCGCGAGCGGCCCGGGGGCAGACGCATTCCGGGAGCTCGTGACGCCCGAGGGTCTTAACGTGCGGACAATCGACGCACCGGCAGGGCACGCGGCGCTGGTCAAGCTGATCCGCGGCATCTACCTGAAGGGTCGCGACGCGCTGATCGTGGAGATGATGCTGACGGCCAAGCGCTACGGCGTTCTCGAGCCCGTTATAAGCAGCATCGGCGGTCCGGGCGAACAGGTCCCCTTCGGGGAGCTGGCGGACCGCGTCCTCCGGAGCCTCGCCGTCCACGCCGGGCGCCGGGCAGAGGAGCTCGCCGCCTCCGGCGAGCTGGCCCGACGGGCGGGACTGAAGCCGGCGCTCGCGGAGGCGGGCGCCGACACCCTTCGTGCCCTGGCCGCGCTGGACCTGGCAGACGCGTTCGACGGGGAGCGACCCGAAGACGCGGACGCCGTCCTCGACACCCTCGACGCCGCCTATCCGCGCGTACGCGCTGATCTCACCAGCCGGGGCGTCACGAGGGTGCTCGAGCCGCTCCGAGAGCAGCCGCCCGAGAATCGGGATCGCCACGCGCGTCGCGGCATCGCGGTCGGCCACGAGATAGTGGTGGTGCAGGCCGGGCGTGCCGTTGACCTCTGTGATCACGCCGCCGCTGCTCTGAAGCGGGACAGCCACCGTCGGGGCGACGATGTCGATTCCCGCCAGCCGCAGCCCGACCACGGCGCTCGCCGCTCGGGCCGTATCGATCACCTCGTCGGCGATCTCGCCACGCCATGTCACGTTGTCCTCGGCGGCATTGTTGTTCGTGGCCTCGCGGATACGCACGCGCCTTCCGGCGGGAAGGACCGAGGACAGCGTTAGGCCGGCGCGCCTGAGGGTGAGCACCGTGTCGAGGTTCATGCCCAGCAGCGACAGACCGGCAGCTCCGCCGGCCGCCGCCCGACGCCGATTCTCCCTCGCGATCAGCTCCTCGATCGTCCCCCGTCCGTCGCCGATGACCGCTGCTGGGACGCTCCTGATCACGTCGAGCAGCTCCCCGTCGAGGAACAGCAGCCGGTATACGTCACCATCAGCCTGGCGCTCGATGAGCAGTCGCTCGCCGCCGGTGGCCGCGTGGATCCTCGCCCGCATGAGCTCTCCAGCGGATGCGATGCCCGGCGTGACTCCGTGGCCCCCTCCGGTACCGGCAGCGGGCTTGACCACGCACGGGCCACCGACGCGATTCAGGAATGCGATCGCAGGCTCAGGATCCTCAACCGTCCACTCGACGCGTTCGGGCGACGGGATCCCCTCCTCGGCCATCAGCCGGTGCACGAGCGCCTTGTCGAGAGCCATGTGGAGCGTGACCGGATCGTCGATCTCGACCGTCTGGTGATAAACCCTGGTCCGGCGCCCTTCGCGAGTGAGCTCGAACAGGCCCGGCGCGAGCTTGTCGATCCCAGCGGAGCATGCTTCGGCGGCTCCAGTCCAGATCTGCTCGTAGACATTGTCGCGAGCGCTGTCTCCCAGGGAGGCGAGCTGGCCCTCGGCGCGCACCCGGCGCCAGACCGGTCCCAGCCCGGTGGCGCGCACCAGGTCCGCGCGCGCCGCCACGACCCGTCCGCGCCTCCCGTGAGCCGAGAGCCACTCAATCGATCTGGAAGCGAGGCCGTCGCGCAGGTTCACCGGTTTGCCGGCGCTCTGGGGTCCACCGGCCGCCGGGCCGGTGGACATCGGCTGGCCGGCGCCCCGGCTGCTCGCCCCGCGGATCATCATTCCCGCCCGGGCTAACGCCGGCAGCGGATCGGTGGGCTGGAAGGTCGGAAACGTCTGGGGACGAGCGACGCTGGCCAGCCAGCCGGCCGTCGTGAGCTCGCCCAAGCGTCGGTAGGACAGGAACGCGCGCGCGTCCTTGAGCGGATCCCACAGCGTCATGCCCACCGCGATAGCTGTCGAGGAGCGGCGGCTCCAGTCCGGCGGCGCGGCAGTAGCAGAACAGCGCCAGGTCCAGTCCCGCCGCCCGGATCAGCTCGTTGGACATCGTGAAGCGGAGGTTGCACTCGATCAGCTTCAGCTCGCCGTCACTGGAGTCCCGCTTGAACTCCACGTTGCCCAAGCCGCGCACGCCGGCCGCGAGGAGGAACTCGAGTCCCGTCGCCGCGACCTCTGGGTCGAGGGTCGTCTCGTGGTAGGTGCCGATACCGAATCCCGGCGGCTGCTGCCGGATCTTGCGCTTTGTGAACGTGAGCAGCGAGCGTCCGTCCTCATCGAGGTAACCGTAGTAGGAGACGAACTCGTCCGAGGCTCCGACGATCACCTCGGTGACGAGCATCTCGACTCCCTTCTCGCGAAGGGCTCTGACGCGCTCCCGCAGCTCGGTCGGCGTCTCGATCAGCTCGATTTTGGACCCCGAACCAGTTTTGCGGGCGAAAAGGTGCGAGAGCACTGGTTTGGTGACGCACGGAAACTCGATCTGCGAGATGGCCTGCTCGACCTCGTCGTCGTTGCGGAGCGTGAAGACGCGAGGAGCGGCGATCCCGTGCCGGCGCGCAAGCTCGTACGTCTCCGCCTTGTCGAGCATCCTCGACAGCGCCTCGTCGTCGCCCTCGACGGGGCGGTGGCCGAGATCCTCCAGCTCGGCCCGGTGGCAAGCCACGAGCTCGACTCCCTCGTCGCTGCCCGGCAGGAGGACGGCGCCCGAGCGCTCCCGTCGCAGATGGTCCAGCATCGCACGCTGGGGCTGCGCGCCCCCGACATCAATGAATCGCCTGACCGAGCGAGAAAAGCGCGCCGGAGAACCGGCAACGTCCAGCACGTCGACGACGACGCCGGCGGCGGCCAGGCTCCTGGCCACCGAGAGCGCCGTGACATCGCCGCCCAGAACAACCGCTGGAGGCAGCGGGTTCACGCTACCTCGTCCTCGGGCACGGACAGCGAGGGGGCGAACACACCGTGCGCCCGAGCGGCGGGACGCGACGAGATCCTGTCGATGCCGAGCGCGCCTGCGACTGCTGCCAGCGGCAGCCCATGCCGGGCGGCACCTCGCAGCGTGCCCGTGCCCCAGGCCAGGTGCATCACCGCCAGTGCAAGCGGCACCAGCATCGCCTCGCGTACATCATCGGCGCAGCCGGCGACGCCAACTGACGTGCCGGCGAGACAGGCTGCGTACAGCGCCAGAGCCGCTCTAGCGAGCCGCCGTATCGAAGCGGGGCCGGCCGTCGCCGCCAGACACGCGATGACCAGCCACGGCGCGATTAGGTGTGACCGACGCATCGTGTGTGGGTGCCTGACCGCGGTCTTTGCCCGATACTCGCCGTAGGAGAGATATTGCCTCCAAAGCCCGGGTATCGAATCCCGCGGGGCGTAGCGAGCCGCCATCGCCGGGAGGCACACGAGCCGCTCCCCTCGCTCCAGGAACCTGCCGGCCAGCTCTGAGTCCTCGTTCTTCAACCACCGCTCGTCCCAACCGCGGAGCTGAAGCAGGGTGCGGCGCTCCCAGACGCCCGCGAACACGCCCGCGTCCAGCTCCGTCTCGCCGCCCTGTCCGTCAGTGCCCGTGGACCACTTGCGCGAGCCGGCCCGGCCCAGCCACGTGCTCAGCGCGAGCGACACGGCACCGGAGACGAGGCCATCTCCCGAGGGGACCGCTGGGCCACTGACCCAGCTCGTGTCCCCTCCCTCCAGCCGGCGGATGCCGTGGGCCAGATAGTCCGCGGCGTACTCCGTATGTGCATCCATCCGCGCGATCCAGCGGCCGCGCGCGTGGCCCAGCGCGACGTTGAGCCCGCTTGCAGTGCTGCCCCGCGGGTTATCCAGGATCCGGATTCGAGGATCCTCACGAGCAAGCTGTGCCAGGATCGCGCGCGTGCGGTCGGTCGAACCGCCGTCGACGAACAGGAACTCGAGCCCCCCGTGGAACTCCTGCGCCTGCATGGCGCGGACCGACTGAGAGACGTAGCGCTCCTCGTTCAGCACCGGCACGAGCACCGAGCAGTCGACGCCCCGGCCGTTGCTTCTTCCTTCGGATTCGACATGCATTCGATAGCCCGCCTGTAGCCCCGGGGACCCCTGCGTGGTGCTTCCCGTCCCGCTACTCGCTGTAATAGTAAGGCTAACCGGGTTGGGCCGATTGCGATCGCCATACGGCTCGCGGTCAGCCGGAGCACGATCGTGACCGACATCCTCGTCCTCTGCTACCACGCCGTCAGCCCGACGTGGCAGGCGCCGTTGTCCGTGACGCCCGCTTCGCTCGAAGCGCAGCTCAGCGAGCTTGTGGCGCGCCGGTGGCGTGCGACCACCTTCACCGACGCCGTGCTTCGGCGGCCCTATCCACGGACGCTTGCTGTCACCTTCGATGACGCCTTCTTGTCGGTGTTGACCCAGGCGGAGCCGATCCTTGGCCGGCTTGGGATCCCGGCCACCGTGTTCGCTCCGACCGCGTTCATGTCCGAGCGCCAGCGGTTGCGCTGGGCGGGGATCGACCAGTGGCTCGAGACGCCCTTCGCGGGCGAGCTCGAGTGCATGTGCTGGGACGACCTACGCAGGTTGAGCGGCTCGGGGTGGGAGATCGGCTCGCACACCTGTACTCACCCGCGGCTGACGCGCCTGGACGAGAAAGCGATCCATTCGGAGCTCGAGGCCTCGCGGCTGGAGTGCGAAAGACAGCTCGGCGTCCCCTGCACCTCGATCGCTTACCCCTACGGCGAGGTCAACGCTCGCGTCGCGGACGCGGCAGAGAAGGCCGCCTATCGGGCGGCCGCTCGGCTGTCGAGCGGTCTCGCACCCGACGGGCCGCTCCGCTGGCCGCGAGTCGGGATCTACCATGGCGATCAGCGCTGGCGCTTCAACGCAAAGGTGAACGGCACCTTGCGGTGGCTGCGCACGACCCGCCTCTGGCCCAGCCGCTAGGGCCCCTCCGTGACCGTAGCCCTGATCTACCACGACGTCGTTCCCCGCGGCAGTGCAGAAGAGTCCGGCTTTCCGGGCGCCGCCGCCGCTCGATACAAGCTCGACTTCGCGCGCTTCTCCCAACACCTGGACGCCTTCGCTGCCGTCGGCCTGAGTGTGGGATCGCTTTCGGAGCATCCTGATCTGGCGCTGACCTTCGACGACGGCGGCTCCTCGGCGCTTCCCATCGCGGAACTGCTAGAGCAGCGAGGGTGGCGGGGCCACTTCTTCATCACCACCGGCCGTATCGGGACCCCTGGGTTCCTCGACCGAGAGGGCGTCCGCGAGCTCGCGCGGCGGGGGCACGAGGTCGGAAGCCACTCGCAATCGCATCCGACCTATATGGGCGCTCTTGGCGCACGCGAGCTCGCGCGCGAGTGGAGGATCAGTCGAGAGGCTCTGGCCGAGACGCTCGGCCAGCCTCCGGCCACCGCCGCGGTTCCGGGCGGGTTCCTGTCTGACGCCGTGTTCCGCGAAGCGGCCCGGGCGGGCTACAGCTTGCTGTGGACGACGACCCCTATGCGCTCCCCGCACAGGCGCGAGGGCATCGAGGTACGAGGCAGATACATGATCTGGGCCCGTACCACCCCGTTACGCGCGGTCGGGTATGCACGGGGCGACGTCCTGGCCTGCTCCTCTCTGTGGCTGGCATGGCAGGCCAAGAACTTGCCGAAGCGGCTCAGCCCCGGGACCTACGAGCGCGTCCGGCAGCGGTGGGCCGACCGGCGGACGCTGCAATGACTCGCCTCCGGATCCTGTATCTCATCGACCAAGTCGTCGCTGGCGGGGGGGCTGAGCGTTTTGCGGTCGGTCTGGCCACGCATCTGCCGCGCGACCGCTTCGAGGTCTGGGTGTGCTCGACGCGGTTCGCGGAGTCGGTGGCCGAGGCCGAATTTGAGCACGCCGGCGTGAGGCACATAAACCTCGGCCGCCGTGGGAAGTGGGACGTCCACAGGTTCGGCGCACTAATTCGGCTCTTGCGCGCCCAGCCGTTCCACATCCTGCACGCTCACATGTTCGGCTCCAACGTCTGGGGCTCCGTCATCGGCAAGGCATGCGGCGTGCCGGTCATCATCGCGCACGAGCACAACTGGTCGTATTCCGGAAACCCGGTCCGGGTCGCAATCGACCGACACGTGATCGGCCGCGCGGCCACCCGCATGGTGGCCGTGTCTGAGGCCAATCGCGACCGCATGGTGGGCCTGGAGGGGATCCCGAGGGAGAAGATCGTCGTGCTTCCCACCGCATACATCCCCTCTCCCGAGGTCTCCGCCACGGACATCCGATCCGAGCTCGGGCTCTCGAGCGAGGTGCCCCTGATCGGCACTGCGGCCATCCTGCGCGTGGAGAAGGCGCTGGAGGTGATGCTGGAGGCCCACGCACGCGTCCTGGAGCACTTCGGGGATGCGCGCCTCGTGATCGCCGGGCGCGGACCGTGCCAAGAGCGCCTTGAGCGCACCGCCGCTGAGCTCGCGATCGCGGACCGAGTGCATTTCCTGGGATTTCGGCGAGACGTCGACTCCATTCTGCGGGCGCTCGACGTCGGCGTGCTCTCCTCCGACTGGGAGGGGATGCCTCTGTTCGTATCCGAGTGCAGGTCGGCCGGCACCGCGCTGGTCGCCACCGCAGTCGGCGGGGTGCCAGAGGTCGTTGAGGACGGCAGGACGGGCCTGTTGGTCCCCCCGCGCGATCCGCCGGCGCTTGCCGAGGCGATCATCAGCCTGCTCTCGGACCCGGATCAGCGGGCCCGCCTTGCGGCCGCGGCGGCGCGGGGCGCCGACTTCGCGATCCCCGCGGTAGCCGCCCGGTTCGCGGCCCTGTACGAGGAACTCGTGGCAGCCGAGGGCCCCAGTCGCGCAAACGGCTCAATTGGTGCGTGTAGGCAGTGCGGACCCAGCGGTACGTGACCACCGGCGGACCACCAAAGACTTCGGCACCGTGCTGGCCAGTGCTCCAGAACGCGCTGGTTGATTGCTCAAAGCTCCGCATTTTTGAGGCCCGCGGAGCGCAGCAGTCACCTAGCGATGGAATCGGCGCATGGCCCCAGTGGAGCGGCACTCACGGCGCGGTTCGGCCCGGCGGGCGAGGGCCCTCGGTGGACGGATCGCGGCGCTCGCGGCGGTGGCGCTGCTTGCCAAGGCAGGTGTGGTCGCCTCCGCTCAAGCGCGCCACAGTCACGTCTCGCGGTCAAGCGACCGAAGCGGGTTGTCGATCCGCCCCGCTCGGACGACCGTCTCGGCAGTGAGTGGAACATCCGCCGTGTCCTCGCACCGGTTCACGATCCACAACCGGACGCATCTCAGGCTCTTCTTCCGCCTCACTGGACTACCGCGTGGGGCGAGCGCCCAGCTCAGGCCGGCGTCCGTGAGCCCCGGGGGGTCATCTCAACTGACCCTTTCGGTCCCCGGATCAACTCCCCCCGGTTCCTACACCCTCCAGTTGACGGGCGCCGTCTTCGATAGCAAGCCGTCAACTGGACGGAGCCACGCTACGCGGATAGGTGGCACGACGAGACGCCACAGCCGCTACCTCGTGATGAGGCGCAAGACGATCCAGCTCGAAGTCAAGCCAACGCGGGCCCCGCCGCCTCGATCTCCGGCCCCGCCGCCTCGATCTCCGGCCCTCTCCGGAGCCTCGATTGGATCTAGCCCGCTTGGCCCCCCAACCCCATCGGGCGGGTGGCAGGTGGCATACGGAGACGCCTTCGGGTTCCAGCCCGGCTCTGGCGCCGGGCAGGACAATACCTATTGGCCGAGCTCGTCAGCCGGCGACTGCAACAACACGACGCCCTCCAACGCGCAGGCTGGGTCTGGTGGCGAACTTGAGCGCTACAGCTGCTCTCAGGCTTCGGTCGACGGAAACGGCCTGCATCTGAGCTGTGTGTACTCCGGCAACACCGGAGTGGCCTGGGAGCCCTATTCCTGCGGCGCGATCGTGACGGGCGGCGACGCTCCACCTGGCTACAGGCTCTTCAACGTCCAGCCGGGACACGGGCAATACTGGGCCTTCCAGATCGTCGCCAAGTTTCCACCCAACTCAGGGGAGGCGGACAACAATTTCTGGATGTATACCGCCCACCCATCTTCGTCTTCGTATGAGCTGGACATGTTTGAGGCGTACGGGAGCGGTGCCGGCAAGGGCGGCGGCTGGTGTCATGCGACCAGCGGCAACGGATGGATCGGCATCACCGATCCGAGCCAGACAACTCCACAGGCGGCCGCAGGCGACGAGTCCTTGTGCAAGCACGCGCAGCCAACTCCGTTCGATCCGTCGCAGGCGTATCACACATACACCACCTATCTCTTCCCTACGGGTGGCGGGACAATGATGTCCGAATACATCGATGGTTATATGCAGACGTGGGATTACATTCCTAACACGGGGTCTAACCCGACTCCGTCGGGATGTAGCGCCGGTAGTTGCACGGCGATCGGGCCGATCAGTCCGGCTCCGAACATGGCCGGGCTGATCACCGAGTACGCGATGCGCAACGGCAACTACCTCGGCTGTGGCACGGGGGCCGACTGTCCCTTTACTTCGGGAAGCAGGTCATTTGACGTCCGCTCCATCGCCGTCTATGAAAATGCAACCGCCAACCTGGCAAATACCGCCAACGGCGGCTTGGCGCCGGGTACGACCGTCGCGCCCTAGCAGCTTGCAGAGCCGCCCATCGACGGCATGATCTCCTACTGCTCAGCTCCTGAGCGCCTGCTCGTAGAGGTCAACGATCCGCCGGGCCCAGGCGTCTAGCGCAAACGACGACTGGATGCGCTCGACCGCCAGCCGGCGATGCTCGGACCGCTGGCCCTCGTCCATCGACAGCAGCCTGCGCACGCCTCCCGCGATCGCCTTCGCTTCAGCACCGACGATGGCCGCGCCGGGCAGCCCCGACAGGATCTGCTCCTGGGCCGGAAGGTCGGTGGCCACGACAGGCAGCCCGCAGGCCATTGCCTCGAGCACGGCCAGCGGGGCCCCCTCGGCACGGCCGCAGCTGAGAAACACGTCGGCGGCGGCATAGAGGCGCCTGACGTCATTGCTCGGGGGCACGGGCCTCACGCGCCTTGCGGCACGCAGGTCGGGGTGTGACCCGGGCTCGGCGCCGAGCACCGTGAGCGCCAGCAGCTCCGACTGATCTCTCAGCAGCTCGGTGGCCTCAACCATGAGGTCCCCTCCCTTGCGGTGCCAGCTCCACCCGAAGTGCAGGAGGACCCGGGCGGTCGGGGTTAGCTCGAGTGAGCGCCGTGCTTCACGACGCTCCTCTTCGCCGATGGGATAGAAGATCCGGGTGTCGACCGCGTTCGGGAAGTAGCGCAGCGCGCGCTTGGGAGCGTGCCGCGCTCGCAGCTCATCGCGAAGCTCGGGGCTGACGCAGAGGATTGAATTCACCAGAGGTCCGAGCCCCAGGTACCGCACCGAGTTACGAATCCGCGTGCGGCGGTCAGCAAGTATCGGGCCGTGCTCGTGCCAGAACACCGCCAGGCGCCGCCGTCGCGCGCGCATCAATGCAGCGGGCATGTCGAACGTACTGAAGTGCGTGTGGATTACCGCCGGAGCGGAACCGCCTAGCGCCGATTGAAATGCGCTCATCGTCGGCCGCACAACGGCTGCCCGCGACCCACTGCCACGGATGAAGCGAACATCCGCCAGGCCGTTGAGATCGGAGAGCCATTCCCGCTCGTGCGCCACGTCGGACAGCAGCACCGCGTTGCGATTGCCGCGGGAGGCCGCTTCCCGGGCAATAGAGGTCAGCATGGGGACGAACGAGCCGGCGTACGGCCCGCCATAGTCAGCGCACTGGATTACGTGCACCGACCACACTCGATGGTCGCAATCTGGCCAAGATGCTTCTCAGCTCGCGAAGCGAGACCTCTCCCGTGATGAGGAGCACGGCGGCGTATACCGCGGTACCGGCGCCGATGCCGAGAACCCACTGGAGCGCCGACAGATGGTCAGTGCCGACGGCCAGCATCAGGAGGGCCATCGCTGCCGCCGCCGCCAGCGTTCGGACAAGCGACGACGTCAACCGTCGCGACTCGACATGGATGAGCTTGCTCGCGATCCACAGATGCGCACCGACGTACACCACGTTTACCGCATCGTCGGCGATCGCCGCTCCGACTAGCCCGATGGTCTGCAGCAGGACATACGTCAGCAGCAGCCCCAGTACGAGAGTGGCGAGCATGATCGGCACACGTCGGCGGGCCTCGCCGAGATAGCTCACGGTCAACGAGATCAGCGCGGCGGGCGCCGAGACGAATATGTAGACCGTCAGCACTTGCAGCAGCTCGGCCGATTGGGGATAGCCGGATCCCAGCAGCAGCTGGGACACCGGCTTGGACCAGACCAGCAGCGGAGCGATGACCAGTCCCTGCACGAGGATCAGGTAGCGGATGCCCTCGTTGAAGGCCCGGACGTCGGGCTTGCCGCCGCGGAGCGAGAGTCGTGGGGCAACGCCGCTTGAGACCGCGATACCTAGGTATCCGAGGACGTTGAGGATCTTGTTCGCGGCCCCCAGGCTGCCGACCGCTCGAGTGCTCAGAAGCGCGCCGACCATCAGGATGTCGATCTGGACGATCGCCGCCCAGGACATGTCGACCACGAACAGCGCCCCGGCGTATTTGGTGATGTCGCGCACTCCAACGCGCCTCGGCCCTTGTTCTCGTCCTCCCAGCCCGCCGATCAGGCGGAGAACCAGGTAGAGGCTCCCCCCGACCGCGACCAAGTAGCCAATCGCTTTGCCCAGCAGGGCGCCCGCTGCGCCCGCGCCCGCGGCGACGAGCGCGATCGCCGTGAACGTCTCCACCGTGCTCTCGATCAACACCATCCACAGCCCGATGGAGACACGGCGCACGGACTGGACGGCGGCGGCTAGAAACGTGAACAGCGCCTGACCGAGCGTCGCCAGCGCCATCCACCGCAGCGGCCACCCCAGCTGGGGATTCCCGAATGCGTCTGCGATCGCCCCCGACGCCGCGAACAGCCCGAGTCCCACGGCCGTGGCGGCCGGCACCTGGAGCCTCAAGCCCAGCCTGAGGATGGCGCGCACCTGGCTCAGGTCTCCGCGGTGATCAGCGAGAAACCGTCCGACGGAAATCGGGAGGCCGAAGCCCGCGGGGAAGAGCAGCAGCCCGCCGACGGCCATCGCCAGCGTGTACAGGCCGTACGAGGATACCCCAAGCGCCCGGACCAGGTACAGCGTCAGACCCGCGGTGAAGACGGTTGTCGCAATCTGGCTGACCAGCTGCAAGAGCGTGTTGCGAACCGCGCCGGGGTCCGCCAGCTGCTGCTCGGCGGCATCGGACGCCACGGGCTCGCTTCTCCTGATCACCGGCATCCTCATCCGACTCAACGCCTCGACGCCCCTGTGCGCCGACCTATCAGCTTCGCGTAGGCGAGGGCGCGGGGACCCACCAGGCCGAAAACCAGGTTTCCCCAGGTCCGTGGAACTCCGCCGCCCCGCCGGATGGCGGCCTTCGTATGGCGGATGCCGGTGCGCCGGTCGCCGATCATGAACGCCTGCAACGCCGCGCCTTGATCGAGGCCCCATCGGAGGGTGGGAGCGAGCCGAGCGAGCTCTGGACCATGTCTCTCGATCATCGTCTCGAACATCCACAGCATGTCGGGCGCCTCGAGCTGCAACGAAGCTCTGAGCCGGCTCACATCGGCGTCGCGTGTATAGCTGTTGTCCGCGTCGTTGTGAACGAGGCCGAGGATGTCGCTCACCCAGAGGCTCTTCGCCCGCTGTGCGGCATCTAGCTCCCATAACCCCTCCATGGCACCGCGCCTGTCAGCGAAGAAATTCGCCTCTTCGAACACTGAGCGATGCAGACAGTGGCCGGCGTCGGAACCCACGCCGGCGCTGATCACCGCTTCAAGCCAGAGTAGGCGCTCACGGTAACCCGTCACCTGCGAGTGGGGCATGATCTCTGGATTGATGCTGCCGTTGTCCAGTCGCAGCCGGCTGCGGATGATCGACACGCCCTCGGGCCGGTCCTCGATCAGCACGCGGAACCGGGAGAGCGCGTGCGGGACCAGCTCGTCGTCAGAGTCGACGATCACGAACCACTCCCCCCGGGCATGCTCGACAGCAGTGGCCCGGGCGGGCGAGATCCCTCGGTTGCGATCGTGCCGCACAACCCGTAGCCGCGGGTCGTCGAACGCCTGAAGCGTGCTGACAGTCGCATCGGTCGACCCGTCGTCCACCACTACCACCTCGAAGTCTTCAAACGCCTGCCCCAGGCAGCTGCGGACGCAACGCGCGGCCGGCTGTGGACGGTTGTAGGCCGTCACCAGGATGCTGAAGAAAGGCGCTCGCCGCTGGCCGGGCACTGATCTACCGCCCCGCCAGGAACGCCGCTAACCGCGCACACTCTCGCTCGAGCGTGTGCTCCCGCGCCGCGTCGTATCCGCTCTGAACCAGCTCGTTCCTGAGCTGAGGCTCTGAAGCCAGCCGGTCGAGAGCTTCTGCCGCCGCTGACGCGTCGTCCGGCGGGATCAGGATGCCGCGGCCGCGAACGACCGTCTCGACGCCACCGACCGCTGTCGCCACGACAGGCAATCGGGAAGCGAAGGCCTCCAGCAGCACCTGCGGCACGCCTTCCGTGCGCGACACGTGCAGCAGCGCGTGACTGTGCCGGTACAAGTCGAGCAGGCCGTCGCCCACCGGTACGAAACCGTGCAGCGTCGCCCTGTCCCCCACCCCCAGCTCCTCCAGGCGCTGCTCGAGCGCGGTTTGGAGGGTTCCGTCCCCACAGACGTCCAGCCGCCAGCGCGGATCGCGTCGCACCGCCTGCGCCAGGACGTCGGCGAGCAGAAGGGGGTTCTTCTCTGGATCGAGCCGCCCCACGCTCAGCATCCGCAGCTCTTTGTCGTCGTAGCGCCGCCGATCTGCAGTGGCCGGGAGCAGCTCGTTGTCCCTGACGAGCGAGATGTAGGTGACGTGTAGCGCAGCCGCGTGGCGATACCTTCGGGCCAGGTCCGGTCCGACGACGAGCACCGGGACGAAGAGGCCGAGCACTCTGAAGGCAAGCTCCAGCCCAACTGCGGCCAGGCGGACGGCCGGCTTGTCGGGGTGGCGGTGGCGCATGTGGGCTGGCAGATCCTGGCGGACGCTTAGCATCAGGCGACGCCGCCGCGCGCTCGCGAGCAATGCGAAGATCAACGCCTGCGGGGGGCTCGGTCCGTCGATCCAGACCGTGTCTACATCGCGCAACAGCCGCCAGAAGCGCCGCATGCCCGCCGGAATGGCCCGGATCACGCTCCCGAACCTAGCTCCGCTTGAGTAATGAGGCAGCGCCACGAACTCGACGGCGTCCAAGCGGAACGGGTACCGACCGGGAGAGCAGTCCAAGCGGCCGGTTACCACCAAGCGCTCGCAGTGCGGCGCGAGGCCCTCGATGAAGCGCGCGAACGGAAGCTCGGCGTAGAGAACGCCGTCCTCGACTTTGTACGGGTAGTCAGCGAAGACCGCTAGGCGCATGCCTGAACTGGGTGCGCGAGGACTTCAAGAGGCCGGATTGTCTTCGGCCTTAGGCCGGACGCTCGCCCCCACGCGCTTGCGAAGCAGCCCGCCGCGCGAGCGCAAGCATCACGGGACATAGGGCGAGCAACAGCCACATGTACTTCGCGTATTGCGAGGAGACGAAGAAAGCGGAAGTCAACACGGCGATCACGGCGAGGAGGACGCCGCGTGCCATCAGCTCCATCTGGACATCGTTCAACCGCTCGAAGGTCCAGGCTGCCCGCATGACAGAAGCGAGCGCCGCCACCAGCACCCATACCAGCGTCAACAGGCCGGGAATGCCGAGATCAGCCATGGCCTCTAGGAAGGTGTTGTGCGCCGCCTTCGGCTGATCGACGATGTACGCCGCGGCCGTGATCGCCCCTGGCTGGTTGATGTACTGACGCTCCACCAACTGGAAGTTGTCGTTGCCGACCCCCAGCACGGGGTGCGCCTTGGTCACGCGCCAGGCCACTGTCCAAAGGCTCGTGCGTCCCGACGTGTCGGCGGCGGTGACCCGCTGGCGAGCCGACAGCGGCGCTACCACCCCGTAGTAGCCGATGGTCGCTGCCACGCCGATCACGAGCAATGTCGCCGCTTTTCGCCGCCAGCGCCCGCCGAAGATCACGGCACCAACCAGCACCGCAGCCAGCGACAAGAGGCCTTCGCGTGACAGCGTCTGTACGAGGCCTATGAACAAAATCAGGAGCGCCGCAAGAGCCGCAAGCTGGAGCCTCGCGGACTTGCGGATCACGCCGACCAGGCTGATCAGCAGCGGAATCGCCGCAGCCAGGACGGTGGCTTCGGCGTTGGCGTCGCCGTTAAGGCCGGTCAGCCGGCCGTAGTTGGTATTGGCCTGGCCAACGGGATACGCCAAACCGTAGGCGCTCGAAATGACCGCACCGACGACAAACGCCGCAATCACCCACACGACATGCCGTCGCTCAGTCACCGCAGAGAACGCGATCGGTAACAGCAGACATGTTGAGCGCAAACCGGCCGGTCCCGCCGAGCGCAGTGCTCGGACTCTGCGCCCACGTGAAACTCAGCGCGCACCAGCCAAGGAACGCCACGAGTCCAGCTACGAGCGTCGTGTTCTCCGAGATGAATGACGCCAGGTCAGAGCCCCGTCTGACGGACAGGCGAGCCAACCAGGAGACGAACAACACCAGGCCGATGACCTTCGTGCCGCTGAAGGAGGTGTTCCCTGACAGGACATCGAGGAACGACAGCGCGGTGAACAGAACGAACCCGGCGGTGAGGCTCCAGAACACGAGCAAGGCGAACGCCACTCCGCCCCCTGCGAGTAGCCCATATCCGGGATTGACGCCTGCAAGCACGCCGATCGCCAGGCAGACGACCCCCACGATCATCGCCGCCCGGAGGTCGATGTTCGGCAGTCGCCCGGCTACGCCCGTCATGTGCGCGGGCGCTCTGCGGGCCGAACCAGGCGTTCACGCCGGATTCCCACCCGGTCCGGCCGCCCGCCCACCGCATCAAGGTCCGACTCCGCGTAGTAGTAGTGATGACGCCTTACGCCGCCGACCAGCACCAGGCCCACCGCCGTGGCGCCGTGCTGGGCGAGCAGCTCATCCAGCGCTTGCAGCCTGTTGAGCCTCGAGTAGTCGAGGCGGGCTACGATCAGCACCTCATCGGCTACTTTGGCGAACGGCAACGCGTCGATCACCTCGGTCAGGGGCGGCGAGTCGATCACAACGTAATCCGCTTGTGCCCGGGCGTCGTCGAGCAGCTTGCGCACCACTGCGAACGACATCCGATCAGCGAGCTTCATCCCGGATTGATGGGCGGCCAAGACACGGATCGAGGTGTTCTCGATCCGGACGGGCTCAAGCGCTTCCGTCAAGTCGACCTTGCCGATCAGAACCTCCTCTATCCCATGGAAGCGCTCCAGCTGGAACGTCTTTGCAAACGACGGCTTGCGCACGTCGGCTTCGATCAGGATCGTGCGATTGCCGCCGTGCGCCAGTGCAAGCGCCAGGCCGATCGCCGTGGTCGACTTGCCTTCAGCCGGCGCCGATCCGGTGACCAGGCAGGAGTTGTTATTCGGTTCCCTCGCGGTAACCATCATCCGTAGCGTGCGGAACGCCTCCTGAGAGGCCAGCGACAGATCTGAGGGCAACAACGGGAGCGTGCGCCCGCGATAACGCTCGCGCGGGATGCGGGCAAGGATCGGCAGATCGAGCAGCTTGCGCACCTGCTCCTCACTGCGCAGCCGCGGGTCGACCGCGTGGAACGTGAACGCGGCCGCGATTCCCACCAGGATCCCGCCTAGCAGCCCGGCAAGGAGTGTCAGCTTCGTCTTCGGCGATGACGGGCTCGTGGGCAGTGCCGCCGAAGCGGCGGTGCCGAGCGTGGGGTTGTTCTGGTGGAGGAGCTGCTCGAGCTGGTCGAGCTGTTCGCCGAGGCTCCCGGGCCCATACCGCTGGGCCGATGGGACCCCGGCAAGCTGCGTCTGCAGGGTCGGCAACTCGGAACTGATGGCGGCGTGCATCTCGGCGGTAGTGGTGGCGATCGTCTGCGCCACGAACTCATCAGCCAGATGCTTTGCCCGATGGGCTGAGGATGCGCTCGCCTGGACGGCCACGAGTCCTGACTGCCCAATCGGAGTAGCGCTGACTGCGCCCAGCGCTGCACCGGGAGAGATTTTGATCCCCTGTCTGGCAAGCGATGCAGACACCGCGTCCGCCACTCGCGGCGTGGTCACGAGGCTGGCGCCGGTCAGCACGTCTTCGGTCGGATCGCCGGTTTGGTGCAGAACCGGCAGCGACGACAGTACGCCCACCGTGGCCGCGGTGGGCTGGACAGTCATCTCGGCGGTCGCCTGGTAGGTCTTGGACGCGGTCTTCACATAGATGGCGGCGCCGCCCAATCCGAGCACGGCGCACAGCAGCACAAGCCAAAAACGCTCCCGCAGGACCCGGTAGTAGCGGACCAAGCTCTGTTCCTGCGAAGCAGACCTGGATCCGTCCCCGGCGTAGCCGAACCCGCCGTATTGCATGCGCCCTACTATGCCATGCGCCTGGGCCCGGAGCCGCAGGCGTGCTTGCCGCGTCCTAGCTGTTCGGAGCTAAGCGATCTTGGCCGCCACGCGGGCGGCGTCGAGCGCGGCCCGGCGAGGGCTTGGGCAACCGCCGGCGCAGCCGCCAACCCGCTCCGCAGAAGGCGAGGTTGGCGACCGTCGCGAAGCCCGTTTCATCTGCCCGCAGCGCGAGCAGCAGATGTGCCGCGCGGTCCGCCCGGGGCAGCTCGGGGTCTGCCGCCTTCACGCAGTAGCAATAAACGCGACGCCCCGTTGGCCTCACCAGCACGGCGCCGGCTTCGCCGATCAACCACGCTCCCAGCTGTCCGCGCTCCAGCACCAGGCCGGTACGGCCGTGAAGTTCGCGCGCTCGGTGGTCGAGCAGGTCGCCGAGCAATCCGAGTGCGACTCGGTCGGCGTCCTTCAGGTCTTGCACGCCAGCACGGATCACGTTCGCGCCCCGAGCGGCATAGAGCTCGGGCACGATCCAGGCGATCGCCAGCGCCATTGCCGCCACCGGGACGGTGAGTGGCTTGAGCGCGAGCAACAGTGCCGCGATCCCTAAATAGGGGACGGCGTGCATGACGGCCGTAAGGGTCCAGAGGCGACCCGTACGCGCGAGCGATTCCTCGCTGACTCGAGGCCGCCAGTAGACGCGCTCGAGCTCGGGAAGCGGCTCTGGGCGCCGCTCCGCGACTGCGGTGCCGCTGCCCGTGCTAACCCCCAGCGATCGGACGCCTGAGGATCACCACAGGCTCGTCCAGCGGCAGGTCCCGCACGTGCCGAGCCTTACCCTCGCCTTCGGAGACCACGGCGTAATACCCCCTGTCTAGCTCCGCGCGAAACGCCTCCACCGCTGCCTCGATGGCGGAGCGGTCTTCGGCTGTCCATTCGGCGAGTGTCGTATGACCGGTGTGGTCCATCCGGATCAGCCTGGACATGAAAACCTCCTGACGGCGATGGGTGGGACGCCATGCTACGCCTTCGTAGCGGCCGCGCAAGGGAGCTTCAAATCTCCTGATAGCTCACAAGAGGGGCGCGCCTATCGACAGTAAATGCACAACTTTTTGGCCGAAGGTGTGTTACTATCCAACGCCGTGGGCCCACGGGGCGCACCGCGTCGGGTCAGCTGACAGCGGCCGACTTGGACGCACAGGCGGGTGTCGTCTCTACGGACTAGAGCCGTGGGGGCCTCTTGGATGCAGGGCCAAGAACGATGTCACCACCGCCTACCGCAAGCCATGCCGCGTCGACGGCACTCCCGCTGGCACCCGAAAGCCGGCCAAGGCCCCTTGTCGCGCGCGCCGCGTTCTGGCTGATCGAAGCGCGCACATGGACCCGCGCTCGGCTCGTCGTCGACACGGTGGTCCTCTACATCGCTGCCGCAGCAGCGCTGTTCGCCTCCCCAGTGCACGAGCTGACACCAGACGCGGTCGTGGTCGCGATCTTTCCGCTGTTGGTCTTGGCGATCCTCTATGCCCGGCGCAGTCCAGACGATCGGCCGCTCGCCTCGCGCATCGACACCACGGCCCACGTGCTGGGCGTCGTCTCGCTCGCGGCGATGCTGACGATCGCCCTGAACAGCTTCTTGCCCGGTGGTCACCCCGTCGCGCTCGCGGTCCGCCTGTGGCTGTTCGCCGTCGTGTACCTGTCGCTGGCCCGAGCGATGCTCGTCTCGATCCGCAGACAGGCGGTAAAGCTCGAGCGCTTCGCCACACCGACGCTCATTGTGGGCGCCGGCGACCGTCGGCGAACAACTCGCGAGGCGATTGATGAACGAGCCCGGGTACGGCCTCCGGCCCGTCGGTTTCCTCGACAGCGACGATCGGCCCGCGAGGGCAGGGTCTCGACGCGTCGGCGCTGCCGATCCTTGGCGGCCCCGCTGAGCTTTCGGAGGCCGCGCAAGCCACGGGCGCCCGACACGTGATCCTCGCCTTTTCGACAGTTCCGGATCGAGAGCTGATCGAACGCGCCCGGGAGTGCCGCGAGCTCGGCCTGCAAGTCTCGCTGGTCCCGCGCCTGTACGAAGCGATCAGCGAGCACGCAACGCTCGACCACGTGGGCGGTCTGCCGCTGGTGGCACTGCGCGACGTCAACCCGCACGGCTGGCAGTTCGCGATCAAGCATGCCGCCGACCGTACCTTCGCCGCTCTGGCGCTGATCGCGCTCGCGCCGCTCCTGCTCGTGATCGCTTTGGCCGTTCGTTTGAGCTCGCCCGGCCCCATCCTGTTCAGACAGCGTCGCGTCGGTCGTGACGGACGGGAGTTCGATCTCCTCAAGTTCCGCACGATGCGGATGCCCGAATCCAATGACAACTTCAGCCCACCAACGGGATGCGCACCAGGCGGCGTCGAGGGCGAGGATCGCCGGACCCGGGTTGGGGCCGTTTTGCGGGACTTCTCGCTCGATGAGATCCCTCAGTTCATCAACGTGCTCCGTGGCGAGATGAGCGTTGTCGGCCCGCGCCCAGAGCGCCCCGAGTTCGTGCAGCGCTTCACCCTCGAGGTTCAGCGCTACGACGATCGTCACCGCGTCAAGTCCGGGATCACCGGCTGGGCTCAGGTCAACGGTCTCCGGGGGCAGACCTCGATCGCCGACCGTGTCGAGTGGGACAACTACTACATCCGCAACTGGTCGCTAGGGCTTGACCTTCGCATCCTGGCGATGACGCTGGGCGAAGTTCTCGGAGAGTTCCGTCGCAGCTACGACGGGCCGCGTCACCGGTAGCGCGCCGGTACTCGACGTCGTGATTCACTGACGCGATCGAGCCACGCACACGCGAGTCGGCCAACCGAGCCGCGCCTAGCTGGCCCGAAATCTTCCCCGCTTGACCGCGAAGCCGTGACCAATCTCCTGCCACGGGCCCCGCTCGCTCGCAGCCCGATGGCCACGCTGGCTCGGGTCCGGCTGACAGAGCGTCTCCCGCCGGGCCTGGTGAGCAACATGATCGTGGTCCTTCCCGGCTTCGCGGTGGTGGGGCTGATGACCGTGTGGGCTGTCCACGACGGCGGGTACGACGCACGACACCTGGTACTGGGGTGCACTGCTAGTGCTGGCGCTCGGGGCTTGGAGCGTGCTGACGGTCGGCCATCGCTTCAGGCCCAGCCGGGCCACGGTCATCGCGCTAGGTGCGTTCGCGGCCTACGTCGGCTGGTCCTACATCTCGATCGCCTGGGCCGCGTCCCCCGGTGACGCCCTGCAGGGCTCCAACCGAGCGTTGCTCTACCTGCTCCTGTTCGCGCTCATGGCCTTCTTGCCGTGGACGCCCGAGACTGCCCTGATCGCGCTGGTGATGTTCGCCGTGGCGATTGGAGTTCTCGCAATCGTGTTGCTCGTGCGGCTGGCCTCCGCCGATCACGTGTCGGCGCTCGTCATCGGGGGACGGCTCGCAGCTCCAACGGGATATTTCAACTCGACCGCCGCGCTGTTCACGGTCGAAGCGCTCCTAGCAACGGCTCTGGCCGCAAGACGTGAGCTCCCGTCGCTGCTCAGGGGACTCTTGATTTCCTTCGCCTGCGCTTCGCTTCAGCTGGCGCTGACTGTCCAGAGCCGGGGCTGGCTGTTCACGTTGCCTGTGGTCGCGCTGGTGGCGATCCTGCTTGTCCACGACAGGCTGCGGGTGACGGTCGCCGCGGTACTGCCCGTGGTCGCGGTTCTCGCGCCGTTGCACACGCTCTTGCACGTGTATCAGAGCTCGGGCGCGGCGGCCCTCAGCCACGCCGCGGGAAAGGCAGGAAAGGTCTCGCTGGTCATCTGCGCCGCGATGCTCGGCGCGGGCACCCTGTTGGCGTTAGCCGATCGCCGGCTGGCGCGTCGGCCACTGACCCCCGGGCGGCGTCGAGCGCTGGGAAGCGCCTTGGCGGCGATTGCCATCGCCACGGCGATTGGCGGCGGGGTCGCGGCGACCCATGGTCACCCGGTGCGCTTTGTCTCCCGCCAGTGGCACGGCTTCGTCCATCCGCAGGCAAGCAGCACGGGCTCGCACTTCACCGATGTCGGCAGCGGCCGCTACGACTTCTGGCGTGTGGCGCTTGACGCATTCGTAGCCAGGCCGTTGGGGGGACTTGGCCAGGACAACTTCGGCGACTACTACCTCAGGCACCGCCGCACGGGCGAGGAGCCGCAGTGGACCCACAGCCTCGAGCTGCGACTCCTAGCCCACACCGGCGCCATCGGATTTGCGCTCTTCATCGTGTTCCTGATCGCCGCGTTAGTTGCCGCCGTGCGAGCCAGACGGCGAGGGTCCGCCCTGGCCCGAGGCGCGGCCGGCGCCGCGCTGCTGCCGCTGATTGTGTGGCTGATACATGGTTCGATCGATTGGTTCTGGGAGATGCCGGCGCTGAGCGGGCCGGCGCTGGGCTTTCTAGGGGTGGCGGTGGCCCTTGCGGCGCGACCAGCCAGTGCCGTACAGCCCGCGCTAAGGCGCACACGACCGCTACTTCGCGTTGGTTACTCGGTTTCGTTGGGGCTTTCTCTGTGCGCGGCTTTGGTCGTGCTGGCTTTCCCTTACCTTTCCGTGCGAGAGCTCTCGAACGGGTTCGACGCCGGCACACGCAACCCGCAGGCAGCGCTCCACGATCTCAGTCTCGCGGCGGACCTGAACCCCCTGACCCCGGACCCCGGACGCCTGGCCGGCGCCATCGCGCTGGACAGCGGCCGGTTCGTCGAGGCGGGGCGACGCTTCGATCAGGCCATCTCGCGCGAGCAGGACGACTGGTTCGCCTGGCTCGGCAAGGGTCTGGCGGCCTCCGCACTAGGCGATCGCCGAGGCGCCCATCACGACTTTGCGGTCGCGGCCTCCATCAACTCGCGGCAACCAGCGGTGGCGGAGGCGCTCGCCCGCGTGTACAGCCACAGCCCACTTCGCCCAGCGGATGCTCTGGGGATGCTCGTCGTGCGCCAGTGAGGCTCGCGCACAGCGCCTGTCAATCCGTCCAATTCCTACTTAAAGCTCCCGGAACTACACAATTGACCGTATTTCGGTCAACGATTGCGTTTGATAGAGGTTTCGTGTAGCCTTCGGGTGGGGAACGTGTACATAAGCCGCACCCTCCACGGGGTGGAGGCGGGACCACAAATTGCAAAGGCAGGATGGATGAAGCGGATTGCGACGATCACAGTGGCCCTTGCGTCTGCTCGTTCCGAGCACAGCTCTCGCGCAGAGCAGCGCGACGTGCCAGGGCTACAGCCAGAAGGTCTGCAACGTACTGGCGGTAACCCAGAACAAGGGTCCGTCGAGCTCGGAACCGTCCAGTGCGGTCAATGCCGCGTCGAACACGACGGGCGCTACTACTAGCTCGAGCAGTCTCCCGTTCACCGGGCTGGACGTCGGGCTGCTGGTCGTTGGGGGCGCTGCGCTCCTCGGCGCAGGGATCTTCGTGCGGCGGGCGTCCCGGGGCCTCAGCTGATCGACTGAACAAGTTAATCGCTGGACAGTGTGCTCCCCCCGGAGCGACGCAGTCCGGAGACCCTTCCGTTCGCCGGTTGAGAGGGCCGGCGGTTCACCGGAACCGCCGGCGCCCTACCCCACCCCCAGCCGTTCCAGTATCAGCCGCCTGACCTCTCCCCCGTCGGCCCGCCCGCTGGTCTGGCGCATGACGTAGCCAACCAGCGGCCCGAGCGCCTTGGCGTTCCCGGCTCGTACCTGCTCAGCGGCCGATGGATCGGCGGCGATCGCCTCGGCCGTCAGGGCCTCCAGCTCGCCGCCGTCGGCGCCCAAAGCGCCCAATCCGGCCTCCTCTACGATCGCCCGTGGGTCGCCGCCCTGCTCCACCAGCCGACTCAGAACCTGGCGAGCTGCGTCCCGGCTGACCTCCTTGGCGTGGACCATCGTGGCCAGCGTGGCGAGCGTCTCCGGCGACACGCGTGAATCGGCGGGGTTGGCATCTGACCCGATCCGCTCAACGAGCTGCGGAATCCAGTTTGCGAGCTCCACCGGGCTGGGGACGCGACCGCCATTCGCGTCGGCCGGCTGATCGGTGCCGCCGTCGGACGTGGCGGCCAGTGCCCGCTCGAAGTAGTCGCCGAGCTCCGTCCGGAAGGCGAGTTGCCGCGCACGCTCGGCGCTGAGTCCGAACGCGCGCTCGAACCGCGCCGCTCGCTCCGCCGGAAGCTCCGGCAGCCCTGCCTGCGCGGAGCCCAACAGCTCGTCGCTCACCTCCAGGGGCATCAGGTCCGGTTCTGGGAAATAGCGGTAATCGTGGGCCTCTTCCTTCGACCGCAGCGGTGTGAGGTGCCCTGAGGAGGGATCGAAGTGCAGCGTCTGGAGCACCACGGGCTCGCCCGATCGCACCAGTCCGATCTGACGCTCTATCTCCGCGCGAAGACCGCGCTCCATGAAGCGGAACGAGTTCATGTTCTTTAGCTCGGTCTTCGTACCGAGCTGATCGGTTCCGACGGGGCGTACCGACACGTTGGCGTCGACCCGCAGCGAGCCCTGCGACATGTCCACATCGGAGACGCCAAGCGTCCTGAGCGTCGCGCGCAGGAGCGTCAGCCACTCGCGTGCCTGCTCGGGCGAGCGCAGGTCGGGCTCGGTGACGAGCTCCACTAGAGGCGTCCCGCACCGGTTGAAGTCCACCACGCTGCGCTCGGCGCCGTGGATGCGCCCGCTGGCCGAGGTGTGCTCGAGCTTGGCCGCGTCCTCTTCGAGGTGGATGCGGTGAATGCGTACGTCGCCGAGCCTGCCACCGCGGCAGAGCGGCTGGTCGTACTGCGAGATCTGGTAGCCCTTTGGGCTGTCGGGATAGAAGTAGTTCTTGCGGTGAAACTGCGATCGCCTGGCGATCTGGGATCCGAACGCCAGCCCGATCAACGTGGCGAAGCGGACCGCCTGCTCGTTGATGACGGGCAGCGCGCCAGGCAGTCCCAGACAGACCGGGCAGGTGCGGCTGTTCGGCGGGGCGCCGAACGAGAGCTCACACCCGCAGAACATCTTGGTCCGCGTCTGGAGCTGGACGTGGATCTCGAGCCCGACGACCGGCTCGTAGTCAGACACGGGCTGGGCCCCCATCGAATCCGATCGCCCGCTCCAGGGCGAATGCGGCGTCGAGCAGCCGGCTCTCCGAGAAGGCCGGGCCGGCGAGCTGGAACCCGACCGGCAACCCGTCGCTCAACCCAGCGGGGATCGAGATCGCAGGGATCCCCGCCAGCGGCATCGGCACCGTGCAGAAGTCGTTCAGGTACATGGAGAGTGGATCGTCGGTCTTCGATCCGAGCTCAAACGCCGTCCAGGGACTGGTGGGGGTGACGATGAAGTCAAAGCGCTCAAACGCGGCGCGGAAGTCCTCTGAGATCTTGGTGCGCACTTTCTGCGCCGTCCCGTAGTAGGCGTCGTAGTAGCCGCTCGAAAGCGCGTAGGTGCCCAGCATGATCCGCCGCTTGACCTCGGGGCCAAACCCCTCGGCGCGCGTGCGCCGGTACATCGAGTCCAGATCGGCCGCGCCGTCGACGCGCAACCCGTACCGCACGCCGTCGTACCGCGCCAGGTTGGCAGAAGCCTCGGCAGGCGCGATCAGGTAGTACGCCGAGAGCGCGTGCGGCGCGTGCTCCAGGCGGCAGGGCTCGAGCGAGGCCCCGAGCGCCTCGGCGAGCCCCAGCACCTCATCGAAGCGATTGCGGACCCCGGGCTCGACGCCTCCCTGGGGCCCGGTCAGCTCCTCCGGGACGCCGAGGCGAATTCCCTGGAGGTCTTCGCGCTGGGGCAGCGCGACTTCGCCCGGAAACGGCAGCGAGGTCGAGTCGCGTCGGTCGTGGCCCACCATGTGCGCGAGCAGCAGCGCGGCGTCGGTCACGTCGCGGGCAAGCGGCCCAGCCTGGTCCAGCGAGGAAGCGAAGGCGATCATCCCGTAGCGCGAGCAGGCGCCGTACGTGGGCTTCATGCCGACGATGCCGCACAGCGCCGCCGGCTGCCGAATCGATCCGCCGGTGTCGGTGCCGATCGCCCACGGCGCGAGCCCGGCGGCGACCGCGGCGGCACTTCCGCCCGACGAGCCGCCGGGGACCCGGGTGCGGTCCCAGGGGTTGAGTGCGGGCCCGAAGCCCGAGTTCTCGGTCGAAGAGCCCATGGCGAACTCGTCCTGGTTGGTCTTGCCGAGCAGCGGGGCGCCCGCCTCGGACAGCCGCTCGACAACCGTGGCCGTATAAGGCGGCCGGTAGCCCTCGAGTATCCGGGAGCCGGCCTGACTCGGAACGCCTTCTGTGCAGAACAGATCCTTCACCGCCACCGGGACCCCGCCAAGCGGCCTGCCGCCGCTCAGCGCCGTTGGGGGGCCATCGGCCACCCAGGTGAAGGCGTTCAGCTCGTCAGCAGCGGCGCGCCGGCGGTAGGCCTCGAACAGCTCGGCTGGCTCGATCTCCTTCGCGCGCACGCGCTCGACCGCCTGCGCGGCCGTCAGCTCGATGAGCTCGCTCACGGAGCTGACGGCCCGGGGCTGGGAACGCCAAAGCCGCCGGCCACGGGCTCGGGGGCGCTGGCGAGCGCTTGCTCCGCCGTCAGGCAGGGCTCCGGCTCGTCGGGACGCAGCGGTCCGGCGGCGTCGACGACGTGAGCCGTCGGCGGTACCCCGTCGAGGTTGAGCTCGCGGATCTTCTCGATGTGGTCGAGCACGTTTGAGAGCTCGCCGGCCATCCGCTCGACCTCCTGCTCTGAAAGCTCGAGCTTGGCTAGCGCAGCTACGTGAAGGACCTGAGCGCGCTCCAGCATCCCGGCCGCATTCTAGGAGCCGGCCGGTTCCTTCATCCTCACGGTCTCGATCTGCCCATGAGCCAGTAGATCGGTGCCGGCTTCCTCGCGCATCGACCGGTAGCCCCCGTAGACGATCCCGATCGCCGCCACCAAGCCGAGATAGGCCCCGGGCCGCTGGCCGACGTCGGCGCCCGAAGGGGGACTGATCAGCACGCGGTAGATCAGAGCAAGGACGCTCAGGACCCCCAGCACGGTGACGACCACGCTGAGCGTGACCGGGATCGCCGGCGCCCGCTGGGAGGCCTGAAAGAACGCGAGCGCAAGGGCTGCGAGGCTCGTCAGCAACAGGAACCACCGCAGATGGTTCAGCCCGCTCCAGCCGGTCCAGCTCGTCGCTGCGCCCACGTGGGGCGCCGTCTGGCTGAGCGAACCGCCGAGCGCGTACCACTTCAGCGCGAACAGGAAGATCAGCAGCAGCGCGCCGCTTGCTCCGGCGACCACCTCGCCCAAGCGCAAGCGTCGAGGCTGAAAGTCGCTCAACGGCGAGCGTCCCCCAGCTGCCACACGCGCCGCGTGGTGAAAACGAGCCCGCCCGCCAGCAGCAGAGCGCCCCAGAAGCCGATTCCTCCCGCCGACCAAAGGTGGATCAGAAGCTTGAAGGCCAGCAATCCCGCCGCTATCAGCGCCAGGACCATCCGGGTCCGGGCGCGGCTGTCGCCGATCGCCGGGACCTCTGTCTGGGGAGAGAGCCGTTCGATGCCCAGATCCGCCAGCAGGGCAACTACCGCGAGCAGGGCCAGCACGCCAAGCCAGCCGTCCGGGGCTCCCGTCGCGGGGTCGCTGATCGGGACGGTCTGGCCCCCGCCGGTGATCGTGACCTGAAACCAGGGCAGGAACAGCAGATCCAGCGCCAGCAGCACCGCCAGGACGACGACGATCCACTCATCGCGCGCGACGGTCTCGGACGTCATCCGCTGCGTTCGCTCGTCGGCCACGGTCCGGGCGCCATCGTAGTCGCCCGCGCTCATTGCAGCTGGCGCCTCGCCGCCTGGACCGTGTTGCGCAGCAGCATCGCGGGGGTCATGGGACCGACGCCGCCAGGGACCGGCGTGATGAGACTGGCTCGGTCGGCGACCGGGTCGAAGTCGACGTCGCCGACCAGGCCGTCCTCGGTGCGGTTGATGCCTACGTCGATCATCACAGCGCCTTCCTTGACATGACTGGGGCCGATCAACCGCGGTCGCCCGACCGCCGCCACGAGGACGTCGGCGCGAGAGCATACCCCTGCCAGATCCCGGGTCCGAGAGTGGCAGATCGTCACCGTCGCGTTGCGATGGACCAGCATTGCCGCCACGGGCCGGCCCACCAAGTCAGAGCGGCCGACGACGACTGCCTCGGCACCCTCCAGCGTCACGCCGTGGTGGTCGAGGAGCCACAAGATCCCCAGCGGCGTGCAGGGGCGGAGGCCGGGGGTTCCCTGCGCCAGGCGACCGGCACTGATCGGTGTCAGCCCGTCGACGTCCTTCTCCGGTGAGATCGCCGCGGTCAGCGCAGGGCCATCGAGTCCTTCGGGCACCGGCAGTTGCAGCAATATGCCCGACACCTCGTGGCTCTGGTTGGACTCCTCGATCAGGGCCTCAACCTCTTCCTGACCGGCGTCGCCGCCCAGATGGCGGTGGAAGTCGGCGATGCCCACCTCGGCCGACACCCGGCGCTTGTTCTCGACGTAGATCTCCGAGGCCGGATCGTCACCCACGAGGATCGTCGCCAGTCCGGGCCGGTGGCCGGTCTGCTCCACGAGCTCCGTTACCTCGCGGGCCACTTCGGCCCGCACTTGGGCAGCGGCCGCGCGTCCGTCGATGATGCCGGCGGTCATCGTCTTCTCACGCTAGAGGATCGCCCGGCGGCGACATCTGCAGCGGCTAGCGCTTGCTGATCGGGGCCAGATCGGCCACGAGCTTGCGCTCAGAGCGGTCGCGGGCGAAGCGGATGACGACGATCCCCCCGGGCTCCAGCCCGGTGACGACCCCTTCGCCGAAAGAGGGATGGACCACGTCGTCGCCCATCCTGAAGGCGACCGTGGCGGGAGCGCCTGTGTCTGCCGGCCACGACGTGGCCCGGGGACGGGCACCGGCAAATGTTCCTTCGCCGCGCTCCTCACGGTCGGTCAACCCCGGTGGGATCTCCGAGATGAAGCGGCTGGGAATGCCGTAAGTGCGAGCTCCGAACACGCTTCGGGACCGGGCGCTGATCAGATAGAGGTCGCGCTGCGCCCGCGTTATTCCCACGTAGCACAGCCGGCGCTCCTCCTCCAATCCACCCTCATCGAGCGCCCGGGAGTGGGGAAACACCCCTTCCTCACAACCGATCATGAACACCGTCGGGTACTCAAGCCCCTTCGCGTTGTGCAGCGTCATGAGCGTCACCAGCCCCTCGTCGTCGCGGCGCTCGTCCGCGTCTGAGAGCAGCTGGATCTGCTGCAGGAAATCCGCCAGGCCGGCAGCCTCCCGACCGGCGGCCTCCGCCGCCTCGTCGTACTCGGCGGCGACGTTGACCAGCTCCTCCAGGTTCTCGATCCGGCCCTGGGCCTCGATCGTCCGCTCCGCCTCGAGCACCTCGAGGTAGCCGGTCTCGCGCAGCAGCTCGTGCAGCAGAGACGCCACCGAGCCAGCCGTCTCCGCGCGCTCGCGCAGGACGTGCATGGTGCCCATGAAGCGGCGCAGCGCGTTGATGGCCGCGGCGCCGAGGTCGGGCACGCGCTCGGGCTCCGAAGCGGCGTCCCAGATCGGAATGCCGGTCGTATTCGCGAACGACAGCACGCGGCCCATCGATGTGGAGCCGATTCCCCGCCTCGGCGAATTGACGATCCTGGTGAAGGCGCCCACGTCCTGAGGGTTGACCAGCACGTTCAGATAAGCCACGGCGTCCTTGATCTCGGCTCGCTCGTAGAACTTGGTGCCGCCGATCACCTGGTACGGGATCTCGGCCCGGACGAGGGTGTCCTCCAGCACGCGGGACTGCGCGTTGGTGCGGTAGAAGACCGCGATCTCCGAGCGCGAGCTGCCCTCGTCCACCAGGCGCTCGATCTCCCCCATCACGAACCGGGCCTCGGCGTGCTCGTCCTCCAGCTCGCGGACATGGATGGGATCGCCCGCTCCCAGCTCCGACCACAGGGACTTGGCCTTCTGGCCGCGATTGTTTGCGATCACCGCGTTCGCCGCGTCGAGGATGTTCTGCGTCGAGCGATAGTTCTGCTCGAGCTTCACCACGTGGGCGTCGGGGTAATAGTCCTCGAATTCGAGGATGTTGCTGATATCGGCCCCGCGGAAGCCGTAGATCGACTGGGCATCGTCGCCGACCACCATCAGGTTGCGCCTGTCCTTGGTCAGCAGCTGAAGCCACCGGTACTGGGCGTGGTTCGTGTCCTGGTACTCGTCCACCAGCACGTAGCGAAAGCCCTGGGCGTAGGCGTCCTGGACCTCCTGGAAGAGCTCCAGGACGTTGACCGAGCGGACGAGCAGATCGTCGAAGTCCATCGCGTTCATGCGATGAAGCTCACGCTCGTACTGGCGGTAGACGTCGGCCACGGTCTGTTCGAAGAACGAGCCCACCATCTGCCCGTATGCATCGGCGTCGCGGAGCTTGTTCTTGGCGTCCGAGATCTGCGCCTGGAGAGCGGCCGGCGTGAACCGCTTGGGGTCGAAGCCCAGCTCGTCGATGCATCGCTTGATCAAGCGCCGCGAGTCGGCCTGGTCGTAGATCGAGAACTGCCGCGTGTATCCCAGCCGGTCGGCGTGGGCGCGCAGCATCCGGGCGCATGCGGCGTGGAATGTCATGACCCACATCGCTCTGATCCGTCGACCGACGAGATAGGCGGCGCGCTCGCGCATCTCGCCCGCCGCCTTGTTCGTGAACGTGATCGCCAGGATCTCGTTCGGCTGGGCCTCGCCGGAGGCCAGCAGGTACGCGATCCGGTGCGTGAGGACTCGCGTCTTTCCCGATCCCGCCCCGGCCAGGATCAGCAGCGGGCCCTCGCCGTAGGTCACGGCCTCGCGCTGTGGGCCGTTGAGGCCCGCCAGCAGGTGCTCGATATTGCTCGTCGCCTCCGCCATCGGCAGCGCTTCAACGGTAGCGGCGCCGCTGGTCGGTCATCCTTCAGGCGGTGGACGTGCTGAGCCGGCTGAGGCGAGCCTGCGCGGAGGTCGCCGCCCGCGCCCGGTGGGTGTCGATCGAGCGGGAGGCGATCGCCGGCTACGCCGCCGCGCTGCCGATCGTCGAGGCGGCCGCGGCGGCGCCCGACGCCGAGACGCATCTCGTCTCCGGCACGCGCGAGGAGCTCGCCGCCTTCTGGATCACACTGGATGCGATCAACTTCGGGTCGGGGTGGTTTCCGACGCTCCGCAAGCGGTCGGGCCGCTCTGGGTATTTCACCGTGGCGAGCGGTATCCGGGACCGCTTTGAGGCACACGGGCCCTGGACGGCTGCCGAGCTCGCCGAGCTGACCGCGCAAGACGTCGCGGCGGCGCTTGGCCAGGACCCGGAGCACGAGCTGATGCTGATGTTCGCGGATTCGCTCAACGACCTGGGAAAGCGTCTCGTAGAGAACCACTCCGGCCGTTTCAGCTCGCTGCTAGACGACGCGGGCGGCTCGGCCCTGCCGCTCGTCGAGACCCTGGGCAGCTGGGCATCGTTCGCCGACCGCTCGCCCTATGAGGAACTCGAGCTGCCGTTCCTCAAACGCGCTCAGATCACCGCTGCCGATCTCGCCGGTGCGGGGGTCGGTCGGTTTGATGACCTCCGCCGGCTGACGATGTTCGCCGACAACCTCGTGCCCCACGTGCTGCGGCTCGACGGCATCCTGCGGTTCGACGCTCGGCTGGCGGAGCGGATCGAGCGCGGTGAGCTGATCGAACACGGCTCTCAGGAGGAGGTCGAGATCAGGGCCTGCGCCGTTCACGCGGTTGAGCTGCTCGTCGCCGCCCGTCCGGACAGTCACGCGGCCCAGATCGACGGCCTGCTCTGGCGCCGGGGCCAGGGTTCCCGCTACAAGGCCTTCCCTCGCCACCGTTCCCGCTGCACCGCGTATTAGCCGGCCGCCTGCTCCCGCCGCCGGGAGATCGCCGCGGCACCCTCCTCGCCGACCAGGAGCTCGGCGCGTAGGGTCCCAGTGGCCGCGATGTCGAGGGCCGGATCGCTGCCGTTGCCGTGCTCGGCGTCGAGCGCGATCACGGTCGTCTCGCCCCCGTAAGGCCGCGCGGCGGTGGCGATCACGGTCAGCGACCCGCCTTCGGCGATGTTGCGGGCCGACGCGAGCACTCTGCGGGCCGCCGGCGGATGGAGTCCGTCGAGCGTATCTATCAGCGCGACGACGTCCGCGCCGCGTGCGGCCAGCCGTCTTGCCTGGTCGATCACGCTCGACACTGCCTGGTCCTGTACGTCCGCGGATGCGGCGAGGCCGATCGCCTGCTCCGGCGCCTTGGGACCCTGCGACCACTCCTGAATTTCCTCGGGCCGGACGCCCGTCAGAACGAGGAGCGTCTGCAGCCCCGACTCTCGATCGAGGACGCTCGCGATCCGGCGGAGGGTCAGCGTCTTGCCGGCGCGAGGCCCTCCGGCGATCGTCACCCGTGATCCCCTGCCGATCGGCGCGAGCGCGTCGATCGCGGCCAGCGCCGGCTCCTTGTCGCCCAGTTCGAGCCGCTGATCGGGAAATACGGCTGGAAGGTCTTCGAAGCGAGCGCGGTCGCTGAGCTCCTCCGCCGGGCGTCCGTTGACGGAATCGATCCTCACCAGTGACGCGAAGCGCTCGGATCTGCGTGGCGCGCGGCGGGGCCCCGAGACCCGATCGCCCGAGATCAGCTCGCAGCGCTTGACTTGAGCGGCCGAGATGTACACGTCGGCGTCCGAGGGCTCGGGAGGGTTCACGCGCAGGAAACCCGATCCGTTCGGGAGCAGCTCGACCTCGCCCTCGGCGGTCTCCTCCGGCTTTGACTCAGGCGCCTCTGCGGCCGGCTCGTCGGCCTCCGCTTCGGCGTCGCTCGACGTCGGCGCGGCCTGCGCATCCTCCGCTTCGGCCTCGTTCGCGGTTCCGTCGGCCGGTTCTGCCCCACCGCGGCCGCGGCCGCCTCGGCGTCCCCTCCGCCGTCGAGGACGAGACTCCTCGGAGGCTTCCTGCTCGGTCTCGGCCGCCGCCTGCTCACCGCCCGCCCCTTGCTGGTGCTCGAGGATGGCGTCGATGAGCTGCTCGCGCCGCAGACGCCGGTAGCCGTCGATTGAAAGCTCCGAGGCGATCGCGTGCAGATCGGCGAGCGGGCTGTCCTCGAGCGCGGCGCGGTCTAGTACGGACATGGATCCTCCTGGTTGCCGTTAGCTCCGGTCGCGTTGACGCAGCGACCGGCGATGGGTTGCGAGCCTGAATCTATCGGCTAGGCCCGCTTCCGTTCGCCTCGGGGCAACGGTCAATCCTGTTCCCAGCGGATCTCATCCGCGATCCGCAGTCGGGGATCGACCTCTTCCTCGCCCGCCAGCGCGGCCCGCACAGCCAGGAAATCCACCACCTCCGCCACGTCGTGGACGCGAAGCACATGGGCCCCGGCCGCGACGCCGTGGGCCACGGCGGCGAGCGTCCCCGCCAGGCGGGACCGCGGTGGCCGACCGGTTATCGCGCCGATGAAGTCCTTGCGCGAGACGGCGAGCAGCAGCGGTCTTCCCAACTCGTGCAGGGAGGACAGCCGACGGAGCACGGCGACGGTCTGAAACGGCGTCTTGGAGAAGTCAGGGCCGGGGTCGAGCATCAGCTGCTCGAATTCCATGCCGCGCTCGACGGCCAGGGCGATCCGCTGGCGCAGCAGCTCTTCCACGTCGGCGACGATGTGACCGTCCAGCGCCGGATCGAGCAGTTTCTGCTTGGGGGCCGCGCGGGTGTGCATGATGACCAGACCAGCCCCCGTCTGGGCACACACATCGGCGAGCTCCGGATCACGCAGTCCGCTTATGTCGTTGACGACGGACGCGCCGGCGGCGATCGCGGCGCGAGCGACCGCCGGCTTATAGGTATCGATCGAGACCCGGCCGCCGAGCTCGCCGGCCACGCGCTCGATCAGCGGCACGACTCGCTCGGTTTCCTCCTCCGCGCTCACAGGCGGCCGATTGCTGACCCCCGACTCGCCGCCGATGTCGATGATCTCGGCGCCGGCCGAGAGCAGCGAGCGAGCGAGAGCGGTCCGCTCGTCGAGCGTGCGACCCAGGCCCGCGTCCGAGAACGAGTCGGGCGTGGCGTTGACGACGCCCATCAGCCAGGGCCGTCCGCCGAGCCGCAGCGTCTCGCCCCTGATTCGCAGCTCACGCTCCGGAGCGATCACCCCGCGAAAGGGTAGCCCGTGAGGCGTCCTCCGCCGCTGCGGCGGACCCTCTAGCTCTGCCTAGCTGGCAGGGTCGGCGACGCCGGCGTCGCGACGCTGCTCGACGATCTTTTTGATCTTGTCCAGCGTGTCCTCGGACATTCGCCGGATCTCCCAGTGCGTCAGTTTGAGCAGCCGCATCGGCGAGGTGGCGATCACGTCGGCGTTGCGCGGCTCGCGCTGGAGCAGGCCCATCTCCCCGATCAGGTCCCCCTCCTTCAGGGAGGCCACCTTCTCACCGTCCTTCAGGACGTCCGCGGTGCCCTCCTCGATGGCGATCAGCTCGGTTGAGTAGTCGCCCTGTTTCATCAGGATCTGGCCCTCGGCGGCACTGGTCTCGGTGGCGAACGCGGCCAAGCGGTTGGCCTCCTCCGACGAGAGGTCCGAGAACAAGGGAATTGCGGTCAGCCGGTTGGTGTCTATGCCCATCGTCGCTCCTCGATCTGGTTAAACGCCGACTCTATCCACACCGCAGGAGGCCGTAGGGGACGGCCCTCACAGCGCCTGCACCTCCGATGTGACCTCACCGACGGACGCTTTGGCGTCTCCGAACAGCATCGAGGTCTTCGGGTCGTAGAAGAGCGGGTTGTCGATCCCGGCGAAGCCGGAGGCCATCGAGCGCTTGAGCACGATCACGGCGCCCGACTCGTCTACCTCCAGGATCGGCATTCCGTAGATCGGCGAGCCCGGCTCGTTCTTCGCCGCGGGGTTGGTGACGTCGTTGGCTCCGATCACCAGGGTCACATCCGTGCGGGGAAACTCTGGGTTGATCTCGTCCATCTCGCGCAGCAGGTCGTACGGCACGTCAGCCTCGGCCAGCAGCACGTTCATGTGCCCCGGCATGCGCCCGGCGACGGGGTGAATCGCGTACTTCACCTCCACGCCCTTGGCCTCGAGCGCCTTCTCCAGCTCTCGCACGGCGTGCTGGGCCTGCGCCACCGCCATCCCGTAGCCGGGAGCGATCACCACCTGGCGGGCGTAGGAGAGCTGAATCGCCACGTCGGCCGGGGAGGTGGAGCGCACGGTGCCGCCCTCCTCGCCTTCTCCGCCCGCGGGAGCGGCGACCTCGCCGCCGAACCCCCCGGCGACGATCGCCGGGACCGACCGGTTCATCGCTTTGGCCATCAGGTTCGTCAGGATGGTGCCCGAGGCGCCGACGATCATCCCGCCCACGATCAGCGCCGTGTTGTTGAGCGCGACTCCCGTCAGCGCGGCCGACAGGCCCGTGAATGCATTCAGCAGCGAGATTACGACCGGCATGTCCGCCCCGCCGATCGGCAGCACGACCATGTTCCCCAGGATCGCGGCCGCGACCAGGACGCCGAGGATGAACAGCGCCTGAGAGTGGGTGCCGGCCATCAGCACGATCGCGCTCGCGGTGGCCACCAGGAACAGCCCCAGGTTGATGATCACCTGACCGGGAAGCCTGATCGGCCGGCCGGGAAGGATCCCCTGGAGCTTGCCGAAGGCGATGTTGGACCCCCAGAAGGAGATCGAGCCGATGATTGCGGCGATCAGCGACGGGATCTCGGACTTCTCGGCCCAGATGCTGCCGCCGGTCAGGAAATGGTGCCGGTACTCGACCCACGCGATGATCGCCACCGCGCCGCCGCCGACGCCGTTGAACAGCGCGACCATCTGTGGCATCGCGGTCATGTGGACCCTTCTCGCCGCGGGGATCCCGATCGCAGTCCCGAGAACCAGCCCCAACGCGATCAGCCACGGGGTGCTCGAGCCATCGAACACGTGCGGCTGAATCAGCGTCGCGATGATGGCGACCGCCATCCCGGTCGCTGCGATCAGGTTGCCGCGCACGGCGGTGCGGGGACCGGTCAGTCCGCTCATCCCGTAGATGAACAGCGAAAACGCGACGATGTACAGACCGTCGGTGACGTTGGAGCTGACGGCGGCGGTGACGAGCACTTATGAGGCTCCGCCGGTGTCTTTCGTCTCGCCCTCCCCCGCCTTCGGCGGGTCCTTTTTCTTGAACATCCCGAGCATCCGGTCGGTGACGAAGAACCCGCCGACGATGTTGATCGTCCCGAAGGTGATCGCGATCACCAGCAGCAAGTGCTCGAGCACGCCATGCGCCTCGTGCATCAGCAGCAGGCCGCCGAGCACCACGATCCCGTGGATCGCGTTCGTGCCGGACATCAGCGGCGTGTGCAGCGTGTTCGGCACCTTGGAGATCACCTCGAAGCCGACGAACGCCGCCAGGACCAGGATCGCGATCTCGGTAATCGTGCTCACGAGGGGTCCGCTCCCTTGTTCATGAGGCCCCCGCGCCTGTCGAGACCGCTTCCTTGGCCCGTTCGTTGACGATCTCCCCGCCGCGCGTCAGGCACGCGCCGGCGATGATCTCGTCGTCGAAGTCGAGCTTGAGCGCGCCGTCTTCGATCATCAGCCCCAGCAGCGCCTGGACGTTCCGAGCGTAGAGCTGAGATGCGTGCTCGGCCATGGTCGAGGGGACGTTCAGCGGCGCGGTGATCTTTACGTCGTGCTTGATGACGGTCTCCCCGGGCTCCGAGAGCTCGCAGTTACCGCCCGCCTCTCCGGCCAGATCGACGATCACCGACCCAGGCTTCATGCTCTCCACCGCCTCCGCGGTGACCAGGATCGGCGCCCGGCGCCCAGGCACGAGCGCCGTGGTGATCACCACGTCGACCTTGCCGATCGCCTCCTGGAGCGCCCGCTGCTGCTCAGCCTGCTCGTCCTCGGTCAGCTGGCGGGCATAGCCGCCTTCGCCCGACGCTTCGGGCCCGAGATCGAGCCACGTGGCTCCGAGCGAGCGGACCTGGTCCGCCACCTCCGGCCGGACGTCGAAACCCTGGACCTGGGCCCCAAGCCGGCGGGCGGTGGCGATCGCCTGGAGCCCCGCGACCCCCACGCCGAGCACGAGCACGGTCGCCGGGCGGATCGTGCCGGCGGCGGTCATCAGCATCGGGTAGAAGCGGCCCAGCTCCTGGGCGCCGATCAGAGCGGCGCGGTAACCGCCCACGTTCGACTGGCTGGAGAGAGCATCCATCGACTGCGCGCGGCTGATGCGCGGGATGGTCTCGAGTGCGAAGGAGGTGACGCCCGACTCCGCGAGCGCCCGGACGCCGTCGGCGTTCGTCAGGGGCTGGAGGAACCCGATCAGCACGGTGTCCGATCCCAGGCGCTGAATCTCCTCCGCGGTGGGAGGCGCGACCTTCGCGACGACGTCCGCATCCCACGGGTCGTCGACCAGCTTGGCACCCGCTTCCTCGTACTGGGCGTCCGGGATCAGCGCTTCCGCGCCGGCGCCCCGCTCGACCAGAACCTCAACCGCCTCCGAGCCCTCGCCGCCCTGCGAGCTGAGCTTGCGCACGACGTCGGGGACGAGCGCCACACGCCGCTCGCCTTCGGCAACCTCCTTCGGAACGCCGATCCGCATGGGCGCGAGAGCGTATCGGCTACCGAAATGCCCTGCCTACCCGACGGGCGCCAGCGCCAGCGCGTCGGCGGCGCCCAGATCGGTCGCCAGCTGGCGCAGGGAAAGCTGCTTCTGATTGTGGGGCCGGGGGCGGGGTCGTCCATGCCGCGCCGCGCGTTCGCCCGGCCGCCTGCTGCCGGTCGCCGGACGCGAGGTCGTCGGCGTCGGCGCCGCCACGGCGGCCGCCACGGGAGTCAGGGGGAGCGGCTTCTCCGCGAGCGCCATCAGCGCCTCGGCGGTGACCCACACCGGGGTCTCATCGCTCCCGCGCGAATAGCGGATGTGGCCGTCGGGCGCCGCCAGGGAATGGAGGTAGCCGAGAGCCCGGCTGACCGCGCCGCCGCCCGCGCCTGCCGCCAGCAGTCCCTGGACGGCCCACGCCGTCGACTGGGCGTTCGACGACCCGCCCGGCTGACTGGGATAGCCGCCGTCCGAGTTCTGCTGCGAGTCGATGAAGCGAACGGCACGCGCCGCGGCCCCGCCGTAGCCGCCGGCCAGTGCCTCGAGCGCGGCGCCCGTGTCGTCGACGTCGCTCGATCCCCCTTTGGTGGCGAAGTTGAAGCCGCCGTCGGAGTCCTGCTGGCGGGCCAGCCAGCGCCAGCATGTTGCCCGGCGGCGCGACTCCCGCCGCGCGGAGTGCGAGCACCGCGAACGCGGTCAGGTTGACCTGGTTGGAAACCGAACCATCGCCCCCGATGTCCCGCCTCAGCGAGCCGACCAGGTTCCCGGCCGGCAACCCCCCGGCACGCAGGGCGAGGATCGTCCGCTCGAGCGAGCCAGGATCGGTGGCCGAGCCCTCCTGGCTCACGAGGTAGCCGCTGAGGCTAGCGCCGCCGTGGCGGACATCTCGCGGGTTGTGCCCCGCAGCGGCGAGCCCGAGCGCAGCCCACCCGGAATAGAGCGACGTCGATGAGCTGCCCGGGCCAGGCCCGAACCCGCCGTCCTGGTTCTGCGCCGCGAGCAGGTACCCGGCCGGGGTGGCGGCGGCCTGCGCCGCGCGCGGTCCAATCCCGGCCCCGGCCAGCGCCCCGGCGCTCAGGGAGGCGAACACGATCGCCAGTGCCGTCACGCGCGGCGTCGCTTCGCCGAGCGGGAGCCACGTGACCTTCAGCCGCAGCGCGAAGCGGGCCACCGAGCGAGCCAGCGCCGGCCCGAAAGCCAGGGCGAACGCCACGCAACCGAACGCGTGCACGAGGTCGAAGCCAATCCCCTTCCCGACGTAGACGCCGAGCTGCGCCAGGCTGTGGTCGCTGTAGGTGATCCAGTCCCCGAAGTCTTGAAACGCGGTGAACGCGAACCCAACCGCCCCGCAGATGACGGCAAGCAACCAGCGGTTCGGGCTCGGCCGCCGGCCAGCAGCCAGCGCCAGGCCGGCCCCAATAAGTCCGGTGACACCCCAGCCGGCCATCTGCCATGGCGTCCATGGCCCCTGGCCGAAGAAGAAATTTGACGTCAGGCCGGCGATCGCGCCCGTGGCGAAGCCGGGCGCTCCGCCCAAGGCGTAGCCCGTCACGAGCACGATGTCGGTCGTCGGCTTGACGTTGGGGAGCGCGGCAAACGCGATCCGTCCCAGCACGGCGAACGCCGCGAGCGTCCCCACGAGGGCCACGATCCGGGTGTCCGGACGGCTCCGCTCGTACCAGGCGAAGCCGCCCGCCAGCGCCACCGCCAGGATCAGGAACGCGCCCAGCTGCCAGCTCACAGCACCACCTCCTGAATCGTGCCGTTTGACCAGCGCCCGCTCGGGCGTGAGCAGGCCCGCGATCCGCGCCGTCTCGGTGGCGAAGTAGGTGCCACCCGTGAGCACCTCGTCGGCGGAGGCATCGGCGATCGGTGCGCCGTCTGCCAGCAGGATCACCCTCTGGGCGAAGGCGGCTGCGAACTCCGGATCGTGCGTGGCCACCAGCAGCGCCGAGCGCATTGAGATCAGCGTCGCCGCCAACTCCCGCTTGTGACGTCTGTCCATGCCGCGGGTCGGCTCGTCCAGGCAGATGACTGCCGGCGATCCCTGCGGCGCGTCAAGAACGACGGCCAGCGCCAGACGCTGCCGTTCTCCGGCCGAGAGGTCGCGCGGGTTGCGGTCCCCGAATTCGGCGAGCCCCACGAGGGCGAGCGCTTGCGGTGAGGCCTCCTGGGCGACCGTCTCGTGCACGAGGTAGTCGCCGGGGTTCTGCAACAGCAGCGCCACCTCTCCGTCGCTCTGTACCCGCCCTCTGGTGGGCTTCATCAGGCCGGCGGCGTGGCGCAGCAGCGTCGACTTGCCGGCGCCGTTTCGGCCCATCAGCGCCACGCGCTCGCCCAGCTGGAGCTGGAGGTCGACGTCCCTCAGCACGACCGGGCCGTCCCGAAGCTCGTGCCAGACGTGGCGGAAGGCGAGCGCCGGCCGTCCAGCGGCCTGGCCACCGTTTGACGGTCGCTCATCGGCGCCCACATCGGCAGCCTCCAGCTCGATGTGGTGATCGCGCAGCGCGGCGCGCGCCGCCTTGACGCCCGCAACGGGGCTGATCCCCAGACGGCGCAGGAGCCGGGCCCCGGGTGTCTGAAGCTCCTCGGGCGCCCAACGCAGGAATTCCCCGGGCGTCGCATCGCAGACGACCCTCCCGTCGTCCAGCGCGATCACCCGGTCGGCCGCCGCCAGGCAGCGCTCGAGGCGGTGCTCGGCGAGGACGATCGCCACGTCCAGATCCTCGTTGAGGCGGCGCAGCACGGCCATGAGCTCATCGCCGGCCACCGGATCCAACTGCGACGTCGGCTCGTCGAGGAGCAGAAGCGATGGGCGGACGGCCAGCGCCGCCCCGACCGCCACGCGCTGCAGCTCGCCGCCCGACAGCGTGGCGGTCTCCCGTTCGAGCAGGCCGCCGATGCCGAGCGCCAGCGCCGCCTCCTCAACGCCACGGGCCACGGCGGCGGCCGAATGGCCGAGGTTCTCGAGCCCGAATGCCAGCTCGCCGCGGACGGCGCCCATCACCACCTGGGTCTCCGGATCCTGAAACACGCTGCCCACCCGGGCCGCGAGCTCTCCCGGTCCGTGGTCGCGGGTGTCCATGCCGGCTGCAATCGACGCGGCCTGCCATCTGGCCGCCATGGAAATAGGGCACGAGGCCGTTGGCCGCTCGCAGCAGCGTGGATTTGCCCGACCCCGAGGCGCCCGCGAGCACGACCAGCTGCCCGGGCTCGATCTCCAGTGACACGTCGTCGAGAGCCGGCGCGTCCGCGCCCGGATAGCGATAGCTGACGCGCTGGAAGACGAGCGCGCTCATCGCTCCACTCCCCTGCGGTCCGCGAACGGCGCGAGCGCCACTAGGGCAATCGCCGCCGAGAGCACGAGAGTTCGCGGACCCGCCGGCGAGTGCAGCGCGGGATAGGCGCTGAACGGCGCGAGATCGAGCACGCGCGCGGCGACCGTCAACCCCAGCACGGCCAGCGCCGCGATGGTGAAGTCCAGATCGTGGCGGGAGTAGGGACGGCGGGAGGCGGGCGGCCGGCGCGCCGCACCGTAGCCCCGCACCTCGAGCGCGGCGGCGACGTCGAGCGCGCGGTCGAGTAGCCCGGTGGTCGCCACGCGCATCAGCTGGACGCGCGTCGGCGGCCGGCCGGGCCTGCAGCGCTGCGCGTCGCCCAGGCGCCGCGCGTCGCGCGCCAGCAGCGGGATCATGCGCGTGGCCACCGTCGCGCTGAGCGCGGAGCGAAACGAGAGCCGGCGGAACAGGCGCAGAATCTCGTCCGGGTCCACGGCCGCCGTGTACAGCGCTGCGCAGAGGATCAGCGCCGCGGCCCGCAGCCCAAGGATGGCGCCGTAGACCGTGGCCTCGAGCGTCACATCGGTACGTCCGAGCACCGGCAGGTGGCCCAGGCGAACGATCACCGTGAGGCCGTCGCGGGTCACGAGGGCATTGACCAGCGCGATCGTCAATCCCAGCGGCAACGCGTACAGCGCGGCACGACGCAGCTGCCTGCCCACGCCGGCGGCAGCTCCCGCCAGCGCCACGGCCGCGGTGACAGCGCCCAGAGCGACTGGGTTGGACAGCATCAGCGCGGCGATCACCAGCGCCAGGCACCAGGCGCAGGCCGCGCCGGCGCGCGCCGCGTGCAGCGGGCTGGCCCGCCTTCGATAGCTCATTTCGCCCCGTCCTGGGGTACCTCCAGCAGCGATGACCCCTGCACCGCCAGCGCGAAATGATCGTCGAGCCGCCGCGCGGTCAGCGAGTCGGCTGCAGCCTCTACGCCGTCGGCGTCGGTGCCGGTCACGAGCCACGTGGGCTCGGCGGAACCCTGTGCCGTGGCGGCGATCAGACCCGCTCCGGCATGGAGCGTCCGCACCACGCTGCCCTGGGGGTCCAACAGCTGGAGCGCGTCCTGCGGGCCCGCGAATCTGGCGTAGATGCCGCTGGTGCCGGGGCCCTTCTCGATCACCGCGGCGGCGAATGAACGCTTCAGATCGCTCCAGGTGCCGACGAGTAACGCCAGGCTGTCGGTGCCCGAGCCGGACCCCAGCGCCTGGCTGGAGACCGGTACCCCGGCGTGCTGCAGCGCCGCTGAGACCTGACCGCAGGCGGCGCTGACGTCGGCCGCACACTCGACCACCGTGGGCAGCCGCCTGCCGCCGATGCCGTGGACGAACGGCTCGGGAAACGAGCCGACCACGGCGGGAATCGATTCGCTGGCGCTCCAGTCGTGGAGGTCCCACCAGATGCGGTCACCTTTGTGGACGTCGGCCTGCGCCGCTCCGACAGGAGCCTCGATGCCGTTCACGTAGTAGAACCAGTCGCGGCGCTCGGAGCTCCCCGACAGGCCGTTGATCGACTCGACGAAGCCGCCGCCGTATCGGGTGCTGACGCGCGCCGAGCCCTCGAGCAGCCGCATCACCGTCTGCGAGCCGGTGACCTGGCTACGCGTCACCGACAGGACCGGGCCCTTGCCGAAGTCACGCGTCACCGTGAGGGTCACGTCCGATGTCCCCGGTCCTGGGCCGAGGCCGCAGCCCGCGACGAGCGCGGTCACGAGGACGCCGGCGATCGCCGCGGCTGCGGACTTCACTTCCATGTTCGGCGAGGGACTCCCAGCCCAGGCTCCTACTTGACGACCTTGAACAACAGCGTCTGACCGGCGCGCAGCTTGATGCCGCAGATGCCCGCACTGGCGGTCTTGCCGTTGACCACGATGCTCCAGTAATCGGGATTCGCCGGCTTCACGCCGAGGATCGAGGTCACGAAGATGCCGGGCACGCTAGAAAACCACTTGCCGGCCCAGCGGCCCTTGGTGGCGGCGTTGAGCGCGCCGGCGGCGCTGGTGCCGGAGCATTTGCCGGTCGGCGTTCCGCCCTTCGTGATCGAGCCTGTTTGTCCGCGGACCGTAGTCGGCCCGAGCAGCGTCTTGGTCAGGCTCTTGATCTGGACCTTGACTGTCGGCCCGCTCGATCCGGCCGCCAGTGCGGCGCCAGACATCGAAGCGACGATCACCACGGCTACCGATACAGCGGCGAGGAACTTCTTGGGACTCATGGAGGCCACCCCTTTCCGCGAGGGCTAGTTGGCTTTGGTCGGGCGTGGTCTCCTGGCTGACGGGCCTACCGGCCGCGCCTTCCCGGTAGACGACGTCTCCCAGTGGCCATGAGTGCGGCTGGCGTCCCCGATCACAGTGGCGGGTCCGCGCCGGATTCGCACCGGCTTCCCATCACGTCGACCTTGAACGGGCGTGATCGTACCGCTCGGCGCGCGGCAAGGCGTAGCGTTCAGTGCCGCGTAGAGGTCAGACAACCACTGGAGAACCGCAATGACCGTCAACCTGACCCGCATCTATACCCGCCTGGGGGACGGCGGGGAGACCCATTTGGGGGACATGAGCCGCGTGCCGAAGACCCACCCGAGGATCGAGGCCTACGGCACGGTCGATGAGCTGAACGCCCACGTGGGTCTGGCCCTGACGATCGACGAGCTGCCCGAGCAGTACGTGGGGTGGTTGCGGAGGGTCCAGAACGATCTGTTCGACGTCGGCGCCGACATCGCGGCGCCGGCAGATCCCCAGAGCCAGCGCGAGCGCCTGCGCGTGATCCCCGAGCAAGTCAAGTGGCTCGAGGACCGCTGTGACGAGGTCAACGAGACGCTGAGACCGCTCAAGTCGTTCGTCCTGCCGGGCGGGACGCCCGCAGCGGCTCAGCTCCACGTCTGCCGGACCGTTTGCCGCCGAGCGGAACGGCTGGCGATCGCCTGCGGCGATGAGCTGGGCCCGGAGGTCGTGCGTTACCTGAACCGCCTCTCAGATCTTCTATTCATCCTCAGCCGGGGCGCCAACGCGGGCGAAGAGCCGCTCTGGGAGCCCGGCAGGTACCGCTGAGGACGGCCCTCCCTCTGCGACACGCGGGGCGGCGGCTACCGCCGCGCGGCGAGCATCACCGCGGTGGCCACCACGAGCCCCAGCGCCCCGATGCCGGCCGCGCCGAGCACAAACGCCTCGTGCTGCTGCGCGTAGGTGATGACCGCATGCGGGCGGGCGATTGCGATAACCGCCGCCAGGCAGAGCCCGCCAGCGAGCACGAGCGCGGGCGGGCGCAGCGCGACGCGCACCGACACGCGGTCGGTCGTCCTCGACTCGGCCCGCGTTCGCGGCCAGCGCCTGTCCGCCGCCGAGATCGCCGCGACGACCAGGAGCGACCACGTACCGGCGACGACGAATCCACCCAGCACATCGCTCGGGTAGTGCCAGCCGAGGGTGAGGAAGGCGTAGCTCACAGCCACCGCGAAGGCGGCCCCCAATGCCGCGATGGCGGGGCGCAGCCGTCCGGGCGCGGCGAGCAGGAGCGACAGCGCCAATGACATGGCCGCGGTCGCGTGTCCACTGGGCCACGACACCGGCCCGATCGGAGCCTTGCCGCCGAACAGCGACGCGGCGCGCGGTTCGGCGAGCAGCGGCTTCAGCACGTGGGTGGTCGCATTCGCTCCCAGCAGGATCGCCGCCACACCCACCGCAACTCGCGGCCGCCCGCGAAGCAAGGCCACCAGCACCGGGACGACGGCCAGGTAGACGTACGGCTGCGGGTTGCACAGCCCGGCGATGAAGTTGGCCAGAGAGTTCACGCGCGGACGCCGCAGACCGCTGAAGCCGATGAAGATCGACTGGTCGGCGTGCTCGAACACGCCGACGTGGAACGCCAGGAGCCAGATGAGGATCAACAGCAGCGCGCCGCAACCGGCGCCCAGGATTGCCCGCCTCGGCATCCACCGAGGGTAGCTGCAGCGCTGTGCCGGCTACTGACCTTCGCGCTCGGAGCGCTGCGGAGGCTCCGCCGGCTCGGCGCGGTGCGCCTCCGCTGGTGGTTGAGGCCGAGCGCGCTCCTGGCGCGTGATCTTGATTTCGGGAGCCACGCCCGTGCGTCGCAGATGCGAGAAGTGCTCGATGTCCTCGAGTGAGGCCACCTCGACCGTCACGCCCGGTTCGAGCTCGAAGCGTGCGGCCTCATACAGCAGGTCCTGGTAAGAGGGCATCCCCGGCGCTTCGCCGGCGGCCCGCACTCCGCCTTCGATGTCCAGATCGTGCGCGCCGAGACGCAGAGTGAAGCGGGTCTGCTGTGCCAGCTTCTCGGCGGTGAGCTTGACGGGCACGGGGTCGGCGCCCGCCCCTTCGGTGGTCTCGACACGCTCCCGCGCGTGCTCGGCGCCGAGAGCCCTGGCCAGCCGCTCGAGGTTACGGCGGTAGGGCGCGGGCACGATCGTCACCGGACCTTCAGCGCGGCCGTTGCCGCGTACGGCCTCGGCCACAGCGCCGATCAGTACGTACTCGACCTTGTTTGCCTGCAACCAGCGGACGAAGGCCACCCAGTGCGAGCGCAGGTGCTCCAGTCCCTCCGGCGTGTCGGCGGCGCGCAGCTCGATGCGTGGCGGGTTTCTCTTCAGAAGCATGTGGTGCCGTTTCGGCGGGACGGCACGGAGTCCTTCTTTGGACGGGCCGGCAAGCCGCGGCGCTAGCGGCGCTGGCGGCGGCCGGCTCTCAGGCCGGCAGCGCGTCGAGCTGGGCGAGGCGCCGCAGGACGCCCGGCGCGAGGCGGGAGAGCGCCCTCATCACCTTCGCCTCCGGGCGTCACCGCCGCCACCGGCCGGTCGCTGGCGATCGCCTCGACGATCTCCTCGGCGACGCGGTCGGCGGTGAAGTTGCGCCGCTCGTACAGCCGCGTGACACGCTCCGCGATGTCCCGCGCCTCGGTGTCGCTGCGTCCGACGTAGGTAGCGGCGCGGGTTATGCCGGTGGCGATGAACCCTGGGCAGATGGCGCTCACCCCGATCCCGTGGGGAGCGAGTTCGGCGCGCAGGCACTCGCTGAGCATCAACACCGCCGCCTTGGTCGCGGAGTACGCCGCCAGCTCCTTGGTGGGCGCGAACGCCGCCGCCGAGGCCGTATTGACGATCTGCCCGCCCTCGCCGCGTTCGATCATCGCCCGTCCGAACAGGCGGCACCCGTGGACCACTCCCATCAGGTTGACTCCCACGATGCGCTGCCAGTCGTCGAAGCCGGTGTCCATGAACGTGCCGGCGACGCCGATGCCGGCGTTGTTAACCACCACGTCGGGGACGCCGTGCTCGCCGAGGACGCCGTCCACAAGCCTCCCCATCGCCTGCTCGTCGCTCACGTCACAGACGAAAGTGTGGGATCCGGGGATCGAGCCCGCCGCGCGCTCCAGCGAATCGCCGTCGCGGTCGACCAGCAGCAGGCGGGCGCGGCGCTCCGACAGCGCCTGGGCCGTGGCGTAGCCGATGCCGCTGGCCGCACCGGTCACGAGCGCGGTTCGGCCTTCGAGCTGGTCGGTCCCACCGCCGCGCACCCAGGGCCGGCGCGAGCCCAGCGGGGCCCCGCCCTCGACGTCCTCCACCTCCTCTGCGAGCCAGCGCCCGATCCGCGCTGGCTCGATCTGCGGCGCCCAGTGGGTGGTGGCGATCGTCCGCCGCCTGAGGACGGGCGCGACGTTCTCGGCTAGCGAGTAGTAGCTCGGTGAGAGGAAGTGATCGCGATTGGGGACGATCAGCTGCACCGGTACGTGCGCCAGCGCATCCGTCCGCGGCGAGACGAGCCGCCGGGGGATGTTGCGGCGGTAGAGGTTCGCTCCGTGCAGCCCGTCGGCAGCCGCGGTGGGCGCGGCCGCATTCCCAGGCGGGATTCGCTCGATGTTGCGCCGCACCCACTGCCAGCGACCGTGGCCCAGGATCGCTCGCCAGGCGAGCGTCGGACCGCCCGGAGTCAGGAGCACCAACACGTACCACGACCGCCGCGCGCGCCGCATGATCTCCAGAAGTCGGCTCGGCGTCGGCCGCGCGCCCAGCGAGCGGCCGCCGGCGATGACCTGATCGAGCGAGGGACAGGCGATCGCGGTGAATGACTTCAGCCTGTGGCGGAAGCGCTCCACGGTGGCGAACTCCCAGCCCTGGATGGCTCCCCAGTCGTGCCCCACCAGATGGACCTGCTTGCCCGGGGCGACGGCGTCCAGCACCGCTTCGAAATCGTCCGCCAGGCGCCCCAGGTCGTATGCAGCAGGGCCCCTCGGAGCACTCGAGGCGCCGGCACCTCGGACGTCGTAGGCGGCGACGTGGAAGCGATCGGCCAGCTCCGCCATCACCCCCTGCCACATCTCCTTGGTGTCCGGATAGCCGTGGATGAACACGAGTGTCGGGCGCCGCGGGTCACCGGCCTCGCATAGGGAGAGCTCGATGCCGTCGCGGCCATTCACCGTCCGCCTCACCGCGCCATCGATCACGTAGCGTGAATCTATACGCTCGGTGTCGATGCAGCCTCCGCAGCCGAGCTACACCCGCTACGGGCAGGAGCGCCGGCGCCAGATCAGGCGTCGGCGGCTCGTGGCCGCCTGCGCCCTCGTGGTGGTGATCGTGGCCGCGGTGATCGCTGTGGCAGCCAGCGGCTCCTCGTCATCCGGCGGTCACCCTTCGCAGGCCTCGCGCGGGACCGCGGCGCCGCGGCCGAACTCGGGCTCCGGGGCAAAGGCCGCGACGCCCCGCTCGACGGTGACCGGGGCGGGCACCGGCAAGCCGGGCGCGGCGACGGTGCCGGTCCTCATGTATCACGTGATCAACCCTCCCCCAGCCGGAGCGCCCTATCCCGGCCTGTACGTACCGGCGAGCGAGTTCGCGGCCCAGATGCAGGCGCTGAAAGCCGCCGGGTGGCACCCGGTGACGATGGACCAGCTAGAGGCCAACTGGACGCGAGGGGTGCCGCTGGGCGCCGGCAAGCCGATCGTGCTGAGCTTCGACAACGGCTACCAATCGCAGTTTCAGAACGCATTGCCGGTGCTGAGGCGCCTGGGCTGGGTGGGCGTGGAGAACATCCAGCTGACCGGGCTGCCGCCGTCTCAGGGCGGACTCACCGAATCGCAGGTCAAGGGTCTGATCGCTGCCGGTTGGGAGCTCGACACCCAGGGCATAAGCCACGCCGACCTGATCACCCTGTCTGCCTCCGAGCTGCACTATCAGGTGGCGACCGCCAGGCAGATGCTGCAGCAGCGCTACGGCGTGCCGGTGAATTGGTTCTGCTACCCGTCGGGGCACTACAACGCCACGGTCATCGACGCGGTGAAGGCGGCGGGCTATGTCGGCTCGACGACCGTGATTCCGGGATGGGCGAGCCCCTCCACGGACCGCTTTCGGCTTCCGCGGCTGCGCGTCCTGGGCGGCACTGGCCCCTCGGCCCTGCTGCAGCAGATCGCTGGAGCCCAGGGCGACAGCGCGGCACCCGCCGCCTACGGAGGCGCGGCGAGCGGCTGAGCCCTCCGCGGGACCGGCGTCGCCTGTCCGGTCGGCTTGGAGCGTGCCGGTCGGGCAGAGGAATCATCCGCCCGGTCGGCTTAGCGTCACGGCGTGCGTCTAGCTCAAGGCTGGGGCGCATGCGCCCCAGCCCCGGGCCGATCATGATCGGCCCGGCGGCCCGGCTCATGAGCCGGGCCGGACGTATTGATCACCCTCCGGCCACCGCCGGCAGGATCGTGACCTCGTCGCCGTCGGAGACCGGCGTCTCCAGGCCGTCGAGAAAGCGGATGTCCTCTCCCCCCACGTAGACGTTCACGAACCGGCGCAGGCCGCCGTCCTCGGCGATCCGGCTGCGGAGCTCGCCGTAGCGCTCATAGAGGGAATCGAGTACCTCGCCCACGGTGGCCCCTTCGACCTCGGCCGTGGCCTCGCCGTCGGTCGCGGCGCGGAGCTGAGTGGGAATCTTGACGCTGACCGCCATCTGCCCGTGACTATTTATCAAGCCGGGACCGCCACCCGCTCTGAGGCCTGCTGAAACGAGGCCACGGTTGGCTCGATCTCCCAGGTCTCGAACGTCCCCCGCGCGCAGTCGAGCGTCTTCAGGCCCTCGCCGGTGATGTAGACGACAATCCGTTCATCGGGGTCGATGTCGCCGCGTTCGGCGAGCTTGGACAGCACCGAGACGGTGACGCCCCCGGCGGTCTCCGTGAAGATGCCCGTGGTCCGGGCCAGCAGACGGATGCCTTCGCGGATCTCATCGTCGGACACCGAGTCGATCGCCCCGGCGGAGCGCCGGGCGAGATCGAGGGCGTAGGGGCCGTCGGCTGGGTTGCCGATCGCTAGCGACTTGGCGATCGTGTCGGGCCTCACCGGACGGCAGAAGTCCTCCCCGGCGGCGAAGGCGCTGGCCACCGGCGAGCACCCAGCGGCCTGGGCGCCGTTGAAGACAGGCAGGCGCCCCTCCAGCAGCCCCACCTCGAGCCACTCCTCGAAGCCCCGCGCCACCTTCGTGAAGAGCGAACCGGAGGCGATCGGGCACACCACACGGTCGGGCATCGAAAAGCCGAGCTGCTCGGCGGTCTCGAATGCCAGTGTCTTTGACCCTTCGGCGTAGTAGGGGCGCATGTTGATGTTGACGAAGGCCCACTCGTGCTCGGCGGACAGCTCGGTGCACAGCCGGTTGACGTCGTCGTAGGTGCCGTTCACGGCGACCAGGTTCGTGCCATAGACGCCGGTGGCGAGGACCTTCTGCTCCTCGAGGTCGGAGGGGATGAACACGTAGGACTGAAGACCGGCGGCCGCGGCGTGGGCCGCGACGGCGTTGGCCAGGTTGCCCGTGGAGGCGCAGGCGATCGTCTCGAACCCCAGTTCGATCGCCCTGGCCAGGGCGATCGATACCACCCGATCCTTGAAGGAGTGGGTCGGGTTGGCGGCGTCGTTCTTGATCCAGACCTCGCCCAGGCCGAGCTCCTCCGCCAAGCGGTCGGCGCGCAGCAGCGGCGTGAAGCCGGCCTTCAGCGTGCCGGACGGCTCGGCGTCCAGCGGCAGGAAGTCGAGGTAGCGCCACAGGGAGTGTGGCCCTGACTCGATCCGCCTGCGCAGCTCGTCGGGATCGGCCCCGTCGAGCGGGGCGTAGGCCACCTCCAGTGGCCCGAAGCAGCGCTCGCACACGAATTGCGCGTCGAGCGGGTAGGTGGTCTTACATTCCTTACAGTGAAGCGACTCTGGCGGCATATATAGAAAAACCTCCGCCGGGGTCTGTGGTCGGAGGAGGTCCTGGAAAACCGCCACTCCCACATCTCCCAGGCTTGTCGTTGGAGCCTGATGGAATTGGCACCGTTCCCTTGTCGGGAGGTTGCCGGGGCTTCACAGGGCCATGTCCCTTCACCCCTCTGGATGCAGTACAGCTATGTACTTAGGGAGTATAACCGCAAGCGAGGACCGGATAAACGGATTCGGCGTTTGGGCGGCGAGGCGTCGGCCGCCGCCTTGAGCCTCGCGCGCGCGACGCGCCCCGACCCACGACGTATTTCGCAGCAAATCCGCCGCCCCGCGACGGCTCTGGCCACATAAGCGTCGTGGGGACGCTTAAGTGGCCACGCCGGGACGGAGCGATGGGTTTGCGACGTTATCCGGCTTCCGCAGGCGCCGAGCTTTCGCCGAAGCGCGCTCCGTCTGACTAACACAGCTCGGCCATGCGTCCGTAACGAGCGCAGGCGCCCGGTGTTCTCAGGGCTCCATGACCGCCACCTCCTCCGAGTCAGTCGCGCGCCTCGAGGCGATCCTCGGGGTCGGCTCGCGCGCTCCCAGCAAGCGAATGCTGATCATCGTCAACCCCTACGCCACGACCGTCTCGGACCGGCTGAAGAACCTGGTCGTCTACGCGCTGCGCGGCAGCTATGAGGTCGTGGCCGTGGACACGGAGTCGCGCGACCACGCGACCGAGATCTGTCGCCAGGCGGCAAGGGAGCGCTACGACGTGGTGGTGGCGTTCGGCGGCGACGGGACGGTGAACGAGGCGGCAAATGGGCTGGCCGGCTCCGACACGCCGCTCAGCTGCCTGCCCGGCGGCCGAGCCAACGTCTATTGCCGGCTGCTGGGGATCCCCACGGACGTCGTCGACGCCACCGAGCACCTGCTGCGGATGGCCGATGACTGGCGTCCGCGGCGACTCGACCTGGCCCGCGTCAACGACCGCTGGTTTCTGTTCTCCGCGGGCCTAGGTCTCGACGCCAGCGTCGTCGAGCGCGTCGACGCCCACCCCAGCCTCAAAGCGAGGCTCGGCGAGTGGTACTACAGCTGGATCGCGGTCGGGACCTTCAACCGCAAATACCTCCTGCATCCGCCGCGCCTCGAGGTGAGTCTGGGCGACGAGCGCGTCAGAGGCGTCACGGCGCTGATCCAGAACGGCAGCCCCTACACCTACTTCGGGCAGCGGCCGGTGCAGATGGCCGAGGGCACCGACCTCGCCAGCGGCGACCTGGCGGGCATCGTGCTCGAGCGCGCGAGCGCGATCGACATCCCGACGATCATCTGGCGCGCACTGTCGCGCGGCGCCCGGGTCAGCCGTCACCGCCGCGTGCACCCGTTCACCGCGCTGCAGTCGCTCAGCGTCCGCTCCTGCGACGAGCGACCGCTCCCGCTGCAGGTGGACGGGGACTACATCGGCGAGGTGGACGAGGCGCGCTTCTCGATCCGCCCCGCCGGAATCACCGTCGTCGCCTAGTCGCGGGCGGTCCGCGTCTCCGCTAGGGGGGTGGAAACCGCTCGCTGGGGGCTTAGGGAGTAGTGGCCCAACGCCGCGTCCAGATCACCGACCGCGACGCGACGCTGCTGGCGTTCCTCGCCGAGCACCGGATCGCGCTGGCCGCCCACGCGCAGACGTTGCTCGGAGTCTCGGCGGGTGCCGCCGACGCGCGCTTGCGTGCACTCCGCGGCGCCGGGCTGCTCGACTCGGAGCGGCTGTTTCACTCCCAGCCGCGGTGTTGGTGGATCACCCGTAGAGGGCTCGCCGCGATCGACTCGGACCTGCCGCCCCCGCGGTTCGATCTCCACGCCTACCGCCACGACGTCGGCGTGGCCTGGCTGTGGCTGGCGGCGCGGCGCGGAGTCTTCGGACCGTTGCGGAACGTTGTTTCCGAGCGGGAGATGCGCTCGCGGGACGGCGCCGAGGGGCACGAGGCGAGGGCCGAGGGGCGCGGGGCGAGGCAGTTCGCCGTGCGGCTCGGCGGGCTCGGTCCGAGTGGTCGCGAGCGCCTGCACTACCCGGACCTACTGCTCGTCATCGCGGGTGGGCGGCGCGTGGCCGTGGAGCTCGAGCTCACGACGAAGGCGCGGGCGCGGCGGGAGCGCATCCTCTCCGGCTATGGCGCCGACGGCCGGATCGACGCCGTGCTCTACCTCGTCGACAGCCACAGCGTGGCCCGCGCCGTTCAGGCCTCGGCAGCCCGCCTCGGGATCTCCCGGCGGGTCCAAGTGCAACGCGTGGAGTGGGACGACGAGGCCGGGCGGACCGCGGGCCGCGAGGCGACGAGGCTGCCGGCGCGCGCCGCGAGCCACGAGGCGCTCGAGCGATGAGGCCGATTCGCCGCGCGATCAGCTGGCTGTCGACGCTCATCCTGGTGGCGATGGTCACGGCGCCGCCGGCGTGGGCGATCCTCGCCGCGGCGGCCGTTGTCGTGGCGACGGTGAGCGCCCAGGCGCAGCTCGCCGCCCGGCGCCAACGGCGCCTGGCGCTCGAACCGCCAGGCGAAGCGATTTCGCTGGGCGCGGACAGCGGCGGTCGGCGCGTCCAGCTGACCGAACGTCAGCTCTCGGCGCACGGCCTGATCGTCGGCGCCAGCGGTGCGGGCAAGTCGACCACGCTGCTCACGCTGCTGGGCGAGAACGTGCGGCTGGGGCGCCCGGTGGTGGCGATCGACATGAAGGGGTCGCCGGCGTTTGCCCGCTCGCTCCGCGACGCGGCGGCCGCCGCAGGGCGGCCGTTCCGCCTCTGGACCCCCGAAGGGCCGTCGGGCTGGAACCCGCTGGCGCACGGGAACCCGACCGAGCTCAAAGACAAGCTGATCGCCTCGGAGCGTTTCACCGAGCCGCACTACCAGCGCGCGGCGGAGCGCTACGTGCAGACCGCGCTGCAGGTCCTGGCCTGCGCGCACCCCGAGCGCGCGCCGACGCTCGAGGAGGTGGCGCGACTCATGGACCCCCGCCGCCTGCCCGCGCTGCTGCGCGGCGCGCCCCCTGAGTTCTCCGAGCGCGTGCAGGACTACATCGCCTCCCTGACGCCCGATCAGCTGAGCGCCATCCGTGGTCTGGGAACGCGCCTGGCGCTGGTCACCGAGTCGCACGTCGGCGCCTTCCTGAAGGGGGGTGCCGAGTGCGTCCCGGCGGTCGATGTGCGTACGGCGCTGGCCGGCGATGCGGTGGTGCTGTTCAGCCTCAACTCGAGCACCTACGGCGGGCTGGCGTCACAGCTGGGAGCGCTGGCGATCCAGGATCTGGTCTCGGCCGCCGGGGATCGGCTGTCGGCTAACCCGAAGAGCGGGCAGGCGATGATCGGGATCGACGAGTTCTCGGCGCTCGGCTCCGACAACGTGATCTCGCTGCTCGCTCGCTGCAGGGAGTCGGGCGTCAGCGTGCTGCTGGCGACCCAGGAGCTCGCCGACCTGGACCGGACGGCCCGCGGCTTGCGGGATCAGGTGCTGGGGTCGACCGCGGTCAAGATCGCCCACCGCCAGGACGTCCCCTCGTCGGCACAGACAATCGCCCGGATGGCGGGAACCGAGACCGTCTGGGAGCAGACACGCCAGCTGTCGAGTCATCCCCTGTTCGGGCAGTACGACACCGGACGGGGCACGCGGCGCAAGACCGACCGCTTTCGGGTTGATCCAAATGAGATCTCGTCGCTGGCCACCGGCGAGGCGGTGGTGATCACGAAGCTGCCGCGGGCGCAGGTGCGGACGGTGCGGGTCACGCCTGGGCGCCCGGCGGCGCCGCGCTTCTGGCCCGCGCGCGCTCAGACCGGGCGGCGCGACCAGGAGCTCGGCGGGCCTGAGCTGGGCGGATGGCGCTACCCGGCGCCCGGGGTAACGCGGTAGGCGTCGAACACCGCGTCGATGTTGCGCAGCCGGCCGATCGCCTGATCCAGGGTGCGCGTGTCCCCCACCTCGACGACGAACCGGTTCTTGACCATCGGATGGTTGACGGTGCAGCGAGCCTCGAGGATGTTGATCCCCGCCTCGGAGAACGTACGGGACATGTCCTCCAGCAGGCGGTGACGATCCCAGCCATCGACCTCGATCTCGACCCGGAACGAGGTCTCCGCGTCCCCATCCCACGAGACAGGGGTGAAGCGGTCGGGATCCTTGCGCAGGACGGCGACGTTGGGACAGTCCTCGCGGTGGATCGTGATGCCCCTCCCGAGACTGATGTAGCCCACGATCGGATCTCCCGGCACGGGCCGGCAGCACTTGGCCAGCCGCAGCATCACCTCGTCGATGCCCTGGACCGAGATGCCGTAACGGCTCGAGGAGGTCGTCGGCCGCGAGCGCCGACGGCGGGTCATCAGGAGATCGTCGGTGGCGGTGGGCTCGGACTCCGCGGCCTCGCCCTGCTTCAGCCGCTGCATGACCTTGTTTACGACCGTCTTGGCCGAGATCTTGGCGGCGCCGAGGGCGATGTAGAAGTCGTCGGCCTTGCGAAAGCCCATCTCGCGGATGACGTCCGCCAGCAACGGCGAGCCGACCAGCTTCTGTGCCGGGAGGCCTTGCTTCTTCAGGTGCTCCTGGAGCTGCTCGCGCCCGGCGTGCTCGGTGTCCCTGCGCGACTCCGCCTTGAACCAGGCCTTGATCTTGTTGCGGGCCCGCGTCGTCTTGACCAGCGCCAGCCAGTCGCGTGAGGGTCCTCGCTCGCGCTTCGAGGTCAGCACCTCGACTATGTCGCCGGACCGCAGCTGGTAGGACAGGGGGACGATCTTGCCGTTCACCTTGGCCCCCACGCAGCGGTGGCCGACGTCGGTGTGGATCTCGTAGGCGAAGTCGAGCGGCGTCGCTCCCGCGGCCAGTGACTTGACCTCCCCCTTGGGCGTGAAGACGAACACCTCGTCCTCGAACAGGTCGACCTTGAGCGTCTCCACGAACTCACCGGGATCGGCCAGGTCCTTTTGCCAATCGAGCAGCGAGCGCAGCCATTTGAGCTTGCCCTCGGCGTCGGTAGCGGCCCCGTTCCGGGGCCGCGCGCTCCCTGCCTTGTACATCCAGTGGGCGGCGATCCCGAACTCCGCCAGATCGTGCATCTCCCGGGTGCGGATCTGAATCTCGAGCGGCCTGCCCTCTGGCCCGATGACCGTCGTGTGCAGCGACTGGTACATGTTGAACTTGGGCATGGCGATGAAGTCCTTGAAGCGCCCGGGAAGCGGCTTCCACAGCGAGTGGATGACCCCCACCGCGCCGTAGCAGTCCTTGACCGACGAGACGATCACGCGCATCGCGGTGAGGTCGTAGATCTCGTTGAACTCGCGCCCCTTCTTGGTCATCTTCGAGTAGATCGAGTAGAAGTGCTTCGCCCGGCCGGAGATCTCTGCCTCGATGCCGAGCTCCGCGAGCTCCTTCGAGACGTACTCGCCGGCCTGGTTGACGTAGCGCTCGCGCTCGGCGCGCTGCTGCGCCACCAGCTCCTTGATGTCGTTGTACTTGCGGGGGTGCAGCGTCTGGAAGGCGAGGTCCTCGAGCTCCCACTTGATGGCGTGGATACCGAGCCGGTGGGCGATCGGCGCGTAGATGTCGAGGGTCTCGCGGGCTTTCTCGATCTGCTTGTGCTTGGGCAGCGCGGCGATCGTGCGCATGTTGTGCAGCCGGTCGGCGAGCTTGATGAGGATGACCCGGATGTCCGAGGCCATCGCCACCATCATCTTGCGGTAGTTCTCGGCCTGGGCCTCGTCGCGCGATTGGAAGGTCAGTCCCGTGAGCTTCGTGACGCCGTCGACGAGGCCGGCGATCTCCTCGCCGAATGCCTCTTGGACCTCCGCCAGCGAGGCGGAGGTGTCCTCCACCGTGTCGTGAAGCAACGCGGCGCACAGCGTCTCGGTGTCGAGTCGCATGCCGGCGCAGATCTTGGCCACCCCGACCGGATGGCTGATGAACCGCTCGCCGCTGCGGCGCCGCTGATCGGCGTGGTGCATGCAGGCATAGACGAACGCCTGCTGGACGCGCTCGCGGTCGATCTCCACCGCGGCCTGCTCGGCGTGCTCCTCGACGATCGCGAACAGGTCAGACAGCAGCCGAGCTTCGGTCTTCGTCAGCTCGGCGGCAGCAGCGGGGCTAGACGCGTGCTTGCCGTCGACCTCGTCGACCGGCACCCTCTTGCGGACGAGCGTCGACGATGCGCGGCTCGATCTCAGCCGCTTGGTAGGAGATTTCCGCTGCTCAGGTATCGCCGTCCGTCCTCATATCGCGCTGTGTACGCCCTGTAGGCCGGGGAGCGCTCGAGCGCCGTGCGCTCATCGCTCGCGACCGCCAGGGCCGGCAGATCCCGATCGAGGCTGACGAGCCCCAGCTCCGTGAGGACCCTGATCAGCCTGCCGGCCAGTCGCGCCGGACGACCATGCTGACCGTCACCGCGGAGCAGGCGCCCGAGCTCCTCGCCGGCCACCCTGCCGCGGCTTCTGAGGTCGCGGTAGAGGGCTGCGAGCGAAGCGCGAAGACCGTACTCCAACTCGTGCATCTGCTGTGCAAAGCGTAGCTCAGGCCCGCCCCAGGCCAGGTGGGTGAAGCCGTCGCCGCGCTCCAGCAGCGTCGCCATAGCCCCGGTGCTCGGTGGGTCCAGGGCCACGACGTGGAGCGCTCGCCCGGCGAGTGAAGGCTCGCGCTCGAGCTGATGGTGCGAGACGAGCGAGAAACCGCCGACCCGAGCCTCGAGCCCGCCGCGCCTGCGCGCCACCTCGGCGCAGACGCCCAGCACCGGTGCTCCGGTCGACACGGCGTCGGCCAGAACGGCGAGCGGACTCTCACCGCGCCGGTCGAGGACCGTCCGCGTCGTATCCGGCTGATCACCGTCGGCGCCCTCCGCGGACGGGAGTGGACCGTCCAGCTCCGCGAAGGCCCCCTGGAGGTATGTCTCCGGCTCTCCGGGGACGGAGATCCCCCCCGGCGCGCACGGCTGAGCGTGGCGAAGCACGAGCCTGGCCTCGACCACACCCCGCCACTCGTTTCGCTCGAGCCTGAAGGTGGCGTCCACCGGCTGCTCGACTTGCACCGGAAGCCGCCCGTCGCAACCGAAAGCCACGGCGCGGGCACGCGTTCCGCCTGAGGTGAGCGAGAAACGTGCATGCCGCCCCTCCCCCATGGCCCGTTGCTCGCCGAACCGACCACCGGGAACGAGCAGGCACGGAGCGGGATTGCCGCTCCCGCAGGGCTCGAGCGAACGCAGCTCCTCGGCGAGCCCCAGCCCGAGTTCGGCGCCGGAGACGACCGCATCGACGCGCTCGATGGGCCGCAGCAGCTCCGGCCTCGAGCACTCTCGCGGCGTGGCTCTCCAGCGCCTCGGCGAACGCGGCCAGCCGCCCGCGGTCGATCGTCAGGCCGGCAGCGGCGCGGTGGCCGCCGTAGCGCTCGAGCTCGCCGGCGCAGGCATGAAGCGCGCCCAGCAGGTCGAATCCGGGGATGCTGCGGGCCGACCCCTGTCCGCTCGGGCCGCCGTTCAGCGCCACGAGGATCGCCGGCCGGTGGTAGCGCTCAGCGATCCGGGCGGCGACGATGCCGATCACCCCGGGATGCCAACCCTCCGCCGCGAGAACGTATGCCGGGCGCTCGCCGAGGCGCGCCACCTGGGCCTCCGCTTCCCACGTGGTTCGCTCCTCCACCGCGCGGCGCTCGGCGTTGATCGCGTCGAGCTCCTTGGCGACCTCGACCGCCCGCTGCGGATCCTCGGTCAGCAGGAGCTCGAGGCCCGCGTCGGGGCGGCGCAGTCTGCCCGCGGCGTTGATGCGCGGCGCCAGGCGAAAGCCGAGCGCGCGTGCGTCGAGTGCGCTGGGATCGGCACGCGCAACCTCCATCAGCGCCCGCAAGCCGGGCTTGGCGGTGCCCGCGAGCGCCCGCAGCCCCTCGCGGACAAGCCGGCGGTTCTCGCCTTGCAAGGGCATCAGATCGGCGACCGTGGCCAGGGCCACCAGCTCGATGTCCTCCTCGACGGTCGGTGCCCCGAGCGCCTCAGCCAGCTTGAAGGCCACCGCCGTGCCGCACAGATCCGCGCATGGATAGCCGCAGATGCCGGGGTGAACGAGCGGACCGTCCGGCACGACGCCGTCGGAGCGGGGAGCGTGGTGGTCGGTGACCACGGTTTCCAGGCCGGCGGCCCTCGCCTTGGCTGATCTCGCGCGATGCCGTGATCCCGCAGTCGACTGTGACCAGCAGCCGCGTGCCGCGGGCGGCGAGCCGCTCGACGGTCCTCCCGGCCAGACCGTAGCCGTCCTCGATCCGGCTCGGGAGGTACCACCCGACGTCCGCGCCGAGCGAGCGCAGGGCACGGATCAGCAGCGCCGTTGCACAGACGCCGTCGACGTCATAGTCGCCGTGGATCGTGATCCGCGTGCCGCTCGCCACGTGTCGATGGATGACGTCGACCGCCTCATCGATGCCCGCAAACCGGCCCGGGTCGTGCGCTTCCCGTGCTTCGAGGAATGTTCGCGCCGCGAGCGGCTCGTGAAACCCTCGCCGCACGAGTATCTGGGCCAATGCGTGACTGACGCCGAGCTGCCGCTCGAGTGCGTTGGCGACGCGCGAAGTCGTAGGGCGCGATCTGAACCCGTGGCGTGGAGCGCGGAACCGGCGGGCTCGTCTCGTCGGGCGCGACGACCCGGAGCCGTGGCTTGGGCGCCCGTACGACGTCGGCCAGCTTCAGCGGGGAGGGCTCGCTCATCGGTGGGCGGAGCGTAGGCGCCGCCCCCGACGGATCCCGGGGTCCAGGCCGGTGTCCGTGACACAGTCGGCACGCGGGGCCACGAAGTTGCTCACACGCAGCCCGCGCCGAGCCGACGGCTCAGCCGCCTGCGATGTCCGGTCCCCCGGCGGTGGCTCACCCGCCCCGCCCGCCGGCGTGATCTCGTCCGAGCGCTTGTGCCGTCCAAGAAGTGCTCCACCCGCGAGACCTCGCGTTCGGCGCCCTCGATCGGCGCCACGACGGTCAAGAGTCCGTTCAGCTCTCTCCAGCGCGTTGACGGAGTCGGTCAGGGCGGGGACCGACTGGGCGAGCGTCTCGACCACCGCGACGTGCCGCTCCATCGAGTCGGCGGCGCGATGGAGGGCGCTCACGCCTCTTCCAGCCTGCCTCGAGCTCGCCGGCCTCGTGCAGCGGGAGCGCTTGACCACATCCTGTTCGCTCGCGCCCAGCAGCGAGCGCAGCGGAGCGGTGAGGAGGTCGAGCGGGCCGCTCACGTCGCGAGCGTCGCTCCGCGTGTCATAGCTCGAGCGCTCCGGGGCCACCGGCGCGCTCGCGGCGCATGCCCTCCAGATACACGAGCGCCATCCCGATCAAGGCGCCGGGGATGGCCTCCAGCGCGGTCGAGATATGCGTGTCGTGCCGGCCGGGGATGTGAAAGCCCGAGACGATCAAGCCAAACAGGACGGCCCCAACCAGCGCGCCCACGAACGCGCCGACGATCCCGCCCCAGTAGCGGTCGGGCAGCCAGATCGTGAAGTGCCAGAGGGCCAGGCCCATGATCACCCAGGCCAGCATCCCCATCAGCGTCGCCTCCCGTGTCTGCGGTTGCGGGAGCGGCTCTTTGGCTTCTGCGGCTTCGGCTTCGACGGTCGGGCGACGCCCTCGTTCTCCGCAATGTCGGGTGCGGGCGGCGGCGGCCCGGCTTCGGGAGCTTCGGCGGGCTGCGACCCACGCGGTGTCTGCTGCCGGGGAGCGCCGTCCGGGGCCCGGGTTACACGAGCGCCGTCCCGCTTGGGCTTCGTACGAGCCGGCGCCTGGGCTCCGGGAGTCCGGGCCAAACGGGTGGCCAAAGTGGAGGTGCGGGGGCTCGGCCGCTCCTCCTCTGCCTCCAGGTCGCGTTTCATCTCTTCGAACTCCGCACGAGACACCGTCTCCGGCTCGGGAGTGGTCAGCCTGCCCGGCCGCCGGATGCGTTTCGGCGCCGGCGGCTCGACATCAGCTGCCACCCCGGCGTACGCCGGGACGTGGCCATACTCCTCGATCAGCCTGTGGCGCCGAGCGCGGTAGACCTGCTCGCGCTCCTTCCAGTGAGTCAGGACCGGGGAGGCGATGAAGATCGATGAGTAGGCGCCGGAGGCCACGCCGATCAGCAGCGCGAACGCAAAGTCGCCGAGCACGCCGCCGCCGCCGAAGAGCAGCAAGGCGATCACCGGCATGAGGGTGCAGGAGGTGGTGGCCAGGGACCGCGTCAGCACCTCCGACATCGAGCGGTTGACGATCTGCGAGAACGCGGCTCGGGGCATGCGCGGGATGTTCTCCCGCACTCGGTCGAAGACGATGATCGTGTCGTATAACGAGTAGCCCAGGATGGTCAAGAGCGCAGCCACCGTGTCGACGGTCACCTGACGGCCGGTCAAGGCGTACACGCCGCTCGTGATCAGCAGGTCGTGCATCAGCGCGATCAGCACCGGCACGGCGAATTTCCACTCGAAGCGCAGTGCCACGTAGGCGGAGATGACCAACAGCGAGGCGATGATCGCAACCACCGCCGCATTGGCGATCGTGTTGCCGAACGTGGGTCCGACCGAGGTGGAGTCAAAGCTCTTGACGCCGAACTCGCTGTCCAACTGGTTCTTCACCTGGTTGACGGCCCTGGGCTGAAGCTGCTTCGAGGAGATCTGGAAAACGTTGTTGCCGAGGCCCTTGTTGGTCACCTTCTGGACGGTGGGGTTGGCCGCCCCGGCCGACGTGAGCACCTTGGTGACCTGGCTCTGGGTGGCGGGCTGCTGCAGGCTGGTCGTGATCCGCGTACCGGAGGTGAAGTCGATTCCCAGGTTGAGGCCTCTTCCGCCGATCGCCAGCGCTCCCACCAGCAGGATCACGCCCGACAACGAGAAGAAGTACTTCGAGGCGCCCATGAAGTCGAAGCGCCACTCGCGCTTCTTCCCGCCGGCCCCGAGTGCCGAGGGCCGCGAGATGATCCGCGAGGACCCGATCGTCATCAGGATGGCCTGCGTGGCCATGACGGCCGTGAACAGCGAGACGAACGTGCCGATCCCCAACGTGAGCGCGAAACCCTTGACGTCGGCCGTGGCCAGCACGAACAGGATGAACGCGGTCATGATCGTGACCACGTTGGCGTCGATGATCGCGGTCAGGCCCTTGCGGTAGCCGGTGGCGATCCCCTGGCGGATCGAGCGACCGCCCCTGATCTCCTCCTTGACGCGCTCGAAGATGACGATGTTGGCGTCCGCCGCCACGCCGATCGTCAGGATCAGTCCCGCGATCCCCGACAGCGTCAGCGTCACCGGGATCAACTTGATCAGCGCGTAGAAGTAGAGCGCATAGACAGCCAGCCCCGCTGTGGCGATCACCCCCAGTACGCGGTAGTAGAGGATCAGGAACAGCACCACGACGGCCAGGCCGACCGCGCCCGCCACCAGTCCCTGATGGAGCGCCTGCTTGCCGAGCGTCGCCGAGACTTGGGACTCGGAGATCAGCTTGAGGTTGATCGGCAGGGCCCCGAGGCGCAGCTGGTTCGCCAGGTCCTGGGCGGAGGTGGTGGTGAAGCCGCCGGTGATGTCGGCACCGGTGTCGCCGGGGATCCCGTCCGGGTACTGCTTGAAGTCGATCGATGGGACCGTGATCAGCTGCTGGTCAAGCGCGACGGCGAAGTGCTGGCACAGAAGCGGCGACTGGCAGTTCGAGGTGTTGCTGGGAGGGCTCACCAGGAGCCCCCGGTTGGCGATCTTGCCCGTCACGTTCTTGAACTCGGTCTTGCCCTTGGACGTGAAGCCGAACGAGACGTCGGGACTGCCGCTCGGGTCGGTGCTCTGCTGCGGGTTGGTGATCTCGTTGCCGAACAGCGACACGTGGTCCTTGAGGACGTAGAAGCGCGTAGACGGCGCATAGACCTTGGGGGGGTTTGAGAAGCTCGTCGGCGTGGCCTGGAGGACGACCGTGCCCTCGGGGACCGTCAGCACCTGTTCCTGGGAGCGGCTGACCCCGGCCGGCACGCCGCTGTAGAGGTCCTGCAGCGAGGTGTCGGGCCCGGCGATGAAGCAGTGCTGACCGGGTACGGGCGTGTAGCCGTAGGACTTGCCGGCGATCGCGCAGGCGGCGCTCGACGGGGCGCCGAACATCCAGTACTGCGGGCCGTTACGAGCGTTGTCCGGGCTGACCTGAGCGCGGCTGCTTTGACGCCAGGGACACGGCCTGATAGAGGGGGCTGCCCGCCGCCCGGAGCGCCACGCACCCTGGCTGAGCTGGGCAGCGGTCGCATCCTGCGAGAGTCCCGGCCCCAGGCTGGCGACCGTTCGCCCGCTGGGCAGCAGCGCGTTGCCCTCCCAGTCGTAGAACTCGAGCCGGGCCGTGGTGCCGACTTGCTGGATCGCGCGCGTGGTGTCCTTGACGTTCGGGCAGACCGACCGAGATCTGGTTGCCCCCGTAGGTCTGGATCTCGGGCTCCGAGACGCCGAGCTGGTCGATGCGCTGGCGCATGATGTCCACGGCGCGACCGAGCGAGGTCGGGGTGACCTGCGACTGAGGCGTGGGCTGAGCCTGATAGACGAGCTCGACGCCGCCCTTCAGGTCGAGCCCCAGAACTGTCTTGAACTGGGTCAGGATCACGGCCGAGGCCGCGATCAGACCCACCACGAGAAGCAGGACGAAGCCGTGGCGCTGGCGATCGGTCATGAGCTCACGTGATGCTAGCCCTCAGGGCCGTCGGTGGTCGTAGTCGCAGCGGCGCGCCGAGAGGCGCTCAGCGGTGATTGGTGGGCGTCAGCACGACGAGCAGACCGCCCTCGTCGTCGTCGTAGGCGGGGAAGATGTCCGCGACCGCCCTGGCCGGTAGGTCCTGCTCGGCATTGACCTCGACGGGCTTTCCCTGCACCCGCACCTCCCACTCGAGCGCGGTCCCCACGTGATCCTGGCCGTCCTCGAACTGCAGGCCCAGCACGTCCGCCACCGGCCTACCGATCACCTGCTCGGTGCGCAGACCTGTGAGCTCGAAGGACCCCTTGCCGCAGTCGACGATACGGCCCTCGGAGTCACAGGCGAAGAATGCGGCGTTGGGCGCCGGGTAGTAGTCGTCGAGCAGCTCATAGAGGTAGGCGAAGCCGCATTTGTCGCAGCCCCGAACCTCGCGACCGAAGTCCGTCGTGCGGTCGGTAGCCATCGAGCGATGACCGCAATGCGGGCAGATGAAGTAGTGCTCTCGAGCCACGGGGCCAGGATAGCCAGCGCCCGCCTCGGGCTTCGAAGGCTCAGAGCGAGGGCTCCGAAGCGAGGCTCAGAGCAGAGTCATCGGCCCCGGAGGCTCGAGCCCCAAATGCTCGAAGGCCCTCCTGGTGGCCGCTCGGCCGCGGGGGGTGCGCTCGATCAGCCCGCGCTGCAGCAGGTAGGGCTCATAGACCTCCTCGATCGTGTCCTGCTGCTCCTCCACCGCGGCGGCGAGCGTCGAGAGCCCCACCGGACCGCCGGCGAACTTTTCGCAGATCGTCCGCAGGATCTCCCGGTCGAGGCGGTCAAGGCCCTCGCGGTCGACCTCCAACAGCTCGAGCCCCGCGACGGCGACCTCCTCGGTGATGGCGCCGGCACCGCGGACCTCGGCGAAGTCGCGGACCCGTTTGAGGAGCCTGTTCGCGACGCGAGGCGTGCCCCGGCTTCGTTCGGCGATCGCGCGCCCGCCGGCCTCGTCGATCTGGACGTCCAGCAGCCGGGCCGAGCGCCTGACGATGCGGCCCAGGTCCTCTGATGAGTAGGGCTCGAGACGGTGCTGGATCCCGAAGCGGTCCCGGAGCGGCGTAGTCAGGAGGCCGGTCCGCGTGGTTGCTCCGATCAGCGTGAACGGCGGCAGCTCCAGCGTCACCACCTGGGCGCCCGCCCCCTGCCCGATCGTGATCGGCAATCGCCGATCCTCCATCGCCGGGTAGAAGGTCTCCTCGAGCGCCGTCGGCAGCCGGTGGATCTCGTCGACGAAGAACACGGCGCGGGGCTCCAGCGCCGTGAGGAACGCCGCGATGTCACCCTTGCGCTCCAGCGCGGGCCCCGCAGTCTGCACGAACGAGACGTCCAGCTCGGCGGCGACGATCTGTGCCAGCGAGGTCTTACCGAGGCCGGGCGGACCGGCGAGCAGCACGTGATCGAGCGCCTCCCCACGGGTGGCCGCGGCGGCGATGGACACCGCGAGCTGTTCCTTGACCGCCTGCTGGCCGACGAAGTCCTCGAGCCGGCGCGGACGTAGCGAGCGATCGAGCTCCTCGTCTCCGAAGCGCCTCCGGGGCCTGCAGGCGCGCGTTCATCGCCGCGCCATCCGCAGTGCCTCGGCGATCAGGTCCTCAGCGCTGTCGCCCGCGGCACGGTCGAGCAGCGCATCGACCTCGGCGACGCTGTAGCCCAGCCCGATGAGGCCCTCGCGGGCGACCGAGCGAGGGTCGTCCGAGCGGGTGACGGCGATCGCATCCTCGGGCTCGGTGCCCCCCACCTTCTCACGCAGCTCGACGATGATCCGCTCCGCGGTCCGCTTGCCGATCCCGGGCACGGCGCGAAGTCGCGGCGCATCGCCGGCGGCCAGCGCCGAGAGCAGCTCTCGCGGGGGTCCGCCCGAGAGAACGGCCAGCGCCATCTTGGGGCCGACCGACTGGACTCCCAGGAGCATCAGGAAGAGCTCCCGTTCCTCCTCGGTGGCGAACCCGTAGAGCGACATCGCATCGTCGCGCACGATCAGATGCGTGTGCAGCGTCGCCTTGAGACCGACCGCCGGCACGTGGCGAAGCGTCTGCGCGGAGACGGCCACCTGGTAGCCGACGCCGGCGCAGTCGATGATCACGTGGCTGGCCCGCCGGACGGCGACCGTGCCGGAGATCAGGGCGATCACCGGGCCGCCCCGAGCTCCAGGCGGGCGCTCAAAGCACGACGCAGCGAGGCGCGGTTCAGGTCACAGATCGCCACCGCCAGCGCGTCGGCGGCGTGATCGGACACCGCGCCGGACCCGAAGCCCAGCAGACGCGAGACCATGCGGGAGACCTGCTCCTTGCGCGCCCCGCCGTGGCCGCACACGGCGCTCTTGACCGCCTGGGGCGTGTAGGAGCGTGACGGCAGGCCGAGCTGGCCGGCGGCGAGCAGCACGACCCCACGGGCCTGGCCGACGGCGAACGCCGTGCGGACATTCGCGCCGAAGTACAGCTCCTCGATGGCCAGCGCCTCGGGCCGATGAGAGCCGCAGAGCTCGGTGACCCTGGAGTGGATTTGTGCCAGGCGGCGCTCGGGTGCCAGCCCCGGCCTGGTTTCGATCACGCCATGGGTCAGCGCGCGCATGACTGAGCCGTCGCGCTCGACGACGCCGTAGCCTGTACTGGCGGTGCCAGGGTCGATGCCGAGGACGATCATCGCCTCAGACATTCTGCGCAGGGGGGCGGACGCCTGCCCTGGCGCCCGTCCGCGAGCACCGCAACCCTGCCGCATTTTGGCTGTTCTAGCGGCCGTGCACCGGCTTCCCAGAGCCGTGGTCATCTGCGTGCTCGTGGCCATGGCGGCTGCCCCGGGCCAAGCGCTGGCCCAGAATCTGATCCCCGCCGCGGCTCCGCCCATCACGGTGGACGGGCCGGGCGATGGCATCATCGGCCTGACGGGCCTGTCGATCGCGCGGGACGGCAGCGGCGGGCTCGTGTACCTGAAGTACGTGGGCGGCGTCCAGCACGTGTTCGTCTCGCGCCTGGTGGGCGGGGTCTTCCAGGTCCCCGAGCAGGTCGACGCCGGCTTCGCCGGCCCCTCTTCCCAGCCGGTCATCGCGGCCGGAAACGGCGGCACGCTGCTCGTGGCCTTCGTCAATTCCGGCGGGCTGTACGTGGTCGATCGGCTGAACGCAACGTCCGGATACCAAGGCCCGCAGCTGATCGCGGGCGGAGGGGCAACCAGCCCGTCGATACAGATGAGCAACTTCGGCAAGGCCTACCTGGCGTTTGCGGCGGGCGGCAACATCCGCGTCGCGTACTACTCGGGCGGCCAGTGGCAGCTCGTCTCCGCGCCGCTGAACGCCATTCCGAACGACGACGCCGGCACGGGCACGGGACGACCTGTGGTGGCCACAGCCGGTGACGGGATCGCGACGGTGGTGTGGGGGGAGCAGGGTCACGTCTTCGCCCGTCGGGTGTGGTACACGTCGCCGAGCGTCGTCTTCGCGCAGGCGGACGTCCCGTACCTCGGCGGCTGGACGGAGATGTCCTCGAGCGAGCCCTACGCCGCGGCGGGCGGGGACTCGTCGTTTGTCGATGTGGTGTTTGCGGAGACGCTCGGCGCCGGCTCCACCCAGCAGTCGCGCGTCTTGTTCAACCAGCTGCGGGGCTCGCAGTTCCAGGGCGTGATCGGCAACGACGGGCTCAGCACCCCGGGGACCGATTCCGGGGCGTACCCCCGGGTGGCGATGGCCGAGTACGGCAACGGCCTCGCCACCGCCTACCAGGTGGGCTCGGGCCAGGTGTGGTCGAGCGTGCTGACCCAGAACGGCTTCTGGTACGCGATGTACCGCGTCGACAGCCTGCCCAACGCCAGCGCGCCCTACCCCGTTCCCTCGGCGGTCGGGACGAACTCGCTGGTCGTCGCCTGGCAGCACGACCCCGGGCAGCTGCTGGCGCCCGACATCCGGGCCCGCTACTTCACGGTGGCCAACGGCTTCGGTCCCGAGATCCAGGTCTCCACCTCCGGACAGGCCGCGAACGCCGCCGCCGGGCTCGCCACCGACGGGGACACAAACGGCGACGTCGGCGTGGCGTGGGTACAGGGCTCGGGGGCCTCGAGCGCGATCGAGGTCGCGCAGCTCTACCAGCCGCCCCAGGCGCCGCAGCCGCTCAATCCCACGAGCTACACCAAGAACAACCGGCCCGTGCTCTCCTGGACGCCCCCCGGCAACTCCTGGGGCCCGTTCACGTACACGGTCTTCGTCGGCGGATCCGCCGTGGGGACGACGACTGGCACCTCGTTCAAGGTCCCCTTCGCGCTCGCCCAGGGAGGGCACAACTGGAGCGTCGTCGCCCGCAACCCCGCCGGCCAGCAGAGCCCGGGGGGATCCTCTCGGATTGTGATCGACAGGCAGCCGCCGATGGTGCGAGTGAAGGTCAGCGGCCCGCCGGGAGCACGGGTGACCCTCAATGTCACCGCCATCGACCGGCCGGTCCGGCCGCGGGTCCGGCATCGGCTCGATCGTCGTCGTCTGGGGCGATGGGCGGCGCTCGAGCATCCCCGTGGGCCAGCACAAGGCCATCCACGTCTACGCCCGCTCGAAGACCTACGTGATCAAGGTGACCGTCACCGATCGCGCCGGCAACAAGACGACCGTCGTCAAGCGCGTCCAGATCGGAAGCGGGGTCAGCTGCCCGACGCAAGGGTCCGAACGTCCCGGCGCGGATACGCGCAGGACCCGCCAGACGCCGGCGCGGGCCAGGATCGGGCTAGACGCTCAGCAGGAGGGCTTCGGCGTCAGCGCCGTCTGCGGGCAGACCGGCAGGACCATGGGCCCACGCGGCGCCTGCGTGAAGTTGAACTCGCTGGTCAGATCGCCGAGGTAAGGGCTCGTCTCGCGGACATCGGGGCGCGGATCGGGCCGGCCGTCCGTCGCCGGATTGAGCGCCTGCCCGCCGAGGAAGTCGCCCTCGATGAACTTGTTGTAGGCGTCGTGGCTCAGCGTCTGATGATCGATGTAGCCGGCCTTGGCGTAGGGGCTGATGAGCATCCCGGGCACCCGGAGCCCGTAGCCGTTCTGATCGACGCTCTGCGGCACGACGTGGTCGTAGAACCCTCCCCAGTCATCCCAGGAGAGGAAGATCGCGGTAGAGCTCCAGTCGGGGCTCTGCATGATCGCATTGACCAAGCCCGTGACGTACGTCTGGCCGGCGGAGACGAGCGCCGTGGGGTGCTCGGAGACCGTCCCGTTGGGGTCGATCCAAGAGACGGCCGGCAGCGTGCCCGCTTTCGCCGCCGCGAAGAAGTTGGTCAGCGATTGGACGTTGCCGAGCTGACCGTCCTGGGTGACGTCGGTGAACGACGGCAGCGGGTTCCAGATTCCCGGCGTGTGCGCGTTCTGGGGTACCCCCGTGCAGGCCATGGCTTGGTCGTTCTCGCAGTCCGGCTCGTGAGCCGGCGAACACGTAGTAGGCCCAGCTGACGCCGAACTTGTGCAGCAGATAGGTCATGTCGGTCCACGCGTAGTGCAGCTGGCCGTCGTTGGCGCCGTTGCTCGCCGAGTCGCTGTTCGGGTTCTGTAACGCGTTCGTACAGGAGTAGGCGTTGTATGGGTTCGTGCAGTACGCGGACCACTCGGAGACCTGGAACAGGTGCTGGGGCAGGCTCCATGACGCGTTGGGCTCGAACATGCGGTCCTGGAGCACGAAGTTCTGGGCGTAGGCCCAGTAGTTCGGGATGTCGCTGCCGTCGTGGTAGCCCATGACGTCGACGCACGAGCCCGCCTGACCCTGCTGGCAGGGGCTGCAGCTCGGGTCGTTGGTGGTGCAGTTCGATCCCTTCTCCGCCTGGCCGACGAACCCGTTCATCTGGCCGAAGTTGATGTCCGCCGATGCTGACGGGGCGCCGTGGGGCCCGCCGAAGTTCTTGTCGCTGTGATCGAGGAACGGCTGCACGCATCCGCCGGTCAACGGATCGGGGACGCAGGGCACGGTGCCGGGGTTGCCGGCCAGCCCCGGGATGCCGTTGGCGCCGGGATAGGTGCCGAAGTACGTGTCGAACGAGCGGTTCTCCTGCATGATCACCACGACGTGCTTGATCTTGTGGACGTAGAGGACCTGCAGCGTCAGCACCGGCGAATAGGAGTTCACGTTCCGACGGCCGCCGCGCAGGAACGCCCGCAGCTGCATGACCGCCTGCGAGCCGAACGTGCGGCTGGTGGAGTAGTTGGAGTTGCGATCGAGCCACGGGCGGGCCAGGACCTGCCAGCCATGGCCGGTGTTCTGCTGTAGCTCGAGCTTCTGCTTGGCGTAGGAGGGGCCGACGTGCCCGGTGAAGCTCAGGCCCTCACCGGGGGTTGGCAGCGGATCGGAAGCCGCCAGCGTCAGTGCCGCCTGCACTCGCACGTACACCGTGCGGCTCTGCAGCCCCGACCCCGTCACGTACAAGTAACGGTTGGTGGTTACCGAGCGCGACCTGATGGCGAACACATAGTTGCCGCCCCCCTTGGTCCTCGTGCGCATCGACACGCTCGCGCCTCGCTGGCCGGGCAACCGCCGCCACAGCGTGAGCGTGATGCCGCCACCGCCCCCGACCACGCGACCCGAGACGTTGACCGGCTGGTTCGCGACCGTCGGATTGTGCATCACGTTGATCGTGATGCGGCTCCCACCGCTCGCCGCGGCGTCGGCCGGTCTGCGCTGCCGCGAATGACGCGGCCCAGCCTCCCACGGCCACGCACATGATCAAGCCCACAAACCACCGCATGCGACGCACGGCGCCCTCCTCCGGGGGTCCAGAGTCACCTCGTTCGGCTTCGTAAACCCGCCGTCAGACGGTAAGTTGCGCCCGCTTTTGTCAGCGGCATGTAAAAGCTAGGGACGCGTGAACCTGCAGTGCACCAACGTGTCCAGCACGCGAAACCCGTCGACCGCCGTCAGCTTCTTCCCCTCCTCGGTCGAGCGCGCCCGATAGTGGACCGGGACTTCGAAGATGCGTTCTCCGCGCTGCACGAGCCGGGCGGCGATCTCGGGCTCGATCGCGAAGCCCGCCGAGCGGAGGTGGAGGCTGCGGAACAGATCGGTGCGGATCATCTTGTGGCAGGTCATGATGTCCCGCAGGTACACGTTGAAGAGGACGTTCGCCGCCAGCGTGACCGCCTTGTTGCCCAGCACGTAGAGAAACGAGTGGCTGGTGTAGCCGTCGAACGCCCGCACGCCGAAGCACGCGTTCGCCCTCCCGTCGAGCAGCGGCGGCATCAGCCGAGCGAGGTCGGCGGGGTCGTACTCCAGATCGGCGTCGAAGACCGCCGCGAAGTCTCCGTGGGCCTGCTGGAGAGCCGTTTTCACCGCGGCACCCTTGCCCTGATTCATCGGGGTGCTCGTACAGGCGCACACGACCCGCCCAATCGCCGTCCCGCAGGATCTCCCGCGTGCCGTCGGTGGAGCCGTCATCGACGACGATGAGCTCGAAAGCGGTCGGGAGCTCGGTCGCCAGCACCTCGGCGATTGCCCGCTCCACGCGCTCCTGCTCGTTATAGACCGGCATCAGGATCGACAGCATCTGGGGGCGCGAGGGTAGAAGCTTTCGTTCAGGATTACAGGGTGGACTTCGCCGCCGCCGGACTGCTCGATGGGCTGGAGGGCGAGGAACGGGCCGCTCGCCTGGAGCTGCTCGAGCGGCTGGCCGCAGACGGCGTGGGGCTCGATGAGCTGCGGGACGCCGTTGCGGAGGGCCGGCTGGTGCTGCTGCCGGTCGAGCGGGCGCTCGGTGGCAGCTACAGCGCACGGGAAGTGGCGCAGCGGGCCGAGCTTCCGCTGGACTCGGTGCTGCGGACGCGCCGAGCCCTGGGCCTGCCGGCGGTGGACCCGGACGATCCCGCGTGGAGCGAGGCCGATGTGGCCGCCGCCAAGTCGGTCAAGCGCTTCCGGGACGCCGGCATAACCGAGGACGCGGTGATCGAGATCACGCGTGTGCTGGGGGAGGGCATGTCGCGGCTCGCGCCGACGATCACCGGCGCGTTCGCCGACACCTACCTCGAACCCGGCGACAACGAACGCGACGTCGCTCTGCGCTACGCCGAGATGGCCGAGGCGCTGCTCCCGTCGCTCTCGCCGGTCCTCGACGCGGCGCTCAGCGCTCACGTCCGCGAGAGCGCGCGGCGGGGAATCATCGGCCACGCCGAGCTCCAGCGCGGGCAGCTGGCGGCGGAGGAACAGGCGGCGGTCTGCTTCGCCGACCTCGTGGGGTTCACGCGCTTGGGCGGTGACATCGCGGCCGAGGAGCTGGGCACTGTCGCCCGCCAGTTCGCCGAGCTCGCGGGCGATCTGGCCAGCGCCCCCGTTCAGCTCATCAAGACGATCGGAGACGCGGCGATGTTCGTGAGCAACGAGCCTTCGCCGCTCGTGGCCGCCGCGCTGGAGCTGGTGGAGGCCGTCGAGCGCGCCGATCTCCCGGCGGTGAGGGCAGGTGTGGCCAGCGGTCCGGTGCTCAGCCGAGCCGGTGACTTCTATGGACACGCGGTCAACCTCGCAAGTCGGGTGACTGGCAGCGCCCGGCCAGGCAGCGTGCTCTGCACCCAGGAGGTCCGCGACGCGGCGGAAGACGACTTCGCCTGGTCCGCCGCCGGCAGGTTTCGCCTGAAAGGCGTCGAAGATCGCCAGCCGCTCTACCGCGCCAGGCCTCGGTCCTCCGCCGAGGAGCCGGCGTCCGCCGACGAGCAGTCGGGCGCTAGGAAACCGACAAGAGGTCGACGACGAAGACGAGCGTCGAGTTAGGCGGGAACCGAGGGAGGGTTGCCGGCCTTGCCGTACGCCAGCACCGGGGGAACGATCAGCTCGCGACGCCCCCCCACCTTCATCCCGGGCAGCCCCTGCACCCAGCCGGGGATCACGCTTCCCTGCGTGAGCTGCGTGGTGAACGGCTGGTTGCGCTGCCAGGAGGAGTCGAACACCTTGCCCGTCTGGTAGAGCACCCCCACATAGTTGAAGGTGGCCGTCTGGCCGGCGCCGAGGCTCTGCCCGGTGCCCTTGATCAGGTCCTTGACCACGAGGTGCGCCGGAGGCTGGCCCTTCGGCACGGGGACCGCGGGCTGTTTGGAGAGCGCGGGCGGCACCTTGGCGGTGGTGGCGACTGAGGCCGTGAACCCCGCGGACGGGGCGGGCTGCACTCCGGGGGCCGTCTTGGTCGAGCCGCCGCAGCCGGCGAGCGAAACCGCTCCGAGCGCCGCGCAGGTCGCGATCGTGGCGATGCGTTTCGTCATCTGGAGCGTGGCAGCGTAGCGGCCGCGCTTTCAAATGTATTGAACTAGGAGGCGATGCGCTCCAGCACGCCGGCGTCCACGTCGAAGTTCGCGTGGACAGCGCTGACGTCGTCTGAGTCCTCGAGCGCGTCGATCAGCTTCATCAGCCGCCCGGCGTCCGCCTCGCCGACCGGAACGCGCGTCTTGGGGCGCTGTGTCACGTCGGCGCTGTCGATGTCGACGCCGGCCCCCTCCAGCGCCGCGCGGACGGCTTGGAGGTCGCCGGGCGCGGTCATGACCTCGAAGACGTCCTCGTCCAACGCGATGTCCTCGGCCCCGGCGTCGATCGCGGCGATCAGGTCCTCCTCGTCATATCGAGCTGGCATCGACCACGATCACGCCGCGTTTGTCGAACAGATAGGAGACGGATCCAGGCTCCCCGAGGCTTCCTCCGTGCTTGGAGAACGCGTGGCGGATATCGGCTCCGGTCCGGTTGCGGTTGTCGGTCAGGGCCTCGATGAGCAGCGCCACCCCACCCGGTCCGTAGCCCTCGTAGAAGACGGTCTCGATCTGATCGGTGTCGGCCCCCTCGCCGGTCCCCTTGGCGATCGCGCGCTCGATGTTGTCCTTCGGCATGGAGGCATCCCGGGCTTTCTGGACCGCCAGGCCGAGCGCGGGGTTGCCGTCGGGGTCCCCCCCGCCCTCACGGGCGGCGACCGTGATCGCCCGCGCCAGCTTCGTGAACTGCTGGCCTTTGCGGGCGTCCACCATCGCCTTCTTGTGCTTGATCGAGCTCCACTTGGAATGTCCGGACATGAGAGTCAAGTCTAGGATCAGTCGGGAGCCGCAGCGTGAACGCGGCGCCGCCCCCGCGTCGCCGCGGCCGCATCGACTCCTCCGCCCATGGCCTCGACCAGTTCCTTGACGATCGCCAGGCCGAGCCCACTGCCCACCGGTCTCTCGGACCTGTAGCGATCGTGGAGATAGAACCGCTCGAAGGCATGCGGGATGTCGTCGGCCGACAGCCCCGGGCCGGTGTCGCTGACCGTCAGGCGCGCCCGGGGCGGCCTTCACCGTCACGGTCCCCCCCGGTGGGGTCAGCCGCAGCGCGTTCTCGATCAGGTTCGACGCCGCCTGCAGCAGCCGGTCGAAATCTCCCAGCGCCGGTGCGGCCCCCCTCCCCTCGACGTCGCAGCTCGACCGCCAGCTCGCGGGCCCTCGGAGCGTGGCGCCGCACGACCTGCTCGGCGACCTCGAGCAGATCGAGTGGTTCGCGGCGGACCGAGAAGCCCGCCCGCTCGAAGCGGGCCAGCTCGAGCAGGTCTGCGACCAGCCGCTCCAGCCTCGATGCCTCGGCGGCGATCACGCGGCCGCCCTCAACCTGGTCCACGGCGTCCTCGGAGAGCGCCTCGGCATAGCCCCGGATCGACGTCAACGGCGTACGCAGCTCGTGGCTGACCGACTCCAGGAAGTGGCGGTGAGCCTCGCGCGCTCTCTGAAGCTCCGCGGACATGTCGTTGAACGCCCGGCCCAGGTCGGCGATCTCATCCTCGCCGCCGACCGGGACCGACACTCCGCGCTCGCCGGCGGCGAGACGCCGCGTCGCCGCGCCCAGCTCACCGATCGGACCGGGCCAGACGTCTGGCCAGCAAGAAGGACAAAAGCGCCGCCAGCAGGACGCCGCCGGCGCCCGCCAGCGCCAGGCTGCCCAGGAACGGGCGCCACTCACCGAACGCGAGCTTCGCCGAGCGGATGACGATCACCCGTCCCGACGCCGTGGTTCGCGCGACGTAGAGAATCGAGCGGTTGGCGACCGTGGCCGTGCCTTGACCGTCCCCCGTGGCGGGGATGGCGGCCAGCACGGCGCTGGCCCGGGCCGGGCCGCAGACGCCGGGCCCTGCCAGTTGCCGACGGCGTACACGTGCTGGCCGGGGACGAGCGCCCCGGGGGCGCCCCCGAATGCGGCCAGCTCATCGGCCTGCACCTCCAGCGCGTTCATTCGCTGGCTGGAAATCTGATGCCGGACGAGCAGCACCCCGATGCCGACCGTCAGCGCGCAGCAGGCAACGGCCGTCAGCGCGAAGTAGCCGAGCAGACGGTGCCTCAACCTCATCAGGCCGCCGCCTTGTAGCCGATGCCCCTGACCGTCCTGATCAGCTCCGGATCTCCGAGCTTCTTGCGCAGCTGCGCCACGTGCACTTCCACCGTACGGGTCTCGCCCGGCGAGATGAACCCCCACACGGACTCCAGCAGCTGGTCACGGGTCACGACCTGGCCGGCGTGGCGGGCCAGGTACTCGAGCAGATCGAACTCGCGCTGCGTGAGCTCGACCTCCCGGCCATCCACGTGTACCTCCCGCGGGCCGGGAGCGATCGTCAGCGGGCCCAGCTCGATGACGTCGTCGGCCGGTGCGCCCGCGCTCGCTCGCCGGAGCACCGCCTTCACGCGCGCCGTGAGCTCCCGCGGTGAGAACGGTTTGACCATGTAGTCGTCGGCGCCGAGCTCGAGCCCGGCGACACGATCGGGCAACTCGTCACGCGCCGTGAGCATGATCACCGGGACGCGGCCGGCGAGGCGACGGCAGACCTCGAACCCGTCCATCCCCGGCAAGCCGATGTCGAGCACCATGAGCTTCACGGGGTGCCGTCCGAGCTCGGCCAGGGCCTCCTCTCCCGACCGAACCCAGACGGTGCGAAACCCCGCCCGCTCCAGGTAGGTTCGAACGAGTGCGCCGATGTTGGCCTCGTCCTCGACCACCATGACAAGCGCGCTCATGCCGACATCGTAGGTGCCAATCCCCCGCAAGCCGCCGGGTTTTACATGCAGCTGACGTTGGGCTTACCGGCTGCTTGCGGCCTCGGGGCAGGCTCAGGCTGCGAATCGAACGCCAGGAGGCTTCGAAGGAATGCAATTGATCAAACGCCATTACAGGCTGGTCGCGCTTGCGGCGGCGTGCGTCGCGCTCGGGGCCGGCGTCAGCGCTATCACTAGCGCCGGCGCAGCGACCCCGGCCCCGAGACGCCAGCACGCCCGCCGCGGGCGCGACCGGGACCCACCAGCGCCGGGCCGGCCTCGCCAGGCGGATTCTCGCCGGCGCCGTTCAAGGTGATCTGGTGGTCCCCACCAGAGCGGGGTTCGTCACGCTCACGTTCAACCGCGGCGTGGTTCAGTCGACCCCGTCCGGCAACCAGCTGACGATCACCGAGCGGACCAAGAAGGCGGTCTACAAGAGCGTCACGCTGACGATCTCCGGCGAACGCCCGCGTGCGCGACAACGGACATAAGGCGACGCTCGCGCAGCTCACCGACCGGGCAGCGGGTCGAAGTCGTGACGACCCCGACGCGGACCTGGGTCATCGCGCGCACCCCGCGTAGCTGAAGCCGAGCCGCCAGCGCTCGGCCGCGGCACCCGAGCTCTCTTCGGGGCCGGGATGGCTAGCATCCCGGCCCCGATGGCTCTGGCGCCCGAGATCTTCAAGGCCTACGACGTCCGCGGCCTGTACGGCAGCGACATCGACGAACAGGCCGCGGGGCAGATAGCGCGGGCGTTCTGTCGCGTCCTGGCCGAGCTCGAGGACAAGCCAACCTCGGAGCTCCGCATCGGGCTGGGCCGGGACATGCGGCTCGAGGCGCCGGAGCTCGCCGTCGCCTACCGCGACGGCATGTGCGAGGAGGGCGCGACCGTCTACGACGCCGGAGAGATCGGGACGGAGATGCTCTACTACCTCGTCGGCTCGCGCGAGCTGGACGGTGGCCTGATGTGCACCGCCTCGCACAACCCGAAGAAGTACACCGGGGCCAAGCTCGTCAGGCGAGGCGCGATCGCCCTGTCAGGCGAAGCGGGAATCGACCGCGTGCGGCAGGTGATCGAGGACGGCCTGGGCGAACCACCGGGCGGGGGGCGCGTCGAGGAGGTCTCGCTCTATGACGAGTTCCACCGGGCGGTCCTGAAGTTCATCGATCCCCAGGCGATCAAGCCGCTCCGGCTGGTCGTCGACGGCGGCAACGGCATGGCCGGTCCGATGGTCGGTCCACTGTTCGAGCAGCTGGGGCTCGATCCGTTCACCGCCTACTGGACGCCGGATGGCAACTTCCCCGACCACGAGCCAAACCCGATGCTGCCGGAGAACCGCCGTTTCATCATGGAGCAGGTGGTCGAGCAGCACGCCGATCTGGGGATCGCCTGGGACGGCGACGCTGACCGCTGCTTCTTCATCGACGACACCGGCCGGTTCGTCGACGGCGACTTCCTCACGGCGCTGCTGGCCGAGTCGATGCTCAGCCGGCACCCGGAGGCGACGATCCTCTACGACGTGCGGGCCAGCCGGGCGGTGGCAGACGTCGTGGAACGCGGCGGCGGCAGGGCACTGATGAACCGCGTCGGCCACGCCTTCTTCAAGACCAGGATGCGCGAGGAGAACGCCGTGTTCGGCGGCGAGGTCTCCGGCCACTACTACTTCCGCGACTTCTACTGCGCCGACTCGGGCACGATCCCGGCATTGCTCGTGCTCGAGCTGCTCTCCGTCCGCTCGGCGCGCATGTCCGAGCTGCTCGAGCCGTACCGCTCCCGGTACTTCATCTCAGGGGAGATCAACTCGGAGGTCTCCGACCAGGAGGGGAAGATCGAGGAGCTGGCGGAGCGCTACTCCGACGCTCGCCAGCAGGAGCTCGACGGCCTGTCCGTCGACTACGACGACTGGCATTTCAACGTCCGTCCTTCGAACACCGAGCCGCTGCTCCGCCTCTGTCTGGAGTCGCTGCGCTCGCGCGAGGACATGGAGCGCCGCCGCGACGAGGTGCTCGAAGTGATCCGCTCGTGAGCGCCGGCGCCGGGGCGTTCGCAAGCGCGGCCCGAGCCGGCATCCACCGCCTGGCGATCCCCACGCCGTTCCTCGTGGGGCGCGTCAACTGCTATCTGATCGAGGACGAGCCGCTGACGCTGCTGGACACCGGGCCCAACTCCGGGAAGTCGCTCGATGAGCTCGAGCGGGCCATCGGCGCCCACGGCCATCGCGTCGAGGATCTGGAGCTGATCGTCGTCAGCCACCAGCACATGGACCACTTGGGGCTGCTGGAGATCCTCGCTCGGCGCTCGGGAGCGGAGGTGGCGGCCTTTCATTCTCTGGCGCCCTACCTGGAGAACTTCTCGCAGAGCATGACCGCCGACGACGCGTTCGCCGACGAGGTGATGCGCCGCCACGGGATCCCTGGCGACCTGGTGACCGTGCTGGGGGCGGTCGGTGCCGCGTTTCGCGCCTTCGGCTCCTCCGGCCGTGTGACGCGGCCGCTGCGTGATGGCGATCGCCTCCAGTTCCGCGACCGCGAGCTCTCGGTCCTGCACCGACCTGGTCACAGTCCCTCCGACACGGTCTTCTGGGACGAGCGGCGCGGCATCCTGCTGGCCGGTGATCACCTGCTGGCCCATATCTCCTCCAACGCGATGGTCTCGAGGCCTCTGCCCGGTTCCGAGCCGGAAGCCGACGAACCGCACGCACTGCTGTCGTATATGCACTCGATGCGGCAGACCCGCGAGCTACCGGCGTCGCTGGTGCTGACGGGACACGGCGAGCCGATCGCCGACCACGCCGCGCTGATCGACGAGCGGCTCGGACATGCACGCTCGCCGGGCGCAGAAGCTTCATCGCCTGCTCCGTGACCGGCCGATGACCGCGTACGAGCTGGCGCTCGAGCTGTGGGGCAACGTCGCGGTCACCCAGGCCTATCTGACGATCTCGGAGGTGCTGGGACACCTCGATCTGCTGTCGGAGGAAGGCCTGGTGAGGCGCCATGACGACGGCGGCGTCACCCGCTTCGAGGCCCTGAGCGAGGTGCCGGCGCCTCAGGGATAGGCCGACGCTCCCGGCTGAACGGGCGTCACGGTCGCCGTCCGGCACTCGTACGCCCCTTGCGGGATCGTGACGTGCATCGACTCGGTGTCGTTCGGCGGGATCACCGAGACCGCCGCAGCCGTGGTGCAGCCGGCGCTCGACGTGATGCCGTGGGTCACGCCGATGCGGAACGAGACGCTCTGTCCGGGCGCCACCTCGAGCGCCCTCTCCGGCGCGCTGCCGAAGAAGTCCTGCGTGGTTCGCGTGGAGACGGTGGGCAGCGGCCGCCCGGTGCTGTCGAGGAACTGCACGCCGGGGAAGCCGAACGTATGGCAGGCGCGCGAGCTCACATTGCGTAGCTCGAAGCCCAACAAGCCGTGACCGGTCGCGCCCTGGCCGCCGAGGAAGGACAGCGACAGCCCCGGTGCCCGGCAGAGGCCGGCGGCGGCAGCGCTCGAAGTGGTGGTGGCGGGCGGCGTGGTCGTGCTCTGGGAGGTGGTGCTCTGGTGCCCGGCGGAGGTGCTGGACCCCGGGCTCGGAGCCGACGTCGAGGAGGCGGGCTTGGAGCTGCCGCCGCAGGCCGCCAGCGCGAGCGCTGCGGCAGCGGTCAAGAGTGCGATTCGGAGCACATGCTCATGCGAGTATCCCAGGGCCATGCCTGAACCCAGCCAGCCGCCGCCCAAGCTAGGCGAATACGACCCGCAGCGCTACGCGCGGCCCGTGGAGTCGTTCCTTTCGAAGCTCGATCCCTTCTGGGGACCTCAGCTCCTCGTCGTCGGTGCCATCGTCCTCGACCTGCTACTGCCCGACAGGCTGACGATCGGGCCGACGTGGCTGCTGCCGGCCATCGAAGGCCTGCTTCTGGTCGTCGCTGCTCGCGCTCTCCCCGCGCCCACGCATGCGCCACTCGGGGCTGCGACGCAACGTGGCCATGGGATTTGTCGGGCTGGTCAGCGCCGTCAACATCTTCTCGCTGATCGAGCTCAGCCGCTATCTGCTGAACGGCCACGCCACCAAGGGCAGGCCGCTGATCTTCGCCGGCGTCGCGCTGTGGATCACGAACGTGCTTCTGTTCTCGCTCTGGTACTGGGAGCTCGATCGCGGCGGCCCGCAGGCGCGGGCCGAGCCCGGCTCCGAGCGGGGGGCCGACTTCCTCTTCTCCCAGATGGGCGACGCCAAGCCGTTCACGCGCCCAGACTGGACACCGGGCCTGATCGACTACCTATGGCTCTCGTTCACCACCGCGACGGCGTTCAGCCCCACCGACACGATGCCGCTGTCTCAGACCGCCAAGCTGCTGATGGCCATCCAGTCGTTGACGTCGCTGCTGATCGTGGTGCTCGTCGTCTCGCGGGCCGTCAACATCCTCAGCTGATGCAGCACCCACCTGGTACGGACAGGCCGCGCCCCCGACGGAGGATCGACTGGGAGCTCGTTGCCTGCGGGTTCGCCGGTCACGTGCTCCCCGGCGCGGACGCCGTCGAGCTGCGGCCGCGGGACCACGCCCTGGCGCGGGAGTTCGAGGGCTTGCGCTGGTGCCGGTGTCTTCGCTGCGACAGCTGGCTGCCCTTGTCACCACCGGCATCCGCGCCGCGGCGCCATCTTCCCGACCCTTCACAGATCGACGTGCCCCTGCGGGGCAAGGCGCTGCGCGACAAGGTGGTGCTGCGCGCGATCGCCATCGAGCGCGGGCTGCACTTCGTCGTCCTCGGCCTGCTCGGCGTGGCCGTCTTGCTGTTTGCGGCGCACCGCACGATCCTTCGCCACGACTTCTACCGCGTGCTCACCGCGCTCCAGGGAGGCGTGGGCGGAGGCCCCGTCCAGGCCTCGGGCCACGTGGGGCTCGTGCACGATCTCGACAAGCTGTTCACGCTGGGCTCTGGGACTCTGCTCGAGCTGGGGATCGCGCTGCTGGCATACGCCGCGCTCGAGGGCGTCGAGGCCGTCGGCCTGTGGATGACCAAGCGCTGGGCCGAGTACCTGACGTTCCTGGCCACGGCCATCTTCCTCCCGTTCGAGGTATACGAGATCGCCCACAAGCCCACGGCCCTGAAGGTCATCGGCTTCATCATCAACCTGGCCGTCGTCATCTACCTGCTGTTCGCCAAGCGGCTGTTCGGGCTTCGCGGCGGCGGCGCGGCGGACCAGGCGGAGCGCGATCAGGACATGGGCTGGGAGGCGATCGAGCGCGCGACGCCGCCCGCCCCGCGGGCCGTGACGGCCACCGCGGCCCCGGGCTGAGGGGTGGAACCGTCCGAGCCGGCATAGGGCACCGGAACTCTCCCAAGAGACGGTCGAGGCCCAGATCTGGCAGATCGGCTCGGAGCTGGCGGCCGCGTTCCCGTCGGCGGCACGCCACCCGATGCGCACGCTCGACACGCGCGCCATGGAGCTGGCGTCCAGCGACCGCGAGCTCCGCGCCGCGCTGTTCAGGTTCGTCGACGTCGTGCCGGCCTGCCGGTCGCTCGACGACCTGGCCCGTCATCTGGCCAGCTTTCTCGACGAGCTACCCGAGCGCCCGCCTCCGATCGCGGCCGCGATGCGCGTCTCGCACACCAAGGCCGGACGAGCGGCCCTCGGCGCTGCGGCCGCCGGAGGCGTCAGGCACCTCGCCCACCGGTTCATCGTCGGCGAGACCCCGGACGGTGCACTTGCCGTGCTGAGGCAGCTCTGGAATCGAGGCATCGCGAGCTCGGTCGACCTCCTCGGTGAGGCCACCGTGACCGCGGATGAGGCGGACGCCTACGCACGCCGCTGTGCCGACGTCGTTGGCAAGCTGGCCCGCGGGACTCGCGGCTGGCCGCCTCGCCCAGCGCTAGAGCGCGATGGCAGCGGAACGCTGCCACGCGCGAATGTCTCGGTCAAGGTCTCGGCACTGACGCCGCTGGTGCGCCCCGACGCGCCGCAGCTCGGCCGCGAGGACGCCGCGCGTCGACTGCGCCCCCTGCTGCAGGCGGCGAAGCGCGAGCGAGCGCACATCCACATCGACATGGAGTCGCTGGATTCCCGAGAGGTCGTGCTCGAGCTGGTGCTCGAGCTGCTCTCCGAGCCGGAGTTCGTGGACGGTCCGTCGGCGGGGGTTGTGTTGCAGGCCTATCTGCGCGACTCGAGCGAGACCCTGGACCAGCTTCTGGCGTGGGTCGATCAGAGCGCGCGGACCGCTCCGCTTCAGGTCAGGTTGGTCAAGGGCGCCTACTGGGACCACGAGCTGGCGCAGGCTCGCCAGCAGGGCTGGCAGTCGCCGGTCTACGAAGTGAAGGCCGACTGCGACCGCAATTTCGAGGCGCTGACGCGCACGTTGCTGGCCGCACGGCCGGCGGTCAGGGTGGCCGTGGCGTCCCACAACCTACGTTCGGTTTCGCATGCCATCGCCGTCAACCGCCTGCTGGGAGCGGCCGACTCGGAACTCGAGCTCCAGGTTCTGCGCGGGCTGGGAGACGAGCTCCAGGACGCGTTGGCGAGCCGGGGCTTTCGCGTGCGGACCTACTGCCCGGTCGGCGACCTGGTGGCCGGCATGGCCTACCTCGTGAGGCGGCTGCTGGAGAACACGAGCAACGAGTCCTTCCTGCACGAGCAGGCCCGGGGGACGCCGCTCGAGACGCTGCTGGCCGCGCCCTAACGCCTGAGCGCCGCTGCTACGGTCGGCCGCGTGGCGCAGCTAGCCCCGTTCAGCAACGAGCCGGTGCTCGAGCTGCGCAGGGCGGCGGTTCGCCAGCAGATCGCGGGCTCGCTGGAGACCCTCGATCGGAGCCTGCCGCTGACCGTCGGGGTGATGGTCGGTGACGATGCTCGTGTCGACGCCGGCGGCGAGTCACTCCAGTCGACGGACCCCGGGCATCCCGACCGCTTGGTGGCCACGCGGTCCCAGCGCCACGGCCGAGGAGGTGGCGGCCGCGGTGGACACGGCCCGTTCCGGGTTCCGTGCCTGGAGCGCGCTCGGCGCGGCCAAGCGTGCGAGCGCGCTGACGGGCGCCGCGGCTTGGATGCGCGAGCGAAGGCTTGAGCTCGCCGCGCTCGAGGTGCGCGAGTGCGCAAAGCCGTGGGCGGAGGCCGACGCCGACGTGTGCGAAGCGATCGATTTCCTGGAGTACTACGCCCGGGCGGCGGTGGAGCTCGAAGCCGGCCGGACGCTGGTGCAGGTTCCGGGCGAGCGCAACGAGCTGCGCTATGTGCCACGCGGAGTGACCGGCCGTGATCTCCCCGTGGAACTTCCCGATCGCCATCCCCTGCGGCATGACGGCCGGAGCGCTCGCCGCCGGGAACGCCGTCGTGCTCAAGCCCGCGGAGCAGTCCCCGGGCTGCGCCCTGCGGCTGGTGCAGGCCCTGCGCGCGGGAGGCGTCCCTCCACAGGCGATTGCCCTGCTCCCGGGCGAAGGCGACGTGGGTCAGGCGCTCGTCCGCCATCCGGCGGTGCAGACCATCGCCTTCACCGGGTCGCTCGCCGTGGGGCTCGAGATCGTGCGATCCGCGGGCGAGCCCGCGCCCGGACAGCGCGATATCAAGCGCGTGGTCGCGGAGCTCGGGGGCAAGAACTGCGTGCTGGTCGACGCGGACGCAGATCTCGACGAGGCCGTCCCGGGGATCGTCTCATCCGCGTTCGCCTACGCCGGTCAGAAATGCTCTGCCGCCTCGCGCGTGCTGGCGCACGAGGCGATCTTCGAGCAGCTGCTGGAGCGCGTGGCCGGGGCCGTGCGGGTGCTGGTCGTCGGCCAGGCGTCGGACCTGGCGACCGACGTGCCGCCCGTGATCGAGCGCTCGGCCCAGGAGCGAATCGCTCGCTACCGAGCGATGGCGGCCGCCGGACGGATCGTGGCCGCGGCCGAACCCGTTCCGGACGAAGGATGGTTCTGCCCCCCGACCGTGGCCAGCGACCTGGAGCTGGACTCTCCGGTCCTCTCGGAGGAGGTGTTCGGGCCGTTGCTGACCGTCGAGCCGGTCCGGGACATCGAGCAAGCCTGCGATCTCGTCGATTCGCTGCCCTACGCGCTCACCGGTGGGCTCTACGCCCGCGATCCCGGCACCGTTCGCTACGTGCAGGGGCGGAGCCCCGTCGGCAACCTCTACGTGAACCGGGGGATCACCGGCGCCAAGGTCGGCCGCCAGCCGTTCGGCGGCAACCGCCTTTCGGGGACCGGGAGCAAGGCCGGCGGGCCCGACTACCTGCTGCAATTCGTCGAGCCGCAGGTGGTGAGCGAGAACACGATGCGCCACGGGCTCGTGGTCTGAGGGCCGCGGCCGCTGTGTCGCCAGCCGCACCCGATCCGCTCGGGACCCTTGATTTCTGAGGGTCGGAGGTCGATCATCGGGTAGGCGATGGCCGTGCTTCTGTCAGACGGGTGGAAGCTTCTTCTCGCGATCGCGCTCGGCGCGGCGATCTTGCTCGGTGCCTACGGCACCGCGCCTCGACGCGCCGTCCCCTACTCCGAGCTGCGCCGGCTGGTCATCTCCGCGCTCGTGCTCTACGCCGTCGGGGGCGTCGCTTCGCTCACGCACCACACGACCCTTGCGGCGCTCGTCTACGCCAGCGGCATCGCCGTCTGCGCGCTGGCGCTGTGGCTCTCCCGCGGTAAGGACACCGGCGAGGATCCTCCCCGCGGCGGCGACGAGCCCTCAGACCAACATCCACCACCGGCCCCCGACGGCGCCCCGACGTTCGACTGGGCGGCGTTCGAGCGCGAGTTTCGCGATTATGCGCGCCGGCGGCGCCCGCGGCGCCAGCCGGCGCTTCGATTAATCAGGCTTGCCGTTCATCTGAAGCAGCTGCCTGTGCAGACGGGTTTCCCCGGACAGCTCGGGGTGGAAGGCGACGGCCAGCAGGTTTCCCTCTCTGACGGCCACCGGGCGCCCGTCGACGCGCGCCAGGACCTCGACATCCTCGCCGTGCTCAGCCACCCACGGAGCCCGTATGAACACCGCGCGCAGCGGCCCCCCGGCGATGCCCGCCAGCTCCAGCTCGGTTTCGAACGAGCGCAGCTGGCGGCCGAACGCGTTGCGCGCGGCGCGGATGTCGAGCAGGCCCAGATGATCGCGGTCCAGCATGATCATCCCCGCGCAGGTGCCGAGAATCGGGGTGCCTTCTCTCGCCAGGCGACGCAGAGGCTCCGCCAGATGCTCGCGCTCGATTCCGAGCGTCATCACCGTCGACTCCCCGCCCGGGATGATCAGCGCGTCGAGGCCGTTCAGATCGTCCGCCACGCGAACCTCGCGTGGCCCGGCACCGAGCTCGCGCAGGATGCGAGCGTGCGCCTGGAAGTCGCCCTGAAGGGCGAGGATCCCGACCGTTCTTGGCACCCCTACCAGCCGCGGGGAGCGAGCAGCTGCTCGTGCTCGAGCTTCGAGGTCTCGAGGCTCGACATCGGCTGTCCCAGCCCCGTGGACGCGGCGGCCACTCTGGCCGGATCGTTGAAATGCGTCGTGGCCTCGACGATCGCCCTCGCCCGGCGCTCCGGGTCCTCGGACTTGAAGATCCCCGAGCCGACGAACACCCCTTCGGCGCCCAGCTGCATGACCAGCGCGGCGTCGGCGGGGGTGGCGATCCCGCCCGCGCAGAACAGCACGACGGGCAGGCGCCGGTCCTGTGCAACCTGGCGCACGAGGTGCAGCGGTGACTGCAGCTCCTTGGCGGCCGTCGCCAGCTCGCCGTCGTCGAGCGTCTGAAGGCGGCGGATCTCCCCGCCGATCCTCCTGAGGTGGCGCACCGCCTCGACGATGTCACCCGTCCCGGCCTCGCCCTTCGAGCGGATCATCGCCGCTCCCTCGCCGATCCGCCGCAGCGCCTCGCCGAGATTAGTCGCGCCGCACACGAACGGCACCTTGAACTGCCACTTGTCGATGTGGTTGGCCTCGTCGGCCGGAGTCAGCACTTCGGACTCGTCGATGTAGTCGACCTCGAGCGCCTCGAGCACCTGGGCCTCGACGAAATGCCCGATCCGGGCCTTGGCCATGACCGGAATCGTCACCCCCTCCTGGATGCCGCGGATCATCGCCGGATCGGACATGCGCGCCACGCCGCCGTCGCGGCGGATGTCGGCCGGGACGCGCTCCAGCGCCATCACCGCCGCGGCGCCGGCATCCTCGGCGATCTTGGCCTGCTCGGCGGTCACGACGTCCATGATCACGCCGCCCTTGAGCATCTCCGCCAGGCCCGCCTTGACGGTGAATGTCGCTTCGTCGCGCGGGTTTTCGAGACTCGTCCATCGCGATTCGAGTGTAGCCGGGAGGCTAGCCTGTCCCGCCATGTCCGCCGAGGCGGTGTTCCTGCCCCAGGATGGACGGTTCGTCGCCACCGAGCTCTCCCGCGGACCGTGGGATGCGGACGCTCAGCACGGCGGAGCCCCCGCTGCGTTGCTGATGCGCGAGTTCGAGCGTCTCCCGCCCGGCGAGGGCCTCCTGATCGGCCGCGTGACCTATGAGTTCCTGCGCCCGGTCCCGCTCGGCCCGCTAGAGATCCGCTCGTCGATAGTGAGGCCAGGGCGCCGGGTGCAACTGCTCGAGGCCTCGCTGTTCGCCGGCGAGGACACGGAGGTCGTTCGGGCACGGGCGCTGCGCGTCCGGCGCGCGGAGATGGACGGGCTCGTCGGAGCCGCTGGCGCCGCCGCTCGGGCCGGCGGACGGGCGCGAGGGCGACCTGTTGGTGCCGCACCGGCCGATGTTCGCGCCCGATGCGATCGAGATCCGCTTCGTCGAGGGCGCGTTCATGGCACGCGGGCCTTCGACGGGCTGGTTTCGCCTCCGGGTGCCGCTGGTCGCCGGCGAGGAGCCCTCGCCGCTGCAACGTCTTGCGGCGGCCGGCGACTTCGGCAACGGCATCAGTTCCGTGGTCTCCTGGGACGACCATCTGTTCATCAACCCCGACCTGACGCTCTACATCGACCGCGCGCCGCAGGGAGAGTGGATCTGTCTCCAGGCCGAGACGCGCGTGGTCGCCGACGGAATCGGAATGGCGGAGAGCGTTCTGTTCGACGAGCGCGGCCGCGTCGGCCGTGCCACGCAGGCGCTGGTCGTGGCGCGCCGCTAGTGCTCGGCGGCCTGGCCCGCGGTGCCAGCGTCGCGATCCGCGCGATCGGCGCTGTCGGCCCGGGAGCCGTCGCCGCTCTCGTCCCGGCGCAGGTAGGAGAGCAGTCCCCCGGCGACCAGGATCTCCCGCTCGTGCTCGGAGAAGTCCTGGGTCAGCGTCAGCTCGTCGCCCGTGTCATCGATCTTTGCGCTGATCGTCTCCGCTCCCTGCTCGAGCTCCTCCTTGAGCTTCGGGAGCGTCCAGGTCTGGCCCACCTCCGCCTTGTCGTAGTCGCCCTCGTCGGAGAACGTGAGCGCCACGATCCCCTGGGCGATCAGGTTTCGGCGGTGAATGCGGGCAAACGACTTGGCGATCACCGCCTTCACCCCCAGGTGCAGCGGCGCCAGGGCGGCGTGCTCGCGGGAGGAGCCCTGTCCGTAGTTGCTGCCCGCCACGATGAACCCGCTCCCCCACTCCTTGAGCCGCTTGCGGAACTCCGGGTCGCGGTGACGGAAGGTGAACTCGGCGATGGCGGGCACGTTCGAGCGGTACGCCATGACCTCGACGCCGTCGGGAGCCAGGTCGCCCGTTGAGATGTCGTCGGGCTGGATCGTCGCGATCTTGGCCTCGAGCGAATCCTCCATCGGCTTGTGCTCCGGGGGGCGCTTGATGTTCGGCCCGCGCGGGATCTCGACCTTCTCCGCCTCCTGCTCGTCGGCCGGAGCGAAGATGTGGACGTCGTCGACGTAGGGGCGCAGCTCGGGCATCGGCAGCAGCTCCGGGGCGTCGCCGTACTCGCGCGGATCCTCGATCTTGCCGCTGAGGAGCGAGACCGCCGCCACGGCGGGCGAGCACAGGAAGACGGAGTCCTCGGGGGTGCCGGAGCGGCCCGGGAAGTTTCGGTTGAAGGTCCTTAATGAATTTGCGTCGGAGGGAGGCGCCTGACCCATGCCCACGCACGGCCCGCATACCGGCTCGAGCATCCTCACGCCGCCGTCCGAGAGCTGGCGATAGACGCCGGACTCGGCGATCGCCGCCAGGATCTGGCGCGATCCGGGCGTGGCCGTGGCCGCGATCGACGGGTGGACGATCTGCCCTCCCTTGTCCGCGAGCACGGCGCCCGAGAGCGCCAGGTCGTTGTAGCCGGAGTTGACCGAGGAGCCGATGCACACCTGGGCCACCTCGGTTCCCTTGACCTCCTCGACCGGGACGACGTTGTCGGGGTTGTGGGGCTTTGCGACCAGCGGCCCCAGCTCGTCGAGGTCGATTTCCACCCGTTCGTCGTACTCCGCGCCCTCCTCCGGCCCCAGCTCGGCGAAGTCGTCCTCGCGGCCCTGGCGCTCCAGCCATCGCCGCGTGTTCTCGTCCGGCGGAAACAGGCCCGACGTGCCGCCCAGGTCGGCGATCATGTTGGCGATTGTCGCCCGCTCCGGGATGCTCAAGTCCTCGGTTCCCGGGCCGGTGAACTCGAACACCTTGTTCTTGCCGCCGCTGGCGCTGAGCCTCCGGAGCAGCTCGAGGATGATGTCCTTGGCCTGCACCCACGGCCGGTTCAGCTTTCCGTCGAGGTGCACCTCCACCACCTCCGGGCAGGAGATCTCGTACGGGTGGCCGCCGAGCACCACCGCCACGTCCAGGCCGCCGGCGCCGATGGCGATCATCCCCATGCAGCCGGCCTGGGTGGTGTGGGAGTCGGCGCCCAGCATCGTGTGCCCGGGCTTGCCGTAGCGCTCCATGTGGATGTAGTGGCTGATGCCGTTGCCCGGACGGGAAAAGTGAAGGCCGTACTTGCGCGCCAGTGCCTGGAGCATGCGGTGGTCGTCCGGGTTCTTGTAATCGAGCTGGACGACGTTGTGGTCGACGTACTGGACCGCGCGCTCGACCTTGACGCGCGGCACGCCGAGCTCCTCGAACTGCATCAGCGCCATCGTCCCCGTCGCGTCCTGGAGCAGCGCCTGATCCATCCGCAGAGAGATCGGTGATCCCGGCTTGAGCTCCCCGTCGGCGAGGTGCTCTTTGAGGATCTGGCGCGTCAGGTTCTCGGCCACGCGGTTTTAGACTACCCCGGAGGCATACGTTCCAAGCGCTTCCGCCACCGCCGCGTCGTCCGCGCGCGCGACGGCTTCGAGCGTCACGCTCTGCCCCTCGCGGCGCTCGGGCCGAACCTCCAGCGTCAAGAACGATCCGACCGCTGCTGAGCCGAGAAACCGGATCGCCACCTCCCGCGGGCGCAGCTCATCGCCGGCGGCCAGCGCCATGGCCTCCACGAGCGCGGTGGCCACGATCCCAGGGTGCGCGACGCCCCGCTCGGGCCCCTGGTGGTCCTGCTTGATGAAGCACCGCCCCTCAAGGACGCCCGTCTCCGAGCGCTCGGCCTCCAGCAGCAGCCCGAACAGGTTGGTCCGCCCGCAGCCGAAGCAGAGCTCGTGGTGGACTAGTGGTTTCAGTCCTGGCGCTACTTCAGTCGGAAGGCCTTGATCCGCACGTCGTACTGCTGCGAGTCGCGGGCGTACACCCCGTAGGCGAGAGCCTGAATCAGCGACAGCAGGGCCGTGTGAGAGCGGACGAACGCCGGCGTGTTCGACGAGTAGTAGAGCCTGATCCGCGCCAGGCGTGCGACCTCCGACAGCGTGGCGTCGGTGATCGCCAGGGTCGGCGCCTTGCGGTGGCGCGCGAGCTTCATCGTGCGCGTGATGAGCGGATGGGGCCGTCCAGCCGATAGCCCGATCACCAGCGTCCGCTCGTCGATCCGCGAGAGGCGGCCCAGCGCCTCCTGTGACGGGCTGGCGACGATCTCGGCCCGCAGATCGAGCAGCATCAGCAGATGCCTCAGGTAGCTGGCGAAAAACGCCATCTGGTCGGTGCCGGCGATCAGAACCTTCTCGGAGCCGACGATCGCGTCGACAGCGGCCTCGACGGATGAACGGGAAAGCTTGCGAGCCGTCTCCTCGACGTTCACGTGGTCGGCCGCAAGCGCCGCTTCGAACTCCGTGTGGTCAAGCGAGAAGAGCGGCGCGGCCGCCATGGCCTGACCGCCTGCGTCGGGCGGCCTCCGCCGGTACTCGTCGCGAGCAGCCTGTTGAAGCTCGGGGAAGCCCTCGAATCCGAGCGCCTGGGAGAACCGGACGACGGTGCTGGAGGACGTGCACGCCCGCCGGGCTAGCTCCTCGGCCGTCTGAAAGGCGGCCTCGTCGAGATGGTCGACGATGTACTGGGCGACGTCCTTCTGGGAGCGCGAGAACTCATCGAAGCGAGAGCGGATGTACGCCGACAGTGCCTGCGCGGAGCTGTCGGTCGGCGCGGCGCCGGAGCCGGCGTGGTGCGTCGTCGCGCCGTTCTGGCCGCGCGATGCGCTCGTGGGCGCTGAGGTCTTCATCGGCAGGCGTCTGTTTCGACGCCCGACTGGGCCGTTCCTTCAGAGTTGACCCCAAGCGGCCTCGCGACGGACGTCTACGGCGTCCGGCATCGGGCCTCAGACGCCGTTGCGGCGCTCCTGATTCTCCTTACGCTCGGCGAACACCAGGGCGACGATGTAGACCACGACCAGGTTGACGATCACGCCGATGCCCAGGAACGTCGCCAGCAGCGCCAGCGTCTGGGAGGTTGCCGCATCAGCCGAGATCAACATCCTCCGGGAGCGTATCTCAATCAGGAGCCGGTGCTAGCTTCGCGGGGCCCAGGGGCCACTAAGGCCCGGTAGCTCAGGGGTCAGAGCAGCGGACTCATAATCCGTCGCGCGCAGGTTCGAATCCTGCCCGGGCCACTGGGAAAGACCTGCAGTCCGGCGTGGGTTCGGGAGCGCGGTGGCAGGACGGCGCCGAGGCGTTGACGCTATCGCCCGATCTGGAGCACGATCTTGCCGCGTGTGTGTCCGCCCGCGACCCGTCTCAACGCCTCGCGAACCTGGCTCAACGGCAGGACCGCCTCGACCTGCGGGCGGAGCTGGCCCGCGTCGACCAAGCGGGAGAGTGCTTCCAGCCGGCGCCGGCCTCCGCGGGCGACGAACGATTCGCCCGTGATGCCCCGCTCAAGCCGGAGAGGACCGAATGGGGGTATCACCGAGATCGCCCGGCCGTCGTCGCGCACTGCACCCACCGCCTGGTCCTTGGTCTGGCCACCGGCGCAATCGAGGAGCAGGTCGATGCCGCCGGGGAACACGGCCAGGACCTGCTGGACCCAGTCGGGGGCGTGGTAGTCGAAGACTTCGCCGGCGCCCAAGCCCCGCAGGTACTCATGGTTTGGCGGGCTGGCCACGCCCATGGGACGGGCACCGATGGCCGCCGCGATCTGTACGGCGGCGCTGCCCACGCCTCCCGCTGCGGCGGTTATGAGCACGCTTTCGCCGGCCCGCAGCACGCCCCGTTCGACCAGGCCCTCGTAGGCGGTTCCGGCGCCGATCACCAGCCCGGCCGCCTCCTGGAAGCTGGCCTGGTCGGGCATGGGGGCCAGGCGGTCCGCCGACGCCACCGCCAGTTCGGCGAACCCGCCACCGGCCGGGAACAGAACTGCGTACACCCGGTCTCCCGGCTGGACGCCGGCCCCCTCACCAGCCGCTTCGACGACGCCGGCGACTTCTTGACCCGGGACGAAGGGCAGGGCGATCCCTGCGAAACCGCCGCTCAGGAACCCGACGTCCCACGGGCCGACCCCCGCGCCATAAACCCTGATCAGCGCCTGTCCCGCCGCCGGTGCCGGGTCTGGCTGTGCACCCAGGTCCACGCTGTCGATCCCGCTCAGATTCTCCGCCAGCGCTACTTGCATGGCTCCGGCCTCCTCAACTCGTGCTCAGCGGCCCGCCCCTCCGGGGTTCCGTACCACCCATCCCATCATTGCAACAGTGACAGCGATTCCATGTCGAGAACCGCCGGCCGGCTCCGCTCACCAGGTGAGGCCTCGATCGGCGCGGCCCACTACACCTAGAGATCTGGAGGATGTATCTCATGGCGCACTTACGACGTTTCGACCATGTCGGCATCACCGTCGCGGACCTTGACACGGTGACGGCGTTCTTTGTCGGGCTGGGCCTCGAGGTCGAGGGCCGGATGTTCATGGAGGGCGAGTTCGTGGACACCGTCATCGGCATCTCCGGCTCCCGCAGTCACATTGTCATGCTGCGGCCGCCCGAGGGAGGTCCTGGGCTGGAGCTGTCGAGCTTCGTCTGGCCGGAACACGAGCCAGGGTCGCCCACCGCCATGGCCAACGAACTGGGGCTGCGCAACGTGTCATTCGAAGTCGACGACTTGCAGGCGACGGTCGACCGGCTGGCTGCGGACGGTTACGGCCTGGTCGGCGGTATCGGTCAGTACGAGACCGTCTGGCGCATGGCCTACGTGCGCGGGCCAGAGGGGATCATCGTGTCTCTGGCTGAGCGGATCGGCTGACGCGCCCCGACGGAATTGAGGACATTAGGCAGACGTTGCGGCGGGTGCGCCCTGCTCGGCGGCCATCGCCTGGCGTTCGCCGCCGTCCGTCTGCGCCGCGGCCTGTCGCAGCTGCTCGAAGTGGACAATGTTGCCCGCCGCACCCCAGTTGCCCTCGGGGACGTCGCGGATTATGACCCAGACGCGCAGGCCGTCCTGATCGGTCAGGCCGGCGGCTTCGCTGATCACGCGCGTCGCCTCGGACACGAGCTCTTGCTTGCGGCGGTCCGAGAGCGCGCCTTCGGGGACGCTTATGTTGACGCGGAAGACCGGCTTCGCGACCGGACGTCCGCCTTGGAGCACGGTTCCGGCGGGGAACTGTTTACGAACGCCCACGTGATGCTGCGGAAGAACTCCGTGTCGGGTGCACGCTCAGCGCGCAGGAGAACGGTGCTCAGGTCGTCGACGAGGGCGGTCCGGGTCTCCTCGTCGATGTGTCAGCGGGGTAGGAAAGCTCGATCAGCGGCATTGGCGGCTCCTGTGACGTTCGACGATGACGGGCGTCATAGTCCTGGCGGGACGATACTATGATGAGCGTCATAGTCAAGGCCGACTCCCGCCAAAACATGATCCAGAGCGCCGCGCTGCTGATGCGCGAGCGCGGCGTCGACGCGACCTCGTTCTCCGAGGTGCTCGCCCACTCGGGCGCGCCCCGCGGATCGATCTACCACCACTTCCCGGCGGCAAGGCGCAGCTGATCGAGGAGGCGACACGTTCGCGGGCGAGTTCACCGCTGCCGGCCTCGGCGCGGCGATGCGCGAGTCGGAGCCCGTCGAGGCGGTGCACAGTTTCGTGTCCCTGTGGCGAACGATCCTGGCGCGGAGCGACTTCGGAGCCGGCTGCCCGGTCGTGGCCGCGGCACTCGAGGGCGACCGTGCGCCAGCGGTCCGCGACGCGGCCGCGAAAGCCTTCTCGCAGTGGGAACAGCTGCTGGCCGACGCCGTCGAACCGCACGCTCCGGACGCGGGCACTCGATCGCCACGCTGATCATCGCCTCGATCGAGGGCGCCGTGGTCCTCGCTCGCGCGGAGCGGTCGGTCGCGCCCCTCGAGCGGGTGGCAGAAGAGCTCGAGCGGCTAATCACGGCGGCGCTCCGCTGACTCCGTCGACCATCCGTGGGCCGTCGCGCAGGCTGCCGGACTGAGCCCGCTCGAGCGTCGGCATCAGAAGTCAGGAAGCGTCGGGCACCGGGTCGATCGAATGAGCGGGGTCGGGACGGCGCTCTGCTCCCGCCATGCTGTAGTCCTTGAACAGCGCGTCGCGGTCTTGCGTGGCGGCCCTGACGCCCTCCGCTGCCGCCTTGTCGATGAACGCGTGCGCGTCGGGCGTGTTTCGCATCAGACCGTCGAGAATCGGCCCGAGGGTTTGAGTCGAGTGCAACCCAATGTTCTCGTAGGCCTGGTTGACGATCAGCTTCATCGCCGCGAGCTGGGATGACGGGATGTTCGCAAGCTTCTGCGCCTGGTCCGCGACGGCCGCCTTGAGCTCCTCAAACGGTCACGGCGGCGTCGATCAGCTCGACCTCCGCCGCCTCCCTCCCGGACAGCGGCCGACCGGTCAGGGCGTGCTCTTTGGCCTTGGTCAGGCCGAGGCGATACAGCCACATCCCGGACAGGTAGCACCCCCAGATGCGAGAGTAAGGCGTTCCGATCTGCGCATCCTCAGAGGCGATGACGAGGTCCGCGCAGAGCGCCATGTCACTGCCGCCGCCCACGCACCATCCGTGGACCTGGGCGATCACCGGCTTGGAAGTGCGCCAGATGCTCATGAACTTCTGAGTCGGGCCATATGCCGACGCGCCGATGAAGTCCTTGCCAGGATCCCATTGCCCGTCAGAGGTGATCGTCTCGTCCCAGTGATGGAAGCCGCCGGCGAAGTCGTACCCGGCGCAGAAAGCTCGTCCGGCGCCTCGCAGCACGATGACCTTGACTTCGCGGTCGAGCGTCGCCTCGCGCACCGCCGCCTCGAACTCATCGGGCATCGGCGGGACGATTGTGTTGAGCCGCTCCGGACGATTCAGCGTGATCGTCGCGATTGGGCCATCCGTCGCATACAGCAGGGTCTCGTAGCTCACAACCACTCCTTCTGTCTTGCTATTTGAGGCTGCCCTCCGGATGATGACGCGCAAGCGTGCGCGATTTCAGCGACACCTGCCGGGAGGGACCGGCGGGAAGGATCCAGGGCCTGGCGACGTCAAGTCACCGAGCACGAACCGCCGCGTAGATCTTCGTTCTCGAGACCGGCGCCTAGGTTGGTTCCGAACCGTCGGGCCGGAGCCGTATTGAATTTGTCGGCAGGGGGGGCATCCTCGGAAGCAACTTGGGCTTTGCAGAGGACGCCAAAACGAGTTCACCATCCCCCGTCAGAAGCGATCGATCGGACTTGGCTGCCCTTTACCTGCGGGTTGCCGACACTCTTGATTGGTCCGCGAAGCTAGCCGCGGCGCACGCCGAGCGCGAGCGACGCAGAGGGAGAGCCGACGCCACCGAGGTGGCACGTGTCAAGTACGCCCGCGACGCTGCGAAGCGTGCCCGCGACCTGGCGTCTCAGCTTCCGTGACTGCCCCGCCGGCGGTCCGCTAGTCCGCGTCGGGGCGGTAGCGCAGCCCGTCGAGCGCGATCCGCATGATGTGCTCGGTCTGCGCGGGGTCGTTGGTCGGGAGCTTGCTGATCCCGATGACCATGTGCAGGACGTCGGAGAAATCGACGTCGGTCGCACTACGCCGGCCTCCTGGGCGCGCTTGAGGAGCGGCTCGCCGGCGGCGAACAGCGACGCTGCGGCAGGCCTGGAACAGCGGCGCATCCGGATCGAGGTAGTTGGTCAGCTCGGCGGCCAGCGCCCGCTTGGTGGCGAGGTAGCCGATCAGGCGCTCGAACCAGCGGTTGAGCGCCTCCCAGGGATCGGCCCCTCGAGCTCCGCGGCGGAGCGAGCGAGCTCCTCGACCTCGTTGACGTATAGCGCCTCGACCAACGCCTGCCGATTCGGGAAGTGGCGGTACAGGGTGCCGATCCCGACTCCGGCGCGACGGGCGATCTCCTCGAGCGACGTCGCCTCGCCGCCCTCGGCGAACGCCTCGCGCGCGGCCGCGAGCACCTTCTCGTAGTTGCGGCGCGCGTCGGCGCGCTTCGGCCGGGCGATCAGCTCGGCTGGCGTTTCGGTGGTGGTGCTCATTTCAAATTGTCCTTGACAAACGGAGGGTGCCTCCGTATATTTCGTGGAGGGTCCCTCCAGTTATTTCGGAGGTGGCCTCCATTTTAGCCCCAAAGTCAAGCGGTGACAACCATGAACCTCAGTTCTCTCCTCGCTCCCTCCCCCGACCGGCGCCGCTGGATCACGCTGTTCATCGTCTGCCTGGCGCAGCTGATGATCGTGCTCGACGTGACGATCGTGAACGTCGCGCTGCCCTCGATCCAACGCGACCTGCACTTCAGCCAGGCAAACCTCAGCTGGGTCGTCAATGCGTTCCTGGTCACGTTCGGCAGCCTGCTGCTGCTCGCCGGACGGCTCGGTGACCTCGCCGGACGAAAGCGGGTCTTCCTCGCCGGCCTGACGATCTTCACCGCGGCGTCGCTGCTCTGCGGGATCGCGCCGAGCCAGGGCTGGCTGATCGGCGCCCGCTTCCTGCAGGGCGTCGGCGCCGCCGCGCAGGCCTCGGTGATCCTCGCGATCATCGTCACCGAATTCCCCGAAGCCGCCGATCGCGCGCGCGCGATGAGCGCCTACGTGTTCGTCTCCGTCGCCGGGCGGCTCGCTCGGCCTGCTGGCCGGCGGCGTACTCACCCAGGCCCTCAGCTGGCACTGGGTGTTCTTCGTCAACCTGCCGATCGGCGGCGCCGCGTTCCTCCTCGGCAGCGCGCTCATCCGCGGCGATGAGGGGCTCGGACTCGGGCACGGCGTCGACTGGCTCGGCTCCGCCGCTGGTGACCGTCTCGCTGATGAGCGCGATCTACGCGATCGTCGAGGCCACCTAGCACGGCTGGGGTTCCGCCCGGGTGCTCGGCTTCCTCGGCCTCGCCGCCGCCCTGATGGCCGCGTTCGTGACCCTCGAGGCCCGGATCGAGAACCCGATCATGCCGCTGCGGATCCTGCGCCTGCGCGGGCTCGTCAACGCCAGCCTCGTCAGAGGCCTGCTGGTGACGGGCATGTACTCGACCTTCTTCCTGGGCACGCTGTACCTCGAGCACGTCCGCCATTACGGCGCCCTCCAGACGGGCGCGGCGTTCCTCCCGTGGACGCTCACCGTCGCGGTCCTCTCCCGCGGGATCACCGCGGCGCTGGTCGAGGCGCTTCGGGGCGCTTGCGGTGCTCACCGCCGGGATGACCATCGCGGTCGCTCGGGCTGGTGCTGTTCGGCTCGCGTCGGGCCCGCACACCGCGTACTTCCCGACGATCTTCCTCGCCAACTTCGCGATCGGCCTCGGCATCGGCAACGCGTTCATGCCGCTGCTGACGCTGGCGATGGAGGACGTCCCCGCGGCCGACGCCGGGCTCGGCTCGGGCATCACCAACGTCTCGCAGCAGATCGGCGGCGCGCTCGGACTGGCCGTTCTCAGCACCGTGGCCACCAACCACACCAAGGGCCTCCTGGCCGCCCACCACGGCCTCGCCACCTCGCTGATCAGCGGCTACCACGTCGCGTTCCTCGCGGCCGCCGGAGCGACCGTCGCCGCGTCCTGCTCGCGTTCGCGCTCCTGCGCCCGCGCGCCAGGCGGCCCGAGCTGCAACTCGCGCCCGACGAGGCTATCCCCGTCCCCGCCAACGCCGGATTGGAGCAGCAAGCAGCATGACCACTCTCGACCGCCCCCGGAGCCACATCACCGCGTCCACCCGGCCACCCCCCGCCGGTCACCCGACGCGGAGCTTCGCTCGCTCGCGCGGCGCCGGCGCGTCAGGCGAGCATCTGACGGCGTCATCGCCTCCTACCTCCACGACATCTCCGCGCGTCACCAGCGCGCGGCGCCCCACGGCCGTCTAGGCGAGAACCGCGATGTTCTCGGACCGACTCAAGAACACGCGATCAGCCGGGAGTCTGCGACCGCAGCCTCCCGGTGCGCGTGGACCTTGAGGTACTCCTCATTGGTCGCCATCTCCAGGAACTTGGCGCGCGACGGATACTCGACCAGCAACACCAGGTCCCATTCGCCTGTCGCGGGCCGATCACCGTCCGCTCCGGCCGGACGGCGCTCAGCAGTCGCCCGCCGACGCCCCGCAGGAACGGCTCGGCCGCGACGCTGTAGCGGGCATACGCCTCGGCCCCCGTGACGCCGGCGTCGATGCCGTCCGCCTCGGGCTTGAACCGGAGCAGATTGACCATCACCACTGGTCCCGGGTCGTGCGCGGCGACGAGTTCCTGGATTTGCTCGGCGGTCGGCTGAATCGGCATGGACGTTCACCGCAGCGCCCGTGGCGGCGCACGCCAAGCCTACCGGCGCCGCCCGTCGGCCCGACCGTGCGGTCCGAGGATGTGGCGCCGACCGGCTGACTCGTCTGTAGAGTGCCGCGACTCAGTAGCTGATTCGGAGGAGAGAGAGAACATGAAGGTACGACTGCTGTTGATCGGGGTGTTGGCTGCAATGACTGCCATCGCGGCCCCGCCGGCGTTCGCCGACGGAACGACGAGCCCTGCGCCGCGTTACTACCTCGCGCTTGGCGACTCGCTGTCCGTGGGCTTCCAGCCGAATTCAAACGGCACCGGGATCGAGACCGACCGGGGCTACACGAACCGACTGTTCGCGCTCGAGGCCAAGCGGATCAAGAAGCTGCAGCTGGTCGAGATGGGTTGTCCCGGCGACACGACCACGAGCCTGCTGACCGGCTCCGGCAACGCCCAGAGCGCCCAGCAGTTCCGCTGCAACCGCAAGGGCGGCTCCCAGCTGAAGGCAGCGGTCTCGTTTCTGAAGAAGCATCACAGGCCCGGCACCGTGCCGCTGATCACGATCGACATCGGCGCCAACGATGTCGATCGCCTGCGTGTCGGCCGGGAGCCTGTCGGCGATCGTCACGTGCGTGACCAACGGCCAGAACGCGATCAAGGCCAATACGCCCAAGATCCTCGGGGCGCTGAAGGCCGCCGCTCCCAAGGGAACGAAGTTCGCGGCGATGAATCTCTACGACCCTGTGCTCGGTGAGTACTTCAGCGCCAACCCGAACGACAAGGCGCTCGCCGCCGCGTCGGTGCCGTTGCTCCAGGGCATAAACGGCGACATCAACGCGGCCAACGCCGCCGCGGGCTTCAAGACCGCCGACGTCGCGGATGCGTTCAACAGTTACAACCAGTCGCCCAGCGTGTCCTTCGCGGGTCAGACGATCCCGGTCAACGTCGCCTATGTCTGCGCTTGGACGTGGGCATGCACGACCCCGCCGGTCGGTCCGAACATCCACGCCAACGACAACGGCTACAGCGTCATTGCGCGTGTCTTCTACACGACCGTCGGGCGTCTCAAGTAGGCCCCCGGTCCGCCTTTTGATCGATGACTGCGTCCGTCACCTTGTCGATGCCGGCGAGCCGAGCGGCGAGCTCGTCGCTCAGCCCGTACCGGGCCGCGAGCGCGGAGGGCGCCAGGTAGGTGAGCTTGGTCTGATCGCCGTCGGAGAACACGAGCACCTTCAGCGGGAGGTCGAGCGCAGCCAGCGGCGAGGCCTGCATGACTGGGGTCCCCGCCTCGGGGTTGCCGAAGATCACCACCTTGGTGTCCCGCAGCTCGAGCCCGGCGGCCCGGGCCTCACCACTGTGGTCGACCACTGCGAACAGCTTCAGGCCGGGGCCGGCGACGATCTCAGTCAGGCGGGCGACGGAATCTGACACCGACAGTGGGCTGAGCTTCGTGGTGAGCTGATCGGCCGGCGCCATCATTCCTCCTCGGCGACGACGGCGGCGAATCGCCGCAGGTATAGGGGCCAGCCCTGATCGCCGCCCACGCCCTCGCGCGCGGTCTCCCAGCCGTCGCCGTGCCGGTCGAGATTGCGGTGCTCGAGCTCGACCCGCGTGCGCTCGGCGGACTCGGCGATGAAGCGCACCTCGACCTCGCTTGCCCTGTCGAGGTCGGTCTCGATCTGCCACCGCGGGCTGATGTCCCAGCTGATCACGACCCGCTGCGGCGGCTCGTAGGCGAGCACCCGGGCCCAGCGGCACTCGCTGCCGTCCACGCCGCGGTCATACACGATGCCGCCGACCCGCGGCTCGAACACCGTCTCCGCGATCTCACGGCGAGCATGTTGTGCTCGGGTGGCTTGAAGCTGCCGAAGCCCTCGGTGAATACAGCGAACGCTCGCTCGATCGGCGCCTCGACGACGACCGAGCTGCGGACGGTTGTAGCCGTCGCCTGGGTGTGAGTGCTCATGTGTCCTCCTCGGTTGATTGCTCCACAACGGCCTTGTAGGCGGCCAAGGCCTTTCCCCAGAAGCGCTCGAGATCGGCCCGCAGCGCCGCAAGCCCATCGGGGTCGACCCGATAGATCCGGCGGGTGCCGACGGGCCGGTCGACCACCAGCCCGGCGCCTTTGAGCACCCGGAGGTGCTGGGAGACGGCCGGACGGCTGACGGGCAGCTCCCCGGCCAGCTCCACGACCGCCCGCGGGCGATCGGCGAGCAGCTCGAAGATCGCCTTCCTGGTCGGATCGCCGAGCGCGATCCACGCATCGCCTCGGTTAGTTATCACTAACGGTAAGACTAAGCTTACGGCCGTCGTTTGTCAATCTGAAACCAGTCCAGGATTACCGATTCCAGACGATGAGGCCCGGCGTCATCTCCGGCGCCGACAAGGTGGCCGGCACTACGATCGGCTGATGGCATTGGTGGACACCACGCCGCGGGCGCCGGGGCTGCTGGCGCGCACGCCCTCACCGGTCCTGGTGCTTGGCGGGATCGCCTCGGTGCAGTTCGGCGCCGCGATCGCCACCACGCTGTTTGCGCGGACCGGCCCCGGAGGGGCGGTACTCCTGCGGCTCGTGGCCGCCACGATCGTGCTGCTGGCGTCTGGCGCCCGGCGCTGCGGACCAGGACGCGACGCGACCTGTTGCTGGCCGCGGTGTTCGGCCTGGTGCTCGCGACGATGAACGCGACCTTCTACGAGGCGATCGAGCGGATTCCGCTCGGCATCGCCGTGACGATCGAGTTCATCGGCCCGCTGACCGTGGCCATCGCCGGGTCGCGGCGGCGGCTCGACCTGCTGTGGGTGGGGCTGGCGGCGATCGGGATCGTCGCACTGATGCACGGCGGCAGTCGCAGCCTCGATGCCCTGGGCGTCGTCTTCGCGCTGATCGCCGGCTGCATGTGGGGGGCCTACATCATCATCAACGCGCGCGTTGGCAGAGCGTTCGAGCATGGGTCCGGGCTGGCGATCGCCATGTGCGTTGCCTCGATCGTGGTGCTGCCGCTCGGCGTGGCCCAAGGCGGGCGTGCACTCTTGGAGCCGCGCTCGCTGGCGCTCGGGGCCGCGGTGGGCTTGCTCTCCTCGGCGATCCCCTACACGCTCGAGATGGAGGCCCTGCGGCGAATCCCCACGCGTATCTTCGGCGTGCTCATGAGCCTCGAGCCGGCGATGGCGGCGCTGGCGGGATTCATCGTCGTCGGCCAGGGGCTGAGCGCGCGCGAGCTGGCAGGGATCGCGTTCGTGGTCGCCGCCTCGGTCGGCGCCTCGCGCAGCGCGCGCGAGGCACCGGTGGACGTGTAGCGAGGGGCTAGCTCAGAGCGCCGAACACGCCGCTGGCGCGATGCGGAAATGGTCGCCCGGAAAATCGTCTCGGGAGAGCGCGGCCACCAGCCCGGCGCTGGCGTGGCTGGGGTCGGGGCGCGGCAGCCCGTTGACGAGCTTCATCGAGATCCAGCGCGCGGCCAACACGCGGCCGCCCGGCGCGAGCGTCACCCTCAGGATCCCGCTCTCGTCGAGCAGTCCGCCGCCGGCGAGCGTCTGGTAGCCGACGAAGTTTCCGAGCGAGTAGGCGATCATCCACCCCCGGTAGCGCTCGATCCCGCGGATCACGTGGGGACCCGAGCCCAGCACGATCGAGGCGCCGGCGTCGATCACCGCGTGGGCGAAGGCTCGGGCGTCTCCCCGGTTCTCGCCGTCGAAGTACTCCGTTCCCCGAGGAGTATGCAGCGCGCCCGCTCCCTCGGCGCCGGCGTGGATGATCACCACGACCAGCGCGGCGCGGCGGCGCGCCTGCCGACCAGCGCCTTGGCCGCCGGGATGTCGAGCAGGTTCGCGTCATACGGGTAGGGGGCGAACCCCAGGAACGCGACCCTCAGGCCCTTGACCTGGAGATAGGTGATCTGGCCGGGCAAGCCCGTGTAGGCGACCCCCGCCCGCTTCAGCGCCGCGACTGTCTGCGCCCGCCCCGAGGGACCGTAGTCCAGCGAGTGGTTGTTCGCCTGGTTTACGAGATCGAAGCCCAGCGACCGCAGCGCGAAGGCCGTACTGGGCGGGGCCTGGAACGCGAAGCAGCTGCCGGCACCGAGCTGCGCGCACTTCGACTGCCCGCCGACCGACAGAGTTCCCTCGAGGTTGCCGAGCGTCACGTCGGCGCTGCGCAGCAAGCCTCGAACCGGCGCCAACGCCTCCCGCCAGCCCGCCGGGCGGCAGCCCACGCTCCGTGCTGAGCGCCACGTCGCCCACCCACTCGAGCGTGATGGACCGTGGCACGGGCTGGGCCACGCGCCCCGCCGCACTCGGCGCCGCCACGGCCGTCGCCAGTGCCAACGTCACCAGCGCCGCAGAAGTCAGCGACCTCTCCCTCACGGCGCGAGCATAAACGGGCGCGCCGCCCTTCAGGGCAGGCGCGCCTTTATTTCAAACCCGAGCCGCGGTGTAGGGTCGGCGTCACCGGCTCACAGCCGGAGAATCGCAACCCGAGGAGAGGAGCAGCCGGCATGGCAGGCAGCGTCTACCGAGTGACCGAGGTGATCGGCGTCAGCGACCAATCCTGGGAGGACGCCGCGCGCAATGCGGTGGAGACCGCGGCGCGCACTGTCCGCGATATCCGGATCGCGGAAGTGCTCCGTCAGGATGTGGCGATCCAGAACGGCACAGATCACCAGCTACCGGGTGCGCCTGGCGATCTCGTTCAAGTTCGAGAGCGGCGAATAGGCAAGCCGGGCGGGCGTCCGCTCCCAGCCGGCCGTCAGTCGAGATACCCGTAGGCGGGAATCGTCAGGAACTCCAGCAGCTCGGGCGCGAGCGCCACGCGCTCGAAGATCTCGCGCGTGTCGGCCGGGCGGCCGTGGCGCCAGATCTCCTCGCCCACGTTTTCGCGGATCTTCGCCGTCTCCTCGTCGAGCGTCTGGCGAACGAGCTCCGGGGTCACCGTCCGGCCGTCCTCCAACCGCGCGCCGTGATGCACCCACTGCCAGATCTGTGAGCGCGAGATCTCGGCCGTTGCTGCGTCCTCCATCAGCGAGTTGATCGCCGCCGCGCCGCGGCCGGTCAGCCAGAAGGAGATGTACTGAAAGCCGACGTTGACGTCGGTCCGCAGCCCGGCCTCGGTGATCGAGCCGGGCGTAGACGGCAGGTCCAGAAGCTCGCCGGCGCTCACCTCGACGTCGTCGCGCAGCCGCCCGAGCTGATTGGGGGCGCCTTTCAGGCCCTCCTCGAACACCTCGCGTGCGACCGGGCACCAGGTCGGGGTGCGCGACCCAGGTGCCGTCATATCCCTGGGAGACCTCGCGCCGCTTGTCCTCCCGCACGCCCTCCAGCGCCTTGGCGTTCGCTTCCTCGTCGCGGCGCGAAGGGATCAGCGCCGCCATTCCCCCCATGGCATGCGCTCCGCGACGGTGACAGGTCGCCGCGAGCAGCTCGGTGTAGGCCCGCATGAAGGGCACGGTCATCGTGACGTCGCCGCGGTCGGGCAGCACCATCTCCGGGCGCTCCGGAAAGCACTTGATGGCCGAGAAGATGTAGTCCCAACGCCCGGCGTTGAGCCCGGCCGAGTGCTCGCGCAGCTCGTAGAGGATCTCGTCCATCTCGAAGGCGGCGGGGAGCGTCTCGATGAGCACCGTGGCCTTGATCGTGCCCCGGTCGATGCCGAGCGCATCCTGGCTGAAGCAGAAGACGTCGTTCCACAGCCGCGCTTCGAGATGGGACTCCATCTTCGGCAGATAGAAGTACGGTCCCGTTCCGGCGCGCAGCAGTCGTGGCGCGCAGTGAAAGAAGTAGAGGCCGAAGTCGAACAGCGCCCCTGAAACGGGCTCGGAGCCGATCAGCAGGTGGCGCTCCGGGAGGTGCCAGCCGCGCGGTCTCACCAGCAGCGTCGCGGGGTCTGGCTCGAGCTCGTAGTGGCGCCCATCGGCGGAGTCGCAGGAGATCGTCCCCTCGATCGCATCCCTGAGGTTCGCTGTGGCCGAGCACCATGTTTCGCCAGGTCGGCGAGTTGGCGTCCTCGAAGTCGGCCATGAAGCCATCGGCGCCGGAGTTCAGCGCGTTGATCACCATCTTGCGGTCGGTCGGCCCGGTGATCTCGACCCAGCGCTGGGCGAGGTCGTCGGGTACCGGCTCGACCCGCCAGTCGCCTTCGCGCACCTCGCGCGTGTCCGGCAGGAAGTCCAGCATCTCCCCCGCCCGCAGCCGCTCTCGCCGCGCGGCGCGGGCCTCGAGCAGCTCCCGGCGCCGGGGATCGAAGCGCCGGTGCAGCTCGCCCACGAACTCGAGGGCGTCGGCGCTCAGGACCTCGTCGAACCCGCGGTCTGCCGGTCCGCGAAGCTCGAGGTCGGCCTGGGTCATCCCGTCATCCTCGCAGGTTCCTGATTGGATACCGGCGACCACCAGCGATCACAGAAGCGAGGGGACCCTTGGCAGAGCGAGCAGCAATCGTGACGGGCGCTTCGAGCGGAATCGGCTTGGCGATCGCCAATGTGCTGGGTGAAGAGGGGTTCGGGCTGACCGTGGCGGCCCGCCGGCCCGAGAAGCTCGACGCCGCCGCCGACGAGCTCCGCGAGCGGGGCTACGACGTGCAGCACCTGGCCGGCGACATGGGCTCCGAGGAGAACGTCAGCCGCGTGGTGTCCGCGCACCGAGAGCGATTCGGCCGCCTGGACGTGCTGGTCAACAACGCCGGGGTGGGGATCGGCGCGGCGGTCGGGGAGATCCAGACCAAGTACCTGGACATTCAGCTGGGGGTGAACCTGCGCTCGATCGTGCTGTTCTACCGCGAGTGCGCGGAGCTCCTGAGGGCGGCGGGGGCCGAGCACCGCAACGCGCTGGTCGTCAATACCGCTTCGATGGCCGGCAAGTCCGGACAGGCCTGGCTGTCCGTCTATTCGGCTACGAAGCACGGCGTGATCGGCTTCACCCAGGCCATGAACCAGGAGCTGAACGGCGCCGGCGTCAAGTCGTGTGCCCTGTGCCCGGGCTTTGTCGACACCGCGATGACCGACTTCGTCAAGCAGTCGGTCCCCGCGGAGGACATGATCCGCCCCGAAGATGTCGCCGAGGGCGTCAGGATGCTGCTCCGGGTCTCGCCCGCGTGCGTCATCCCCGAGCTCGTCTTCCAGCGTCCGGGCGAGCAGGTCTAGACGCGAGGCCCTAAGCGCGTTGCGCGACGGGGACGTCCGCGCGGTGTTCGACGGGGACGTCCGCGCGCTTGCGCCGACGTAGGACGCGTACCCATCGCGCGTGCTCGTGAGCCTGGAGCTCGCGGGCGAGCGCCCCGTCCACCAGCTCACGATGCTGGGCGATCGCGGGTGCCAGTTCGCCGGGTGCCTCGTCATCGATCAGGCTTGCCTCCAGGTGCGAGCGCAACACCAGGAGCTCGCGTTCGCTGGCGCGGCGGACCGCGCACCGGCGCTCGCCGCGGAACGCGAACCGGTCCCAGGCTTTGGCGAACGAGATCACGCTGGTGCGGCCGCCGGCGCGATGTGCGGCGAGCATCGGACAGATGCCGCTGCCATCCGAGTAAGCGCCGACGATGATCTCGTTCTGGCGGATGCCCTCCAGCATCGCGATGCGGGTCCTGCGCGGCAGGACCTCCACCGCCTCCCGCAGCTCGCTGATCGTCGCTCTTCGCCGCCGTCGCATAGGGTTCTCGCCCGGTGGTCGAGTGCCGGCGGCACTCTAGTCGCCCTCCTCGGCGGCGACAAGCCAGTCCTTCAGACGAAAGGAACATTGCAGATGAAGCTGGGCGTGCATGTCGGCTACTGGGGTCTGGGCATGGGCCCCCAGGACCAGCTCGAGGTCGTACAGGAAGCCGAACGGCTGGGGTACGACTCCGTGTGGGCGGCCGAGGCCTACGGCTCGGACACCGCCACTGTGCTGGCGTGGCTGGCCGCGCAGACGACCAAGCTCAAGCTGGGCTCGGCGATCTTCCAGATGCCCGGCCGCAGCGCGGCGATGACAGCCATGACGGCGGCGACGATCGACGAGCTGTCCGGCGGGCGCATGCTGCTCGGGATCGGCTCGTCGGGGCCGCAGGTGGCCGAAGGCTGGCACGGCCAGCGCTTTGGCCGCCAGCTGCAGCGAACCCGGGAGTACGTCGCGGTGGTGCGCAAGGCGCTGGCGCGCGAGCGGGTGGAGTTTCAGGGCCAGACGCTAGAGCTGCCGCTCCCGGACGGGCCGGGCAAGCCGCTCAAGCTGATGATCTCCCCGGTCCAGGAGCGCATCCCGATCTACCTGGCGGCGATCGGCCCCAAGAACACCGCGCTCGCCGGCGAGATTGCGGACGGCTGGATCCCGACCTTCTTCTCGCCCGAGCACGTCGGCGAGCTGCGGGCGCTGCTCGAGGAGGGAGCCGCCCGCGCGGGGCGCTCGCTGGATGGCTTCGACATCGCGCCCACGATCAACGCGTTCGTATCGGAGGACCGCGAGCTGGCTCGCAACGTGATGCGACCGGCGCTGGCCCTCTACATCGGCGGCATGGGATCGCGCCAGCAGAACTTCTACAACAAGCTCGTGCAGCGCTACGGGTTCGAGCAGGCTGCCAAGGAGGTCCAGGACCTCTATCTGGACGGCAAGAAGGCCGAGGCCGGAGCGGCGATTCCGGACGAGCTGATCGACCTGGTCTCGCTCTGCGGTCCGCGCGACGTCGTGCGCCAGCGGATCGTGGCCTTCCGCGAGGCCGGCGTCGGGACGCTGATGATCACCCCGATGGCGTTCACGAGCCAGGATCGGATAGAGCAGCTTCGGGCAGTGGCAGAGCTCGCGGCTTGAAGATCTTTCTCGGGGCGTTCGGCGACGCGGGGCACGCGTTCCCGATGCTGGCGCTGGGCGCGCGCCTGGTGGAGCGCGGCCACGAGGTCACGTTCGAGACCTGGAAGCGGTGGCGCCGCGCCGTGGAGGCGGCGGGCATGCGGTTCGTCGACGCGCCTGAGTATCAGGTCTTCCCAACCGCCGAACACCCCGTCAAGCCCTACCAGGCCGTGGTGTCCGCCACGCCCCAGACCCGCGAGGCGGTGATCGAAGCGGGGGCCGAGCTCGTCGTGCACGACATCCTGACCCTGGCGCCCGCGCTGGCCGGCGAGCTCGAGGCTCTCCCCGTCGCGACCCTGGTCCCGCACGTCTACCCGGGACCGCTGCCGGGAGCGCCCCCATACGCGCTCGGAGCAAGGCTGCCCCGGACGGCTGTCGGCCGGCTTGGGTGGGGCGTGCTCGAAGGCCTGACCGAGCATGGACTGCGCCGCGGCCGGGCCGAGCTGAACGAGACGCGCAGCCGGCTGGGCTTACGGCCGCTCGATCGGCTGTATGGAGGTATCAGCGACAAGCTGACGCTCGTGGCCACGCTGCCCCAGCTCGAGTATCCGAGGCGCTGGCCACCGAATACACACGTGGTGGGTCCGCTCGTGTGGGAGCCGCCCTACCACGAGGTGGCGCCGCCTGCAGGTGGGGACCCGCTGATTCTGGTGGCACCCTCGACGGCCCACGACTCAGAACAGTCATTGCTGCGCGCGGCGCTCGAGGGCCTCGGTTCGGAGCCCGTACGGGTACTGGCGGCGACAAACCGGCGGCCGGCGCAGGCGGGCGCGGGCGACGAAACGGTCAGCGATGCTCGTCCTCCGATCGGGTCTGAGTGGTCCCTCGCCGTGCCGGCGAACGCGCGGCTCGTGGACTGGGTCTCGTATTCGCGCACCATGCCCCTCTCATCGCTGGTCATCACGCACGCGGGCCATGGGACCTTGGTGCGCGCGCTGGTATCGGGCTGCCCGGTCCTGGCCGTGCCGCATTCCGGCGATATGGCCGAGAACGCCGCCCGCGCGTCGTGGGCCGGCGCCGGGCTGCGCCTGCCGTGGCGGTTTCTGACCCCGTCGACGCTCAGACTCGCGGTGCGCCGTGCGTTTGCCAACCGCTCGCTGTGGACGAGGGCGGCGGCGATGAAGAGCTGGGCCGAGCAGAACGACAGCGCGTCGCGTGCGGCGGATCTGCTCGAGCGGCTGGCGCTCGGGTGAGGGGCGCATCGCGACGCCGGCCGCGGCGCCGGCGCGCACCTGCGCGGGCGCTCGCGCGCCCTCGCGCGCCTGGCGCCCGGAAAACGTCGCAAACTCACCGCTCCGGTCCCGTCGTGTCCACTTATGCGTCTCCAGGACGCATAAGTGGCCAAGGCACCGAGCGGAGACCGGATTTGCTGCGAAATACGGCGCTCCGCCTCCCCGGCTCGCGGGCTGCTCCCCGGGCGGCGCTCCCCGCCGGTCGCCCGCCCCGGCCGCCCGGGGCAGCGTCAGCTCAGTCCTCGCGATGCGCGCGCACGTAGGCGATCAACGTCGGATCGTCGCTATGCACGCGCTCCATCGGTTCACCCGAGCATGTGCACAGATCGATGACGGCGTGTTCGTCGTCGAGCTCGACCGGCCGCCAGACAGCCCCGTTGTCCCGCCAGTCTTGGAGCTGCTCGATCGTCGCGGCCTTGCCGGGTTCGCCGGCCGTCCATCACTCGCCCTCCGGCCATGGCGGTCGCTGGGTTCTCCCTCGCCCAATCGGCTATCTGGCGAGAGCCCTGAACCACGTCTCCCTCGTCTGTGACCAAAGCGGGAACCCAGTGATTGCCCGTGAGGCCCTTGACCTCGCGCCGACCCGCGGTTTGGTTGAACGCGTCGGGCAGCATCCCCAGCCCGTAGGAGCGGATCACCTCGGGGCTATGCCCTGCATCCCTCAGCGCGTGGTAGGCCACGCCGCACGGGTGTCCCCCCGGGCGCGGGGCGGGCTTCCAGGTTCCGTAACAGACGTAGAGCTTCATCGACGTTCGCTCGCGTGACGCATAGCTCCGGGGGTGGGACTCGAACCCACAACCTAACGGTTAACAGCCGTTCGCTCTGCCGATTGAGCTACCCCGGATTGTGGTGTATTGGATCTGGAGCCGGCGGCTCGGCGCTTAATCTAGCGGCAGCGTCGCCGGTCCACCGTCCACCTCAGCGTCACGGTGGACGCCGATCACGGGACGCCTACGCCAGCTCACCCACCACCCTCCGGATCGCCTCCAGCACCCCCTCCCGCTCGCGCGCCAGGGCGGCGACCTCGCCCCCGCCGCCCGAGCGCGCCCTGACGATCGCCCGGTCGATGCGATTCCGTTCCAGCACGAGCCGGGCGTGCTCGAGGCGCGTCTCCGAGATGTCCGGGGTGCGGCCGGCCCTGGCGACGAGGTCGGCCACCGTCCGCGCCAGACCGTTCTCCTCGTGCGGGCAGATCGGCGAGCGGCGAGTCGGTCCGCGTCGCGATGTGCCTCGCGGCGCGGCGCATTTGCTCGCTCATCAGATGCTCGTCTGGCTCTATCGCGGCGAGCGCCGCGCGCCCCGCCTCGGGCAGCGCGATACACATCGCCAGGAAAGTTCGCTCGGCGCGAAAGCCCTGATCGACAGATGGAAGCCGTGCCGGCTGTGGCGTGTCGGGGCGCTGTCTGAGCGCTGCAGGACGAGTCGCTCGACTGGAGACGAGTGTGGACAGCGACGAGTCCGGGAGCTCGAGCCGTCCCGCAACGCGCCGCACGAGGTCGTCGCGCAAGGCGCTCGCCGACAACCCCCCGAGCACCGGCGTGAGCTGTGCGAGGGCCCGGTCGCGTCCTTCGGCGTTACGCGAGATCAGCCTGTTCGAGGATCCGCTCGACCTGGAATGCCGCGAACGGGACAGAGGCCTCCACGCGCGCGCGGAGCGCGTCGGCGCCCTGGCTTGAGATCAGCTCGGCCGGGTCGGTGCCCGCGGGCAGCGGCACGACGCGCAGCTCGAGCTTGTGACCTGCGGCCACCTCGGCCGCGCGGAGCATCGCGGCCTGCCCCGCGCTGTCGGCGTCGAGGCATAGCTCCAGCACTTGCACCCTCCGCGCGAGCGCGGCGATCTGCTCCTCGGTCAGAGACGTCCCCATGATCCCCACCGAGTTGCGGATCCCCGCCTGGTGTAGTGCGAGCACATCGGTGTAGCCCTCGACGAGGATCATCCGCCCCGTCCGGGTGGCGCCCGAGCGCAGCGCCAGGTCGATGGCGTACAGCACGCGGCGCTTCTGGTAGAGCTCGCTCTCGGCGGTGTTGAGGTACTTGGGCATCTGGTTCTCGCGCATCGCGCGCGCGCCGAAGCCGATTACCCTGCCGCGCTCGTCGCTGGTCGGGAAGATGATCCGCTCCCGGAAGCGGTCGTACACGCCGCCCGGGCGCGCGCGCGAGCGCTGCGCCAGCCCGGCGCTGAGCAGCTCCCCCTCGTTGAAGCCGGCGTTCCGCGACGCCCTCAGCATCCTGTCCCACGCGCTGGGCGCGTAGCCGACCCGGAACGCGGACAGGGTCTGGCGGTCGAAGCCGCGGCCGAGCAGGTATTCGCGCGCCGACGCGGCCTCGTGCGCCTCCCACAGGTAGCGCTCGTAATAGGCGGCGGCCCGCCCCAGTAACGCGTGCAGCCGATCGCGCCGCTCGCGGCGCTCCGCTGCTCGCGGATCCTCGCTCTCTGTCTCCAGTTGGACGCCGAAGCGGTCGGCGAGCGCTTCGAGCGCGGCCGCGAAGTCAAGCCCCTCGGTCTCCATCACGAACGTGAATAGGTCGCCCGAGGCCTGGCAGCCGAAGCAGTGGTAGACCTTGTCGAGGGGGTTGACGCCGAAGGACGGGGTGCGCTCATCGTGGAACGGGCACAAGCCCGACGTACTCGTTGGCACCTGCCCGCCGAAGCTCGGTCTTCTCGGAAACGAGGGCGACCATGTCCACGGCGTCGCGGACGCGCTCACGCGAGTCGGCGGTGTAGCGAGTCACAGGCGGCGCCGTCTCCTGTGCCGGCGCTGCTTCACGGCGCGAAGGCGGCCGGCACGTTCAGCGCCTCGAATGTCGCGATGCAGAAGCGGTCGGTCATGCCCGCCAGGTAGTCCGTCACGCGGTCGGAGGGTTCGCCGTCGGGGATGGAGTCTGGAATCTCGTGCGGGTGCCGAACGTAGTGCTCGAACAGGGACCGGACCACGAGCTCGATCTTCGCGTGCTCGCGCCTGGCCGGTGCTCCGAGGTAGACGCGTTCGAACATGAATTCGCGCAGCTCCGACATCGCCTGGCCGACCCCGTTTCCCTGGACGATTTCGCCCGCAGCGTCGGAGTGCTCGACGAGGTCGTGGACGAGCGTGTCGATGCGGCGAGGGCCACTGTCGCCCAGCACGGCGATCGGCTCGGATGGAAGGTCCGCGAGCCCGATCACTCCCGCTCGCAGCGCGTCGTCGATGTCGTGATTGATGTACGTGACCCGGTCGGCGAAGCGCACGATCTGACCCTCGAGCGTCGGCGGCGGGTCCGCGTGCCAGGAGTGCCCGACGATCCCCTCGCGCACTGCGTGGGTGAGATTCAGCCCCTGCCCGTCCCGTTCGAGGATGTCCACCACGCGCAGCGAGTGCTCGTTGTGCTTGAACGACGCCCCGAAGTGCTCCCGGCGGCAGCGGTCGAGCGCCTCCTCGCCGATATGCCCGAACGGCGGGTGCCCGAGGTCGTGTCCCATGCCGATGGCCTCGGCCAGGTCCTCGTTGAGCCGCAGGGCGCGGGCGATCGTGCGCGAGACCTGTGTGACCTCGAGCGTGTGCGTCAGCCGCGTGCGGTAGTGGTCCCCCGCCGGAGCGACGAACACCTGCGTCTTGTGCTTCAGCCGCCTGAAGGCCTTGCAGTGGACGATCCGGTCGCGGTCGCGTTGAAACGGCGTGCGCAGCCCACAGTCGGGCTCTGGCCGTGCCCTGCTGGCGGGATAGGAACGCGTGGCACGGGACGAAAGCTCTGCTTCCTCGTGGCTGTGGATCCGATGCGCGAAGCGGTCAGCCACCGGGCCCCCCGGATGCTCGTGTGGTGCCTGCAGGGCTGAGTCAGGCATCTCGACCGATTCTGACATCGGGCCGGGCGCGGCGTGAGCCAAGCAACGGCCGCAGGCGCACGTGGGCGTGATGCTCGGCGGTCTCCGAGATGGCCCGCTCAGCCTGACGCAGCGCCCGTTCTGACGCCCCCGGAGCGTCTGCCAACGGCGCACCCAGAGCGGCCACCAGAAACTCGTAGGACTCCTCGTCCAGCGGAAAGGCGGTCCCCTCGCAGCCGCCGCACACAACCCCGCCGGCGGAGGCCGAGAAGCCGGTCAATCGCTCACGCGACCCGCACGATGCGCAGGCCCCGAGGTGGGGCACCACGCCCGCCGCAAGCAGGAGCTTGAGGCGGAATGCAAGACCGTTGGCCGGCCCGGCCGCGCTGGGATCGCTGTTCAGCAGCGTCAGCTCGTTGACGAGTAGCCCGAACACCTCGGGGTGGGGCTCGGGGGTCTCGAACAGGCGACCGACGGCGTCGCAGGCTCGAGCAGCGGCATCGAGCGTCTCCGCGCGGTCTCGGAGCTGCGCGAACACGGCCACCGTGTCGGCGCCGGTCACCGTGGCCAGCTCGCTGCGCCCCTCGTGCAGAACCGCGCGGATGTGGAAGAAGGGCTCGAGACGAGCGCCGAAGCGACTGCGGGAGCGCCTGGCGCCCTTGGCTATGGCGCCGATGCGCCCCCGCTGCGGGGTATAGAGGTGAAGGATGCGGTCGGCTTCGCCGTAGCGGATTGAGCGCAGCACGATCGCCTCGGTCTTCAGCGGTCCGGCCATCCGCTACTCCCGCGTCGTTTCCGGGTATCTACAGGTAACCTCCGGGCCGCCCGGAGCCCCTATACTTTGTGAAGCAATGAAGACTTTGACCTTGTACACGACGGAGCACTGCTCTCTCTGCGCGAGCGCCAAGGCGCTTCTCAGCCGGCGCGGGATCGAATACGAAGAGATCAATCTGACACGCGATCCGGACGGCCGCGCCGAGCTCCAGCAGCGAACGGGAATGGTCACGTTCCCTCAAATCGTGATCGGGGATCAGGTCGTGGGCGGCTTCCGCGAGCTCTTGGACGCGGATCGGGCTGGACGCCTGGGTACGCTGATGGCGGCTGCCTGAGGGCCGGCGCCACGCAACGAGCGGATCGGGCGGGACGCCAGCTCAAACTCTCAGCCGCGGCCGCCGCTGGCATCGCTCGCACACGTATGTCCCGCGGCCGCCGACCGCGATCTTGCGCACCGTGGCGCCGCACTTGGGGCACTGCTCTCCCGCGCGGCGGTGAATCTGGAAGCGGTCCTGGAACGAGCCGCGTGCGCCGTCGATGTGCTGGAAGTCGTCGATCGACGCCCCCTTCGCGGCGATGCCGGCTAGCAGCGAATCCTCGACTGCCGAGCGCAGCCGCTCGACCTGAGCCCGCGTCAGGCGCCCGGCCGGCCTCAGTGGGTGGAGCCCGGCGCGGAACAGGGCCTCGTCGGCATAGATGTTGCCCACGCCCGCGACGCGGCGCTGGTCGAGCAGGAAGGCCTTGATCGGCGCACGACGGCCGCGCGTCTGAGCGGAACAGGTGCTCGGTGGTGAACGCAGGCGTCAACGGCTCGGCGCCGAGCCGCGCGTCGAGATAAGCATCCCGGCCCGCCTTGCCGACGAGCAGGTGACCCGTGCCGAAGCGCCGCGGATCTACGTACACCAGCCGCCGACGGTCGTCGAGCCAGAAGCGCACGCGGACATGAGGCGGCTCGGCGGGTGGGTCGAGCAGCAACACGCCGGTCATCCTCAGATGCATCAAGAGATGGCGGTCGGCGGACAGGACCCAGCACAGGTACTTGCCCCGACGCGACAGGCGCTCGATCAGCGCCCCGCGGAGCTCGTCCTCTACACGCGGCGCGGCGTCGGGAAGCGTCCACCGCGGGTCGAGGATCTGGAGCGCTCGATCCTTCGGCCCTCCAGATGGGGCGCCAGCTGGCGGCGGATCGTCTCGACCTCCGGCAGCTCCGGCATCAGACGAACGCGCTACCTGGAAGGTCTGCTCGCCTGGCTCCCGGTGAGCCAGCGCAGGACGCTGGCCCCCACGTCGGGCAGCGCACCGTCGTGACGGCGCGAGCCGTGGCCCGCGAAACTGGCCAGCAGCGGGGCAAACTCGCGCGTGTGGTCGGTGTGGGAGGCGGTGACGTCGCAGCCATGGTCGGCGGTGAGCACCAGCAGGTCGGCGGGGCCGAGGGCCTGCAGCCAGTCTGCGACAGCGGCATCGATCTGACGCAGCGCGCGGTGGAAGCCCACTGCGTCGTGGCGGTGGCCATAGACCTGGTCGGTCTCGATCAGGTTCGTGAACACGAGCCCCGAGTGAAGCGAATCGATCAGTTCGCCCGTGTGGCTGAGCGCCGTTTGATTCGTGGCTCCATCGTGCTGGACGTCGACGCCGACCCCGCGGAACAACTGACCAGCCTTGCCCACGGCGTGGACCGGGATGCCGCGCGCTTGGAGGGCTTGCAGATAGCTGGGACGCGGCGGCTCGATCGAGAAGTCGCGCCGCCCCTCCGTGCGCTTGAAGCCTTCTGCCACGGAGCCGCGAAACGGTCGGGCGATGACCCGTCCCACGGCATGCGTGTCCGGCAACGCTTCGCGTACCGCGCGGCAGATCTCGTACAAGCTCCTCCGGCGCGACCACGTCCACATGGGCCGCGACCTGCAGCACGGAGTCCTGGCTCGTGTAGACGATCAACGCGCCGCTGGAGAGATGTTCGGCGCCGAAATCCTCGATCGCGCCGATGCCGTTATACGGAAGGTTGCAGATCACCTGGCGACCGCTGGCCGCGGTCACGAGATCGATCACCTCGGGCGGGAATCCGTGCGGGTAGGTCGGAAGCTGGCGCGGGGTGATCACTCCCATCAGCTCCCAGTGCCCGGCGGTCGAGTCCTTGCCGGGACCCAGGGGCCGAAGACGACCGTGGAGCACGGGGTGCCGCGCCGGCGGCACGCCCTCGAGGGCAAGGATCGAGCCCAGCCCCAGCCGCTCCAACGTCGGCAGCTCCAGCCCCCTCAGCGCCTCCGCGAGATGGCCGAGGGTGTTGGCGCCCGCGTCGCCGTACGACGCGGCATCCGGAAGCGCCCCGGCGCCGCAGGCGTCGAGCACGACGACGAAGGCTCGCTTCTGGCGTCGCTGAATGCTCACGGGCGGCTGGGCGGCATCGGCACGGAGCGATTCTGGCAGCGGCTCCGTCGCTCGCGGGGGCGAGCGCGCAAGCCGAGTGCCAGCCCGCCCGTGGGCGGCACCGTGCCAGGCAGCCGGCCCGCCGGGGCGAGCGGCGTGCCTAGTACCGGCCGCCGATCTGCGCCCGGGGGTGAGCGTCGAAGTAGACGTCCCGCAGGCGGTCGGCGGACAGGTGGGTGTAGATCTGGGTCGTGCCGATGTCGGCGTGGCCCAGCATCTCCTGCAGCGATCGCAGGTCGCAGCCGCCGGCCAGCAGATGCGTGGCGAACGTGTGGCGCAGCGTGTGCGGGCTCATCCGCCGCTCCAGCCCCGCGCTGCGCGCGTGACGCTGGACGATCTTGTAGAGGCCCTGGCGCGACAGCGGACCGCCGCGGATGTTCACGAACACGCGCGGCTCCTCGCGCAGGCCGACGAGCCGCGGCCGGCCGCGGTCAAGATAGGCGCGCAGGGCCTGGATCGCCTTGGAGCCGATCGGGACGAGCCGCTCCTTGGATCCCTTGCCGCGTGCGCGCAGCACCCCCGCTTCGAGATCCAGCGCCGCGAGCTCGAGCGCGATGGCCTCCGAGGCGCGCAGGCCACAGGCGTACATGGTCTCCAGCAGCGCGCGGTCGCGCAGCGCTGCTGGCGAGTTCCCACGCGGCTGGGCCAGAAGCTGGCCCACTTCGTCGCGGCTCAGCACCTTCGGCAGCCTGGCCCGCGAGCGCGGCGGGCGCAGCTGTGAGGAGGGGTCTTCGACGATGAGCTGCTCACGCCGCAGGTGCCTGTAGAAGGAGCGAAGGCAGGCCACCTTGCGCTGGAGCGTCGCCGGGCGAGCTCCGCGGCGGCCGTCGCGTCCGCTCGCCAATTCTGAGATGAACGCCTGCAGGTCGGCGGCGGACGCGGACAGGGGAGCGACGTCCCGTCTGTCGAGGAATGCACCGAACTGCTGCAGATCGGATCGGTAGGCCTCGAGCGTGTTGCGAGACAGGCCGCGCTCCAGCTCGAGATAGGCCAGGAAGTCGAGCGTCAGCTCTCCCGTCCGCCGCGAAGGGCGCTCGAGCGCTGAACGGGATGCGTCGACGGTGGCGGCCGTCATGACCGCCTATTCGCGTCGGCGGCCCTCCCTCCTTCTATGCCTCCTCGCGGCGCGCCAGCCAGAGCAAGGCGATCAGCGACTTTGAGTCCTCACACGCGGCGATCGCTTCGCCCAGCCGCTCCAGTGGCCATGGGACCACCTCGATGCGTTCGACCTCTTCGCTCTGGGCGTCCGGCGCCGGCGAAAGGTCCGTTGCCAGGAACAGCACGACCCGCTCGTCGCTGAATCCAGGGCTCGTGTAGAAGGCCAGGATCTCCTCCCAGTCGGCCGCCTGCTGGCCAATCTCCTCGGCGAGCTCGCGCTTGGCGCTCTGCAGCGGCGATTCGCCCTCCACGTCGAGCTTGCCGGCGGGAATCTCCAGCGAAGCCGGATCGTTCACCGCCTCCCGCGGCTGGCGGGTCAGCCATACGTTCTCCTCGTCGATGGCCAGCGATGCCGACCGCGCCCGGGTGGGAGACCTTCTCTCTGGTCACCTCCTCTCCGTCGGCGTGGCGGAAGCGCTCGACGCTGACGGTCACGATCTTGCCCTCGTACTTCGTCTCGCCGCCCAGCGCCTCGAACCCGTCGCCCCGCTGCTCGTTCATCCGATCACCCTCCGCCGCCTCCTCGACCAGGGCGATCGCCAGCTCGAACATTCCGTCGAGCGCGTCGACGCTGACACGCTCGTCGGGCTGATGGTTGCGCTCCGTTCCATCGGCCAGATTCGTGCAGGGAAATCCGGCAGCCTCGAACGAGTTCGCATCGGAGGCACCGCCGGTCACAATGTGCGTTGGTTCGTATCCGCACGCCCGCAGGGCACGCTCGCCGAGAACCACCTGCTCGGCCCGCGCTCGCGTGCGGTAGCCCTTGAACATCCGCTCCACGGTCACGTCGAGATCACACTCCTCGGCATTCGCCGCGTCCTGGAGATGGTCGATCATCTCCGTGGCCAGAACCTCGGCCTTGGCTTCGTCGAGGCTACGCACCTCCGCCTCCAGGCGACAGCGTTCCGGCACGACGTTGATTGCGCTGCCGCCCTCGATCGTGCCCACGTTCGCAGTCGTCTCGGGGTCGAGACGACCGAGCCGCATCGCGGCGACGGCCCGCGCCGTGGCCGCGATCGCGCTGCGTCCAGCCTCGGGGCGCAGACCGGCGTGGGCCGCGCGACCGTGGAGCTCGGCGGCGATGCGATGGTGCGTGGGCGACGCCAGGACTATCTCGCCGATCGGCGTGGCGTGATCGAAGACGTAGCCGAACGGACTGCTCAGCCGACCGACGTCGAACTCGCGCGAGCCTCGCAGTGAGACCTCTTCGCAAACCGTGAACACCAGCTCGACACCGACGGGAGAGGAGTCGGGCTTCGTGCGTAAGCCGTCGTGCGAGCTCGATCAGGATGGCAACGGATGTCTTGTTGTCCGCCCCGAGAATGCCCTCGTGCCGGTTCTGAAAGCGCCCCTCGACGAGCACCGGCTCCACCGGCGCCGCGAGGGGCACGGTATCCAGGTGCGCACAGAGCATGATGGTGCCCGCGCGGCCCGGGACGCGTGCGAGGAGATTGCCGGCGTCCGAGCCGGTCCTGAGCACCTGTGTCATCTTCCTCCACCCGAAGGCCGATCGCGCTCAGCTCACGAGCCACCCAGTCCGCGCACGCCCGTTCCCGTCCGGAAGGACTCTCGATCCGGCAGAGCGTCTGAAAGGTCTCGTGCAGCCGCTCGCGCTCGGGCTCGCTCGCGCGCCTCACCATGCGTTTCGCTCGGGAGGCTCGATCACCGCGCGGCCGGAGCCGGCTGGCCCTCAGCGGCGTCACCCGGATGTGCTTGCTCCGCGGCGGCGACCTCCGCGCGAGCCAGTGCAGCGCCGACGAACTCCCTGAACAGAGGCGCTGGACGCTCGGGGCGGGACTTGAATTCCGGGTGGTACTGCGAGGCTACGAAGAACGGATGGGTGTCTCGGCTCAGCTCGATGGCTTCGACCAGTCGTTCGTCGGGTGAGGTACCCGAGCAGATCAGCCCCGCGGACTCGAGCCGGCGGCGAAGATGGTTGTTGACCTCATAGCGGTGGCGGTGTCGCTCGTAGATCACGGCTTCCGAGTACAGCTCGCGGATGCGCGTGGAGTCATGAAGCTTGACCGGATCGGCCCCGAGCCGCATGGTGCCTCCCATATCGGCGACCTCCTTCTGCTCGGGGAGCAGGTCGATGACCGGGAAGGGCGTCTCAAGATCAAACTCGGTGGAGTTGGCGCCCTGCATCCCCGCCACGTTGCGCGCGAATTCGGACACCGCGACCTGCATGCCCAGACAGATGCCCAGGTAGGGAATACGGTCCTCTCGCGCGATCTGGGCCGCGCGGATCTTGCCCTCGATTCCCCGGCCCCCGAATCCCCCGGGGATCAGGATTCCGTCCGCTTGCCCCAGCTTCGCGACGACGTCGCGCTCGCCTACCGCCTCGGAATCGACCCAGTCGACCTCCACGCGGCAGCCGTGGTGGACGGCGGCATGGCGCAGGGCCTCCACAACCGATAGATAGGCGTCCTCGAGCCGGACGTACTTGCCGACAAGGGCGATTCGCACGCCGCCGGTGGCTTCGCTCGCGCGGCGGGTTATCGCCTCCCAGCCGCCCATCTCCGGCGCCGGTGCCTGCAGGCCGAAGTGCTCGGAGACGATGTAGTCGTCAACTCCCTCGGCGCGGAACACGAGCGGCACCTGGTAGATGTCTGGCACGTCGCGAGCCGACACGACCGCCTCGACGGGCAGGCTGGCGAACAACGCAATCTTGCGGCGGATATCCCCGGAGAGCAGGGACTCCGAGCGACATACCACCATGTCGGGGGCGATACCGATCCGCCGCAGCTCATTGACCGAGTGCTGCGTGGGCTTCGTCTTCAGCTCGCCCGCATGACCGATGTAGGGAACCAGCGTGAGGTGGACGAACATGCAGCGCCGCCGTCCGACGTCGACCGGGAACTGCCGTATCGCCTCCAGGAAGGGCAGCGACTCGATGTCTCCAACGGTGCCGCCAATCTCGGTGATGACGAAGTCGACCTCGGTCGACTCGGCCATCAGCTTTATGCGCTGCTTGATCTCGTCCGTGATATGGGGGACCACCTGGACGGTGGCGCCGAGATAGTCGCCACGCCGCTCGCGGCGGATGACCGTGTTGTAGATGCCGCCCGCCGTGACGTTCGAGGCGCGGGACGTATTGGCGTCGGTGAAGCGCTCGTAGTGGCCGAGGTCGAGGTCCGTTTCGGCTCCATCCTCGGTCACGAACACCTCGCCGTGCTGGTATGGCGACATCGTGCCCGGGTCGACATTGATGTAGGGGTCGAATTTCTGAAGCTGCACGTCGAACCCGCGCGCCACGAGCAGCCTGCCGATGGACGCAGCGGCGATCCCCTTGCCCAGGGAGGAGACGACCCCGCCGGTTATGAAGATGAAACGCGTCTCGCCCTGGGCCATCGCTCCTACGGTAGCGCGGGTGGCGGACGCGCTCAGGCCGCCCGCAACCCGCTCAGGCGCCCACCAAGCGCTCACACTGCCCGCAGCAGCTCACGCTGCCCGCAACAGCTCGCGGGCGTGCTGGACTGCGGCGCGGTCGTGCTCGTTGGCACCCAGCATCCGCACGAGCTCAAGGACCAAGCCGTCGTCGGCGAGCTCGCGGACCGTAGTGGTCGCCGTCTTCCCGCCTGTTCCCTTCTCGATCTGGAAGTGCCGGTCGGCCAGCGAGGCGATCTGCGGCAGATGGGTGATGCACAGAATCTGCCTGTCGTGGGCGAGCTGACGCAGATGTTCGCCGACAGCCCGCGCCGTGTGCCCACCGATCCCGGCATCGACCTCGTCGAAGACCAGGAGAGCGCCGTCGCTCGCCGGTGAATCGGCATCGCCCGACGCGGCACGGCCCTCGCGCGCTGCGGTGCGGCCCTGGCGGGCGGCGTCGCCCGAGTGCGCGGCGTCCTCGCCGCCGGCTTTGCTCGGCCCGTTGGCCACGCTCAGGAGCGCCAGCATCACTCGGGAGAGCTCGCCGCCGGAGGCGATGTCTCGCACGGGTCCCGGGGGCACACCGGGGTTGACCGCGATCTCGAACTCCACTGTCTCGGCGCCGCGCGGACCGCAACCGTCGCCACGCGGCTTGAGCCTCACCTCAAACCGGGCCTCAGGCATCGCCAGCTGGGCGAGCCTGCCTCGGACCGCTCGGGCCAGCCGTGGCGCCGCGGCGCGACGCCGCTCGGACAGCGCGGCCGACAGCCGGTCAAGCTCGGCGCCCGCGGCCTCAAGCTCCCCCTCGGCCCCCTCGAGGGCAACCTCGGCTTGCTCCAGCTCGGCGCGCCGCGTCCGGCATGCTTCGGCGTGCGCCAGCACCTCGTCGATCGAGCCGCCGTGCTTGCGCTTCAAACGGGCGAAGGACTGAAGACGCTCCTCGATCTCCTCGACGCGCATCTGAGCGGTTCCGTCACCGGCCTCCAGCTCGAGCGCATACCGCCTGAGCTCGCCGCCGATGTCCTCCGCCTCGTAGCGGAGCGTCCCCAGACGCTCGGCGAGCTCCGCTAGCGCGGGATCGAGGCTCGCCGCCGCCTCGAGCTCATGCAGCGGACCGGCGAGCAGCTCCAGCACCCCCACGCCACTCTCGGGAGCGATCGCCTCGGCACCCCCGGCTGCCGCGACGCGCAGCGTGTCCAGGTGGCGAAGCCGGTCGCGCGCCGCGGTCAGCTCGTGTTCCTCGTGCTTGCTCGGGCTGGCCGCCTCGATTTCCTCGATCTCGAAGCTCAGCAGGTCGAGCTCGCGCTCCCGTGCCCCCGCGAGCCCGGAGAGCTCCTCCTTGCGCCGCTGCAGTTCTCGCACGCGTTGATGCTCCCGTTTCACCTGGGCCCGCTGGGCCAGGTGCCGTGCCCCGCAGAACGCGTCGAGCGCGTCGAGCTGGGCGCTGGCCAGCGTCAGCTTGCGGTGCTCGTGCTGACCGTAGAAATGCAGGAGCTCCGCGCCGAGCTCGCGGAGCTCGGCGACCGTCGCTGCCCGGCCACCGACGTATGCACGGGTGCGGCCGTCAGGCCACAGCCGCCTGGCGAGCACCAGTTCCTCGGCGTCGTCGGAGAGCCGCTCGCGGACCGTGGCCTCCGCGGCTGCTGGGATTGCGAACACTCCCTCCACATAGGCTTCGCGGGCGCCGGGACGGACAATCCCGCTGCGGGCGCGGCCACCGAGTAGCAGATCCAGCGCCTCGGCAAGCATGGTCTTCCCGGCGCCGGTCTCGCCGGTGAGAACGTTCAGGCCCGGGCCGAGCCGGAGCTCGGCACGTTCCAACAGCAGCAGGTTCTCGACTCGGAGCTCGTAGAGCACGAGCCGGGTGGTACCAGGCGCGGTAGACGGATCAAGCCCGGGCCAAAACGATCAGGTATGGGACGCCGCCTAGAGCGGCGCCACGAGGCGCCCGAACTTCTCACGCAAACGGTGATAGAAGGTCGTCCCGGGCACCTGGGCCAGATGTCCCTGGTCGCCGACGAACGCAACCGACACGGTTTCGCCGGCGTCGATGGCGCCGACCGGCCGCCCGTCGACCACGACGTCCACCGGCTCGTCCCGAGAGCGATTGTGGACTACCAGCAGATCGCCCGGGGCGACCACCAGGGAACGTGCGGTGAGCGAATGGGGTGCGATGAACGACACGGCAAATCCCTCGACTCCCCAGGCCATCACCGGACCCCCGTTCGCCAGGTTGTAGCCCGTCGAGCCGGCCGGGGTGGCCACGACGAGGCCGTCGCAGCGCACTCTGCCCACCTCGTCCGCGCCGACGGCATAGGCCAGGTCGGCGACTCGTTTGCCCGCCTGTCGGTGGATCGAGACGTCGTTGATCGCCAGCCACTGCGCACGCTGGTCGGAGACCCTCAGCCCAGGCAACGACAGGACCTCGAACTCGCCGCTGAAGGCGCGGCGGAGGCCGTAGTCGGCTTCGTCCCGCTCGACGGTGGCCAGGAATCCGATCTCGCCGAAGTTGACCGCGAACACCGGCGTCTCGGTGCCGGCGTACGCTCGCAGCGCGCTGAGAATTGTTCCGTCACCGCCGACCGCGAAGCACATGTCGACGTCGTGCTGCACCGCGGCGTCAACCTCAACCCCCTCCCTCTGAGCAAGGCCGTGCTTTCTCGTTTCAGCGGGGTCGAAGCGCAACACGGCGCCCGCCTCGCGGGCCCGCTCGATCAGTTCGGCGATCGCGGGCCCGGTCTCCGCCGGCCGTTGATGCGTCAGCACGGTGGCGACGCGAACGGGTCTCGAGGCCCGGCGGATCTCGCCGCCGCCGGCGGCATTCACGGCTCGACCTCGCTGGCCGCCGTCTCCAGCTCCGCGGGGCCGAGACCGCCGCGCGAGCTCTCGGCCAACCAGGCGAACGATTCTCGATTGCCCTTGGGACCGGGGAGGCCGGAGCTGGCGTAGCCGATCACCGCCGCCCCCAGCTCGATCGCTGTGCTGCCGACGTCGATCAGGGCCCGCCGCCGCGCGCCCGCGTCTCGCACCACGCCTCCGCTACCCACCTGCTCGCGGCCCACCTCGAACTGCGGCTTGACCAGCGCCAGGCAGTCGAAGCGCTCGCCCGCGCAGCCGAGCGCCGCCGGCAGAACCTTGCGCAGCGAGATGAACGACACGTCGATCACGATCAGGTCGGGAGCGTACGGAAGCTCCTCGACGTCAAGCGAGCGGGCGTTGCGCCGCTCGATGACCGTGACTCGGGGATCCGAGCGCAGCCGCCAGTCGAGCTGACCGTATGCCACATCCACGCAGGTGACCCGCGCGGCGCCGTTGCGCAGCAGGCAGTCGGTGAAGCCTCCCGTCGACGCGCCGATGTCGAGCGCCTTGCGGCCTGCCACATCGAGCTCGAACGCCGCCAGCGCGTTGGCTAGCTTGACCCCACCTCGGGACACGAACTCCGGACCCTGGTTGACCTCGACCTCGACGTCCTGGGGCACGAGCTGGCCGGGCTTCTGGGCCCGGCGGCGCTCGGGCAAGAGCAGGACGTCGCCGGCGAGGACCGAGGCGGCGGCGCGGGACCGCGACGGAAACACGCCCCGCTCCGCGAGCAGGACGTCGAGTCGGGTCCTCTTCACGGTGCAAGACGGTACGTGATCTAGCTCACACTGGACCGGCGGGCGGGCGGCAAGCATTACGGCAGGTGGATCTGTCCACCTACTAACGCAGAACATCTCTCCTCCCTGTGAACGGCCCGCGTCCGCGCGGGTCGTTCCGCGTTCTGGGGCGAGTGCCCGCGTCCGTGCCCCTTCGGCTGAGGGTGCTACCTAACTTGCTCCTGGCGCCAGTTAGGGAGCACCGTCCCCGGCGCGGGGCCGCCGGCGCCGGGCGCCCCGTCCGAACCCAGGGCGCCGCCCCCGACCCGCGACCGCCCCCCTACGCCACGCGCTCGCGCCGCGCGACGGCGGCTTCCACCCGCTCGGCGATCCTCTCGCCGGTGAAGCCCACCTCCTCGTGCAGCAGCTTGGGCGCGCCGTGCGTCACGTAGCGGTCGGGGAGGCCGACCCGGAGGATCCTTGCGCCGCCGACCGCCCCGACGCCGCCCACTCCGGCGTCGGACAGCGTTTCCCAGACCGCCGACCCGAACCCACCGGCCAGCACGCCCTCCTCGACCGTGACCAAAAGCTCGTGCTCGGCGGCCAGCTGCGCTGCAAGCGCCGCGTCGATCGGCTTTGCGAAGCGGGCGTCGGCGACGGTGGCCGAGATCCCGTGCGACGCCAGGATCGAAGCCGCCTCGAGCGCCTTGCCGACACCGGTCCCGTAGCCCAGGAAGGCCACGCGTGCGGCGTCCCCGTCGGAGCCGGCTTGACCCCCTTCCTTGAGGATCTCCCCCGTGCCGATCTCGATCTGGGAGGGATGCGACGGCAGCGGCACGCCGACCGCGGCGCCCCGGGGATAGCGAAGCGCCACCGGCCCGTCGTCGTACTCCAGCGCCGTTCGCAGCATGTTGACCAGCATCGCCTCGTCCCGCGGCGCCATCAGCACGATGTTTGGCAGGCAGCGCAGGTAGGCGATGTCGAACGCGCCGTGGTGTGTGGGGCCGTCATCGCCGACCAGTCCCGCACGATCCATGGCGAACACCACGTTCAGTTTCTGCAGGCAGACGTCGTGGACGATCTGGTCGAAGGCCCGCTGCAGGAACGTGGAGTAGATCGCCGCCACGGGCTTACATCCCTGCAGCGCCAGCCCGGCGGCGAACAGCAGCGCCTGCTGCTCGGCGATGCCGACGTCGTAGTAGCGGTCGGGGAGCTCGCGCTGCAGCAGGTTCAGCCCCGTACCCGAGTTCATCGCCGCGGTGATCCCGATCACCCGATCGTCACGCCGGCACTCGTCGACCAGGGCCTTGCCGAACACCTGCGTGTACTGGGGCGGGGCGGCTTCGCAGCGGCCTTGCCGTCGCCGGCCGCCGGCGGCGAGGCGCTCGCCGGCGCGCCGTTGGAGATCGACTTCGGCTTGGCGGCGTGCCACTTCTCCATCCCCTCCAGGCCGCCCTCTTCGGCCGGCGCGAACCCCTTTCCCTTGACCGTGGCGCAGTGGATGACGACCGGCCGCTCGGCCGCCAGGGCGTCGCGGAGCGCCATCCGCAGCGCCCTGACGTCGTGGCCGTCGATCACGCCGATGTAGGCGAACTCCAGCTCCTCCCACCACAGCCCGGGCGCCCAGAAGGCCTTGATCGATTCCTTGACGTGGGGGCCGAAGCGCTCGAACGCGGCGCCGATGCCCGCGGGCAGCTTGGTCAGGCCACCCTCCACCTCCTCGCGCGCGTGCCACAGCTTGGGGTTCAGGCGAATGCGGTTGAACTGTCGTGACATGGCGCCGACGTTTGGCGCGATCGACATGCCGTTGTCGTTGAGCACGACGACGATCGGCGTTCCCTGCCCGCCGGCCTGCTGGACGGCCTCGAACGCCACGCCGCCGGTCAGCGCGCCGTCGCCGGCGACCGCCACCACGTGGCCGTCCTCGCCGTGCCCACGGCGCATGGCCTCCTTGAGCCCCACCGCGTAGCCGATCGCCGTGGAGGCGTGCCCGGCGCCCATGATGTCGTGCTCGGACTCGTGGATGGAGCAGAACGGCGCCAGCCCGCCGTACTGGCGGATGCTGCCGAGGCGGTCCCGGCGGCCGGTGAGGACCTTGTGCGGGTAGGCCTGGTGTCCGACGTCCCACAGGATCTTGTCCCTGGGCGAGTCGAGCATCGAATGCAGCGCCACCGCGATCTCGCAGGTCCCGAGGTTCGCCCCGAAATGACCGCCGATCTCCCCCACCGTGTCGATGATGTACTCCCGCAGCTCCTGCGCCAGCGCCTCGAGCTCATCGTCCGATAGCTGGTGGAGGTCTGTGGGCGATTCGATCCGCTTCAGGAGGTCTGACATCAATAGCTCCGGGTCGCGATGAAGTCTGTCGTTTGAGCTAGCTCTGCGCCTGTTTCTGGAACAGCCCGGGCCAGGGTTGTCCGGGCCCGTTCGTGCGACTCGGCGGCCAGACGGCGAGCTCCCTCGAGCCCGAACTCGGTCACGTAGGTTCGCTTGCCGAGCCGCTCGTCGCTGCCCTGCTGCTTACCCAGCGTCTGCACCGACCCGGTCACGTCGAGAATGTCATCGACGATCTGGAACAGCACACCGAGCTCGCTGGCAAAGGCTCTTAAGCCCGAGATTGTCTCACTTTCGAGCTCCGGGCTCAGGGAAAGCACGCAGCCCACGCTAGCGCCGATGAGCTTGCCGGTCTTGAGCTCGTGCAGCCTGCGGAGGCCGTCGGGGCCGCCCGGGGCCGAGCCGGCGACGTCCACGTACTGGCCGCCGACCATCCCGCGCACCCCCGTGGCCAGCGCCAGCTCGCGGGCCGCGGCGATGATGCTCTCGGGCCGACCGCGCTGCTGGGTCAGAAGCAGGCTGAAAGCCTCGGCATAGAGCCCGTCGCCGGCCAGGATCGCGACATCATCGCCGAAGACCTTGTGGCAGGTGAGCCGCCCGCGCCGCATGTCGTCGTCGTCCATGGCCGGAAGGTCGTCGTGGATCAGCGAGTAGGTGTGGACGAGCTCGATCGCGCCCGCCAGCGGGAGCACGGAGTCCGCGTCCAGTCCGATGGCCGATGCGGTGGCCAGCGCCAGCACCGGCCTGATGCGCTTGCCGCCGGCCAGCAGCGAGTAGCGCATCGCCTCTTCCAGGCCGGCCGATGCCGGCTCGCTCGAGAACCGCAGCGACTCCAGGTAGCGCTCGATCATCTCGCGCAGGTGCTCGGGATACGCGGGCGCACCTTGGGCGCCGCTCGGGACCATCGACGCCATCGCCGCCAACGACTTTTCAGGCCGCCGGCAGAGGCAGCTGCCCCGGCAGGTCGGGCAACGGCTCGAGCGCCGCCCGGGCGCGCTCGTCGACTCGCGCCGAGGCCTCCGACGCCAGGCGGGCGCAATCCTCGATCAGCGCGAGTGCCGCGTCGGGCTCGAGTTCCCCGGCCCGCAGGCGCTCCGCCGCCTGCTCGAGCCTGCTCGAGAGCTCTCTCAGAGTCTCGGTCACGCTGGGCAGCTTAACGACCCCCGGGCGCGAGATGCCCGCAAAGCGGTCAGGGACCTAACATCTCGCCGGCGTGCGCTTCGGGATCTTCTATGAGCACCAGCTCCCGCGGCCGTGGTTCCAGCACAGCGAGGCGGAGCTGCTGCGTCAGGCGCTCGAGCAGGTGGAGCACGCCGATCGATTGGGCTTCGACTACGTGTGGGAGGTCGAGCACCACTTCCTCGAGGAGTACTCGCACTCCCCGGCGCCCGAGGTCTTCCTGGCCGCGGCGTCGCAGCGCACGAGCCGCATCCGGCTGGGCCACGGGATCGTCAACGTGATGCCGCAGGTCAACCACCCTGCGCGCGTGGCCGAACGCGTCGCGACCCTCGACTTGATCTCCGACGGGCGCGTGGACTTCGGCACCGGCGAGTCGAGCTCGGCGGCCGAGCTGGGCGGCTTTGGGATCGAGCGCGAACAGAAGCGACAGATGTGGCACGAATCGCTTGACGCCGTGACCCGGATGTTCGTCGAGGAGCCGTTCGCGGGGATGCAGGGCGACTGGACGGAGATGCCGCCGCGCAACGTGATTCCCAAGCCCCTGCAGCGCCCGCATCCGCCGGTGTGGGTGGCCTGTAGCCGCCGGGAGACGATCCACCTGGCAGCACGCTGTGGCATCGGGGCCCTGTCGTTCTCGTTCGTCGAGCCGGAGGACGCGGCCAAATGGGTGCGCGAGTACTACGAGCTGATCGCCTCCGACGAATGCGTGCCGGCGGGCTTCGCGGTCAACGCCAACGTGGCCGTGGTCCTGCCGATGATGCTGGCGCCGTCGGAGCAGGAGGCGATCGAGCGGGGCATCGACGGCGCCCACTTCTTTGGTTATTCGCTCGGCCACTACTACGGGCTGAATCCCCATGCGCCAGGCGTCACGGACGTCTACGAGGAGTTCGCCGAAAACCGCGACGAGGCCGGCTTTGCCCGCCACATCGTCAGGCCCGATCAGGCCCCGCTCGGGATCCGCCTGCTCCAGGAGGGCCTCGGTTCGCTGCGGGGAGCGATCGGCACCCCGGCACAGGTCTCGGACCTGGTCCGCCGCTACCAGCAGGCCGGCGTGGACCAGGTGATCTTCATCCTGCAGGCGGGGCGCAACCGCCACGAGGACATCTGCCGCTCGCTCGAGCTGTTCGCCGCCGAGGTGATGCCGGAGTTCGTCGAAGGCCGCGAGCAGAGCGAAGCGAGCAAAGCGGAACGCCTCCGGCCGGCGATCGAGGCCGCACTCGCCCGGCGTCAGCCGCCGCGCCGACTGGGCTCCCCCTACGTGATCGACGAGCAGGCCGAGCTTGCCGCGGCGTCCAAGCACCGGGCGAGACCCGCCCCAGAGCGCCGAGGAGCTCGCGGCGGCGGCCCGGTCGCGGTGCCCGTCGCGCCGCCCGCCAGCGCGTGATCAAGCTGCTCCGGCGCGCCGTCGACGGCGCCGACGACGCCAGCGTCGAGCGCCGCTTCGGCAACCGCTGGGTTCAGCGGGCGATGTTCGCGGGTATGGCGTCGGCGTTCGAGCCCGAGGCGGCGGCCGGCTTCCAGGGCCGCCTGGTTTACGAGCTGCGCCGGCCGGCCACGGGGGCACCGCCCGTTCGCTGGACGATCGAGGTCCTCGACGGGCGCGCCACGGCTCATCCCGGAGGCCGCGAGGGCGCCGCGCTGACGCTTCGCTTCCTGCTGTCCGACTTCATGCGCGTGGCGGCCGGGACGATCGACCCCGCCGAGCCGCTGCTGCGCGATCGGGCCAGCTTCGAGGGCGACTTCGCCCTCGCCGCGCGGCTGCCGGAGATGTTCGGCGCGCCCTCCCCGTACTGAGGTGCCCGCAGGCTAGATCTCGCCGTCCAGGGCCCTGTTGACGAGCGCGTCGGCGCGCGCGTTCTGGGCGCGAGGCACGCTGCGAATCCTCCAGCTCGCGAAGGGCCGCAGCGCCGCCACCGCCTCCTGGTGGAGAGGCCTCATCGATGGATGCTTGACCTTGTAGGCCCCGGTCAGCTGCCGCGCCACCAGCTCGGAGTCGTTGACGATCTCGAGCTCGTCCGCACCCAGCCCGCGGGCCCACTCGATCCCGCGCAGCAACGCCCGGTACTCGGCGACGTTGTTCGTGGCCACCCCGATCGGCTCGGCGAGCTCGTCGAGCACGTTGCCATCGGCGTCCGAGACCACGACCCCGATTGCGGCGGGCCCAGGGTTTCCCCGCGCCCCGCCGTCGACGTTGACGATCAGCCGCAAGGTCCGGGTGCTACCCGCCGTGCAGCTCGGGCAGCTCCCCGGTCACCCGCGGGCGGCGGCGGTCCCTGACGTCCCGCTTACCCCCGCCGGAGGATCCCCGTTCGCGGCGCTCCGCCTTCCGGCGCTCGACGATCACCGTCACGCCCGGGTCGTCGGCGTAGTAGCGCTCCAGCTTCTCGAACAGCTCTCCGGCCAGCTCTTCGGGCACGACGCAATAGATCATGCCGTAGGCCCGTGAAGGGCAAGCAGGCCGTTCTCGTCGGCCTCGGCATTGCCCTCGCGCTCGTCCGGCGGGAGCTCGGAGAGCTCGGCACCCTGCCCCGCGACGCGCACGCCCGAGAGCTCGTCGGCGAGATCGATCTCGAAGCGGTACCAGGTCAGCTCCCAGGAGGCGACGACGTTGACCACGCTGGGAGTCGTGGCGGAGGGCCGCACGGAGACGACCGGCGAGCCCAGCGAGCGCGCCACGCCGGCGATCGTCCGTGCGTGCTCGGAGCCGTTGAAGATCTCGATCGCCACGGCCACCTTGTGGTCGTCGCTGGATGGGATCGCGTGGACGCGACGCGGCTCCCGTCCCGCGGGCGGCATCGGCGGTGGCGGGGCGGGCGCGGCGGGAGGGCCGAGATCCAGCGGCTCTCCGCCGGTCGGGTCCGGGATCTCCTGGCCGGCGCCGCGACGGGAGCGCAGCCAGCCGAGAAGCGGCCGCCGGCGCTCGCGCCCGGACTCCGAGGCGTCGTATTCGGGAACGGTCCCCTCCCTGATCCAGCCCTCCTGCAGCGCGCGCGTGGTGCACAGGTCACAGACCCAGCGCCGCTCTCCGCCCGCGACGTAGGGTTCCGGGTGCTCTCCGCGCAGCAGCGTCCGGCCGCACACATCGCAGACAGTGTGGTGAACGGCGGGACGGATGTCCTTCGTACTCACTTGATGCTCTCCTCCGTAAGTACTCTCGCACCGAGAGTGGTCACGGGCGGCTGACTGGCGAGGACGCAGGATGCGTGGCGCAGCAGCGCTGCGCGAGCCGACGAGGACGAAGCCAGGCGCCGGCACGGGCCGCTCGAATGCGACAGTATTTGCGGGGGGAGCACGTAGCCGAGGGTACTAGGGAGACGGTGTCGCGGCGGGCAAGGATCGTCAGGCCTTTACGGCCTCCTTTTCGGCCCTGGCCTCGTCCACCACCTTGGACGCCAGATGAGCCGGGAGCTCCTCGTAGCGCTCGAACTCCATCGCAAATTCTCCTCTGCCGCCGGTGATCGACCGCAGATCGGGGGCGTAGCTCAGCATCTGGGACATCGGTACCTCGGCCTTGACCTCGGTCATCCCCGCGCCCACCGGCTCCATTCCCAGAGGCCGGCCGCGGCGCGAGTTCAAATCGCCGATGACGTCGCCGACGGCGTCCTCGGGAACGCTGACAGTGACCAGCATGATCGGCTCGAGCAGCACAGGCGAGGCGTCCTGAAGCGCCTGCTTCATGGCCAGAGAGCCGGCGACCTTGAAGGCCATCTCCGAGGAGTCGACGGAGTGGTAGGACCCGTCGTAGAGCCGTACGCGCACGTCCTTGACCGGATAGCCGGCGACGGACCCGTCGTTCATTGCCTCGACCACGCCCTTCTCCACCGCGGGGATGAACCCCGAGGGGATCACCCCACCCTTGATGGCGTTGATGAACTCGAATCCCGTACCGGGCTCGAGCGGCTCGATCTCGATGTGGCAGTCGCCGAACTGGCCGCGGCCGCCCGTCTGCTTCTTGTGGCGCCCGTGCGCCTTGGCCGGCTTTCTGATCGTCTCCTGGTAGGGGACCCGCGGCGGCTTGAGCTTGACCTCGACCCCGAAGCGCGAGCGCAGGCGCTCGACGATGACCTCCACGTGGACCTGCGATAGGCCGGCGACGATCTGATCGCCGGTCTGCGCGTCACGGTGCAGGTCGATCGTCGGGTCCTCCTCCTGCAGCCGGCGCAGCGCGGTGAAGACCTTGTCCTCGTCGCCCTTGCTCTGAGGCTCGATGGCGAACGCCATCACCGGGGCGGGCAGCTTGATCGAGGGCATGGCGATCGGCGTGTCGCGCGATGACAGCCAGTCGCCGGCGCGGGTCTCCTTGAGCTTGGCGACCGCGCCGATGTCGCCGGGACCGAAGTCCGTGATGTGGCGAGTCTCGTGCCCCTCGAAGGTAACCAGCTGGCCGACCCTCTCCTTGGCGTGGGCGCGGGTGTTCAGGACCTGGGAGTCCTGCTTGATCACGCCCTGGTAGACGCGGAACAAGTTGATCCGGCCGGCGAACGGGTCGGCTCGGGTCTTGAACACGTAGGCGAACAGCTCGGCGTCCTCGCGGGCCTCGACCGTCAGCTCGCCCAGCTCGAGCGCCCCGTGCTTGACGGGGGAAGGCAGGTCCTCGACCACCGCGTCCAGCAGCCGGTTGGTGGCCAGGTTCTTGGTCGCCACGCCGCAGGTCACCGGGAAGATCGCTCCGTGGTTGGTCCCGTCCTTGAGCGCCGTGACGATCTCCCGATGAGACAGTTCCTCACCCTCGAGGTAGCGCTCCATCAGCGCGTCTGAGGACTCCGAGACCTCGTCCATCAGCTTCTCGCGATACTCCTGGGCCTGGTCGGAGAGCTCGTCGGGGATCGAGATCTCGGTGCAGTTTTCGCGTGACTGACCGTCGTAGCTGTAGGCCTTCATGTCGACCAGGTCGATCACGCCGGTGACTTCGTGCTCGGTGCCGATAGGGATCTCGGTGGCCACCACGTGCTGGCCGAACGCGCCCTTGAGCGAGTCGAGCGTGCGGAAGAAGTCGGCACGCTCGCGGTCGAGCATGTTGACGAATACGAGCCTCGCCAGGTCGAGCTCCTCGGCCCGCTGCCACAGGCGCGTGGTGTGCACCTCGACGCCCATCACGGCGTTGATCACGAACACCGCCGACTCGCACACCCGCAGGGCGCCAAGCGCGTCGGCAACGAAGCTCGAGTCGCCCGGCGTGTCGATCAGGTTCACCTTGCGCTCCTGCCACTCGAACGAGGACAGCGTCGCGGAGATCGACATCTGCCGGGACTTCTCGTCGTCGTCGGCGTCAGACACGGTCGTCCCGTCGACGACCGACCCCAGCCGGTTGACGACTCCGGCCTGGAACAGGAGCCCCTCGTGTAGCGACGTCTTGCCGCTACCGCGGTGGCCGACGAGCGCCACGTTGCGGATCCGATCCGCGGCCTTGTGCATGCCCTGTCTCCTCTCCTCAATATGTTCGAGTCGGCACATGTGCCGACCCGCCGGGCCGATCATGATCGGCCCGGGGCCGGCGCACATGTGCGCCGGCCTTACTCTAGTTCACCGGCGAGCTTCGATCGCATCCGCAGCATGGCCTTGGTGTGCAGCTGCGAGATGCGCGACTCGGTCACGCCCAGCACCTCGCCGATCTCGCGCAATGTCAGATTCTCGTAGTAGTAGAGGGCGATGACGAGCTTCTCGCGGTCGGGGAGGGCGGCGATCGCCTCGGCCACGCGGTCGCGCAGCTCCGACTGGTCGACGAGCGCCTCGGGGTCGTCCGCCCCCCGGTCGGGCAGCGTGTCGAGGAGCGACACCTGGTCGCCGCTCGAGTCCGCGACCGTCCACAGCTCGTCGAGGGCGACGATCGTGGAGTTCGAGATCTCGAGCAGCGCGTCCTGGAGCTCTGAGACCGTCATCTTCAGCGCGGCGGCCATCTCTTCGTCGGTCGGCGCCCGGTGCAGTCGCGCCTCGAGTTTCATGTTGACGCGCTCGAACTCTCTGGCGCGGGCGCGCACCGAGCGCGGCACCCAGTCGAGGGTCCGCAGCTCGTCGATGATCGCCCCCCGTATGCGGGCGATGGCGTAGGTCTCGAACTTGATCTCGCGGCCCGGGTCGAAACGCTCGATCGCTGAGATCAGGCCCCCGAGGCCGTAGGAGATGAGGTCGGCCTCCTCGACGTGCGCCGGCAGCCCGGACCCCATCCGCCCCGCCACGTACTTCACCAGCGGCGAATAAGCCACCACCAGGCGCTCGCGCGCGCGTTCATCCGCAGAGGCCTTGTAGCGCCGCCACAGTTCCTGCAGCTCCATCGCTTTGACGTCGGTCTCCATCTCCCCCGGATCGGGCGTGTCAGGCGCGTGGATGGGCCCGAGAGTATGCAGACCGGAGCCTTCCCGATTCAACCCGGGTGTAGACCTGGGTGGTGGAGATGCCGGCGTGTCCCAGCAGCTCCTGGATCGCCCGCAGGTCGGCGCCGCCCTCCAGCAGGTGGGTGGCGAACGAGTGCCGCAGCGCGTGGGGGTGTGCCCCGGCCAGCGCCGCCTGCCGTGCCCAGGTGCGCAGCCGGCGCCTGACATCGGATGTCGAGAGCCGCCTGCCCGACTTGGAAAGGAACAGCCAACGCTCGGAGGCCGTGGCGGCCAGCGCGGGGCGCCCGCGAGCCAGATAGCGCTCCAGCGCGCGCAACGCGTGCTCGCCGGCCGGCACCAGCCGCGTGCGCCCTCCCTTGCCCTCCACCCGCACGAGCTCGGAGTCGAAGTCGAGCGCCTCCACCTCCAGGGAGACGAGCTCCTCGGCCCGCAGCCCCGACGCGTAGGCCAGCTCGAACATCGCGCGGTCGCGCAGCTCGAGCGGGGTGCCCGCGCCGATGCGGTCCAGCAGTGCTGCCACCTCCTCGGGCTTCAGCACCCGGGGCAGGCGCGCGGCGCGCTTGGGCGAGCCCACGAGCTCTGCCGGATTCTCACCGCGGGCTCCCCTCTCCACCTGCACGCGGAACAGGGCGCGCAGCGCGGCCAGCTTGCGCGCCACGCTGGCGGGCGCCTGGCCCTGGGCGGATAGCGAGGCCGCGTAGCGGCGCACGGCGCGGACGTCGACGGCGCTCGGCTCGAGTTCGGCGCCGTGGGCCCAGCGGGCAAACTGCCCGGTATCGATCCCGTATGCGCGCCGGGTCTTGTCGGCCAGCGCGCGACGGCGCAGGTCGTCATCGAACGCAGTCAGCGCCCGCCGCCAGGTCTCGGGGAGTGTGGGATCGGGCACGAGGCGTAATTCGCCGCGGCCGATGAAAGGCCCTCTACGGGGAGGCTTAGCTGACGACGTCGACGAGCTGGCCGATCGGCGTGTAGGGGTACACCTGGGAGGCCTCGCTGTAGGGCATCTCCACGCAGCCGAGGCTCTGCGCGCTCCCATAGGAACCGCGAAGGAATCCGTGCAGGGCGTCCCCCCCGTTGAAATAGCTGACGTAGGGGACGCCGGGATCCGAGTAGTGGCTTCCGTCCGGGTTCGTGCCGCTCATCGTCACGGACAGAGCGTGCTCGAACACGGGGTACACGCCCAGCGCCGTCGCCGCACCAGGAATGCCGGTGTTGACCGGGCCGGACGCGACCACTCGCCCGTTGTGCCACGTGCTCTCCGTCTCGGGGCTCCCCTCGCTCACCGTCACGAACGTGTAGCCGAAGGTCGAGCGCTTACCGGCGATCGTCGCCTGGATCAGCGCTTTCCACACGCTGGGGCCGGCGACACCGTCGGGGGTCATGTTCTCGTTGTTCTCGAACGCCATCAGGGCGCCCTTGGTCATCGTGCCGTAGGTTCCCGACTGCCACATCGAGCGCAGGGCGCCGGGCACGTTGGCCCAACGCCAGTCGAACGTGCCGGCCGGCGGGTTGACCGCCGCCTGCTCCTGGGCCGCTGCGGTCAGCCCGACGCCGCTGCCGCTGCTGTAGTGGAAATTGAACGGCAGATAGCCGAGCAGCGAGAGCATCTGCTGGAGGCGCAGCGTGGAGCCGCCGGGAACGGTCCAGCTCGCCGCCGCTCCCTGGGCTCCGACCAGCTCGACGCCGGCCGGCACGGGCACCGTGACGGTGGCGCCCAGGCCGTAGCCGTAGCCCTCTGGCTGGAAGACGATCGTGTGGTCGCCTGCGGTGTGCCAGGTGCCCTGCGTGATCGGCGATACGGGCGGCATGTGGCCGCCGAGCGCCCGCTGCACGGGCTCGGAGAAGGTCAGCGTGATCGGCGTCGAGGGCTCGATCCGCGAGCCCGGGGCGGGGTTGGCGACCGCGCTGGCGTGCGAAGTGCCCGCCGGGAACCAGCTGACCGCCGTGGCGTGGGCCGTCTCCCAGGTCCGCGGGGCGGCGGCGATCAGCTCGGAGCCGGCAGCGCCGGTGCGCGGCAGCTCGACGGTCTGCTGCGGCGAAGACAGCAGGTGGCGCTGCAGCGCCCCCGGCTGCCCGTAGGAGACCATCTGGACCGGCTGGTCGAAGCGCACGCGCAGCGGTGCGCCCGAGTGAAGGGTCAGATACGGCGTCGCCAGCACGGCCGTGGGGGCGGTGAGCTCGAGATGCGCGCGGTCGGTTCCGCCGGTCAGCCAGGAGACGCTGCCCGGGGCGCTTGACCACGACCTCCACCAGCAGGCGGGTTCCGGCCGGAATCGTCCTTCGGGGCCAGATGCGGTTGTCTTTGATCGTGACCGGGACGGGTCTGTTGTCCGGCGAGCGCAAGACGAGGACGCTTTCGATCTTGCCCCCGCCCAGCGGCATGTTGACCTTCGCCAGGGCCTGGGAATCCGCGCTCAGGCTGGTGCTGGAGGTCGCCAGAGCGATCAATACGACGGCGATCACCACCAGCAGGACCACAGGGACGATGGCGTAGCGCCAGGGGCCGCCGCCCCGCCCAGGCGTCGTCAACCGCCTGTGCAGGCGCTGAGCGGAGCGCTCTTGGCGAACAGGCGTTCGCAGATACGAGACGTTAGCCACGAATCATCAACCCCTTGAAGCGAAATGCTACCGGCAGTGGACGCGGTCGTCGCGCCGTTGCAGGTGTTCTTCAGGTTATGGCGGGTTTAGCTCTCGCCACGGGCCCGCGCCAGGCGCCGGTCGAGCGCCTCGAGAACCTCGTCCCGGCCCAGGTTGGCGGCCTCATAGCTGCGGAGCCGCCGTGCCGCTTCGGGCTCGAGCGAGGAGATCAGCCCGATCACCTCCTCCGCCGGCAATTGGTCGTAGCCGTCCAGCGCCTCCGGCGGTGGCTTCGCCTCGGCCGCGGCACCGCGGCGTCTGCGTGCGGCCTGGACGCTCGGGCTCCAGCGCAAGAACTCCTCCACCTCGCGCTCGTAGCGGTACGAATCGCCGCCGCGGCCCAGCAGAGGCCGGAGTCGCTGCTGGGCGCGGAGCTTTAGGACCGCTTCGCGCGTCGTGTAGCGGTAGCTGTAGCCTGCCGCCTTCAGACGGCGATTGTCGAGCCCGCGGCCGAAGCGCAGCTCCTGCAGACCCTCCACGGGGATGGGCAGCCCGAGGCGGCGCAGCTGTCGGGCGGCGAACGCAGTGCCCCACGGCGGCAGGATCGGCAACAGCGGCTTGCCTAGCAGCGAGGCCACCTCCGAGAGCGCAAGGACCCCGTCGGCGGCCACGTTGTAAGCACCGGGCAAGTCATGCCGGGTGGCGTGCACGAGCGCGCCGACGGCGTCGTCCTGGTGGACGAACTGCAGGCGCGGGTCGAAGCCCAGCACGCCGGGGACGATCGGCAGCGAGAGCATCGCCAGACGCGCGTCCTGCTGCTCGAAGCAGATCTCGCTCGCCAGCCGCAGGACGGTCACGACGGTCGTCCGCTGCCTGGAGGCGAACGCCGCCAGCGCCCGCTCGGCTTCGACGATCTCACGCTCGAGCGCCGTACGCGGCGGGCGGCGAGGTGCCATGTCCTCCGTGAAGAACGCCGGATCGTCGGCCTCCGACCCGTAATAGCGAGCCGATGAGCGGAACACCAGCTTGCGGACCGGCGAGCCGGAGGCGGCACAAGCCTGGAGGATGGCGGCTGTTGCGCTGCCGGCCGGCTCCTCGACGCCGTCGCCGGGCACCTGGCTCGGATCACCGACCAAGCGGGCGTCGATCACGGTGTCGATCGCCGCGGCGGCGAGGATGCGCTCCAGCAGCGAGGCCCGGTTCTCCACGCGCACGAACTCGGTGCGCTCCAGCTGGTGGCGCGGGTCGTCCGTGTCGACGCCGACGATCGCCTCCACGGCGTCGTCGCGTTCCAGTATCTGGGCCAGCCGTCCGCCCCAATGGGTGGAGAGACCGGTGATCAGGATGCGCCTGGCGCTCACCCCAGCCACACGCTGCGCCGCTCCGCGACGAGCTCCAACACGTTTTCCTGGATCAGCGCCCGGATGTCCTCGGCCAGCGTCCGCGCGAGCCGGGGATCGCCGCGGGCTTCGTCGTCGAGCTGGTCGGTGGGGACCGCCTCCAGGAAGCGGATCCTGAACTTGGCGGGGAGCGGCAACGGAGGCATGAAGGGGATCCTGGGCAGCGGAAGGCGCATCAGCACCGGCAGCGCCTCCTCGGCACCGACGATCGCCACCGGGACGATCGGCGTGCCGTGACGCAACGCAATCTCGATCGGCGTCCTGTCCTCGAACGGCCTCAGCCGGTAGCGCTCCCGGAGCGGCTTTCCCGCCGCCTGGCGACCTTCTGGAAACGCCAGCACCAGCTGGTGCTCATCGACCAGGAGGCGCTCGATGTTGGCGGGATGGGCGGAGATTCGGCCGAGCTTTGTCTGAACCATGCCCACGCCCGGCACGCCGGCCAGCGAGCGTGAGCCCGCGACGTGCAGCTGCCGCCCCCGCGGATGCTCCTCCTTGATCGCCTTGGCCAGCATCGCGCCATCGGGTGGGATCGCCCCGGCGTGGTTGGCTACAAGCAGCGCTGCCCCCTCCGCCGGCACGTTGTCGATCCCCTCGACCTCTACCCGGAACCAATAGCGGTAGAGGAATTCGTAGACGAGTTGGTCGGCCAGACCCTCGATCCGCTCCGAGCGTCCCCAATCGGTGATCGTGCGCTCGGGCTCGAGCCCGGGCAGCTGCTCCCTCGCGTCGCCACGTCTCGCCGGGGGCTGCGGCGCTGGAATCGCGAGCTCCACGGTCTTGTCGGATTCGAAATCGGCGCGCGGCACGGCCCGATTCTGGCAGCGATCGCGGGGCTGGTCGAAAAAGCGACGCTGAGCGTCGTCAATCCGCCCAGCCCGCGGCGGTCAGCGGGTGATCGCGCCGACCGAGGCGCTCGAGACCAGGCGCGCGTACTTGGCGAGCGCCGGCCCGGGGTACGGGCGCTGCGGCGGCTCATACGAGCTGGCACGCGCTGCGAGCTCCTCGTCCGAGAGCGCAACGTCGAGCCGGCGGGCCGCGACGTCGAAGGAGACCTGATCGCCGTCGCGCACCAGGCCGATGGGGCCGCCCTTGACGGACTCAGGCGCCACGTGTCCCGCCATCAGGCCGTGGGTGGCCCCCGAGAAGCGCCCATCGGTGAGGAGCGCGACCTCCTCCCCCAGGCCCTCGCCGACCAGCGCCGCGGTCACGCCGAGCATCTCGCGCATCCCCGGACCGCCCGCCGGACCCTCGTTGCGGATCACCACCACGTCGCCGGCTTTGATCTCGTTGGCGGTCACAGCGGCCATCGCGTGCTCTTCTGACTCGAACACCCGCGCCGGGCCCTCGTGCTTGAGCCGCTCGTGGCCGGCCAGCTTGACCACGCAGCCCTCGGGGGCCAGGTTCCCGTGCAGGATCGCCAGCCCCCCGGTCTGCTTGATGGGGTCATCGAGCGGTCTGACCACGCGCTGGCCGTCGGACTCCCGCGCCGCGTCGGCGTGCTCGCCGACGGTGCGGCCGGTGACGGTCTGGGCTTGTTCGTGCAGGACGCCCGCTTGCTTCAGTCGCTGGAGCACCAGCGGAACGCCGCCGGCCTCGTACAGATCGGGAGCCACATACTGGCCGCCGGGCTTCAGGTCGCACAGCAGCGGCGTGCGCTCGCTGATGCGGTCAAAGTCGTCGATCTCCAGCGGCACGCCCATCTCGTGCGCCACCGCCAGCAGATGGAGCACGCCGTTCGTCGAGCCGCCGCTGCAGGCGATGGCGGCGATCGCGTTCTCGATCGACTGGCGGGTCACGATGTCGCTCGGGCGCTGGCCCCGCTTGAGCACGTCCATCACCAGCTTGCCGGCCTCCCTGGCCACGTCGGGCTTGTGGTCGTCCACGGCGGGAACCATCGAGAAGCCGGCGGGCGAGATGCCCAGCACCTCGAATGCCATGGCCATCGTGTTGGCGGTGTACTGCCCGCCGCAGGCGCCGACGCCGGGCGACGCGGCGTCCTCGAGCTCCGTGAGCTCCTCGCGGCTGATCTTTCCCGCCGCGTGGGCGCCGACGGCCTCGAACACCTCCTGGATCGTCACCCGCTCGCGGTGGTAGTGACCCGGGAGGATCGAGCCGCCGTAGAGCATCAGGCTCGGCACGTCGACCCGGCACAGGGCCATCACGGTTCCGGGAATCGTCTTGTCGCAGCCCGAGATGGCGACGACGGCGTCGAACATGTGCGCCTGGCAGACGAGCTCGATCGAGTCGGCGATCAGCTCGCGGCTGGTCAGCGAGGCTCGCATCCCGGGCGTGCCCATCGTGATCCCGTCCGAGATCGCGATCGTGTTCAGCTCCATCGGCGTTCCGCCCGCCTCGCGGATCCCCTCCTTGACCTTGGCCGCCAGCGCCCGCAGATGGAAGTTGCAGGGCATGGTCTCGATCCACGTGTTGGCCACGGCCACGAGCGGCTTCGACAGCGCCTCGTCGTCGAAGCCGATGCCCTTGAGCTGGGCCCGTGCCGGCGCCCGCTCCGGGCCGTCGGTGAGCGCCCGGCTACGGTGCTTGGGGTCGAGGGCTGCGGTCACGAGGGCGAGGACTGTAGCGGGAGCGGGCCTTGGGAAGAACGATGGCGCTAGGCGACATTTTCATCGCAAGAGCCGGCATGTTGCCGCGCGCGGTGGGTGGTCGACGGCCGGCCGGCTCAGCCCGCGGCGCGCTCGGAGGAGGCGGCCAGCTCAGCCCGCGGCGCGCTCGGAGGAGGCGCGCTCGCGCATCCGCGCCCGCTCCCACTGCGATAGCCGCCACAGGTCCCGCTTGACTTTCACCGGGTCCAGCTGGCGACCGGGCAGGTGCATGTTGGCCGTGGTGATCAGACGCCGCTCGTCCCCCGTCAGCGCCATCCATTTGGCCAGCACGTCGTCGGAGTCTGGCAGCATCGCGCTCCCGTAGGGGCGCGTCTCGTCGGGGAATGTGACGCAGTACTCGTTCAGCAACCGGTGCGTCTGGGCCAGGTAGGCGACGATCGCCTTGTGGGGGTAGATGAGGTACGCGTAGGGGGCGCCGCCGGTCCCCTTTCCCTGGCCTGGGCCGCCGGACTGCGAGCCCCAGACGCGGATGAACCCGAGGTCCCGGTACATCGCCCAGTCCTCCTCCCCGACGCACGACCGCAGCAGCTCGCGGGCGCGCTGCTCAGCGCGGCGCTCCCGGCCGGGGTCGTAGTCGATCGTCGGCACGCGACGAGATCGGGCACGGTGGCGAGCCCAAGCGTGCTCGATCCTCGGGGCCAGCTCCTCGGCCAGCAGCGCAAGCACGACCAGTGCCGTCGCCGCGAGCGCCAGGAGCATCCGCGGCCGCCTACCTGCCGCCCGCTGCCCTGGGGAAGAAGATCACTCGCTCCGCATCGCGGGGAACGTCGTCGAAGGAGCGCACCATCTCCGCCCCTCGGCGCCCGGCGGTGCCCTCGGAGGGGACCGCGGCCCACAGGCCCTGCTCGAGCTGACGCTTGAACTCCTCGATCAACCGCTGTTCGTCTTCGGCCAGCTCGACGTCACCTTCGGCGATCACAACCTCGCCGTGGCCAGGCCTCATCCGCAGGAAGCGCACGGGGGGATTATGTCAAAGGAAATGGGCGGCCAGATAGCCCGAGCACGTCTACCGGGCCCGCGCCGGCTCCGACCTCGTGGAGGCCACGCCCCACCGCCTCGGCGGCGAGCTGCTTGGCCCGCCGCGCCGCTTCGAGCGGATCGAGGCCCCAGGCCAGCCCAGCGGCGAGCACGGAGGAGTGCGTGCAGCCCGACCCATGCGCCGCGTCGCCGGGATGACGCTCGCCGGCCAGCTCGACAGCCTGCGAACCGTCGAAGAACAGGTCGATGGCCTGCTCGCCGTGGCCGCCGGTGAGAACCACCGCAGCCGGGCCGAGCGCGCGCACGGCGCGCGCCAGCTCCAGCGCCGGAACGTCTCTCAGTCCGCTCAGGGCCTCGGCCTCGGGCAGATTCGGCGTGGCCACGGTGGCCCGCGGCAGCAGGTGCTCGATCAGGGCGCCGCGAGCCGCCGGCTCCAACAGCTCGGCCCCGGACTCGGCCACCATCACCGGATCGAGAACCACCGGCGTTTCGGCCTGGAGCTCGTCGAGGGCAGCCAGCACCGCCTCGATCGTGGCCACGTTGCCCAGCATCCCGACCTTCACGGCGTCCACGCCGATGTCGGTAGCGACCGCCCGAACCTGGCTGATGATGATCTCTCCGCGGCACGGTGTGAACTCCGGTGACCTCGACCGTGTTCTGGGCGGTGATGGCCGTGACGACGCTCATGCCGTGTACGCCGCAGGCCGCGAACGCCTTGAGGTCGGCCTGGATCCCGGCGCCGGCGCCAGAGTCCGAGCCGGCGATGGACAGCACGCGTGGGATGCGCCTGGGAACGCTCACCGGCCTAGTGTGACTCGTGACACTAGGGAAGCACCTCGTACCTTCCGCCCGCCGTACGCCGCACGTAGTCCCGTCAGCTCGAGGGTGCCGAGCGAGACGAGAGCCTCATCCGGCGCCAATCCGGCGCGGACGAGCGCCGCGATCGTGTCCTGGCCATCGCCGATCGCCTCCAGCAGCCGCTGAAGCTCCGGGGTGAGCGCCTCGCGGTCGTCCGGCTGGGCGACGGGAGCACCCTCGCCGAACAGGAGCTCGAGCACGTCGTGCGCCCCGCGAACAAGTCGCGCGCCGTTCGCGATCAGCTCGTTGGAGCCGGCGGCCAGTGGCGAGGTGACTCGGCCCGGGACAGCTCCCAGCGCCCGACCGAGGTCGCGTGCCGCCGCCGCGGTCATCAGCGCGCCCGAGCGCTCGCCGCGCCTCGACCACGACGGTGGCCGCGGACAGCGCCGCGATGATCCGGTTGCGGGCCGGGAACATCCAGCGGCGCACCGGCGCGCCCGGCGGCAGCTCGGAGACGACGGCGCCCTGGGCGGCGATGCGCCTGTATAGCGTCCGCTTGGCGGGCGGATAAGGACGATCGGCGCCCGCGGGCAGGACCGCGACGGTGGCATCTCCCGCCTCCAGCGCACCGGCGTGTGCCGCGGAGTCGATGCCGGTGGCCATGCCGCTCACGACCGTCACCCCGGCACGCGCGATGCCCCGGCCCAGAGACCGTGCAACCTGCAGCCCGTACTCGCTCGCCCTTCGGGCCCCGACCACCGCCACCGCGTCGCCCGCGATGAGCTCGAGGAAGCGCTCCAGGCCTCCTGCCACATACAGTGCCGCCGGGTGCGTTTCCCAGCTCTCGGAGCCGTGCGGGGTAAGCGCCATCGCACTCGCAGATGACCTCGAGCCGAGCTTGGCCGGCGCGCGCCTCGAGCGCCGAGCAATCGACGGCACCGTATTCGTCGAGTATCCGCTCGTTTTGCCGGCCGGCCAGTGCACGGACCAGCTCGCGGTCCGGGAGGGCGAGCAGCTCGGTCAGACGACGGCGCTCCAGGTCCAGATTCCCGGAGAGGCGAGCGAGCAGCCACGAGCGCTTCAGGCAGTGCCCGCAGGCGCGCGAGCCGCCGGCCGGGCTCACGCCGCCAGCGCCTCTTCCCGCCCACGATGCTGGCGCAGCGCGAGAGCCGTCAGGACGTGCTCGCGCGACACCCGCTCGCGGAGCTCGAGGTCCGCGATCGTCCGGGCCACCCTGAGCACCCGGTGCCTGCCGCGGGCACTGAGCGCCCCGATCGCGTAGGCGTGGGCCAGCGATCGTTCGGCTCCCGGGTCGAGCCGCACGTGCCGGCGGACCAGCCGGACGTCCATCTCCGCATTGCTGCTCGCCGAGGTCCCGGCGAGCCGCGCGCGCTGAAGCTCGCGAGCCCTCGCCACGCTCTCGCGCGCCCGCTGCGAGTCGGTTTCCGGGGGCCCGCGCAGATCGGCCTCGGTGGGCCGCTGGACGCTCACGAGCAGATCCATGCGATCCAGCAACGGCCCGGAGAGCTTGCGACGATGTCGACGCAGATCGGCCTCGCCACACCTGCACCGGTCGTCGACCCCTGCGTAGCCGCAAGGGCAGGGATTGGTCGCCGCCACGAGCATGAACCTGGTCGGAAACTCAAGCGCCCGCTGACCGCGGACGATCGTGACGCTTGCCGTCCTCCAGCGGCTGGCGGAGCGCGTCGAGACCCGAGCGCTGGAACTCGGAAAGCTCGTCCAAGAACAGGACGCCGTTGTTGGCGAGCGTTGCCTCGCCGGGCCGGGGCGGCGATCCGCCCCCGACCAGCCCGGCCGGTGAAATCGTGTGGTGCGGGGCCCTGAATGGACGCGTGCGAATCAGCCCGCCGGCATGGAGGCCGGCCACGCTGTGGATCCGTGTCACCTCGAGCGCCTCGCTGCGGCTCATCGCGGGCAGAATCGATGGAAGCCGGCGCGCGAGCATCGTCTTGCCCGTCCCCGGAGCTCCCTCGAGCAGCAGGTTGTGTCCTCCCGCTGCGGCGATCTGCAGCGCGAGCAAGGGCGCCGCGTGACCGCGCACGTCGACCAGGTCGACATCTGCGGATGCGCCTCGGCGGCTCCGGTCCAGGATCGGGAAGCGCCGGCGGCCTGGCACCCCGGATCACCTCGGCCGCCGCGCGCAGGCTCGAAACCGCGACGACCTCTACCCCGCCCACGACCGCTGCCTCACACGCGCGCTCTCGCGGAATGACCAAGCGGACGACGCCCGCCCGCTGCGTGCCCTCGGCCACCGCAAGCACGCCCGGCGAGTCGCGCAGCGCCCCGCTCAGCGACAGCTCACCGAAGAAGGCGTAACGCTCGAGCGCCTCCACCGGCACCTGTCCGCTGGCGGCGAGCACCCCGATCGCCAGCGCGGCATCGAATCCTGGCCCTACCTTTCGCAGAAACGCGGGAGCCAGGTTGGCGGTGATTCTGGCCTGGGGATACTCGAAGCCGCAGTTCAGCACCGCAGAGCGCACGCGTTCGCGCGACTCCCTGACAGCGACGTCGCCGAGCCCCACGATCGTGAACGACGGCAGGCCGGGGCGGATATCGACCTCGACCCACACCTGCCTCGGATCGACGCCGTCAATCGCAAACGTGCAAACCCGCGCCAGCACCGCCGCTGACGCTAGGCGCCGACGTCTTGCGCGTGGGTCACCCCGTGTGTCAATTGTGCACCTGGATCAACCTCAACCGGGCACGCAATTGACGCAGCTCGACACCCACGTGTCACGGCTTGCGGCGTAGCGTCGGGACAGTGAGCGAAGATCGCCGTCGAGCCCTCGGAGCCCGGGGCGAGCAACTGGCCGCCGAGCATCTCGTGCGGCGTGGATTTCGGATCGTCGAGCGGAACTACAGGACCCGTTGGGGAGAGCTCGACATAGTCGCATTCGACGGCCACACGCTCGCCTTCTGCGAGGTCAAGTCGCGCGGCGTAGGAACCTCAGTCGCGCGTCCGTTCGACTCCCTGCACGCGCGCAAGCGCGCTCAGGTGCGGCGCATGGCGCGTCAGTGGCTCTCAGAGAGCAGCGCGCGCGTCTTCGCATCCGTGCTGCGCTTCGACGCCATCGGCGTGACCTTCGACGCACGCGGGGAGCTTGCCGCCCTCGAGCACCTGGAGGGGGCGTTCTGAGCGGTCGCTTGCGGCTGGAGGGCGCGTTCTGACGGCGGCGTGGGCCTCAGAGGCGCAGCTGCTGGTAGGCCGCCGACTGAAACGAGAGGCGGTGGAGCGGCGAGACGCCGAGCCGCTCTATCGCCTCCCGATGCTCCGGCGTGGCGTAGCCCACGTGCTGGGCGAACTGGAAGCCAGGATGGGCCAGATCCGCGCGTCGCATGTAGCGGTCGCGCGTTTCCTTTGCGATCACCGAGGCGGCCGCGATCGAGGCGCTGCGGGCGTCGCCGCCGACGACCGCGCGGTGTGGATGCCCCAGCTCACCGAGCGGAAAGCCATCGCTGAGGCAGATGCACGGCGCGCGCGCGACGCGCCGGAGGGCGTCGCGAAGAGCCGCGAGGTTGGTGACGTGGAGACCGCGGGCGTCGATGCCGGGCGCACAGCGCGTGATGATCGCCACGCTCGATGCCAGGCGCAGAATCAGGGGGAAGAGCTCGGCACGCCCGTCTGGCGTGTGCTGCTTGGAGTCGTTCAGAGCGCCGAGGGCGCGGACGTCCGCGGGTCGCAGGCGTTCGAGGTCGAACAGAACGGCGGCGACCACGAGCGGGCCGGCCAGGCAGCCGCGGCCGGCCTCGTCCGCCCCGGCCACGTAGCGAACCCCGAATGAACGATCGAAGATGAACAGGCGCCGCCCCGTCGTCCGGGTGCGCTTGTTCCCGTTCGTCACATGCGCGGGGGATTTCGCTGGGGTGTGATCGGTGCCGGCGGCACCGTTGCCGTGCGACCGGCCTAGGGCGTGATCAGAGGAATCCGATCCGGTCTGGCGGCCAATAGGTGAAGAAGGCAACGCCGATGATCCATTTGTCCGGGACCGGCCCCCAGAACCTGCTGTCGTCGGATTGGCCACGGTTGTCCCCCATCATGAAGTAATCCCCGGCGGGAACCACGATCGGCTTCGGGAAGTCGCACTCCGGGGCGCCGCCACAGGGCGCGATGTAGGAGTCCTTCTCCGCCACCCCGTTGCGGATCACGTGACCGCCCCGGATCAGCGACGCGGTCTCCGGGTCCGGCCACGACGCGCTTGATGAACGTGGTCGAGGACTCCTTGGACGTGGGGACCCCGCACGCCTGCCGGTGACCTGACCCCTGGTTGGGGTCGCCGCAGATGCCGTCGCCCTCCTCGGCCCCGAGCGGCGGATGGAATACGACGATGTCGCCGATGCTCGGATGCGAGATCAGCCGGTTGGCGAGCACCCGCTGGTTGATGTTGAGGGTGGGCTCCATCGAGCCGCTGGGGATCCGGTAGGGCTTGACGATGAAGGCCTGGATGAGAAGCGCCAGCCCGATGGCGATGGCCACGGTGACGAGGAGCTCGAACAGCGTCTTGGCGCCGGATCTGGTGACGGTGCTTCCTCGGCGTGCCATGCTCAGAGTGTTCCTATGCGATCGGGGGGCCAGTAGGTGAAGAACGCCTGCCCGATGATCCACCCTTTGGGGATCGGACCCCAGAACCGGCTGTCGTCGGATTCGCCGCGGTTGTCACCCATCATGAAATAGTCGCCACGCGGAACCGTGATCGTATCTGGGAAGTTGCAGGAACCGGAGCCCGCGCATCCCTCGATGTACGAGTCCTCCTCGCGGACCCCGTCGCGGAACACGTGCCCGTCGCGGATCGAGATGCGGTCACCGGGTAGACCTACGACGCGCTTGACGAACGTCTGCGATGACGGCTTGTTCCACGAAGCGTCGCAAGCAGCCGCACTGTCCTGGCCCGAGCCGTTTTGCCCCTGGTTGGGATCCGCGCACCCCTGCGCGTAGGCGTTTGGAGGGTGGAAGACCAGGATCTCGCCGACGTGCGGCGAAGCGAAGCGCGTTTCGAGTCGGTCGACCAGGATGCGCTGGCCTATTCCCAGCGTGGGTTCCATGGATCCGCTGGGGATTCGGTAAGGCTTGACGACGAATGCCTGGATCAGGAGTGCCAGGCCCAGCGCCGCGGCGACGATCGCCACCAGCTCGAGCACCGAGCTGGTCAGCGACCGCTTGGTCCTGGTCACGCCTACGCTTCGCCGGCGGCATCCTCTGCCGCCGGGCCGGCTTCCTGCACCGCCGTCGGAGAGTCGGCCGCCGCGGACTCCTCGTCCGGCGCTGACTCGGCTGCGTCAGCTGGCTCCGTCTCCCCGCCTGTTCTGGCGTTCGTCCGTCTCCGCCGCACTCCGGCTCGCCCTGATCGGCGCCGGGCTCCGCGTCCCCCGCGGCCTCCGGCTCGCCTGATCGGCTAGCCCTTCTTCGACTGCCGCCTCCTCGGCCGCAGCCGCTGCCTCCGGCGACTCTGCGTAGAGGAGCTCGCGCTCCACGGTCTCCTCTGGCCCGATCGAGCGTCGCTCTCGCACGCGGGCCCGCTTGCCGACGCGCTCGCGGAGGTAGTAGAGCTTCGCGCGGCGCACGTCCCCCCGCGCCGCCACCTCGATCCGTTCGATCTTCGGGGAGTGCAGCGGAAAGGTCCGCTCCACTCCGACCCCGAACGACTGCTTGCGCACCGTGAACGTCTCGCGCGCACCATGACCTTGGCGCTTGATCACGACGCCCTCGAAGACCTGTGTGCGGCGGCGGGTCCCTTCGGTGACCTGAAAGTGGACGCGGAGGCGATCGCCCGCGTCGAAACGCGGGACCCGGCGGAGCTGCGAGCGCTCAAGACTGTCGATGATCGAACTCATGGCAAGCGAGCGGGCCGCGCCGGCGAACTGATGGAGGGGCCCCAGAGGGAAGACACACCGCCCGCGCGGGCGCCCTATGGTAGCGGACCACCCCCGGCCCGCGACCGGCTCTGGGCGAGCCGCCAGTCACGGATCTGGGCATGATGACCGGAGAGCAGCACCTCCGGCACCCGCCAGCCTCGATAATCAGCCGGACGGGTGTAGTGAGGGTATTCCGGTCCGCCCTCGAGCGCTTTGCTGAAGGACTCCTCGATCGCCGATTCGCCGTGCCCCAGGGTTCCCGGAAGCTTGCGCATCACGGCATCGCAGACCACCATGGCCGCAAGCTCGCCACCGGCCAGCACATAGCGGCCGATCGACAACCGGTCGGTGCAGAAGTGCTCGAGGATGCGCTCATCGAAGCCCTCGTAGCGCCCGCACAGCAGCGTCAGTGAGGGCTCGCCGGCGAGCTCATCGACGAAGGCGTCATCGAGCAGCCGTCCGCTCGGCGTGAGCGCGACCACCCGGCGCTGTCCGGGCAGGACGGCCGGGTCGGCGTCGTAGCGCCAGCGCAACGCTGCCTCCACCACGTCGATCCTCAGCACCATTCCGGCGCCGCCGCCGAAGGGTGTGTCGTCGACCTGACCCGCACCCAGCGGCGTGTGGTCCCTGTAGTTGACGTACGCGAGCCTGTGTCCCTTACCCAGAGCGTTGACTACGTGACGCTGGCCTTCAAACCAGGCAAAGGCGTCGGGGAACAGCGTGAAGACGTCGATTTCCATGTGCCGTCAGGCGCCGAGGAACACGAGGTCGATCTCGATCTCACGCCGCCCGACGTCCACGGCTAACACGGCATCCGAGACCATCGGGACGAGCAGCTGGCCACCGTCGCATCGTTCGATCTCGATCGCTTCGCACGAGGGCAGAGCGATCAACCGGGTGACCGTGCCTACCTCCCGCGTTCTGGAGCGCACCGTGCAGCCCTCCAGGTCCTCCGCCCACCACTCGTCTTCGCCCAGCTCGGGCGCGTGCTCACGACGCACGAGCAGCACTTCGCCGCGCGCGAGCTCCGCCGCCTCGCGGTCCGGCAGCCGGTCCAAGCGCACGATCGGCCGCTGGTCGGTCCCTTTTCGCTCCACCACCACCGACTGTGACTGCCCCAGCATCAGCTGCTGGCCAGGACTCAGCAGCACATGGTTGGGGTGGGCGACGTGGAAGCTGCCGTCGAGCCCGTGCGCTCGGCCGATACGCCCCGCCCGAAGCATCCCGGGCCCCACGGCGTGCGCCGTCATCCAGCGTCGACGATGTCCACGAACACCCGGCGGCCGTCTTTCACGGCGGCGGCCTTGACAACCGTTCGCAGAGCCTGTGCCGTGCGCCCGCCACGTCCGATCACGTTGCCGTAGTCGTCCTCGGCGACTGACAGCTCGAGCACAGTCGAGCCATCGTCCTCGGAGATCTCCTCGACGCGCACGTCCTGCGGTCGCTCGACGAGTCCCCGGGCCAAGAACTCGAGCAACTCCTTCATCGGCGGCGCTTCCCCGGGCTAACGAATGCCCTGGGTGTTGAGGAGCTTGCGCACCGTGCTGCTCGGCTGGGCCCCTCGTGCGAGCCAGTCTCGGATCCGCTCCTCATCCAGCCTGATGGTCGACGGACTCGTCTGCGGGTTGTAGTGCCCCACGGTCTCGATCACGCGGCCGTCGCGCTTGGCGCGCTGATCGGCGACCACGACCCTCCACACGGGGTTCTTGCGATTTCCGACGCGCGTTAGCCTCAATCTCACTGACATGCGGCGGCTGAGGTTAGCGGCTCCCGCGAGCGCGGGCCCTCAGCGCGCCTGGCGCATCAGTGCCGCCAGGTCGGGCATCCGGCCCTGGGCCACCTGACGCATCACCTTGCGCATCTGCTCGAACTGCTTGATGAGCTGCTTGACGGCCTGCACGTTGGTGCCCGACCCGTGCGCGATGCGCAGCCGGCGCGAGCCCTTGATCAGCTCGGGATGCCGGCGCTCGTGCGGCGTCATCGAGAGGATGATCGCCTGGACGCGATCGAACTCCCGCTCGTCCACCTGCACGCCTCGAAGCTCCTTGCCCATCCCGGGAATCATGCCCAGCAGCGATTGCAGTGGGCCCAGGCGCCGCACTTGGCGCATCTGGTCGAGGAAGTCGTCGAGCCCGAACTCCTGCTTGCGCAGCTTGCGTTCGAGCTCGGCTGCCTGATTGTCGTCGTATGCGTCCTGTGCCTTCTCGATGAGCGTCATCACGTCGCCCATGCCCAGGATCCGCTGCGCCATCCGGTCGGGGTGGAAGCGCTCGAACTGATCGAGCTTCTCGCCGGTGGATGCGAACAGGATCGGCTTGCCGGTGATCGCCTTGACCGACAGCGCCGCGCCGCCGCGAGCGTCGCCGTCGAGCTTGGTCAAAACCACGCCGTCGAAGTCGGCGACCTCGGCGAACTGTTCGGCCACGACCACCGCATCCTGTCCGGTCATGGCATCCAGAACCAGCAACACGTCGTGCGGCCTGACCGCCTTGTTGATGTTTGCCAGCTCGCTCATCAGCTCCTGATCGACGTGCAGCCGACCACTGGTGTCGATGATCAGGACGTCCTTGCCCTCTTTCTGAGCCCTGTCCCGGGCCCAGGCGGCGATCTTCACCGGATCGCGGTCCGTGCCCTGCTCGTAGACCTCCGCGCCCGCCTGTGCGCCGACCTTGACCAGCTGGTCGACGGCGGCCGGCCTGTAGACGTCGCAAGCTGCGACCGCGACGGAGGAGCCGTGCTCCTGGCGCAGGTAGCGCGCGAGCTTGGCCGTGGCCGTGGTCTTGCCCGAACCCTGCAGGCCCGCCATCACGACCACCGTCGGAGGTCGCGGCGAGAACGAAAGATCGCGCGCGGCGCTACCCATGAGCTCGGTCAGCTCGTCCGAGACGATCTTCACCACCTGCTGGCCGGGGTTCAGCTGGCCCACGACGTCCGCCCCGAGGGCCCGCTCCTTGACCGCTCCCGTGAAGCTCTTGACGACCTTGAAGTTGACGTCCGCCTCGAGCAGCGCCAGGCGGATCTCGCGCATGGCTGCCGTGACGTCGGACTCCGTCAGCGTGCCCCGGCCACGGACGTCCGAGAGCGTTGCCTGAAGCTTGTCGGAGAGGCTGTCGAACATCTCCAACCGGAGGCTAGCGGCGAGCCAGCCGGTCAGGCTCCGACCAGCGCCCGGGCGAACTCAGTGGGTTCGAACGGACGAAGGTCCTCGAGCTGCTCGCCGACGCCAATCAACTTGACCGGTATTCCCATCTCGTGGGCGATCGCCAGTGCGATCCCGCCCTTGGCTGTCCCGTCGAGCTTCGTCAGCACCAGCCCGGTCACCTCCACCGCCTCCGAGAAGAGCCGCGCCTGACGCAGGCCGTTCTGGCCGGTGGTGGCGTCGACGGTGAGCAGCGTCTCGTGCGGCGCATCCGGCATCTGCTTTGTGATCACGCGCCGAACCTTCTGCAGCTCGGACATCAGCTCCTGTTGGGTGTGCAGCCTGCCGGCGGTGTCGATGATCACGACGTCGGCGTTCTCGCGCCGCGCGGCCTCGATCGCGTCAAAGGCCACGGAACCCGGGTCGGCGCCGGCGCTGCGCGTCACGAACGCGGCCCCGGATCGCTGCGCCCAGATCTCGAGCTGCTCGATGCCCGCTGCGCGGAAAGTGTCGGCCCCTCCCAGCACGACGGACCGACCCAGTTCCTTGTGCAGGTGCCAGGCCAGCTTCCCGATCGTGGTGGTCTTGCCGGTGCCGTTGACCCCGGCCACCAGGATGACCGCAGGCGCGGGCCGGATATCGATCCGCTCCTCGCCGGTTCGGGCGATTGACGCCAGCAGCTCGATGAGACGCTCTGTGAGCTGCTCGCCACCGGAAAGCTTCCCCTCGGTCGCCTCACGTTCGAGCTGCTCGACGACCTCGGCCGTGGTCCTGGCGCCCACATCCGCGTAGATCAGCGCCTCCTCCAGGCGCTCCCAGGTCTCGTCGTTCAGGTCCTCGAATAGGGTGGCCTGGATCTCGGTGCTCAGCGCCTGACGGGTCTTGCGGAGGTTCTCGCGCAAGCGCCGAAAGCGGCCCACGCGTCGTTGCTCGGGTTCCGCCTGCTGGCCACCGTTGCTGGAGGCCGGACCGCCGTCGACGATGAAGAGATCGCTCCAATCGCGCGCCATGGAGAGGCGCGACGTTACCAACGCGCCCGGCCACGCCCCACGGCGCGCCCGACCCCGGACGGCGCGCCCGACCTCGGCGATCGGCGCGCCCGACCGTCGGCGATCGGCCGGTCAGGCCGCGGTCTGCGCCGGCAGCCGGCGGGAGATGACCTTGGAGATTCCGTCCGCTCCCATCGAGACGCCATACAACGAGTCGGCAGCTTCCATCGTGCGTTTCTGATGCGTTACGACGATGAACTGGGCACGCCTCGAATAGGCGCGCAGCAGGTCGAGGAAGCGATCGATGTTGAGGTCGTCCAGTGCCGCCTCGACCTCATCGAGGATGTAGAACGGGCAGGGGCGGGCAAGGAACACCGCGAACAGGAAGGCCATGGCAGTCATCGACTTCTCGCCGCCCGATAGAAGCGACAGGCGCTTCATGTCCTTTCCCGCGGGCGTTATCTCGATCTCCACCCCCAGGATCTCGTCCTCGGCCTCGTCCTGGGCCTGATCGTCGAGCTCCACCGGAACGTCGTCCTGCCCACCCAGCGTGCGCGGCGCGGCCTCACGCTCCCGGACGAGCCGTAGCCGACCCCGTCCGCCGGGGAACAGCTTCGGAACCAGCTCCTCGAAGTTGCGCGCCGTGGCCTCGAAAGTCTGCTCGAAGGCCTCGCGAATCTGCCGGTCGGTGTCGCGGATCAGCTGCTCGAGCTCCCGCAGCGCGGTCTCCAGGTCCTCGCGCTGGCGCTCCAGCTCCTCGACGTGCGCCACCGCGTCGCGGTACTCCTGCTGGGCCAAGGGGTTCACCGGCCCCAGCTGCTCGCGTCGCCGACCGAGGCGTTCGATCCGCTGTAGCAGCCACTGTCGTCGCTCGTCGTCCAGCGACTCGCTCGCGGGACCGTCCTCGAGCGCCAGGCGGGAGGCGAGCGCACGCAGTTCCTCCTCGGACTCGGCGGCCTGGTCACGGGCACGCTGGGCCTGAACCTCGGCAGCGGTAAGGGATTCGTTCTCGCGATGAAGCTGCGCCTGGACGGCGGCCTCGCGCTGCGCGCAGCTACGCAGCTCGAGCGCAAGGCGCTGGCCTGCTTCTCGGTCCGCCGCCAGAGCCTGGTCGAAGCGCGCGCGCTGCTCGCCGATCGCCGCCCCCAGTCCGCTCAGCGACTCGATCAGCCGCTTTATGTCCGGAATCGCCTCCTCGTCCCGCGACAGCCCCTTCTCGAGGGAATCGATACGGCGCTCGCGCTCGGCGCGGTCGCGCTCCGCCTGCTCGAGCATTCGCCGCTCCGCGGCGAGCTCGGCTCCGAGCTGATTACGGCGAGCGGCAGCAGGACCGTCGTCCGGGGCGGAGCGCCGTCGCTCCAGCTGCAGCGCCAGCCGCCGATCCTCCTCGACTGCCTCGTCTCGGTCGCGAATCGCCGTGCGGTAAGCGGCGAGGATCTGCTCTCGCTCGGCGTCTCGCTCGGAGACCAGCGCCTCGGCGCGCTCCAGCGCCGCCGCCGCCGCGAGCTCTTGCTTGACCGCAGCGGCGCTCGAGCGCATCAGCTCCTCGCGCCGGTTGCGCTCCGCCAGCACTCGGTCCTCGCCTACCGCCGGAGCCTGTCTCAGCTCGTAGGCCCTCGGCGCCCACACCCGCCCCGAACGCGTTACGGCAACGCCCTGAAACTCATCGCCGAGCCCTTCGAGAGAATCGAAGACCCAGGTGTCGCGCAGAAGCGCGCGAGCAAGCATCGCGGCCTGGCCGTCGCCGCGGACATGGTCAGAGAGCCTGTCGCCCGCGACCGTCGAGGGCGGGGGCGCCGCCTTGTCGATGGGGACCAGCACTCTTCCGCCGTCGGCACCGGCGCCGTCCAGCAGACGCATCGCCGCTTCACGGTCGGCCACCAATGTGGCGCGCAGGCGACCATCGAGCGCCGCCGTGACGGCCAGCTCGTATCCAGGTTCGACGTCGAGTTGGTCGGACAGCGCCGGGGAATCTCCGGGCAACCGGGCCTGGGCCCGTAGGAACTGGTTCACGGACGCCAGCTCGGCGCCGGTGCGGGCTGCCTCTCGGCGGCTGGCCTCGACCGCGCGCTCAGCGGCGCGCAGCTCGCCTCGTGCCTGCTCCGTTTCGGCCTCGATTCGGTCGCGCTCACGAGCAGCAAGCGAAACCGCGCCGTCCCGGGCACTCACGAGGCTCGTCGTCTGCGCCCGGCGACGCTCGAGCTCCTCCAGCTCCGCCGCGAGCTCGTTCTCCCGCTCCCGTTCGAGCGCCGACAGCGCGCTTTCGAGCGCGGCGATTCGCTCCTTCGCCGCGTGATCGTTGCCTCCTCCGTCCGGTCTCGCTGCGCAGTTCTTCCAAGAGCTGAGCGATGCGGGCGGCGCGCTGCTCTATGGCCGCCGCCGCCCCGACCACCGACTCCGTCCGATACGAGACCCGCTCAGCGGCGGACTGGGCGGCGAAGCAGCGCCGGGAGAGCTCCTCCCGCTCAGTGCTCCTCGCCGCCAGTGCTTCCTCGGCAGCCTCGCGCTGGGCGCCGAGCCCCTGGAGCTCGCGCTCCACCTCCGCGCGTCGCGAGCGGGCCTCCTCGACTGCAGCCACACTCTCGCCAAGCGCCGCGCGGCGCATGCCCAGATCGTCCCGCGCCAGCTCCCAGCGCGACTCGAGCGTCTGGCGCTCCAGTCGCTCGTGCAGCTCGGTGGCTTCTGCCTGCCGCTTTAGGGGCCGCAGCCGGGAGCGCGCCTCGCGTTCGATGTCGAGCGCCCGATCGAGGTTATGGCGCGTGCGTTCGAGCTTCAGCTGCGCTCGCCGCCGGCGCTTTCGGTGCTTGCCGAGACCCGCGGCCTCCTCGATCAGCAGTCTTCGATCGCGAGGTTTGGAGGTCACGAGCGACTCGACGCGCCCCTGCGAGATCACCGAGTGCATCTCCTTGCCCAGCCCGGTATCCGACAGCACATCGATCATGTCGACCAGGCGGCAACGAGCCCCGGCAAGCCGGTACTCGCCCTCACCGGTGCGATCGAGCCGGCGGACGATCGAGACCTCGGGCACGCCGAGACCCAGCGTTCCGTCGGAATCGTCGAGCACGAGCTCGACCTCGGCACTCGTCGCCGCTTGGCGGCCGGGCACGCCGCCGAAGATCACGTCCTGCATCGAAGTTCCGCGAACCGCGGCCGGGGACTGCTCGCCCAGCGCCCAAAGGACGGCGTCGGTCACGTTCGACTTGCCCGAGCCATTCGGGCCCACGATCACGCTGACGCCGGAGCCGAATTCGAGTCGGGTGCGGTCGGGGAAGGACTTGAATCCCTTGAGCGTGATCGATCTCAGGTGCATCCGTAGCCGGTGCTCGCGTGACGTGGCCACTAGCTGCTCAGCGCCTCAAGCGCCGCCCGTGCTGCCTCCTGCTCGGCATCTTTCTTGCTGCGGCCGATGCCGTGTCCCACCTCGACGCCACCGACGACTGCGCTGATCCGGAAGGTACGATCGTGGGGCGGACCGCGCTCGGCGATGACCTGGTAACTGACCAGCTCCCCGCGCTGAGCGAGATGCTCTTGCAGCGCGGACTTGAAGTCGGCGGGGTGCTCGAGCGCGTCCTCGATCTCAGGGCCAAACGCCTCGACGACGGCCTCGGCTGTCTGTTCGTAGCCGTATTGGAGGTAGCAAGCGCCGATCACCGCCTCGATCACCGAGGCCAGCACGCGCTCCGTCGATACGAGCGAGGCCAGGCTCGGGGCCGCCGACGGCGGGGCAGCAGACTGCAGTCGCTCAGGAATCCCCAGACGCTCCGCGACGGCGCGGCACGAACGCCCGGACACGGCTTGCGCCCTCACCTTGGTGAGCTCTCCCGCCCCGAAGCGCTCGGCCGTCAGTCGGGGATACAGATGCGTGGTGATCGCCAGTGCCAGCACGCTGTCGCCGAGAAAGGCCAGGCGCTCGTAGGACTCCTGCCGGCGGGAGGTCCAGGAGGCGTGCGTGAACGCCGGCGCGGAGAGGTTCTCCGGCAGCCCATCAAGGAGCCGCCCGAGCCTCGTTACCCCCGCCGCCAGAGCGCTCACTCCGCATCGGGGGCGGCGGTCGCGGCCGCGCCGCTTTGAAGCACAAAGTCCACGGCCTGGCCCACGGTCAGGATCTTGGCCGCCTGCTCGTCGGACATCCTGACGCCGTACGAGTCCTCGAGCTCCTGAACGAGCGTGTACAGATCGAGCGAATCGGCTTCGAGGTCCTCCTTGAAGCGCGTCGCTTCCTGAATCGAGTCGGGATCGATCTCTAGCTCGTCGGCCAGGTGGGCACGGATCAACGAGAAGACCTGCTGACGGTCAAGAGCCATTTGCGGGTCAGAAGGTAGCGGCGTGCTCGGACGCGCCAGGCTCGTCTGCGGAGCCGGGTGGGGTTCTCAGCGCCCCGGCAGTCTCGAGCGCGGATCGGGTGGCTCCGATCACGTCCTCGCGCACTCCTCGGGCCGCGACCTCGATCGCGCGGGCGAAGCCACGGCGGGTGAAGCGTCCGTGCGCCACGACGCCCAGGCGCCGGAGGCCGAGCATGTAGGCCCCACCGGGCGCCTCGGGGTCGATCTCTTCGCGCAGGCTCCTGATCGCGGGCGACAGCAGCCACCCGCCGAGCCTGGCACGCGGCGAGCTCATCGCCAGCTCGCGCATGGCGTGCATCGTCCGTCCCGAGACGCCCTCGATCAGCTTCAGCGTGATGTTGCCCGTGAAACCGTCCATGACGATGACATCGGCCACGCTAGCCGTCACCTGCGTGCCTTCGATGTTGCCGATGAAGTTGAGGCCGGTGCCACCTGACCCGGCTAAGTGCTCGTGAGCCGCCACGAGATCGGGAGTCCCCTTCTCGGGCTCCTCTCCGTTCGAGAGGAGCGCGACGCGGGGGTCTTGGATGCCGAGTACGGCGTGTGAGAAGGCAGCGCCCATGTGCGCGAACTGGACGAGATGCTCGGGCCTACAGGTGACATTGGCGCCGACGTCGAGCAGCAGGACCGGTCTGGCGCCGGGGATCGGAATCGGAAGGGCGAGCGCTGGACGGAAGATCCCCCGGTCACGACGCAAGTTGAACAGGCCGGCAGCGAGCGCCGAACCCGTCGAGCCTCCAGACACCAGCGCTTGGGCGAGCTCGTTGGCGACGGCGCGGGCGGCCTGGACGATCGACGCCTCCGGAGTCGAGCGAACGGCGAACGCAGGATCCGCCGCCTTTGCGATGGAGATCGGGGCGTCGATCAGCTCCACGCCGTCCGCTACGGCGCCGATCTCCGACGCGGGGCCGAAGAGCAGCACGCGGATCCCGCGGGCGGCCGCAAGCGCGGCCCCGGCGGCTACCTCGGCCGGACCGAGATCTGCTCCGCCTGCGTCAACGGCGACGGTGACCATCGCGCGGGCGGCCGCTCAGGCGCCGTGCTCCACAGCGTCGGTCGCCACCACCTCGCGGCCTTTGTAGCTGCCGCATACGGGGCAGACGCGGTGAGGGAGCCTGGGGCTGTGGCACTGCGGGCAGGCGTTGTAGCCGGGCGGCACTACCTTGTGCTGTGCCCGCCGTTTGGCCGTGCGGGCGTGAGACTGCTTTTGCTTGGGAACGGCCATAAGCGCGGGAGTGTAGCCGCGGGTCTTCAGACGCCCCGAGTTGGAGCGGTCCGCACCGTTACTCGAAGCGGATCTCGGACAGCTTGGCCCAGCGGGGGTCGGCAGCTGCTTGGTGGCTGTGGTCGCCCCCAGCGACGTTGAGGTCAGCCCCGCACACTGGACAGAGGCCCGCACACTCGGGGCGGCAGAGAAGCTGTGCCGGCAGCGAGAGCAACAGAGCGTCCCGAGCCCAGGCGCGCAAGATCAAGCACCTCTCCGTTGAGATAGGGGGAGACCAGATCCTCCACCTCCCCCGGCTGCGAGACCTCGCGGGACTCCACGGCGACCGTGGGGCTCGCTGCCTCCAGGCAGCGCATACACGGTCCGGCCAGCGTGGCGTCAAACCGTAGTCGTAGCGCGTAGCCGTTCGCGTTCGTGCGCGAGACATCGAGCTGTACCGGAATGAGGGCGGGCTCGACCGCGTATCGTTCCTCGCCCAACACGACCGGGTCTATCGCCACGTCTAGTTCGAGTCTCCGCCCGGCACCGGAGCTGAGGCGCAGCCCGCCAAGATCGAAGGTGTCAGTCCGGACGGGCATCACACCCGAGGTTAGCGGCGATTTCGCCGCGGTCAGACCCCGTAATGGGTAACTGACCGGCACCCTCAGACCGCGACATCGACGCGACCGAACCGCTCGGACCGCGGCACTTGGTCACTGACCGACCCCCTCGGACCCCCGTCGGACCGTCGCGCGCCGAGACCGGCCATCATTGGGAGTCGTGTCCGGTTGGTTTCGCTCCTACGGCTTCGCCGACGTCCTGGATCAGTTCCTGATCGGGGCCTATCCCCTCGATCAGGACGACGTTGCGATGCTCGATTGGATCGGGGTTCAGCGCATCATCAATGTGGTCGACGACGAGGAGTATCCACCGGGAGACCGCGAGGTGGTCCAGGAGGCCCTGAAAGCGACGGGGATTCGAGGAGTCTCGGCTGCCGCTCGTCGACTTCGGGGGGCTGCCGCCGGAGGCGATCGAATGGGTGGTCCAGGAGACCCTGCGCTGGCTGGGCGACGGCCAGCGCGTTTATTTGCACTGTCGGGCGGGCTGGCAGCGCTCGGCAGCGCTCGCGGCAGCCGTGATCGCGGTCCGGGATGGGATCGACATCAACCGCGCAGTCGAGTTCGTGCAGGTCCGCAAGCCGTCCGCCGACCCGCTGCCGCATCAGCGCGAAGACCTCAGACGCTGGTGGGACGAGCGCCGGCAGGTCGAGCGCAGCGATGAGGGAGAGGCGCGCACCCCGGCCCGCCCGGGTGCCAAAGTCAGCCCACGGGGGACGGCCAGCGCCGGCGGGAAGACCGGGGCGCGCGGGAAGACCGGCGCGCGCGAGAAGACCGGGCCGCGCGGGAAGTCCGGCGCGCCGGGCAAGGCCGAGCCGCGCCAGGCGGCCACTTCGCCGCCCGCAGCGGACTGAGCGGCTACTCCGCCGCCCGCAGCGGACGGAGCGCGAACTGGTCGTCGTGCTCTGACTCTCCGGCGTCGCCGACCTCCACGCTGCGCGCGCCGACGGTTACCTGCTCGACCGCACCAAGCTCGCGACCAGCGCTGGCGGCGCCGTGCTCGGCGAACCTGCGAGCGCCGGGCATAACGCGGGCCTCGTAGGAACCAACGGTCTCGTTGTAGGCACGCACCGTGCTGTTGAGCCTCGTTCCCAGCGTCGCCAGCAGGCTCGACAGCTTGGCCAGGCGCCCATGCAGCTCCCGGCCAAGCTCGGCGATGGCCTGGGCCGACTCCGCCACGCGCTCCTGCTGCCAGCCGTAGGCCACGGCGCGCAGCAGCGCCAGAAGCGTCGTGGGAGTGGCGATCAAGACCTGCTGGGCCATTGCATCCTCGATCAGCGCGGGGTCGGCTTCGAGCGCGGCGCCGTACAGGTGCTCGGCGGGCAGGAACATGACCACGAAATCCGGCGCCGAGTCAAGCTTCGACCAGTACGACTTGTCCGCCAGCGCCCGGACGTGCTTGCGCAGCAGCCGCGAATGCGCGCGAAGGTGCTGCTGGCGCTCTTCCTCATCGCGCGCCTGATAGGCGTCGAGCACGCCCTGCAGCGGCGCCTTGGCGTCGACCATCACCCGCTTGCCGCCCGGCATACGAACGATGAGATCGGGGCGCAACGATGACTCGTCTGAGACCAGCGAGGTCTGCTCGACGAAGTCGCAGTGGCGCACCATCCCGGCCAGCTCAACGACGTTTCGCAACTGCATCTGGCCCCATTGGCCGCGGGCGTTCGGCTTGCGTAACGCCGTCACCAGGGCGCCGGTCTCCGTGCGTAGCTTCTCGCCGGCCTCCGCCAGAGACCGAAGCTGGGCGGTTAGCGCGCCGCGCGATTCCCGTCGCTCACGGTCGAGCTGAAGGAGCTGGGCGTCGACCTTCCCGAGCTGTTCGCGCAGAGGTGCGACCAGACGCTCGACCGCTTCCTGGCGCTTCTCCAGGTCGCCCTTCGCTTCCGCCTGCGCGGTCCGCAGCTGCGCATTAGCGATCTCGGCGAGCTGCCCCATGCTGGATTGCAGCGCCTCGGCGCTCAACGCCTTGAAGGTGTCGGAGAGCTGCTGTCTCGCGCGCAGTCGCGGCCACAGCGCCGCGACCGCCAGCGCCGCTCCGAGCACCATTCCCGCCAGTAGCCAGATCGCGTTCATGTCGAGCTGTTCAGCATGGCGCGCCGAGCGGACGGAACTCCCTCGCGCCTCCCGCCGCCCATAGAATCCGCCGATGCAAGTGCTCACGGACGGCGTCTGGCAGCTGTCCGGCTGGCCGCCCAACAACGTCAATGTGTACCTGCTGGGCGACGTCCTGATCGACTCCGGGCTGGCGATCGATCGCCGCCGCGTTCTGCGCCAGATCGCCGCGCGGCCGATAGCCGCACAACGCCCTCACGCACGCCCACTTCGACCATTACGGCTCGAGTCATGTCGTCTGTGAGCGTCTCGGGATCCCGTTGTGGTGCGGGGCCGCAGACGTCGACGCCGTCGAGTCCGGCAAGATGGTCGCGCGCGGCGGGCGAATGGTTCCCGCGGCACACGCACATCCCGTTTCCCGGGCGTTGAAGGAAGGCGACGAGGTCGCCGGCTTCACGGTCCTCGACACGCCCGGCCACGCCCCTGGACACGTTTCCTACTGGCGAGAGTCAGATCGGGTGCTCGTGTGCGGCGACGTGATGTGGGGGTACAACCCCTTCCTGTTCTCGGGCGAAATCCGGGAGCCGTATCCGTTCGTCAGCCCCGACCCGCGGCTCAACCGCGAGTCGGCGCGACGGCTCGCGTCACTCGAGCCCGCGCTCGTGTGCTTCGGGCACGGGCCACCGCTCCGCGACACCTCGAAGTTCGTCGGCGCCGTGGAGCGCCTGCCGAGCTGATGGCGCAGGACGTCGTCCGTCGCCACGTGGTCGTCACGGGTCGGGTGCAGGGCGTGTTCTTCCGCGACTCGATGAGGCAGTTGGCCGAGGACCGCGGCATCGCCGGCTGGGTGTCCAACCGCGCGGACGGAGCGCTCGAAGCCGTGTTCGAGGGATCCGAGGCGAACGTGATCGAACTGCTCACGTTCTGCCGTGAGGGACCGCCGCAAGCGAGGGTAGAGACCGTGACCGCCAACCAGGAGCAGCCCGAGGGTCTGAGCGGGTTCAGCGTTCGCTGAGCGCCCGCTCGAAGGCCTCGCGCGCTGCTTCTCCCCGCACGGCGAACACGATTCTCTCCAGCCGCGTTTCGCCCTTTCAGGTGCCGGCGAACCTCTCGCAGCTCGATCTGCGCAGCATCTTCGACCGGGAAGCCGCCCACGCCGGTACCGAACGCAACCAGCGCCAGCGATCGGGCCCCGAGCTCGTCTGCCTTGCGAAGCGTGCTGGCCGTTGCCCGGGCGATGATGTCGGCCGACGTCGGTCCGCCGAGCTCCATCGTCGCGGCGTGGATCACCCAGCGACAGGGCATCTCTCCGCCCGAGGTCTCCACCGCTTCGCCCAGCTCGATCGGAGCCCTCGTGCGGCTCTCGCGCTCGATCGCATCCCCGCCGGCTCGAGCGATCGCTCCGGCGACGCCGCCGCCATGCAGCAGCCGCGTGTTGGCCGCGTTGGCGATCGCGTCGACCTCCAGGCTGGTGATGTCCGCCTCGATGACCTCGAGCTTGGCCACGACTGGATTGTTGCGAAGCGTCCACCGCCAACGCCAAGGGCAGGGACGCGGCTCGCCGGCCGCTAGCGCCTACCCGACTTCGGCCGGCTCTTCCTTGCCCGCCAGGCGATCGCGGCCGCGCTGCACGGCGGCGATGAACTTCGTCAGGTTGACTTCGAGCGTGTTGAGGATGTCGTCGGCGTAGTCCTCTGCGCCGAGCCGGATCTCGCGCTCGCGAGCTCGGGCGTCCTCGATGATGTCTTCGGCCGCGCGCTCGGCCTGCTTGGTGATCTCCTCCTCGGAGATCAACCGCTCCTGGCGGTCCCTCGCCTCCTTGACGATCCGCTCGGCCTCGCGCTTGGCCTCCGCCAGCATCTCCTGGCGTTCCTTGACGATCCAGCGCGCCTGCTTGATCTCCTCCGGGATCGTGGCCCGCATCTGGTCGAGGATGTCGTAGATCTCCTCCTTGTCGACGCGCACCTGATCCGTCAGTGGAACCGGCTTGGCGTTGTGGACCAGATCGTCGAGCTTGTCAATCAGTACGAGGACGTCCATTGCAAGACCTCAGGTTCGTGAACCGTAGTTTCGTCAGTGGCCGAGACGTTCCTTCAACGCCCGGGCCACCTCGTCTGGGACGAGATCATCGATGTCGCCACCGAACGTGGCTAGCTCTTTGACCCCGCTGGACCGCAGGAAACTGTACTTGGCCGAGGCCATCAGGTAAACCGACTCGATCTCGGGCGCCTGCCGGCGGTTGAGCTGATTCATCTCCAGCTCGTACTCGAAGTCGGAGATCGCCCGCAGGCCCTTGACGATTGCCATGGCTCCCGTGGCGTGCGCAAACTCCACCAGCAGCGTGCTGAACGTCTGAACCGAGACATTGCCGAAGTGTCTCGTGGCGTTCTCGACGAAGCGCACTCGTTCCTCGCCCGTGAACATCGTCTTGCCCTTGCGCCAGGGCAGGTTGACGACGCCGACGATCACGGCGTCGTACATGCTCGAGGCACGACCGATGATGTCGAGGTGACCGTTGGTGACGGGGTCGAAGGTGCCGGGGCAGATCGCGAGGCGGTTATCCGGTGGGTCATGGAAGATCAGGATCAGGGTGTCTCCGTAACGGCGCCGGTCCACCGGCACCAGGTCTAGTTCCAATGGCTCCCGCCTGTCGCTCTCGGCGACGACGCGCGCGCCCGGAGCGAGCACCGGCATCAGATCCGCCGAGAGCGTCTGGCTGTAGGCGCTCGCCCGGCGGTATGGCGGGTCGACGAACACCAGATCGTATTGACGTCCGTCTCTGCGTGCGCTTTGGAGGAACGCGGTCACCGATTGCCGGCGCACCGTTGCACTCAATCCGAGCGAGCGGAGGTTCTGCCGAATCGCGGCGATCGAGGCGGCGGAGGAGTCAACGAGCGTGGCCTCGGCGGCGCCACGTGAGAGCGACTCGATCGCCATCGCCCCCGACCCGGCGAACAGGTCGAGCACGCGCGCGTCCTCCACGTCACCCAGGATCGAGAAGACCGCCTCGCGAACGCGGTCCGACGTCGGTCGCGTGAGGGCTCCACGGGGGGCGATGAGCGTCCGGCCTCCGAGCCGGCCGGAGACCACCCTCATGCTGTTGCTTGGCCCAGGCGGGCGACACTAGGCCGGAATCGGGGCGAGGGCCTGCTCCCCGTAGCGCTCCCTGAGCACGTCGGCGAGCAGCGCGTGCTCGGGTAGCCGGAGGTCTGGGTCGAGGCCCTGGATGCGCTCGGCGTCCGCGCGAGCCCGCTCCAGCAGCTCCGCGTCGCGCGGCAGCTGCGCGAAGGCAAACTCCGCGGCCCCGTGCTGGCGGGTGCCGACGAGCTCTCCCTCGCCTCTCAGCCGGAGATCGATCTCGGCCAGCTCGAAGCCGTCGCCGTGACCCTCGAGAGCGCGCAGGCGCGGGGCGCCCCCTCGTCCGAACAGCAGGCAAAGGGAGCGGTGAGAGCCGCGGCCGACGCGCCCGCGGAGCTGATGCAGCTGAGAGATCCCATACCGGTCCGCGTCCTCGATGAGCATCACGGTCGCGTTTGGGACGTCGATTCCGACCTCGATCACGGACGTTGCCACCAGCACGTCTGCCCGGCCCGAGGCAAACGCGGACATGGCCTGCTGCTTGGCGCCTGGCCGCAGCTGTCCGTGGAGCAGCTCGAGCGAAAAGCCCTGTAGCTCTCCCCGTTGCAGGCGCTCGAACTCGGCCGTCGCGGCCTTGGCTTGCAGCAGCTCGGACTCCTCGACCAACGGGCAGACGATGAATGCCTGTCGACCGGCTCGGAGCTCCTCGCGAATGCGCTCGTAGGCTCGCGCTCGCTGAGCCTCGCTCGAGCACACGAACGTTTCCGTCGGTCCCCTGCCGCTGCGGCAGCTCGCGGAGCACGGTGAAGTCCAGGTCGCCATAGCCGGCGAGGGCCAGCGTGCGGGGAATCGGCGTGGCCGTCATGTGGAGCACGTGGGGACTCGAGCCGCTCGGTGATTTGGAATCGAGAGCTGCCCGCTGGCGCACTCCGAACCGATGCTGCTCGTCGACCACGGCCACCCCCAGCGCCGCGAAGCCGACCGCTTGCTCGATCAGGGCATGCGTGCCGACCGCCAGGGGAAGCTCGCCGGTCGCGAGCTTGGAGAGCAGATCGCGACGCCGGCGCGCGGGCGTCGATCCCGTCAGCAGGCCGACCGGTACCAGCTCTGTCGCCAGCAGCGATTGGATGGTCGCGAAGTGCTGCTCGGCGAGCGTCTCGGTGGGCGCCATGAGCGCCGCCTGCATCCCGTGCTCGACGGCCCGGAGCATCGCGTAGAGAGCGACGACAGTCTTTCCGGAGCCGACTTCGCCCATCAGCAGCCGCTGCATCGGTCGCGGCAGCGCGATGTCCTGGTCGACAGCCGCGAGCGCCCGCCGTTGGTCCCCCGTCAACTCGAACGGCAACAGCTCCGAGAGCCAGCGGGCGGTCAGACGGCGCTCGGCATCGAGTGCCGGCGCCGCGGTCGTCCGCTCCCGAGACGCGCGGCGGGCGAGCAGCGCCAGCTGGGCCAGCAGCAGCTCCTCATAGGCCAGCCGCTCCGCCGCAGCGCCGTCGGAGCCGCCGCCAAGCTCGGGGAAATGCGCGGCCCCCAGCGCTGCCGCACGGTCGGGCAGCCCCCGGCGCGCGCGCAGCGCCGCCGGCAGCGGCTCGAGCACATCGTCGAGCGCGGCGGCGTGCTCGCGCACCAGCGACAGGATCTGGGTGGAGGTAAGGCCCTCGGTCGCCGGGTAGTGGGCGACGGATCCGTCGTCGCCGATGGATTCCGAGCTCCGGGCGTGCGCCTGGACCTGAAAGCGGCCGCGCGCGCGCAGCTTGCCGTGGAGGACCAGCCGCGTCCCCGGTTGGTAACGGCGCTCGAGCCAGGGTTGATTGAAGAAGGTCGCCTTCACCCGGCCGGTGCCGTCGGCGACGGTGGCCTCAACCAGCGGACGCATGCCCCGGCGGCGCACGGAGCGGGAGGCGATCCGCTCGACCTCGACGAGAACCGTCGCGCTCTCCCCCACCTGGAGCGCGCCCAGGGTGCGCGCTTCGCGCCGATCACGCGGCAGGTGATCGAGCAGGTCAGCGACGGTCCGCAGCCCGAGCGTCTCGGCAGCTCGTCGCGCCTTGGCGCCGTCCAGCGTCAGCGGCGCCGCGAGACGCGAGGGGCGCGGGTAGTGGATCGGAGCGTCTTGAACGTCATCGACTGGCAGCGTGCGTGAGGTGGCGAACGCCCTGACTGGCATAGCGGCAAGCTCATGATGCATTGCGACCCGGTCGGCGCGGTGGCCGCTTTCGGAGTGCGAGCGGCGAGAGCTACTCAGCGCTCAGCAGCCACCAATAGCTCTGTTGGCCACCGTTGGAGAGCTCGAATTCGACCTCGCCGGCAGCCAGCGCCTGCACGGTCTCGTCGTCCAGCGGCGCGTCCACTCCTCGCAGACAGGTGATGAGCTCGGCGTGGTCGGCGAGTTGCTCCAGCACGCCACGCAGGGTCTGAAGCGGCTGACCCCAGGCGACGATCTCCTCCTCCACGAATCCCACCGCCTCGCCCTGGCGAAAACGACCTCGCGCATCGTCACGAGCGGCCGGGGCGACCGCCCCGGTGCGTACCCGTGCCAGCGTCGCGGCCATCGCAGCCGCGTTCGCCGCGGCGGTCCGGGTCCTATCGAGGGAGACCGCCGCAGCCAGACCGGCCTGCTGCGAGCGCGAGCGAACGACCTCCACGGCTCTGTCGGATAGCTCCGCAGCACGTTCGGCGGCGAGCACGACGTTCGGGCTGTTGGCGAGCACCACCACCTGCTCGGCATCGATGGCGTGAATAGCCGCGAGCAAGTCGTAGGTAGACGGGTTGAGTGTCGGGCCCCCGTCGAGCACGTAGACGCCGAAGCTCTCGAACAGCGCACGCATACCGTCACCAGTGGCGACGGCCACCGCTCCGCAGACCGCGGCTTCAGCCGCCTGCGCGAGCCGCTCGTCGCGGCGCTGAACCTGCTCTCGCATGTCGGCGACATCGAGGTGCGAGACGATCCCGACGCCGGCGAACAGGGCCGTCGCGGCGTTGGGGTCATCGGTGTGGACGTGGACCTTGAGCGTCGCCGGGTCGCCGACGACGAGAACCGAGTCGCCCAGGCTCTCGAGTTCCTGCGCGTAGCGCCGCGGCTCGAGGCCCGTCCCCGTGACGGCGAAGTTTGTGCAGTAGCGATACGTCGTCGAGGAGTGCTGAGGATGGCTCACCCGAGCCGCCTGACGATGCTGAAGGGGCGGTGGCTCCGAGCCCCTCAGCGCGCCGATGATCCCGGCCAGCAGAACGGTGAGCCCGTAGCCACCGGCGTCGACGACCCCCGCTTCGCGCAGCACCGGCAGCAGATCGGGTCCCCGTTCCACCGACGCCTTGCCTACCTCGAGCGCGCGTTCGATCACCTCTGCGATCACCGCGTTCTGCTCCTCGGCGGTGGCGTCCGCGGAGAGGCGCGAGTTGTGCGTGTGCGCCAGCTCCGAGACGATCCGGGTCGCCATCTCGCGAACGACCGTAAGGATCGTTCCCTCCGCCGGATCGCGGACCGAGCCGTAGGCCTGGTTGGCGGCGCGAGCCATCGCCGCGCTGATGAGCACCGGATCGACCAGCTCGCCGGGGCGGCTGGCGAGCTCCTCCGCCGCGCCACGAATCAGCTGCGAGAGGATCACCCCCGAGTTCCCGCGCGCCCCGAGCAGCGCCGCCCGGGCGACCGAGGCGACGATCTCATCGCGGCCGATGTCGTCGATCGTCCGGTCCTTCGAGGCTCCTTCCAGGCGGTCGAGCTCCTGCAGAACCGCTCGCAGCGTCAACACCATGTTGTCCCCGGTGTCCCCGTCGGCGACGGGAAAGACATTCAGCTCGTTGACTTCCTCGCGCCGGGCTTCGAGTGCGGCAAGCGCTGCCTCCAGTACGGCGCGGAAGCGGACGATGCTCGGGTCCGACACGGTGGCGGCGCTAATCGCCCTGCGCGGCAGCGCCCACGGCCGCTGTGGGCATCAACGCGCCTTGGCGACCTTGCCGGCCTTGAGGCAGCGGGTACACACGTACACGCGCCTGGGGGTGCCACCGTCGTCGATCCGTACGCGTTGCAGGTTGGGATCGAAGCGTCGCTTGGTGGCCACCATCGAGTGGCTGCGGCTGTGTCCGAACGCCGGACCCTTTGAACACACGTGACAGACCTTTGGCATGGCGGGGCGAGTATAGACGGCGCTAGCTGGGTAAAGCTGCCGGGATGGCAGCGATCGGTCACACTTTGCACACGCACGGACTGGCCGACATCGAGCTTCCCGATCGCTACGCGCTGGTGCGTCACATCGCTGACGGCGGCATGGCGTCCGTGTGGTGTGCCCATGACTCGCTGCTGTCTCGCAAGGTGGCGATCAAGGTGCTGGCGCCGCGATTCAGGCAGGACGACCGGGCGGTTCGCTCGTTCGAGCGCGAGGCCCGTGCCGCTGCGAGGCTGTCCACACATCGCAACATCATCACGATTTACGACGTCGGCGAGACGTGGGCACTCGAGCCCGCGGCCGAGGAGCCCGGGCCGAGAGGGCCGACGCCGACCAGCCCGGGCCGAGAGGGTTCCAGGGCCGCCGTTCATCGTCATGGAGCACCTCGCGGGTGGCACGGTGGCGGACGCGATGCGCCACCGCCACGTGGCCCTCGAGGAGGCTCGTCGCTGGATTGCCGAGGCCGCCACCGCGCTCGACTATGCGCACGAACAGGGGGTGGTCCACGGCGACGTCAAGCCGGCCAACATGCTGTTGGACGGGCATCGCGTTCTTCACATCGCCGATTTCGGTATCGCCAGGATCGCTCACGAGGACACGATCAGCGGCACCGGCAACCTGTTCGGCACCGCTGCCTACATCTCGCCGGAGCAGGCCCTCGGCGAGCGCGCCACCGCGGCGAGCGATCGCTATGCGCTGGCGGTTGTGGCGTTCGAGCTGCTGACCGGTGAGCGCCCTTTCACGGCCGAGGGTTTCGCGGCGCTCGCCCGCTGCCACGTGGAGGAGGAGCCTCCGGCCGCCAGCTCCCGTCGGGCGACGTTGCCGCCTGCGCTCGATCCCGTGCTGCGACGCGGCATGGGCAAGGATCCCGAGGAACGCTGGCCGACTGCCGCGGCGCTCGCTGGTGCCATCGATGCCGGACTGTCCGAGCGAAGGGTCTCGTTCTCGCGCGCCGGCGCGCCGCTGCCCGTGAGCGGACGTGGTCCGCCGCGCCCAAGCCTCGCGGGCCGGCGTAAGGCCTGGCTGGCAGCGGCTGCGGCCGCCGCGGCGCTCGTGGTGGGCGGAATCGTCGCCAGCCAGTCGGGAGCCCCGAAGCGCAGTCACCTGGTGGCGGCGAGCCGGTCCCCACACAGCTCGGCGAGCACGACACCCGCGCTCGTCCACGGCACTCGGCAGCCGGCTGCGTCCACCCCCGTGAACCACGCTTCACCAAACAAGCCCGCAAGCCCGCTCGGCCCAGTTCGACTCAGTCGGCCGACTCGCTCGAGGCACAGGGCCACAGCCTGATGCTCGCCGGGCGATACAACGCTGCGATCCAGGTACTCGAGCAGGCGCTCCACGCGGCCGCCCCTGGAAGTCTCGTCTACCAATGGGCGCTCTACGACCTCGGCCACACCTATCGGGAGATGGGCGACCTACAGGCGGCCATCCCGCTCCTCGAGGAGCGGATGCAATACCCGTATGAGCGCCAGATCGTCCAGAACGACTTGAACGCCGCCTTGAGCCAATACCACGCGGCTACCGTCCCAGGCCCGGCGCAGGCGCCCGCGGACACCGGCGGTGCGCCGGCGACCGCGAACGCGGGACGGCCCGGCCGCGGGTCCGCCCGCGGGCGGTCCGCCGGACGGCGGGCACAAGCACGGACACGGCGGCGACTAGCGCGCCGGCCCCACGCGCGCCTTGACAGCCAGCGCGGCCAGGACGGCCTGCGCCGCCTGGCGGCCCGTGTCCCGCTTGGACCCTCCGGTCACGCGCTCGAGCGCCTGCTCCATGCTGTCGACCGTGAGCACGCCAAATCCGCACGGGACGCCGGTGTCCAGCTGGACCTGCTGGATGCCGCGCGCGGCCTCGCTGCACACGTAGGCGTAGTGGTCGGTCTCGCCACGGATCACCGCTCCGAGGCACACGGCGGCGTCATAGCGGCCCGACCGCGCGGCGTAGCTCGCGATCAGCGGCAGCTCGAATGCCCCCGGCACGTCAAAGCGCTCGATGCTGCTCACTCCCTCCTCCGACAGCGTGTCACGAGCCCCCTGTGCGAGCTTGTCGGCCAGCTCGGCGTAGAACGTCGCTACGCACAGGGCGACGGCGGTCCCCCGGTCGGGGCTCACTCGCTCTGGCGCTCCTCGGTGGAGCATCTCCTCGTCGAGCGGCAGGCCCTGATGGTGCAGCGTGTGGCCCAGCCGGTCGCGCTTGGCGCGTAGGTACGCCTCGTTGTGAGGGTTCGGCAGGTGCTGGATCGGGATCTGGTCGGTGACCGAGAGGCCATAGCCCGACATACCCGAGATCTTCTTCGGATTGTTGGTGAGGATCCGGATGCTCGAGAGTCCAAGGTCGACCAGGATCTGGGCACCGATCCCGTAGTCGCGCAGATCGGCGGGCAAACCCAGGCGTAGGTTGGCGTCCACGGTGTCGAGCCCCTCCTCCTGGAGCTTGTAGGCGCGGAGCTTGTTGAGCAGCCCGATGCCCCGTCCCTCCTGGCTCAGATAGAGCAGCACCCCCCTACCCTCGCGCTCGATCATCGCCAGCGCTGATTCCAGCTGCTCGCCGCAATCGCAGCGCAGCGAGTGGAACACGTCCCCGGTGAGGCACTCGGAGTGCACCCGCACCAGCACGTCGGACGTGCCCGCGACATCTCCTTTGACGAGCGCGACATGGTGCTTGTTGTCGACCAGCGAGCGGTAGCCGATGGCCACGAACTCGCCGAACGCGGTCGGCAGGTTCGTCGAGACCACGCGCTCCACGAGCTTGTCGTGCCCGCGGCGGTAGGCGACCAGGTCGGCGACGGTGATCATCTTCAGCCCGTGCCGCCCGCAGTAGCCCACGAGGTCATCGACCCGCGCCATCGTGCCGTCGTCGTTCATGATCTCGCAGATCACGCCGGCCGGGATCAAGCCCGCCAGTCGCGCGAGGTCGACAGCCGCCTCCGTCTGCCCCACTCGCTCCAGCACGCCGCCGGAGCGGGCCTTCAACGGAAACACGTGCCCCGGCTGCACCAGGTCCCGTGGCGCGGTGCCAGGGTCGATCGCCACCTGGATGGTGCGGGCCCGGTCGTACGCCGAGATGCCCGTCGTCACGCCGTCGCGGGCCTCGATCGAGACCGTGAACGCGGTCTCGAACGCGGACTCGTTCTTGGCGGCCATGAGGTCGAGACCCAGTTCGTCGCAGCGTTCGGGCGTCATGGCAAGGCAGATCAGACCCCGCCCCTCCTTGCTCATGAAGTTGACCGCCTCGGGGGTCACGAACTGGGCGGCGATCGTCAGATCGCCCTCGTTCTCGCGGTTCTCATCGTCGACCACCACCACCATCCGCCCGCGACGGAGGTCTTCAATCGCCTCTTCGATCGTGGCGAACGGCGTCTTGGTCGAGCTCATGAACGCTCGTTCCCGTCGTGATGCAAGAGCTTCTCGACATATTTCGCCAGCACGTCGGCCTCCAGGTTCACTCGGGTCCCGGGCTCCGCAGCGCCAAGGTTCGTGCGGCTCAGCGTCTCCGGTATCAGCGAGACGGTAAAGCATCGATCCGAAAGCGCTGCAACTGTCAGGGAAACGCCGTCGACGGCGATCGACCCCTTCTCGACCACGTAGGCCAGGAGCTCGCGCGGCGCCTCGATCGTCAAGCGCCTGGCGAAACCGTCGTCGGCCACCGAGAGCGACGGTGCCGAGGGCGTCGACGTGCCCCTGCACGATGTGCCCGCCGAGCCGGTCGCTCGGTCGCATCGGCAGCTCGAGATTGACGGGCATCCCGGCGGCGGCAGCCGCGAGCGAGCTCCGGGACAACGTCTCGTTCATCAGCTGGGCCGTGAAGGATCCGTCCTGGACGCTCGCGGCGGTCACGCACACGCCATTGACGGCGACCGAATCCCCCTGCCGAAGCTCGGCCGCCAGCGGGCTGGTGACGGTGAGGCGCATCCCATCCGGCCCCGCCACGCCGCGTTCGATCCGGCCCACGGCCTGTACCAAGCCCGTGAACATCACCGTCAAGCCCGTGAACATCACCATTCCTTGAGGCGCGCGGAGATCAGCAGGTCGTCGTCCACGCGCTCGCATTCAAGCATCGAGGCCCGCGCGGCGCCGGCGATCGTCTCCGCCCCTTCGCCCTCCAGCGCCGCGCGCGCGGTCCGCCCCCCGAGCACCAGCGGCGCCAGGAACAGGCGGACCTCGTCGATCTCTCCCGCGTCGAGAAACGCGCCGGCGAGATGCGGGCCGCCTTCGAGCAGGATCGAGCTGACGCCGGTCAAGCCGAGCTGCTCGAGCGCGGAGCGGACCCTTGCGGTCTCGTTCTCGCCCGGCGCCACGATCACCTCGGCGCCGTGGGTCTCAAGCGCATCGGTCGCCGCCCGCGGGGCCGCGCGCGAGACGACGACGGTCAAGGCGACGCTGCGGGCGTCGCGGATCAACTTCGATTCGACCGGAAGCCGGGCCAGAGAGTCAAAGACGACGCGCCGCGGCTGGCGGTGGACGTCTCTCACCCGGGCGGTGAGCTCTGGGTCATCGGCCAGCGCCGTACCGATCCCCACGGCGACGGCGTCGCATTCCGCGCGCCAGCGGTGCGCCCGGGCGCGGCTCGCCTCGCCCGAGATCCACTTGGAGTCGCCGCCTTGCGTGGCGACCTTGCCGTCGAGCGTCATCGCCGCCTTGAAAAGGACCCACGGCCGGCCCGTCCGGGCCCACTTGCGAAACGGCTGATTCAGAAGCCGGGCCCGCGACGCCAGCTCCCCGTCGGCCACCACGACGTCGATCCCCTCGTCGCGCAGGATCCCCAGCCCGCGGCCCGAGGCGTGCTCGCTGGGGTCCTCGGTGGCCACCACCACCCTGCGAATGCCGGCCTCGCGGATGGCGTCCGTGCAGGGCGGGGTCTTGCCGTGGTGGCAGCACGGCTCCTGCGAGATGTACAGCGTGGCCTCGCCCAGCTCGTGATCGCCCGCGCCACGAATGGCCTCGATCTCCGCATGGGGGCCGCCGAATGCACCGTGGTAGCCCTCGGCGATCGCCACCTCACGAGCGGCGATCACTGCGCCGACAAGGGGGTTGGGGCTGACCCGGCCGCGCCCGTTCTCGGCGATCTCGATCGCCCGGGCGAGGTGGCGGTGGTCTATGTCGGTCGCGGTGGGCACAAGCCTAAGCGTACGAACAGCGGCCGCCGCCCAACCGGTAGACGCTGATCTCCGGCCCCGGAAGCCGGTAGGCGCTGGGGTAGTAGTCGATCGAGAAGTCGAAGTTGAAGGGCACCGGGCGGGCGCCGGGGGCGAACGGGCTGACGCGGTAGACGAGCCGCCCCCGCCTGGCGAGCGCGGCGTAGTAGGCGATCGCGCCCCGAGCAAGGCCGGGCTCGGCGAACGCGCGTCCAGCCTGCAGCGACCCCGTTAGCACCCAGCAGTACCCCTGGCGCACGTACTGGTTCAGCAGCGATGGTCGCAGCGTGCGTTCGTACTGGTCGACCGGCACGTATCGCAGCCTGCCCCCGGGGAGGGGGCGACCGTCCTGGCCGATGCCCGACAGCCACGTCGGATACCGCCACCAGCGCTCGCCGGTCGGCGTCTGCGGCAGCGAGCGGCCGATGTCCGTGGCCCACGCGTCCGGCACGTCCGGTTCCATCACCACGCGCGAGCCGGCCGGGACGTGGGCCACCATCCAGGCACGGGCCAGCGTTCGGGTGTCAGCTCGCGAGAGCACGAGGTCATCGTGCACGTCGGTGACGAGGCTCTGGGCCAGCAGCGCCACGGCCAGGAGCGCGCCTGCCACCAGCACGAGCCCCGGCCGAGCCGGGCCGAGGCCGCGCCGGCGTACGAAGCCCCGGCAGCGCGCCCTCGCCAGCGCAGCAGCTCGAGCGCGCCGTGGGCCGCGAGCAGCGAGACGATCGGAAACACGGGCAGCAGCCAGCGCCCGAAGAAGCGCTGCTGCTCGCCCATGAAGATGATGTACGCGATCGGCACGGCCACCAGCATCAGCGCCATCGCCAGCCGCCGCCGGGCGACGAGCGCCACGGCGCCGGCGAGAGCCGCGAGCGCCGGGACCCAGCCCAGGCCCCAGGTGAAGGTCCAGAAGTAGTAGGCGATGCCGCCGCCCTGTGACGTTCCGAGCTTGAACGGCTGCGAGCCGGCGGCCAGCGAGGCCTGTTCGGTCAGCCCACTCCAGAAGGCGTGGAAGTCGAGCAGAGAGAAGGGGTTGGCGAGCAGGAACGCGCCGAGCGCCGCCGCCAGGCCGAGCGCCAGCCTGCGCGCGGCGGCGGCGACCGTGCTCGCACGGGCATCCGAAGCCGAGGCGATCAGCAGGCACAGGAGCGTGATGCCGCCGGTGTACTTCGTGGCCGCCGCGAGGCCGATTCCTACCCCGGCGAGAAGATAGTCGCGCCTTCGACCGCCGCGTATCACCCCGGCGATGCCCCACAGCGACAGGGTCAGCGGCGCGAGCGTCGGCACGTCGTTGACCGCCACGTGGCTGTAGTAGATCGGCAGGAACGCAAGCCCGAACACGGCCGCCGCCAGCAGGCCGCAGACACGCCCGAACAGTCGTGCGCCCGTGAGGTAGAGCAGCCACACCGATGCCGTCCCCAGGACCGCCGCCACCACGCGCGCCAGCGTGAACACCGCCGTGGGGTCCGTCGCGAAGGTCCTGCCGACGGCGCCGCCAGAGCCGAACCAGAGCTCGAACACGATGTGCAGCAGGTAGGAGTAAGCCGGCGGGTTGAGGAAGTAGTGCGGGTTGTAGTCGTGGCCGAAGAAGGCGACCGCCCGCGGCACGAAGTGCCCTGCCTCGTCGAGGTTGTAGACGTATGGGAGTCCCTGCTTGACACCCCATACGCGCAGGCCGAGGGTGGCCAGGAGGAGCAGCGCGACCGCTAGGTGAACGCGGTCGATACGCGCCGGCCAGGCAGGCCCGACGCGTGCCCGCGGCGCCGCACGATCGGCGACGTGCCGGCAGCAGACCAGGGGGCCCGCCGCCCGCCGGAGGCGAGACGGTGGTGCTCATATCTCGGACGAGTATCCCGCTACCGTGTTGCGGTTAGACCGCCGCCCCGGAAGGTCGTAGAGGCCGCCGCATGAAGCTCATCATCCAGATCCCCTGTTTCAACGAGGAAGGCCAGCTGCCGCTCACGCTCAGCCGCGTGCCGCGCGAGGTGCCGGGCTTCGAGCGCGTGGAGTGCTCGTCATCGACGACGGATCGAGCGATCGGACGATCGAGGTGGCCCGCGCAGCGGGCGATCGATCACGTGGTCCGCCTGACGACGCACAAGGGACTGGCTGCCGCCTTCCAGGCGGGGCTCGACGCCAGCCTGAAGCTCGGCGCGGACGTGATCGTAAACACCGACGCCGACAACCAGTACGAGGGTTCTGACATCCCCAAGCTCGTCGAGCCGATCCTGCGCGGACACGCCGACATGGTCGTCGGCGACCGTCAGGTGTCGGCGGTCGAGCACTTCTCGGGCGCTAAGAAGCTGCTGCAACGGCTCGGCTCCTGGGTGGTGCGACACGCCTCGGCCACCGAGATCCCGGACGCCACCTCGGGTTTCCGCGCCTACAACCGTGAAGCCGCCCTCCAGGTCCAGGCAGTTTCGAGGTTCACCTACACGCTGGAGACCATCATCCAGGCCGGAAAGCTGCTGGTAGCCATCGATCACGTCCCGGTCAGGACCAATCCCAGGACGCGCGAGTCGCGGCTGTTTCCCTCGATCGGTTCCTACGTGCGGCGCAACGCTCTGTCGATCTTCCGCCTCTATTCGCAGTACGAGCCGCTCAAGGTGTTCTGGACCGGCGCGGTCGTGGTCGGGCTGGTCTCGCTCGGCGTGTTCGTCCGCTTTCTGATCTTCTTCGCCGAGGGTCATGGACGTGGTCACGTACAGTCGCTGATCGCGGGCGCGGTGCTCTTCAACACCGCGATGCTGCTGGCCGCGCTGGGCGTGATCGGCGATCTGCTCGACGCGCAGCGGACCCTCTCTCAGCGCACCTTCGAGCGGGTGCGGCGGATCGAGCTTCAGATGGGTGTGGCGCCCTCGCACTACGAGCCGGCGGGTGAGCCGACGCCCGAGGACGCACCGGACGTCGAAACGCAGAGCGATGGCCGCCAGGCGCTAGAGGTATGAGCGCCGCGGCCGGCACGCGGCGGACCCCTGACCGTCCCCGAGACCGCCCGGCCGGCAACCTCTTCGACAAGTACGGTTCGCGCAACCCGCTCGTCCGCACGCTCATGGCCCGCTTCGAGCGCTCGCTCGGCGAGCTCTTCGAGGCCGCTGCCCCCGCTTCCGTGCTCGACGTCGGATGCGGCGAGGGAGTCGTCACCCAGGCCTGGGCCGAACGCCTGGACGCTGGAAGGGTCGTAGGCGTCGACGTCGAGGATCCGGTGCTCGCGGGGCAATGGGCGGCCCGCCAGCGGCCGAACCTCGAGTTCATGCCCGCGGATGCCGGCAGGCTGCCGTTCGCGGACGGCGAATTCGACATGGTGGCCGCGATCGAGACGCTCGAGCACGTCGAGGACCCGGGCCAGGCGCTGGCGGAGATGGCGCGCGTGGCCGTCTCGCACCTGCTGGTGTCGGTGCCGCGCGAGCCACTCTGGCGAGCCCTCAACGTGGCCCGCGGCTCCTACGTGCGCGAGCTGGGCAACACACCCGGGCATCGCCACCATTGGTCGCGACGCGGTCTCGAGCCGGCTGGTGGAGCCCTATGGCCAGGTGGTGGCCGCCCGCACACCGCTCCCGTGGCAGATGCTGCTGGTGCGTGTGCGGTGAGCGAACGGCGAGTGCTCCCTGCGGTGACCGGACGGCTGGCGTCCGCGGACACTCGGGAGGCAGCGGGCTCGCGGCGCGCACAACGGCGGCCCGCCGGCGGAGGCCAAGCAGGGCTACGTCCCCGGCGCGACGAGTCCTGTCGATCGGCATCGCCTCGACGGGGATCTTCACCTTCCTGTACCTGGCGACCGCGAGCCACGTGCTCGACAAGGCTTCATACAGCCGGATCTCGCTCTGCTGGGCGATCATGTTCGTGATCCTGTCGGTGATCTACCGGCCGATCGAGCAGCTGCTCTCGCGCACGATCGCCGATCGCCGCGCCCGTGGCCTGCACGGCCATCCGCTGCGCATCCCGGCGTCGATTCAGCTGGGTTTCGCGCTCGCTCTTCCTGGCAGCCGCACTCGCGCTGCGACCCCAGATCGAGGACGGCATGTTCGACGGCTCAACGGCCCTCTACTGGATCCTGGTGGTCGGCGTGCTGGCCTACGCGGCGAGCTATTTCGCGCGTGGCTGGCTCGGGGGCCATCAGCGGTTCGCCCTGTACGGCGCGCTCGTATTCCTCGAATCGACGTCGCGCTTTCTGTTCGCTCTGGCCGTTGCGGTCGGAATCGGCTCGGGCCAGGGGGCCGTGGGGCTTGGGATGGCCGTGGCGCCATTCGCCTCGCTGTGCGTGATGCCGTTCGCCTTCTCCAGGATGCGGCGCCCGCCCCCGGACGGTCTCGAGGAGCTGCAGGTGGCCGACGCGGCGCGCGAGGGACCGGCTCACGGACAGCTCGAGGAGGCCGCGGGCGATCTGACGCTGCGCCATGGGTCGGGCTTCGCCGCCTCCGTGGTGGGGATCATGCTCGCCGAGCAGACGCTGCTGAACGCCGGTGTGCTGATCGTCGCCGCCAAGTCGGGCGGCACGATCAGCACGGGGTTGACCGGGTTCGTGTTCAACGTGATGCTGATCGTCCGCGCCCCGCTGCAGCTCTTTCAGGCGATCCAGACCGCGATCCTGCCCCACCTGGCGGGACTCGAGGCCAAAGAGAGCGGCGAGGAGTTCCACCGCGCCGTGCGGACGACGATCCTGCGCGATCGCCGCTTTCGCGGGAGCCGTATCGCTTGGGCTGCTGGCGATCGGGCCGCCGGTGATGACCGCCCTCCTCGGCCACAACGGGGCCGACTACTACCACCGTCTCGGCCTCGCGGTCGTCGGGATCGGCATGGGTCTGCACCTGGTGTCAGGAACGCTCAACCAGGCGGCCCTGGCCCGCGGTCGCGCCGCGCAGGCCGCGGCCGCGTGGCTGTTCGCCGCGGCGCTGTACGTGGCGTTCGTCGCGGCGCCGACGATCTCCTCAGAGGTCACCCGGGTCGAGGTCGGCTACTGCCTCGCGGCGGGTGTCCTGTGCGCCCTGTTGGCAGCCCTCTACGTTCGCGGCGCCGCCAGGGCGCCAGCGGACGGGGCCCCATCCCCGGCGCAGACCTAGCTCGGGGCACTAGGCGCCCGACGCCAGGCTGCGGCAGGTCGGGTCTTTGGTGGCCGCCGTGTGGAGCTGGGGGTTCTTCTCGGGGGCGATCTTCGACATTCCGGCCAGCGCGTTCCGCACGTCGGCCGCGACCTTGGTGGCCGAGGCATTGAACGCGCTCTTGCTGGTGGTCGGAATCTGGGCGGCGTCGGCGGCGGCGGAGTCCAGATTGGTCTTGGCCTGGCTGAACACCTGCACCAGCGTGTGGGCGATCGACTTGCCGTTCGACACGGACGGCGTGCCCGCGGCGACCAGCTCGCTGTTGGCAGAGCCGGTGGCGGTGGCGAGTGCGTCGACGAACTGCACGTAACCGGACTTGGTGGTGGGGAGCGACTTGCTGCTGGCAACCGCCGCCAGCTTGGTCCCGGCCGTCTCGACCGCAGACCTCCAGTTTGACGCCGTCGTGCAGACGGACTTCACGTACGCCGAGGCCGAGACGCCGGATGAGCTCGACGAGCCGCAGCCGGCGAGTGCCAGCGCTGACAGCGGCCAGCGCGACCGCCACCCTGCCGTTGGACCGGATCACGGGCGATAACAGTAGCGTCGCGGGCCGCTAGACCGCGCCCGACACGGCGACGATCTCGGCGTAGACCGCCGCTGGATCGGGCGAACCGAAGATCGCCGAACCGGTGACGAGCACGTTCGCGCCGGCCTCGGCACAGCCGGCCGCAGTGTCCCGGTGGACTCCGCCGTCGACCTCGAGCGCGATCCGCTCCGGGAGCGCAGCCCGCATCCGCGACAGCTTGCCGAGCGATGCCGGGATCAGCTCCTGGTTACCCCAGCCTGGGTTGACGCTCATGCAGAGGGCCATGTCCAGCGTGTCGTAGGCAACCTCGTCGAGGGTCGAGAACGCGGTCGCCGGGCAGACGGCGACGCCCGAGCTGCAGCCCGCGCTCCTGATCGCCTGAAGTGCGTAGTGCACGTGTGGCGTGGCCTCGAAGTGGACCGTGATGTTGTCCGCCCCCGCGCGCGCAACCTCCTCCACCTGGCGCTCGGGACGCTCGATCATCAGATGGACGTCGATGATCCCCCCGGCGTCATGCACGCGGTCGGCCAGCGCGCCGACGGCGACCGGTCCAAACGTGATCGGGGGCACGAAATGCCCGTCCATCACGTCGACGTGGATGACGCGCGCCCCGGCCGCCAGCACCTCGTCGACCTGCGAGGCGAGGCGCGAGAAGTCGGCCGAGAGGATGGACGGCGCCACCCGCCGGTCGCGGAGGACCTGCTCGGCTGCCTCCCGGCCCACTAAACGGCCTTCAGCATGCTGCCGTGGCAGTGGTTGCAGGCCACTATCGACGTGCTGGACATGCGCACGATCGTCGAATGCTCGCCGCAGTTGGGGCACACCGAGACGAGCTCGAAACGGTGCAGGCACCAGACACAGCGGTAACGACCGGGGACCGCGGTGGGACGCAGCCACGGCTCACCGCAATCGGGACACTCCATCCCAAGCTTGCCGTTGGCATCTGTCACTGTGGCGGAGCTTAACGAGGCCCGCGGCGGGCTCTTTACATTTGCCGCGGCAGCGCTCATGGTCGCGCGCGGCGCAAGGCGGCGATGAAGAAGCCGTCGGTCCCGTCGCGGTGCGGCAGCAGCTGGAGTCGCTCCTGGATCGCGAAATCCCGATGCTCGGCGAGAAACGCGTCGATCAGCTGCGTCCCCTCAGGACGGCGAGATCGTGCACACGGAGTACACCAGCGACACCGCCCGGGGACGTGGCCTCGGCGGCCGACTCGAGCATCTCTCGCTGCAGCGACGCCAGCTCGGTGATCGACTCGGGCGTCGCCCGCCAGCGGACATCCGGCCGCGACTGCAGCGTGCCCAGCCCCGAGCAGGGCGGGTCGAGCAGCACCCGATCGAAGCGCCCCTCCGGCCGCCGCTCACGGGCATCGGCGACCTCGACCCGGACGCTGCTGCGCGCCCATGCGCGCGCACGTGTCGGCGAGCGCCGTGGCCCGCCCGCCGTGCCGCTCGACGGCCACGATCTCCGCCCGATCGCCGCTCAAGGCCGCCAAGTGCGTCGTCTTGGCGCCGGGCGCGGCGCAGAGGTCGAGAATCCGCTCGCCCGCCTCGGGCGCGAGCAGCCGCGCGACGCGCATCGAGCCGCGCGACTGGGGCATCACGGCGCCCCGGCGCCAGAGCTCGGATCCCTGCAAGTCGAGCGGCCCGTCGAGAACCAGCCCCTCGGGAATTCCGGGCGCCCGGCGCGCCGGCACCGGCAGCTGGGCGATGACCTCGGCCGGCGTGCCGGCCAGGGTGTTCACGCGCAGCGCGGATTCCGCCGGTTCGTTGACCGCTCGCAGCAGCGCCCGCGCCTCGAGCGGCCCGAGCTCGTGCCACCAGCGCTCGGCCAGCCAGCCCGGCACCGAGTGAAGGACCGCGGCCCGCTCGGCGGTCTCGTCGCCGAGCCCGGCCAGCAGCTCGGAGGCCTCGCGAGCCCCCCGGCGCAGCACGGCGTTGACCAGCCGCGCGCCGGGGGCGCCTCCGGCCTTGGCCAGCTCGACGCTGTCGGAGACGGCGGCGTGCTCGGGTATGGCGTCCGTGAACAGGAGCTGAAACAGGCCCAGGCGCAGCGCCGTCAACACCGTCGGCTCGAGCCGGCGGACCGGCCTGTCGGCGAGCCGCTCGAGCACGTAGTCGAGCGTCGCCCGCCGCTGGACGACGCCGTAGGACAGGTGCATCGCCAGCGCGCGGTCCCGGGGCTCGAGCCTCGCCTTCTGGGCCTCGGCCTGGAGCGCTCGGTCGGCGTACGCGCCCCGTTCGAACACCCTGCGGATGACCCGATAGGCGCATACGCGCGCGGGGCCGACGCGTGAGGACGTCGCGCTCAACCTCGCAACCCCCGCAGATACTCCTCGCCCGTCATCGGCCTGCGTCCCGGCGGATGCACGACGCGCAGCTCGAGCGCGCCCTGGGCGCACCCCAGCACCGGCCGCGGCGGCTCGAGCGCCAGCGTCCCGGCGGGCGGACCGGTCTGGAGCACGCGAACCTCGCGCACCCCGAGGAGCGCCCCGTCCGCTCAGCTGCCAGCTGGGCGCCGATGTGCGGAGTCAGCGCCCGTACCACGCGCTCCAGCGCCTGCGCGGGCTGCTCCGGGTCGAGCCTGCGGTCGGCGGCCGTGATCTTCTCGGCGTAGGTCGCCTGGCGCTCGTCCTGATCGGTGCCGGGGGGAAGCTCGTCCAGCGCATGGACCAGCAGATCGCCACCCAGGCGCATCAGCCTCGCGGCCAGCGTCCCGTAGGTGTCCGACGGCTCTATCGGCTCGGCCGCCTGGGCATGGACAGGGCCGCTGTCCAGCCCCGCGGTGACGCGCATGATCGACACTCCGGTGCGCTCGTCGCCGGCCATGATCGCTCGCTCGATCGGCGCCGCGCCCCGCCAGCGCGGAAGCAGCGACGGATGGACGTTCAGCATCAGGTGCTCTGAGAGCAGTGGCTCTTTGATCAGCGCACCGAACGCACACACGCAGATCGCGCCCGGCCGCATCCCCGCGATCTGCGCCCGTACGGCCTCGTCGTTGACAGACGCCGGCTGCGCCAGCTCGAGCTCCAGCTGCCGGGCCGCTTCCGCCACCGGCGGCGCAGCCAACCTGCGGCCCCGGCCCCGTGGGCGGTCGGGCCTGGTGATGACCAGCTGCGGGCGGTGCGCGGAGGCCGCCAGCCGCTCGAGCACCGCGACCGCGAAGTCAGATGTGCCCAGAAAGACCGTCCGCACGTGCCGAGAAGCGCGAGGCCGTCAGGCGGCGGCCTGCGCCTCGCGCAGCGTGCGCATCGCCTCCTTGCGCTGATCGCGCGTCGTGCGATCCAGGATCAGCACCCCGTCCAGATGGTCGATCTCGTGCTGGATGACGCGCGCCTCGAGCCCCGAGGCCTCGACCACGATCGGCTCGCCGCGCTCGTTCTGTCCGCGGACGCGCACGTGTACCGGGCGCTCCACGTCGACCAGCACCTCGGGCAGGCTCAGGCAGCCCTCCTCGGCGGCCTCGGCGTCGTCTCCCGCCCACTCCACCTCCGGATTGGCGAGCGCCGCCAGCTCGGCGTCGGGCTGCACGCGGTAGACGAGCAGACGGTGGAGCACGCCGAGCTGCGTGGCCGCCAAGCCCACGCCGAGGGCGTCGTTCATGATGGCCCCCATCCGCTGCACCTCGTCGAGCAAGGCCGAGTCGAAGCGCTCGACGGTCCGTGCCCGGGTGCGCAGCACGGGATCACCAAACTTTCGCACCCGCGCCAGCGCCGCCGCGCGCCGCTCGGCGGTTTCCGGATCGAGCTCCGGCTCCTGGCCCTGATCCTCGGGGGCGCCGGGTTCCGTCTCCGACTCCAGTGTGTGCTCTTCGGCCACGAGGAAAGTGTATGTCGCGCGCTACACCGGGTCGACGTCGACGCTGATGCTGACGCCTCGAGCCGTGCGGTCCCGCGCCAGCGCGGCTACCGCCGCGCCCACCGCCGCGATCGCCTCGCCTCGCCGGCGGGCCTTGATCACCAGCTGGCTGCGAGCCCGGCCGCGCAGGGCGAACAACGACGCCGGCCCGAGCATCGTCGGCGTCCGGCGGAGCGATTCGCTCGTGCAGCGCGGCGGCCGCGGCGCGGGCATCGGCGGCTTCGAGGGCCGAGCACACCACGCGGATCAGCGAGCAGAACGGCGGATAGCCGAGCGCGGCGCGACGCTCGAGCTCGCCGGCCAAAAAGCCGTCCGAGTCGTGACTCGCGGCGAGGCTCACGGCGCGGGCTTCGGGCGCCAGTGTCTGCACCAGGACCCGGCCTCCGGCTTCGCCCCTGCCGGCCCGCCCGGCCAGCTGGGTGATGAGTGAAAACGTCCGCTCCTCGGCGCGGAAATCGGGGAAGCGCAGCGTCTGGTCGGCGTCGAGCACCACCCCCAGCGTGACATCCGGGAAGTCGTGGCCCTTGGCCACCATCTGCGTGCCGAGCAGGATCCCAGCCGGCGCGGCCTCGAAGCGCTCGAGCACCCCGGCGCGCCCGTCGAGGCCCGCCGAGTCCGCATCGAGGCGCAGGACCGGGAAGTCGCGTTCGCCGATCGCCTGGCGCAGCTCGTGTTCCAGGCGCTCGGTTCCTGCCCCGTGGCGGGCGACGGCGCTCGAGCCGCAGGTACGGCAGCTGGTCGGCACCGGCTCGCGGTGCCCGCAGTGGTGGCAGGCGAGGAAGCCCGGGCGATCGGCGCCGTCGGCGCGACCGGTGGAGCACGAGCGCCACCTCGCAGTTGGGGCACATCCAGACCCGGCCGCAGTCGCGGCAGGAGAGGAAGTTCGACCAGCCGCGGCGGTTGAGCAGGATGATCGCCTTTCCCCCGCCCCGCCGCAGCTCGGCCAGCGCCATCCGAGTGGCGGGGTGAAGCGGATGGTGCTGGCCGCGCATGTCGAGCAGCTGCACCGGCGGCAGCGGCCGATGGTCGATCCGTTCGGACAGCCGCAGCCGCTCCAGCGTGTGAGCGCTCTCCGAGCGCGGCGTGGCGCTCCCCAGAACGAGGACGGCTCCGTGCTGCTCGGCACGACGGGCGGCGACCGCGCGCGCGTCGTAGCGCGGGTCGCCTTCGTGCTTGTAGGAGCCCTCGTGCTCCTCGTCGACGACGATCAGGCCGATCCGCTCGAGCGGCGCGAACACAGCCGAGCGCGGACCGACGCACACGCGGGCCTCACCCCGCGCCAGCCGCAGCCACTCGTCGTGGCGCTCGCCATCCGAGAGGCCCGAGTGCAGGACCGCGATGCTTTCCCCGAACCGGGCCTCGAACCTCGCCAGCGCCTGCGGGGTGAGCGCGATCTCCGGCACGAGCACGATCGCCCCCCGCCCTCCCTCGAGCGCGCTCTGCGCGGCGCGCAGATAGACCTCGGTCTTGCCCGATCCGGTCACGCCGTGCAACAGGAAGCGCTCGTGGCGACCGTCCACGAGCGCCGACTCGAGCGCCCGCAGCGCGGCTCGCTGGGAGGGCGCGAGACGCGGCGGCGTCGGCGCTGGCCGACCCAACGCGCCCGTTGCGCGGCGCGCGGCGGCTGACGGTGGATTCGATCGCCACCAGTCCTCGCCGCTCCAGCCGGCGCAGGCGCACGGTGCCGAGCTCGGCGGCGCGCGTCGGTCCCGCCGTTCGCAGGCGCTCGAGCGTCGCGCGCTGTGCGCGTGTTCAGCGTGCGCCTCCCCGGCCAGGGCGTCGTGTCCCGCGGCCGTGAGCCGCGCCACCAGCGCCCGGCGCGCCTTGACGCCCCTCCTGGCGCCCGGCGCCATGACCAGCCCCAGCGCTCGGGCCGGCGTCGAGCAGTACTCCTCCGCCATCCACGTGGCCACCGCGACCAGATCCTCAGGAACGACCGTTGGCAGTACCTCCTCGGGCTCGGCCAGCCGCTCGATCGGGAGCTCGGAGCGCTCCGAGAGCGCCACGACGACCCCCAGCGCGGAGCGGCCGGAGAACGGCACGCGCAGCAGCGAACCGACGCCTATGGCCGTCTGTTCGTTACCCAGCAGGTAGTCGAACGGGCCCCGTACGGCGCGGGTGCTCGTCAGCGGTTCAACTCGTGCAATTTGCCTCTCGGCGGCGAAGATCTGGTCCATCGCGGGCCGGCCCAGGGTAGAGTGAGGCAAGGATGACGACCAAGGGGCTTGGCCCTGACCTCGGAACGACCGGGGAGACCGTCACGCCTGCCGAGGCCTTCGACCTCTGCGACCGCATCGTCGGCGAGCCGTCGTGGCGCCAGCACTTCTTCGCATGGCTGCGCGCGCCGGAGGCGCCGCGGGAGCAGTGGCTGCCCGTCGACGCCTACTACCCCGGTCACCGGCTGGTGATTGTATGGCGCCCCGAGCCGGGGCCAAACGACGATCTCTACCGGGAGCTTGTCCCCGCGCACGGCCTGCGGTTGCTCGAGCTGACCCCGGCGAAGATCGCCGGCCATCGCCAGGAGGCCGAGCGTCGGCTGCGGGCGCTGCTTCGAGCCGCGAGGGCGGCTGCGACCGCCCCCGCTCCCCCTTCACCGCGCCCGTCGAGGCCGGACTCAAGGGACTCGACGGCCGCGGCGGCTGCAGGGCCGAGCGACACCCTGGAGCGAGCACGGCCTGCCGAGCCGCCGGCCGAGCTTCCGGCCTGGCTGGGCGCAATCGCCGGCGCTGCGCTCGTGGCGGTGGTGATCGCCGAGCTCTACGCCGGCGTGGCGGTTGTGGGGTTCGACGCCGGCCGGCCCGTGCTCGCCGTGGGCCTGGCGCTCGACGCCTGCGCGCGGGCGCTGGGAACGCTCGCCGCCAGCCGCGAGCGCGCGCCGGGCTGGCCGTGGGCCTGCGCCGTTGGCGGCAGCCCGTTCGTGGCGTTGTTCGTCTTCGGACGCGGGCATCGGTCGACCGTCGAGCCGGCGCCGCTGGCGGGGGTCCTGGCGCTGCTGGCGCTGGCGCTGATCGCCGTCGCATTGATCGGCATCGCGGCGTAGCGGCACTGTTCGCGACACTAGGGGGACATGCAGTGGGACCCCCCGCGCGAGCAGACCTTCTTCCACGGCCACCCGTCGTGGTTCTCGATGCTCGGCCTGTACGCCAGAGGTCTTCGTGGCTGCCGTGGCGACCGGAGTCGCGGCCGGGATCGTCAGCGCGATCGCCGATGGCAGGGTGCAGGTCGGCTGGGTGGTGGCGGCGGTGCTCGTGGTGTTCGGGCTGGGTCTGCTCAGGGGCCTCCTCGAGCGCCAGCGCACCACCTACACGATCACCAGCGAGCGCTTGACGATCGAGACGGGCCTGCTGGCGCGCGAGGTCCACGAGACCCGGCTCGACCGCGTCCAGAACGTGGCCTGCCGGCAGTCACTGTACGAGCGTGCGCTGGGGGTGGGCACTGTGGAGTTCGACACGGCGGGCATCGATTTCGAGTTCGCGTTCCGCGGCGTGGCAGAGCCCCAGGAAATCGCGCGCACGGTCAACCGCGCGCTGCGCTGGCCCGCGCGCTTTTCCCGCATGTAGGCCGGCGCTCATCTCGGGCTTGCGGCCCGCTCGGCATCCGGCCTCACCTGAACGGGCCGCGCCCGAGTCATCCAGCTGCCGGCACCGGGCCGATCATGATCGGCCCGGCCGGCCGGAACATGTTCCGGCCGGATCCAAAATCGATTTAAGCCTCTACCGTCGCGGCGCCCAGACCGGCTGCGGCGCGCAGCTCGCGGGCCTTGTCGGTCCGCTCCCACGTGAAGTCGTGGTCCTCGCGCCCGAAGTGCCCGTAGGCGGCGGTCTTCTGGAAGATCGGGCGGTGCAGGCGGAGATACTGGCGAAACGCCCCGGGACGCAGGTCGAAGTGCTGCGCGATGAGCTCCAGGATCTTGGCCCGGCCGATCTTCTCCGTGCCGAACGTCTCGACCATCACCGACACCGGGTGGGCGACGCCGATCGCGTAGGCCACCTGGACCTCAGCCCGCTCGGCAAGACCGGCCGCGACCACGTTCTTGGCCACGTAGCGGGCCGCATAGGCGGCCGAGCGGTCGACCTTGGAGGGATCCTTGCCGGAGAACGCCCCGCCGCCGTGGCGGGCCATCCCCCCGTAGGTGTCGACGATGATCTTGCGCCCGGTTAGCCCGCAGTCGCCCATCGGCCCGCCGATCACGAACCGGCCGGTGGGATTGACCAGGAAGTTGCGGTGAAGCTTGCCTTTGTCGTAGAGCTCGTGGGGCAGGACGGGCTCGATCACGTGCTCCCACAGGTCGTCCTTGATCAGCGACTCGGCGCCGTCGCGGTGCTGGGTCGAGATCAGGAGCTTCTCGATCTCAACCGGCCGGCCGTCGACATAGCGCACCGTGACCTGCGTCTTGCCGTCCGGGCGCAGGTAGGGGACGATCTCGGCCTTGCGCACGTCGGCCAGGCGCTTGGCCACCTTGTGGGCCAGCGAGATCGGCAGCGGCATCAGCTCCTCGGTCTCGTTCGAGGCGTAGCCGAACATCATTCCTTGGTCGCCGGCGCCGGCCAGGTCGAGCTCGTCGTCGTCGCCGGGGTCCGTGCGCGCCTCATAGGCCTGGTTGACGCCCTGGGCGATGTCGGCCGACTGCTTGTCGATCGCGTTGATGACCGCGCACGTGTTGTAGTCGAACCCGTACTCCGCGTCCACGTACCCGATCCGTTTGATCGTCTGCCGGGCGATGTCCTGGATGTCGACGTAGGTCTCGGTCGTTATTTCGCCGGAGACGACGACCAGGCCGGTGTTGACGAGCGTCTCGCACGCCACCCGACCGGTGGGGTCGTCACGCATCACGGCGTCCAGGACGCCGTCGGAGATCTGGTCGGCGATCTTGTCCGGATGGCCCTCGGTGACGGATTCGGAGGTGAACAGAAACTCGTTGTCGGAAAGCGTGGTCATGGAATCTGGAGGAACAGCTCCGCGGTCGAATCGGCCTCCCCTCTCGTCGAGCTCAGACCGACAGCGCGAACCTTCTGCAGGTCCGGCCGCAGCTCGTTGTAGAGCGCGCCGCGGAATAGTCCCGTCTGCCCGGCGAGGCTGAGGAGCTGGTTGAAGTCGAGAAAGACTAGCGAGGTCATACCGCCGAGGTTGCTCCCGAAAGCCGCTCTCCAGGCGGGTTCGTCGGCCAGCGGATGGGCGTGACTGGCCACCGCGCCGATCCCCCCGAGGCTGGTCGAGATCACGATCAGTCCTCTGAAGACCGCGTAGTCGAGTTCGAGTCCGGGCGCTAGCGCCAGCTGGTGGGCGGTGACCCCGCCGACCTGGCGATCGAAGAACTCGGGCACGGTGCCGGAGCCCGATTGCGGCGCCGGGAACAGCTGCGAGAGCGGCAGCTCGAGCTCGGCCAGTTGCGTGGTGGCCGCGGTCTGATCCTTCGTCCGGGTGACGATCAGCAGCGACGGCGATACGGCTCGCCCCGCGCCGCGCCCGGTGCTCCCCGGACCGATGGCTACGGCCGTCTCGCCGTCGAACAGCGATTCGACGCCCTGAACGTTCACGCCCTCGGATTGGAGCGCCGTGCCCAGGCGCCCGAGCAGTGGCCCGAGATTGCTTGCGATCCCGCCCGTGGCCCCTGCCCGCAGGACGCGGCCCGCGATCCGCGCCAGGCCGGTGGTGTCGAGCATCAGCAGCGATCCGGCCGGCATCACCCGCTGCAGCGTGGGCTGAAAAGGCGGCGCGGGTGGGCCGCTGCCGCGCTCGAGCCGGGTCTCGATCGCACCGTGGACCCGGATCTTGGCGCCGCCCGACGCGGGCGACAGGGACATCGTCGTGGCGGTCAGCGCCGGCTGGTAGAGCAGCTGGCCGAGCGCTCCGACCAGGCCCCCGCGGGGGAGCAGCAGGCGCTGCAGGCCGGCGGCCGAGACGTAGGCGTCGAGGACGCGGTCATCGGGCTCGCCCGCGGCCGCGTCACGGTAGGCGCGCGTATCGCTCAGCGATTGCCGCTGACCATCGGTGACGTCGATCGCCGCGCGCACGCTCGCCGGCTGCCCGAGCACGAGGTAGTGGCTGACGAACGCGACCTCGGTGCCGGACCGGTAGGTGTAGAGCGTCGTCCCCCGGTAGGCGCCCGCGGGCAGAGCGCCGGCACCCGTGAGGAACGATTGCGCCGCGGCGCGCTGCTTGACGCCGAGGATCAGCTCCGAGCCCGCCGTGGAGCCGGTCGTGTTCAGCAATGCCAGCGCGGCCTCCTTGCCCAGCCATGGCTGGATGTCTCGCTGGTATTCGATCCCCGACCTGCCCCCGCCGGCGATCGCGCTCAGACGGGTCTCGACTCCAGCGCTGAACAGCGGGTAGCCCGGAAACCTCTTGCCCAATCCCTGCGCCTGCTTGACCGCCGAGCGCGAGGGATCGGTCGACAGATGGACGTAGGCGAGCGCGTCGCCGGGCACCAGCGCCGCCGCGCCGGTGGCCGGTGGCGTTGTCCCGGTCAGGGCGAGCCCGATCGCCACCGCGGCCGCGATGAGGAGTGCGGCCGCGATGACCAGCGCGGCCAACTTCGCGACGGCGGTCCCGGCCCGAGCGGGCTTGGTTGTTGCCACGGCGTGAATAAATCACGCGACGGAAGCGCCCGCGTCAGTGGTCGGCTCGCGGCGGCGCCGATCGCGCCGCTCGGCGAACTCGATCACCAGCGGGATCCCCTCGAGCCGGTAGCGCTCGCGGAGGCGGTTCTCGAGGTAGTAGGCGTACTCGCGCGTCAGGCGGTTCCGGGCATTGATCTGCACCGTGAAGCGCGGCGGGCTGGTGCCCGTTTGGGCCATATAGAGGAGCTTGAGACGATGCCCGCGGCGGGCGGGCGGCTGCCGGGCGGCGACGAGGTCGGACAGGAAGCGGTTGAGCTCGGGGGTGGGAATGCGGCCCCGCCGGCGATCGGCCAGCGCCAGCGCCTCCACCAGCAGACGCTCGACGTGGCGCCCGGTCTTGGCGCTCGCGGTCAGCACGCGGGGCCGCAGCCGCAGCTTGCGGTTGACCCGGGCGCGCTCGTGATCCAGGTCGAGCTCCTCGGCCAGGTCCCACTTGTTGAGCACCAGCGCGGTGGCGCAGTCAGAGCGCATCGCCAGCTCGGCCACCCGCAGGTCCTGGCCGGTGACGCCGTCGGTGGCGTCGCACACGACGAGCGCCGCCTCCGCGCGCTCCGCCGCGCGGCGCGAGCGCAGCGTCGTGTAGTACTCGAGCGACTCTGCGACCTTCGACTGGCGCCGCAGGCCGGCGGTGTCGATCAGCGTCAGCGACCGGCCCTCGAACGTGAGCGGCAGATCGATCGCGTCCCGCGTGGTCCCGGCTTCGGGAGAGACGATCACCCGCTCGGCGCCGAGAAAGCGGTTGACGAGCGAGGACTTGCCGACGTTGGGCCGTCCGATGACCGCCAGGCGCACCGCCTCCTCTCGTGACGCGTCAGCCTCTTCGGGGGGCCCGAGCTCGACGATCCGGTCGAGCAGGTCTCCCGTCCCGAGGCCCTGGGTGGCCGAGACCGCGATCGGCTCACCCAGGCCCAGGGCGTGAAACTCGGCGGCCAGGGGAAGATCGGCGGCCGTGTCGATCTTGTTGGCGGCGATCACGACCGGAATCGGGGCCCGCCGCAGGAGGTCGGCGAGCTCAGAGTCGCCGGGCCGGACACCGGCCCTGGCGTCCACCACGAGCACCGCCAGGGCGGCATCGGCGAGCGCCGCGCGGGCCTGATCCCGGATCTGGCGCGCCAGCTCGTGGCGCTCCTCCAGGTCCACGCCGCCGGTGTCGATCAGGACGAGCCCACGGCCGTTCCAATCGGTCTCGACCTCATTGCGGTCGCGCGTCACGCCCGGGAGCTCGTGCACGACCGCCTCCCGGCTGCCGGACAGCCGGTTGACGAGCGAGGACTTGCCCACGTTCGGATAGCCGATTACCGCGACTTTCATCTTGTGAGCGAGGCTATCTCCGCCACCACTTGATCGAGGGTCATCCCCGTGGTGTCGAGCTCCACCGCGCCGGCCGCCGGCTGGAGCGGCGAGTGGGCGCGGTTCCGATCGCGCTCGTCGCGGATCGCCTGCTCGGCCATCACCGTCTCCATGTCGGCTCCCAGCTCGGCGGCGCGGCGCCGAGCACGCTCCTCGGGGGCTGCGGTGAGAAACACCTTCAACTCGGCATCGGGCGCGACGACCGTGCCGATGTCCCGCCCCTCGGCGACCCAATTGCCGCGTTCGAGCAGCCGGCGCTGAAGGGCCACCATGGCCTTGCGCACCTCCGGATCGGCGGCCGCCCGCGACGCCGCCTCGGAGACCTGTGGTGCGCGGATCGCCTCGGTCACGTCGCGTCCGTCGAGCAGCACGCGCTCGCCGAGCTCGATCATCAGCTGCGGTGCGACCTCGGCCGGCGCGCGGCGGCGCTCGAGCGCCGCCAGGGCCACCGAGCGATACATGGCGCCTGAGTCGAGGTAGGTGAAGCCGAGCTCCGCCGCCAGCCTCCGGGCAACGGTCGACTTGCCGGCCCCCGCCGGGCCGTCGATGGCGATGACGGTCACTGGGCCAGTGTTTCCAGGTCTGACGCGAAGCCCGGGTAGGACACGTCGGCCGCCTCCATGCCCACCACCTCCACGCCATCCTTGGAGGCCAGGCCGGCGACGGCACCGAGCAGGGCCAGTCGGTGATCTCCCTGGGCGTCGATCACGCCGCCGCGCAGCCCGCCCGTGCCGCGGACAACGAAGCCGTCGGGGAGGGCCTCGATGTCGGCGCCCAGCCCGCGGAGGCCGTCGACGACCGTCGCGATGCGATCGGACTCCTTGACCCGCAGCTCCTGCGCCCCGGAGACAACCGTCTCCCCTTCGGCGAAGCAGCCGAGCAACGCCACCAGCGGGAGCTCGTCGATCGCCAGCGGCACCTCGTCAGCGCCGACCGCGGTCCCTTCGAGCGGCCCGTGTCGGACGTCGATGTCGCCGACGGGCTCTTGCTCGGAGAACGATCCGACGGGCTCGAGCTCGGCGAGGACGATGCCGCCCATGCGCTCGACGATCCGCACGAAGCCCGTTCGCGTCCAGTTGACTCCCACCCCCTCCAGCAGCAGCCGCGAACCGGGGACCAGCACGCCGGCGGCGATCATGAACGCGGCCGAGGAGGGGTCGGCGGGCACCTCGATGACATCGAGCTCCAGCTCGTCGGCGTTGTGAATCGTCGTGCTGTGACCGGCACCGTTCAAGTTCTGTCGTGTCACTGGTGCCCGGGCCCGCGCGAGCAGCCGCTCGGTGTGGTCACGGGTGGCGACCGGCTCGATGATGGTGGTGGCATCGGTCGTCAGCCCGGCCAGGAGAAGGCACGACTTGACCTGAGCGCTGGCCACCGGGAGCTCGTACTCGATTCCCCGGAGCGCGGCTCCGTGGACGGTGAATGGGGGAAAGCGCCCATCGCGGGCCTCGACGCCGGCGCCCATCCGCTTCAGTGGCTCGGCGATCCGGTCGACCGGTCGCCGGCGTATCGAGTCGTCGCCGTCGAGCGTGAAGCTGGCCCCTGCCTGGAACGCCAGCCACCCGGGCAGGAGCCGCATCAGCGTGCCCGCGTTGCCCACGTCGATTGCGGCCTCGGGGACGTTGGCGTTGCGAAGCCCGCCGCCGCGGACGACCAGCTCGCCGTCGCGCTGCTCGACGACCGCGCCCAGCTGACGGATCGCGCGCAACGTCGAGCGCGTGTCGTCCGCGTCCAGGTGGTTGCGGATGCTGACCGGTTCGGACGCCATGGCCCCCATCAGGGCGGCTCGATGGGAGATCGACTTGTCGGAGGGAGGGCGCAGCTTGCCGCGGAGGCGGCGCACGGCGTCGAAGCGAACGTTCACGCTCTCACCACCGGAGGGTTTGCGCGCCCGATCACGCTCTCGATCATGTCCTCACCACCGGAAAGCCCAGCTCGCCGACGAGCTCCTCCGTGCGCCGCGCCGGTCCGTCACCCGCGACCCACAGGGCCACCACCCCCTCGCGCATGTCCGCTGCCGGGTAGAGGGCCATGTCGGCGATGTTGACGCCGGCGCGCCCCAGGGCCAGTGCGATCTGGGCGATGACCCCCGGCCGGTTCGGCACCGACGCCCGCAGCTCGCAGAGCTCCTCGCCGGCCAGCTGGTCGGATAGCAGCAGCCGGCGATCGCCGGCCGCGGCCTCGTTCCAGGACCGTAACCAGGCCTCGTCGCCCTCCGCCAGCGCTCGGCGGACCTCTTCGAGCCGCGCGGTGGTGTTGTCGATCTCCCGGACCAGGACATCGGCATTCGAGAGGTAGATGTCGGTCCAGATTGTGCTCGAGGCACCGGCCACGCGCGTGGCGTCTCGAAAGCTGGGGCCGGTGGCCGGCATCCGCTCATCGCCCGCGTGCAGCGTGGCCGCCGCCTGGGAGACCAGCACGTTGGCGATGACGTGAGGCAGGTGAGAGACCGTGGCGAGAATCGTGTCGTGCGCGCCGGCGTCGATCGCCGCCGGCCGGGCCCCCAGGCCATGCAGCACGCGGTGCAGGCGCTCGTAGAGCAGCCCCGAGGTCACCTCGGTGGGGGTCAGATACCAGGTGGCCCCGTCGAACAGGTCGGGCCTGGCGTGCTCCACCCCCGAGGTCTCGGCCCCCGCCAGCGGATGCCCGCCGACGAACCGAGGGTCCGAGCAGGCCGCCACCAGGGCACGCTTGGTGGAGCCGACGTCGCTGACCACGCAGTCGGACGGCGCGTGGGCCAGGACCTCCTCCACCGTCTGCGCCAGCGCCCGCACCGGGACCGCCACGAACGCCGCGTCCGCTCCATCGAGCGCCTCGCCAATCGTCGCGCAGCGGCGGTCAAGCGCGCCCCGCGAGAGCGCGGCCTCCAATGCCGCCGGGGATCTGTCGAGCCCGCTGACATGGGCGCCGAGCCGCTCCCGAGCCCCGAGCGCGATCGAGCCGCCGATCAGTCCGACGCCGACGACCGCGATCCGCATGCGAGCCAGGCGACGGTCAGGCGCTCGCGGCACCGCGCCGCGCGCGTACGGCGCCGGCGAGGCCCTCGAGCACCTCGACGGTCGTCGCCCAGTCGATGCAACCGTCTGTGATCGATTGGCCGTAGGTCAGCGTGTCTGGGGAGCCGAGGCGCTGGCAGCCGGCCACCAGGAAGGACTCGAGCATGAGGCCGACGATCGCCCGGTTGCCGTCCGCCAGCTGTGCTCCGACCTCCTGGGCGACGGCTGGCTGGCGCGTGTGATCCTTGCCGCTGTTGTCGTGGGAGGCGTCGACCACCACCCGCTCTGGCAGGCCGGCGCGGCGCAGCAGCGCCAAGGCCTCGGCGACATCATCCGCGGCGTAGTTCGGGCTCTGCTTGCCGCCGCGCAAGATGACGTGACCGTCGGGGTTGCCGGTCGTGTGCAGGATCGCCGAGCGTGCCGTCGAGAGCGATGCCGGCGAAGGCGTGCGAGATCGCGGCCGCGCGCACTGCGTCGACGGCCACCTGAATGTTGCCGTCGGTCCGGTTCTTGAAACCCACGGGCATCGACAGACCGGATCCGAGCTGCCGGTGGATCTGGCTCTCAGTCGTCCGGGCGCCGATCGCGCCCCAGCAGACGGCGTCCGAGATGTACTGGGGAGTGATGGGGTCAAGAAATTCGCAGCCCACGGGCAACCCGAGCGCCAGCACCTCCAGCATCAGCGTGCGGGCCAGGCGCAGCCCGGCGTTCACGTCTCCCGACCCGTCGAGATGAGGATCGTTGATTAGCCCCTTCCACCCGGTCGTCGTACGCGGCTTCTCGAAGTAGACGCGCATCGCCACGCAGAGCTCGGAGCTGTGGGCACGGGCCTGGGCGCTCAGCCTGCGGGCGTAGTCGAGGGTCGCTTTCGGGTCGTGGACGCTGCAGGGCCCGACCACCACCAGCAGGCGATCGTCGGTGCCCTCGAGGATCGAGTGCACCGCCGAGCGTCCCTCGAGCACGGTCCCGGCGGGGACGTCGGAAAGTGGCAGCTCCTCGAGCAGGTCACGCGGCGAGAGCAGCGGCACGAGCCGCTCGATGCGCTGGTCGCGTACCTGCTCACCGGGTCTGAGGGGGGTCAATGTGCCTAACGCCTGGTTGCTCACGATCTGGTCCTCACTTAGCTTGAAACTCTACGGAAGGGGTGCTGCGGGGCGGCTCGTGGCGGCTGGGATGCGCCACGCGACGGCGATCCGGTCGGGCTACGGCGCTCGGTTCAGGCGTGCCCGCTCGCGTGTGCGGGCGCAGGTGAGGACGGACCGAGCGCCTAGATAAATCGCCAGGCGTAGATGCAGCCGCAGCCGGCGGCGGTGATGCTCGCGGATGAGGAGTGGCTGCGGTCGCGCATCGGCTGCCCTGACTTGTAGCAAACGACCTCTGGTGAGGCAACTGCGCGGCGCGGCCTGGTGTGGCGGGTGCGCGGGGCCGGCGGGGTTTGGTCGGGGGCTGGATGGCACGGGACGGGGCTCGGTGCGCGTGGGCCACCGGGAGGTGGGCGCTCGCCGCGAGCGCCGCGCGAGGCGCCGCGCTCGGCGCGCCGTGCGAGACGGCCCCTCAGACCAGCTCGGCCAGCGCGGCGACGAAGCGGCGGTTCTCGGCGGGCGTCCCGACCGTCACCCTGAGCGAGCCCTCGCGACCGAGCGACGCCCCCGCCCTGACCAGCACTCCACGCTCCGCCAGGCCGCGGACGACCGAGGCTTCCTCGAGCTCGTCGGGAAGGTGGATCCAGATGAAGTTCGCATCCGACTCCGCCACCCACACCCCCAGGTCGCGAACTGCCTGCTCGAGCTCCAGCCGCGCCGCGAGCGTCTCGGTCACCCTCCGCTCGACCGTGTCCTGGTGCTTCAGCGCCTCGACCGCGGCGGCCTGAGCGGCGGCGTTGAGGTTGAACGGCTGCCTGACGAGATCCACTGCCTGCCGGAAGGCCGCATCTCCGCACAGCGCGTACCCGGCCCTCAGCGCCGCAAGTCCGTACACCTTGGAGAACGTCCTCAAGCAGCACCAGGTTCGGCCAGTCGCGGAGGAGCTCCACCGAGGCGTCGGGGTCGCCGAGCGCCAGCGCGAACTCGCAGTAGGCCTCGTCGAGGATCACGCACACGTGCGGCGGCACCCGTTTCAGGAAGTCCGCCACAGCCTCGAGCGGCAGCGAGGTCGAGGTGGGGTTGTTCGGGTTGCAAATCAGCACCAGGCGCGTGGCGACGGTGATCTCAGCGGCGATCGCGTCGAGGTCGTGGCGGTCCTCGGCGTCGAGCGGCACCTCTATCGCCCGCGCGCCGGAGGCCGCCGCCAGGTGCGGATACTCGCTGAACGCCGGCCACGCGTAGACGACCTCGGCTCCCGGCTCGAGCAGCGCCTCGCCAGCCGCGAGCAGGATGTCGCAGGATCCGTTGCCCAGCGCGATGCGGGCCGGCGGAACCCCATAACGGGCGGACAGCGCCTCGCGCAGCGGCACGTAGGAAGGATCGGGGTAGCGGTTGGCGCCGAGAATGACCCGCTGCACCGCCTCGAAGACCTCGGGGACCGGCCCGAACGGCGACTCGTTGGAGGCCAGCATTGCCATGTCGGCGCCGAGGTTGTACCCCGACGCGACCGGATAGCTCGGGATACGGCGCACGCGCTGAGCGAACTCCATCGGCATCGCGGACCTATTGTGCCGACTCGAGATCCGCCCGCAGCGACCGGGCGGCGCCGAGGTAGACGTGACGAGGGGTGTGCCCATCGGCGGCGTAGTAGTGCGCCAGCACGCGGATCACACGTGGCAGCGAGCCGGGGACCGGGACCTCGCGCGCGCACAGAAGCGGCACGCGATCCAAGCCCAGCCGGCGGGCGGCGACCGCCGGAAACTCGGCGTCGAGGTCGTCGGTCAGCGTGAAGATCACGCTCACGATCGCCGCGGGCTCGAGCTCGTTTCGCTCCATCATCTCGCGCATCAGCTCGTCGGTGGCCTCGAGTATCGATGGGGCGTCATTGCGCTCGACGCTGTTGGCGCCGCGCAACGCAAACAGCCGCATGGCTAGGCCTCCTCGCCGCGACCGGCGTCGGACGAAGTGCCAGGGAGCACTACGAGACCTCGTACACGGTGGCGCACCCGAAGCGCTTGACCGAGGTGATCATCGAGCCCAGCTGCTTTTCCATTACCTCGGGCGAGTAGCAGTCCTTGAGCAGGAACCGAGCGCCCGTGGCGCGCACGAAGGCCTGTGCCTGCTGGGGTTTGTCGGAGCCCAAGAACAGATCGCGCGTGAAGACGATTCTGTCAACGCAGTGCGGTTCCGACCACAGGCAGGCGCCGACGTACGACCGTCTGCCGGTTTCCGCGGGCACGATGATGCCCAGGTAGGTGGCGCGCGCCAGGACTCCGCCTGGTGTGGGGTTGGACTTCAGGTAGTTGAGCGCGTCGCGCTCGCCGTGCGTTATGAAGTTGGCGTTGTGCGGCGTGGGCGTCGCCCAGAACTTCGCCAGGCGAAGCTGTGAGATGCCTGCCGGGATCGTCGCGGCGGCGATCACCGCCACAGCCAACAGCCGCCAGCCGGGTATTCGTCGCAATCCGACAGCCCGCACGCCCTCGACGGCGAGCACGGAAAGCGGAAGCGTGATGCCCGCGAAGGCATGCAACGGCGTGCCGCTGATGCCGGTCTCCGAGAAGAGATAGATGGCGAGCGTCGCCAGCGGCCAGACGCGAATTGCGGCATCGAAGAACTTGACTGGGCGACGGCGGTAGGCGAGCGCTCCGACGATCAGCAGCGGCAGCACGGGCAGCACGAGCGCCGACAGGGAGTAGACATGGCGGCTGGCGGTCTGCGCGGCGCGCCAGTTGGGGTCGAAGCGGTAGAGGGCCTCGTAGTAGATGAGCGGGAACGCCGTGGCGGCGATCGTGATTGCGGGTAAAACGAGCCGGCGCAGGCTCGTGCCCCGCCGCCACGTGACGAGCTCGGCTCCGATCACGATGAGGACCAGCACCTCCCCCTGCCAGGGATGAGTGAAGCTGGCGACCATCCCCAGGACGGGTGCGATCCAGGTCAGCCGCTTGTGCGCGCGCGCCCGGTCGTATGAGATCAGTGCGCCGGCGACGGCGGCGATGGCGATCAGCCCGAACGGATACCCCCACGACCAGAACGGCATCCATTCGTCGCCGACCACCCCCCAGGTGCCGAAGAACAGCGCCAGCACCAGCGCCGCCCGGCGGTCGAAGCGGTCGACGAGCGTGTAGCGGGTGAACGCCCGGATGGCCAGGAAGGCCGCGACCACGGCAATCGGCTTCCAGAGCAGCAGCGCGAGCCAGGGCACCACCCCCAGGGCGGTGAGTCCGGCCGAGACCACGACGATTGGCTGGAAGTAGTCGTGCGGCGTTGAGCGCAGCACGAACATGTCGCTGGCCAGGAAGTGCTTGCTCGCGTCCTGGATCCAGGCCAGGTACTGCATCTGATCGGTGAGGAACAGGCCGTCGGTGCCTGTCCAGACGTGGTTGTGGACGAACACCTGCCAGAGATCGAGGCCCAGGACCCAGACCGACACGGCCGCGAACACGACCAACACCGCCATGTCGAACCAGTCGAGCCGCCGGCGTGTGCGGACGGTCGGCATCTCGAGCTTCACGGCCTCAGGAGGGGGAGCGACCTCGGTGCTCATCGAAGCACGCGAAGGTACCGGAGCGGGCGACAGGTCCGCGTAAACGTCTCGGGGCGGTGTCCCGGCCGGCAACGGCCGCGCCCGGCTACGGGCCGTCCGGCCCGGCCGCCAGCTTGCGCTGCAGCGTCTGCGACGCCTGCCCGGCGGGACTTCGCAGCGGGTTGATGTTGTGCTGGGCCATGTAGCGCCAGACGACCGGCAGGAACGTCAGCACTAGGAACACCGTCAGCACGAGCGAGACCCGGCGCAGGCGGACGCTCGTGCCGAGCGCCGCCAGCGGCAGCACCCAGACCACGTACCACGGCATCAGCCAGGCCAAGCTCGCGATCAGCGCCACGGTCGCCCAGCCCGCCGCCGAGAGCCAGTCGCGTCGCCGCCACAGCAGGTACACGACGACCACCACCAGGACAACGTTTGCGAGCTTCAGAAGTCCCGGCGTGCCGCCGCCGATTCCGAGCAGCAGCCCGACGACCTGCGGGATGCTGAAATCGGTCAGCAGCGTGCTCTGATCCGAAAGGTTGGGCAGCGAGAAGCCGAACAGGGCGATGCTGCCGGCGACCAGCGGGATCGCCGCCAGCGCCGCACCGGTGAGAAGCGCGGATGCGTCGCGGGCCGTCCTTGGCGGCGATGAGCAAGAACGGCAGCAGCAGGATCGCGGTGAACTTGACGGCCACGGCGAGCATCAGCACGGCCCCGGCACTGCGATCGCGTTTGTGCAGCAGCAGCGCGATCGCCGCCGTGGACGGCAGCAGCATGAAGAAGTCGTTGTGAAAACCGCCCACGGCGTAGATCACGAACACGGGGTTGAGCGCCACGAACGCCACCACGAAGCGCTGGTCGCGGCCGAGTTGGCGGGCGCAAAGGGCCACGACCCACACGAACGCCAGGGCGGCCAGCACCGTTATGACCTTGAGCGTCCAGTAGGCAACCGGCAGCGGCAGCCAAGCAAGCGGATAGCTCAGTGCGGTGAACAGCTCGCCGTAGGGGCTCGTCAGGTTGTGCCAGGTGGACAAGCGGTAGACCGGGTCGTGGCTCTCGGCGCCGATCACGTGCGTGTACGGGTTGAGGTGATGCAGGCCCCCGAGCCTGGCGTAGCCGAGGTAGTTGAAGACGTCCGTGAGCTGCAGCGGCGGGCTCATCAGCATGATCGCCAGCAGCAAAATCACGCAGATCCACAGCGCGCGCATGGAGAGCGAGCGAACCGACGCAACCACGATCACGTAGGCCACGAGCATCCCCAGCAGCACGAAGCTGAAGCCGAGCTGGAGCGCCTTGGTGTTGTTGGTCAGCGGGCCGAACACCCCGTGCAGAGGCCCAGCCATCCAGTTCGGGAAGGCGGTCGATGACTTCGGCACGAGCGTCGACTGCTGGGCGGTCGAGAACATGACGACCGCGAACGACGAGGCGATCAGCGTCGCCAGCGCGGCGAAGGCCGGCAACGGGCCCAGCGCAAGACGCGCCCGTGGCAGCGTGATGCGACGCCACAAAGGCGCGAAGCGGGGAAGCGCGACCGTGCTATCCGGCTGCCCGGCTCCGGCCACACGGCCGGAGGCGAGTACCGCGGACGACTCGCGGGAGCTCGGGTCCTCTCGCATTGGATAAAAATATGCCCGCGTGCGCCTTCGTTCTGGGAGCCGCCGCGGTTGGAATCGCGTTAAGCCTAGTTGCCGCGCGGGCGGAACGCGGCGCGGCTGGCGCGGGCGAAACGGGGCGGTCGGCACGGGCTGTAGCCTCCGCGCCGTGAGCGTCGGCACGCTAACCCGCGGGCCGCGCGGTCGGGCTCCCGCGAGCACCGCGCGGACGTTCTCGCTCGATCGCGATGCGCTGATCCTCGGCCTACTCGTCGTTCTTGCCGCGGTGATTCGCTTTGCGCTCATCGGTCACCAGGGGTTCTGGTTCGACGAGGGCAACACCGCCCAGGAGGTACACGACTCACCGGGGGCGATGCTGACGCTGCTCAAGCACTATGAGTCGACGCCCCCGTTCTATTACTGCGTCGCCTGGGTTTGGGCGCGGATCTTCGGCTTCGGGGAGACCGCCTTGCGCTCGCTGTCTGCGGTCTGCGGCGTGCTGATCGTCCCCCTCGGATACGCCCTCGGCACCAAGCTCTTCGCCAGTCGCCGGGCGGCGCTGATCGCCGCGGCGCTGGTCGCTACCAACCCGCTGCTGATCTGGTACTCGCAGGAGGCGCGGGCCTACGAGATGGCCGTGCTCCTGACCGCGGTGTCGATGCTGGCTTTCGTCTACGCCGAGGAGGAGCCGACGGTGCCCGCGCTGGCGATATGGGCGGTGTCCTCAGCGCTGGCGATTGCGACCGAGTACTACTGCGCGCTGGTGGTCGTGCCCGAGGCCCTGTGGCTGATCTATCGCCACAGGCGCGAGCGGCCCTTCCAGTGGGCGATCGGCGGACTCGCGGTTTGGAGCGCCGCGCTGCTGTGGTTCGCGATCAGCCAGAACTCGACCGGGCACGCGAGCTGGATCAAGCACCTTCCGCTCGCCCCGCGGATCGGCCAGACCTTTCCCCAGTTCCTGATCGGCTTCGGCGCCCCGGGCGGAGTAGCGCTGGCGTGGATCGCCGGAGTGCTGGCGCTGATCGGGCTGGGGCTCCTGGCGTGGCACGTCCGACGCCATGACGACGCCTGGCGACGGGGGGCGCTGATCGCGGGGGGGATCGTGGCCGCCGGCGTGGTGCTGAACATCCTGCTGCTCGTGGTGGGGATCGACAACCTGCTCAGCCGAAACGTGATCGCGCTGTGGCTGCCGGCGGCGTTGCTGGTGGCCGCCGGGTTCGGGCTGCGCCGCGCAGGGCTGGCGGGCCTTGCGGGGCTGGCTCTGGCCACAGCGCTGTGCGCGGTGGGCGTGGCGGCCGCCGTCGGCGTGGCCGCCAACCGCTCCTACCAGCGCCCGGATTGGCGTGGTGTCGCGAGGGTGCTGGGCATCCGGCCCCTGGCGGGCGTCGGTCAACGCGCGCTGCTGATCCAGGACTACCGGGACGTGCTGCCGCTGTCGCTGTACATGCCGGAGCTGCGGGCGTGGCACCACACCGGCACGGACAAGTACAGCCACTACACGCTGAGCTACCCGCTCTCGGAGCTCGACGTGGTGGCGATCTCCTCTCCCCGCGGGCCGTCAACGGGCTGCTGGTGGGGCTCAGCGTGCAACCTCATAGGAACCGCGCTGCAGCCCAGCTATCCGATCCCCGGGTTCCGTCCGGTGTGGATCCGCCACTCCCACCAGTTCACGATCATGCGGATGGTCGCGGCGCATCCAGTCGTCGTCTCTCCCCAGATGGTCTCCGCCGCGCTCACGAACACTCAGCTGAAGTACGACGACCTGCTCGTGCAGAGGTCGGGACCCGCGCCGCGCTGAGGAGCTGCTCGACCTCCGCCGCCGTCAGCCGGCGGTAGCCACCGGGCGGCAGGGAGCCGAGCGCCAGCGGACCGATCGCCAGGCGCTCGAGCGTCCTCACGGCGTGGCCGACCGCCTCGCACATCCTCCTGACCTGTCGCTTCCTCCCCTGATGGATCGTGATCTCGAGTGCGTCGGGGCCGAGCACGCCGGACCAGCGCCGGCGCCGTCAGACCATCCTCCAGCAGCACTCCGTCGCGCAGCGATCTCAGCGCTCTGTCGCCGACCGGAGGGCGCTTGACGACCGCGCGGTAGGTCTTGGGCACCTCGAAGCTGGGATGTGTCAGGCGATGGGCGAGCTGCCCGTCGTTGGTCAGCAGGATTAGGCCTGTCGTGTCGATGTCCAAACGACCGACCGGATACAGCCGGGCACCGCGATGCCCGCCCTCGCCGGACGCCGAGACGAGCGATACGACCGTAGGGCGCCCGCCGGGATCGTGGACCGTGGAAACGACGCCCGCAGGCTTGTTCACGGCGTAGACGAAGCGCCGGGCGGGCTGCGAAACGGGCTCCCCGTCGAGGGTCACCGCGCTCGTCTCCTCCACGTCGCGGGCCGGGTCCGTGACCACCGCGCCGGCCACGCGCACGCGCCCGGCGCGCACGAGGTCCTCGGATGCTCGGCGCGATGCGATCCCCGCTGTCGAGAGGTACTTGGCCAGTCGCATGAAGACAGTGTGCAAGACCCGGTGAGCGCGGTAGCAGTCAGCGGCAGCCGGCGTGCAAAACCGGGGCCAGCGCTACTTTCAGCGAGGGGCCGTGTTCGTTTCAGCAGCGCGGGGGCGAAGGACAAGCCAGACTCTATGCATCTACCTGCCGTCATCAGTAGACCTCGTGCGTCCGGGGTCCTGCTGTGCGTCGTTCTTGCGCTCGTGGTGGGCGGCGCTGCCCAGGCCGCGCACGGGGCGGGCAGCCCCGTGCGCGGCGCCGGCGGCACCCACGCGGGCGCGGGCGCCGGCACCTTCGGGCTCGACGTCCTCCCGTACCCCGGTACGCCCGACGCCTCGAGCCACAGCCAGATCGACTTCTACAGGCTGGCCCCTTGGCGCATCGGATCGCTGACCGTCACGGGATCGCGAAGCGGCGGACACGCGGGCCGCTTGGCCTCGCTTCAGGGCGGCAGCGGGGTGGCATTCATCCCCGAGCGGCCGTTCACGAGCGGCGAGCGGGTGACTGTCAGGGTCAAGTTCGTCCGCCGCGGGTCCGCCTCAAGGAGCGTCCATTTCGGTTTCGCGATCGCCTCGCCGGCCCGCGCCGCCACGCGTCGTCGGCCGCCGGCACGGACGGCCCGGCGGTCGTCCACGGGACGTTGCACACAGCCTCGTTCACGCAGTCCTTCCAATCTGTGCCTTGGCTTCATCCTCCTGTTGTCGTGGAGGGCGGCAACAATCCGGATCAGCAGTCCGGCGACATCCTGACCGACGCCCACCGCTCGATCCAGGCCGGGCCGCTGATCCTCAACCCGCAGGGACAAGTTCTGTGGTTCGACCCGCTGCCGAGCGGCCAGGCCGGTTTCAACCTCGCCGTTCAGCAGTACGCCGGGCAGTCGGTGCTCACCTTCTGGCAGGGCCTTGTGAGCAACGGGGTCGGCTCGGGCGAGGACGTGATCCTCAACCACTCCTACCAGACTGTGGGCGTGGTCCAGGCCGCCAACGGCTATCACGCCGATCTGCACGAGTTTCAGATCACGCCACAGGGCAATGCCTTCATCACCGCCTACGCGCCGGTGCAGGCGGACCTCTCATCGGTCGGCGGCCCCAAGAACGGAACGCTGCTCGACGCGATCGTCCAGGAGATCAACATCAGGACCGGTCAGCTGCTGTGGGAGTGGCACGCGTATGGACACGTGCACCTCGCAGAGTCCTATGCCGGAAAGCCCAACGGCAACCCGTACGACTTCTTCCACATCGACTCCGTGCAGCCGCTCTCCAATGGCAACGTCCTGGTGTCCGCCCGCCACATGTTCGCCGTCTACGAGATCAACCAGGCCACCGGCAAGATCCTCTGGGTCCTGGGCGGCAAGCACTCGAGCTTCAGGATCGGGCGCGGCGCCAACTTCTCCTGGCAGCATGATGCGCGCATGCAGTCGAACACCCAAATCACGCTGTTCGACGACGGAGCCGGCTACAAGAAGACGGAGAGCCAGTCTCGCGGCATGCGGATCAGCCTCAACACGCGCACCAGGCAGGCCACGCTGGTTCGTCAGTACGCGCACGTTCCGCCCGTCCTGTCCCCAGCCGAGGGAAGTGTGCAGCCGCTGTATAACGGCAACGTCTTCGTGGGCTTCGGCAGCAACCCCTACTTCGCCGAGTACACGGGGGCTCGGGCCGCCAGACCTACTCGGCCTCGTTCCGCTACCCGGTCGAGTTCTACCGGGCGTATCGCTCATATTGGTCGGGCCAGCCGACCGGACCGCCGTCCGTGGCCGCGTCCGCAACCAGCTCCGGCACGACCGTCTACGCCAGCTGGAACGGAGCCACGAACATCGCCAGTTGGCGGGTCTACGCCGGCGCCAGCCGCAGCGCGCTGTCCTACGTGGCCCAGCAGCCATTCAGCGGGTTCGAGACCGCGATCAACACCTCGAGCGCGGGGCCGTACTTCAGCGTCCAGGCGCTCGACGCCCAGGGGCACGTTCTGGGCACCTCCGTTCCCGTGAGCCGCTAGGCGAGCGGGCGCCGCGACGCGCCACGCCCACACGGCCCCGAGCGACGCACACGCCCCACGGCGCCGCGCCTGCCACGATAGGCGCATGGACGCAGACGTTGCTGGAGCGTGCGCTGAGCGAGCTCGGCGAGCCGAGCTACCGCTCGAGCCAGATCCTGCGCTGGGCCGTACGCGGGGCGAGCGACTTCAGAGGCATGACAGACCTGCCTTTGGCGCTGCGCTCGGCGCTCGCGGAGCGGGTTCCGTTCTCGACCCTCAGCGTCGAGCGCGAAGAACAGGCATCCGACGGGACGGTCAAGACTCTCTTCACGACGGCCGACGGCCGCCCGCTGGAGGCCGTACTCATGCGATTTCGAGATGGCCGCCGCTCCCTGTGCCTCTCCTCGCAGTCCGGGTGTCCCCTGACGTGCACGTTCTGCGCCACCGGCCAGATGCGCTTCTCTCGCAACCTGACGGCGTCCGAGATCATCGACCAGGCGCTTCACTTCCGCCGGCGGGGAGCCGTGGATCACGCCGTCTTCATGGGCATGGGGGAGCCCATGCTCAATCTCGACGCCGTGCTCGAGGCCTGCCGGACGCTCCCCGAGGTCGGGATCCCCAGCCGCCGCACGGCGATCTCCACGGTGGGATGGATCCCCGGAATCGAGCGGTTGGCCGCCGAGCCGCTCCCGGTGCGCCTGGCGCTCTCGCTTCACGCCGCCGATCCCGCGCTGCGCTCGGAGCTGATGCCGGTGAACGACCGCTATCCGCTGGCCGACGTGCTCGAGGCGTGCCGCGCGTTTCACAGCCGAAAGCGCCGGCGCGTGTTCGTGGAGTACGTGATGCTTGCCGGCGTCAACGACTCGCACGTCCAGGCGGTGCAGCTGGCCGAGCTGCTCGACCCTCGCGCGTTCAAGGTCAACCTGATCCCCTACAACCCGACGGGTGCCGGATACCGAGGCTCGAGTCGCAAGGCCGTCGCGGCGTTCGCGGCCGAGCTGGAGCGGCGCGGGCTGGTTGTGACCGTGCGGGTCGAACGGGGCCGGGAGATCAGCGCCGCGTGCGGGCAGCTCGCCGCCCGGAACTGAGCGCCGTCACCGGCGCCGGCAGAAGCTCAGAACACGAATCGGGACGTGCGCGGGTCGGCGCGCAGGGCGTCCCACTCATGCTGCTCGAGCGGCTGGGGCCGGTCGCGAGACGCGTCCACCGGGCACAGGAACCCGAAGGGCTCGTCGCCCGCGTTGAGCCACCGGTGGGGCGCGAACGGCGGCACCTGCACGGCGTCGAGCGGCCGCAGCTCGTGGACCTCGCTACCGACCAGCGCCAGGCCGACGCCCCGCAGAGCGATCACGAAGTGCGCGTGCTCGTGCTTCTCGAGGCTCGAGTAGCCGCCGGCCTCGAGCTCGAAGTAGCGCAGCTCGAACTGCGCCGGCAGCACTTTCGGATCGGCGAGCCGGTGGCGGGCGATGCCGCGGAAGCCCATCCCCCGTTCGCTGTCTTCGCCCGGTTTGTACGGCCGGGGCTCGATGCCCGCCCATCGGAACGTCGCGTGGTCGAACGGGATCCGTCCTGCGCTCATCGGGCCGCTCGCGGCCTCAGGCGCTCGCCCGTGCCTCGCCGGCGCGCAGCAGCCGATCTCTGAGCTCGGCCTCGAGCTCGGGCGACGGGTCGAAGGCGCTGGGGTCCGGGAGCTCGTCGAGCGAGCGCAGCCCGAACAGGCGCAGGAACAGTTCCGTGGTCCGGTACAGAACGGCTCCGAACTGCGAGCGCCCGCTCTCCTGCAGCATCCCCCGCTCCAGCAGCGTCGCCACCGCCGACTCGGCGTTGACACCCCGGATTCGGGCCACCTCGGGACGGGAGACGGGCTGCAGATAGGCGACGACGGCGAGTGTCTCGGCCTGGGCCGCCGTGAGCGGGGGCGTTCGCGGCTTGGCGAACAGCCGCCTCGCCGCGTGCTCGGCGTCCGGGTGGCTGGAGAGCGCCCAGCCGCCGGCCAGCTCCCGCAGCACCAGCCCGCGCCGCTCGAACTCGTAGTGCTCGCGGAGCCGCTCGAGCGCCGTCACGACCTCGTGCAGCTCGGCTCCTGTGGCCTGCGCGAGCGCCGTCGCCTCCACGGGCTCCGCGGACAGGAACAGCGAGCGCCTCCAGCGTCCGCTCGAGCTCGTCGCCGGCGCTCACGCCGTCATCCCCACCGAGCGCGCTGCCTCGCGGGGCTCGACCGTCACCTCTCCGAATGGCTGCTGCTGGGTCCAGTCGAGCTCACCCTGCTTGTAGAGCTCGAGCAATGCGTACACAGTGATGGCCACCGTCACGCGATCCGCGTCCTTGACGGCCTCCTCGAACCTGAACGTCCCGCGCTGGAGCAGCGAGCGCAGGTGCGCCAGGCGCTCTGCCACGGTGACCCGCGACACTGGGATGTGGCGGATGTCTACCGGCTCCGGTGGCTTCAGCAGCCACCCCAGCGCCTCGCCCAGCGCCTGGGGTTCATAGACGGCGTGGGCCTCCTGCAGGGGCGCACGCCTGAGCGCCGGCGGCAGCGGCGCGGAGCGGAACCGAAACGGCGACTCACGCTCGAGGCGCTGCTTCAGGCTGTCCGCGGCCGCGCGGTAGCGATGGGCGTCGAGCAGCCGGGCCAGCAGCTCCTCGGCCGCCTCACCCGGATCGAGTTCGATCTCCTCCTGCTCCTCGCCCGGCAGCATGAGCCGAGACTTCAGCTCCAGCAGCGCCGCAATCAACACCAGGAACTCGGTTGCCGCCTCGAGATCGAGCTCGCCGCGCCGCTCGAGATGGTCGATGTACGCGATCACGACCTCGGCCAGATCGACCTCCAGAAGATCGACCTCCTCGCGCAGGATCAGCGTCAGAAGCAGGTCGAACGGACCGGCGAACACGTCCAGGTCGAGCTCCAGGGAGGCCAGGCGCATGCTCAGGGAGTCAGCCTACTGCGGGGACCGGATCGCACCGAAGCCCATCGCTTCGCGCACGTCGCGCAGCGTCTCGGCGGCGATCGACCCGGCCTTCTCTGCGCCCGCGGCGAAGATGCGCTCCAGCTGAGGCTCGTCGGCACGAAGTGCGTCGTAGCGCTCGCGCACCGGCTGCAGGTACGCCACGACCGCGTCGGCGACCGCCTGCTTGAAGGCGCCGTAGCCCGCTCCGTCGAACTCCCGCTCGACCTCCTCGGGAGCCGTTCCCCTCACCGCCGAGAGGATCTCGATCAGGTTGGAGATCCCCGGCTTGTCCGGAGCGCGCGCCACCTCGGCCCCGGAATCGGTCACGGCGGAGCGAACCTTCTTGGTCACGGCGGTCGGCTCGTCGAGCACGTACACCGTTCCCTGCGGCGACCCTCCGGTGGTGGACATCTTGCGATCCGGGAACTGGAGATCCATGATCCTGGCCCCCACCGCGGGGATGCGGGCGTGTGGCACGACGAGTGCCTGGCCGAAGCGGGCGTTGAAGCGCTCGGCGACGTCGCGCATCAGCTCAACGTGCTGGCGTTGGTCCTCGCCCACCGGCACCTCCTCTGCCCGGTAGGCCAGCACATCGGCCGCCATCAGCACGGGATAGAAGAACAGCCCCGCGGTCACCAGGTCGCGCTGGGCTGTCGACTTGTCCTTGAACTGGGTCATCCTGTTCAGATCGCCGTAGGCCGTCACGCTGGAGAGCAGCCACGTGAGGTCCGTGTGCTCGTGCACGTCGCTCTGGCGGAAGAAGACGCAGCGCTCGGGGTCGAGCCCGGCGGCCAGGAGGATGGCGGCCGTGTCGTAGACCGATTCCCGCAGCGCGGCCGGCTCGTACGGCACGGTGATCGCGTGCAGGTCGACGATGCAGTAGATGGCCTCGCCGCGGTCCTGGCCGGCGACGTACTGAGTGATCGCGCCGATGTAGTTGCCCAGGTGCTTGCGGCCGGTCGGCTGGATGCCGGAGAAGATGCGCATCTAGATCGGAGGACGAGGCTACTTCGAGACCGCGCTGCCCGCCGGCCGGCGAGCCCGCACAGTTGGATCGCCCGGCTCCCGCTCGCGCCTCAGCAGCCAGGCCGCCACGACGCCCCCTACGGCGCCGCACACGTGGCCCTGCCACGAGATGCCGTAGTGGGGAACGATGCTGGCCAACAGCGCGCCGCCCCAGACGACCCCCACCACGGCCCCGGTCAGGAGCTCGAGCAGGCTGCGGTCGAAGAACCCGCGGGAGATCAGGTAGGCCGCGTAGCCGAAGACGACGCCGCTGGCCCCCACCGTGCTCGTATTGGCGGGGCCGATGAGCCAGGTGCCCAGGCCGCCGACGACGATCACGATCAGCGTCACCAGTGCCAGCCGAGTGGCGCCCCGCAGGGCGATGATCAGCCCCATGAACACGAACGGCACGGTGTTCGAGATCAGGTGCTGGAAGCTCACGTGGATGAACGGCGCGGTGAGGATGCCCCACAGATGCGAGACGCTTCGCGAGAAGATCCCGTCGCTGTCCAGGCGGTTGGAGTCGATCGTGTTGATCACCTCCACCAGCCACATCAGGCCGACGATCGCCGCCAGCAACTGAAGGCCCTCGACCCGGTTGCGGGCTCGCTCCAGCGGGTCGGCGCTCCAACGCCTGGCCCCCGAAGGGCCCTTTTTCGTCATCTGCGCTTCGGTCATGGCCATCGGGCATAGGATCGCAGGTCGGGGGGCGGCGATCGCCGTGAACGTCTGGCCCGTGCCGCGTGCGCGGACCGCCCGTGGCCCGACCGAACCCGGCTACCCCTCGAGCGCTGTCAGCGCCATCGCCAGGGCCACCTCGGCGCGTTCGCGTAGCGACTCGGCCAGCACGAACTCCTCGGGGGTATGGGCCCCGCCGCCCCGGGGGCCGAGGCCGTCGACCGTCAGCGGGATCAACGGCGCGAAGTGGCTGGCGTCGCTGGCGCCGCCCCGGGCCGCACCGACGATCGTCCGTCCCAGACGGCCGCTCGCCCGCTCGAGCAGCGACGCCGTGGCGGCGCGCGAATCCATGCCCGGCCAGCGGCGCTCAAACGTGGGCCTCAGCGCCACGCCGCGCAGCTCACCGGGCACCGCCTCGAGCAGAGGCTCGAACGCCTCGAGGCCATCGGCGCGCACGTCGACGATCAGCTCCCCCTCGGCGGGGACGACGTTGAAGGCCTCGCCCGCGCGGACCACGGTGGGCACCACGCTGCGGCGCTCGGGGCCCGAAGGGTCGTGAAGCTCGGCCACGACCGGCGCCACCGCCGCCAGCGCCAGCAGGGCGTTGCGCCCCTGGTCGGGCGCGCTTCCGGAATGAGCCGCGCGCCCCTCGGCCAGCACCCTCAGCGTTCCGGCCGCCTTGCGCCGTACGACGACGCCCTCCTCTCCGCCCGCCGAGCGCTCGCCGGCCTCGAAGCACAGGCAGGCGTCGTAACCCCGGAAGCGCTCGACATGGCGGAACTCCGCCGTGCGCCACTCCTCGTCGGTCACCAGCAGCACGGAGAGCTCCGAGAAGAGCTCGGGTCGATCGGCCAGCGCCCTGGCGACCCCCAGCGAGAGCACCACGCCCCCTTTCATGTCCGCCGTCCCCGGGCCGTAGATGCGGCCCTCGTGGCGCCGCAGCGGCGTGTGCGCGTGCCGGCCGATCACCGTGTCCAGATGCCCCAGCAGCAACACCCGCCTGCTGCCGGTTCCCGATAGTCGCGCGAGCAGGTCCGGCGCACTCTCGGCGGTCGAGCAGGGCACCCGCTCGACCGCACATCCCACCGGCAGGAGCGCGGTACACACCGCCACGGCCTCCTCTGCGCCCTCGACGTCGCCGGAGGGCGATGAGACCGCCACGAGCGCCTCCAGCTCGCGCTCGGCGTGGGCGGCGAGCTCCGACGCCAGGCTCGCGATCGACGTGTCAGTCACCTCCGTCACCGTGCCACAATCCCCCGGCCGGCGCCGCGACGCCGCCTCGAGTGGCAGAGAGGAGTGCTCATGTCCCGCAGCGACGCACCGCACGTCGCGGTGGTGGGCCACGTCGAATGGGTCGACTTCGTGCCCGTGGCGCACCTCCCGCGGGCGGGTGAGGTGCTCCACGCCGGCGAGGCCTTCACCCGCGCCGCAGGCGGAGGCGGCGTGGCGTCCGTCGTCCTCAGCGAGCTGGGCGCCGACGTCGACTTCTTCACTGCGCTGGGAGACGACGCGGACGGGCACGCTGCCGCCGAGCAGCTGACCGAGCGCGGCGTGCGCGTGCACGCAGCCTGGCGCTCGCAGCCCACGCGCCGCGCGGTGACGATGCTCGAGGACGGCGGCGAGCGGACGATCGTGACCATCGGCGCAGCGGCTCGATCCCCTGGGCTCCGACGGGCTGGAGTGGGAGCGGCTGGCGGCGGCGGACGGCGTGTACGTCACCGCGGGCGACCTGCAAGCTCTCCAGCTGGCGCGCCGGGCGAGAGCCGTCGTGGCCTCACCGCGGGCTCGTTCCGCGCTGGCCGCAGCGGCGGAGGCCACCGAGCGCGAGCCCGTGCTCGATGCCCTGGTGTTCAGCGCCGCGGACCGCGACGAGCTGACCTGGGCGGAGCGGGCCGCGGGCCGCACCAAGCTGCTGGTGGCGACCGACGGTGCCAGCGGCGGGCGCTGGTGGGGCGAGTCCGAGGGCCGCTGGCAGCCCGTTCCTCCGCCCGGCGCCGCCGCGCGACAGCTACGGCTGCGGCGACTCGTTCGCGGCGGGCTTCACCTTCGCGCTGGCCGAAGGCGGCGGCGGTGGCCGACGCGGCGGCCCTCGGTGCCCGCTGCGGAGCGCGCTGCCTGACCGCGCCGGCGCCCCCTGAGCGCCCTCCGACGACGCCCCGCGACGGCCTGCCAGCCCGCCGGGATGTGATTAGGTGGCTGGCCCGTGGGCTCGATCACCGATCTGATCAGCATCATCGATGCCGACCCAGACCTGGCCGATCTGCTCGGCCCCGACGAGCGCGATCGCGCCAGACGCCAGGCGCTGACGCGCGAGCGGCAGCTGTCACCGGGCGAGTGGAACGTGTCCGAGGCGATCGAGCCGGACACCCACCACCGCGGCTTTCTGATCATCGAGGGCCTGCTCTCCAGGGAGGTCGAGGTGCTCGGACGGCGGTGCGTGGAGCTGATCGGTGCCGGCGACGTCCTGCGGCCCTGGCGCTGGGACGAGGACGGCTCACACGTCCACGCCGAGGTCGGCTGGGTGGTTCTGGAGCCCACCCGCCTGGCCGTGCTCGATCACGGGCTGGTCCGGAGAATGGATCCCTGGCCCCAGCTGGGCCTGGAGCTGTTCGCTCGCGGCACCCGCCGCGCCCACTCCCTCGCGGTGACGCTGGCCATCGCCCATCACCCGCACGTCGACGACCGGCTGCTGCTCACCCTGTGGCACCTGGCCGAGCGCTGGGGCCGGGTGCGCCCGGACGGCATCGCGGTGAACCTCCCGCTCTCCCACCAGCGCCTTGCCGACCTCGTCGGCAGCCACCGGCCGTCGGTCACGAGCGCGATGGGCAAGCTGGCCCGCTCGCGCTCGGTCAGCCGGCAGGACGATGGCACCTGGGTCCTGCACGGCTCACCGCCCGACGAGCTGCGCCACCACCGCCTGGTGGCGGCGATGACCTAAAAAAAGGGCCGGCCCGCCTATCAGGCGAGGCCGGCCTCTATTTAGTTTGAGACGGGGCTTAGAAGGCGTGCCGCCTGCCCCCGAAGAACGCGGCCAGCGCCAGGATCGCGATCAGGAAGAGCAGCGGGTGGATGATCACCCCGCCGGCGATGGCGATGACCAGAAGAATGATGCCGAGGACTAGAAGCATCGGGCTCCTTTCTTGACTTTGAGCTAGTTATGGCGCTACCCGGTACCGAGCGGCGAGAACCGGTAGCTGCGCGGACGTCCGCGCGCGTACGCGGGACGGCTAGAGCGGCTGGCGGACGACGGGCTGCCTGGCGGCCGCGGCCTCGTCGAGCCGCCTGACCGGCGTGGTGTAGGGCGCGTTCTGCGCCACAGACGGGTCCTCGCGCGCCTCGCGCAGGATCTCGACGATGATCTCGGCGAAGCGGTCGAGCGTCTCCTTGGTCTCGGTCTCCGTGGGCTCGATCAACAGCGCCTCCTCCACGATCAGCGGGAAGTAGACGGTCGGCGGATGGACGCCGTGGTCGAGCAGGCGCTTCGCCAGATCGAGCGTCTTTATCTGCAGCTCGCGCTTCATCGGCGCCCCGCTCAGCACGAACTCGTGCATGCACAGGCGGTCGTAGGCGGCGGGCAGGTACTCAGCCACGCCGGCCTTGCGCAGCCGGGCCAGCAGGTAGTTGGCGTTCAGCACCGCGACCTCGGAGGCCTCGCGCAGGCCGGCGGCCCCGAGCGAGCGGATGTAGGCGTAGGAGCGGACGAAGACCCCGTAGTTGCCCTGGAAGCCGCGCAGGCGGCCGATCGACTTGGGGCGGTCGTAGTCGAGGTCGTAGAAGTCGGCGGAGGCGCCGTTCTCCTGCACCGAGCGGCGCACGACGAGCGGCCGCGGCAGGAACGGCTCGATCCTCTCCGAGACTGCGACCGGCCCGGCGCCGGGACCGCCGCCGCCGTGCGGCTGGGTGAACGACTTGTGCAGGTTGAAGTGCACGATGTCGAAGCCCATGTCCCCCGGGCGGCAGATCCGCATGATCGCGTTGAGGTTTGCGCCGTCGTAGTAGAGGGTGGCGCCGACGCCGTGCACGATGCGGCGGATCTCCTCGATCCCTTCCTCGAACAGCCCGACCGTCGAGGGGTTGGTGAGCATCAGGCAGGCCACGTCCTGGTCGGCCTTTTGCCGCAGGTCCTCGACATCAACATTCCCGCGCGCGTCCGTCCCCACCTTGACGACCTCGTAGCCGGCCATGGTGACCGTGGCCGGGTTGGTGCCGTGCGCGGTGTCCGGGGTCAGCACCTTCGTCCGCTGCTCGCCGCGATCCTCGTGGTAGGCGCGGGTCAGCAGCACGCCCGCCAGCTCGCCGTGCGAACCGGCCGAGGGCTGTAGCGACACGTGCGGAAGTCCCGCCACCTCGGCCAGCTCCGTCTGGAGCCGCCACATCAGCTCGAGCGCGCCCTGGGCATGGCGGGGATCCTGGAGCGGATGGAGCTTTGCGTGGCCGGGCAGCGCGGCCACGCGCTCGTGCAGCTTGGGGTTGTGCTTCATCGTGCACGAGCCGAGCGGGTAGAAGCCGGTGTCCAGGTCGAAGTTGCGCTTCGAGAGGCGGTTGTAGTGGCGGACGATCTCCGGCTCTGAGACCTCGGGCAACCCCGGAGGCTGGGCGCGGCGCAAGGCGCCGCGGCAGCAGCTCGTTCGCCTCACGCTGTGGAACGTCGAGCTCCGGCGCCACGAACGCCCGGCGCCCCGGCTTGGAGCGCTCGTAGATCGTCAACTCGTCGTCGGCGGCGGCGGTGAACCAGCGCTCGGGCGCCCTGCTCTGCTCGCTCGCGCTCATGCCCTCGCCTCCACCGGCGCTGCCTCGGCGGCCAACGCCGCGGCCAGCGTCTCGGCCAGCCTGTCGATGTCGGCGCGCGTGCGCAGTTCGGTGATCGCCACGAGCAGTCCGCCGGGGTACTCGCCCTCGTAGTCACGCGCCAGCGGATAGCCCGGATTGACGCCCTGCGCGCGGCAGCGTTCGATCACCCGCTCGACCGGGGCGTCGAGCTTGATCGCGAACTCGCGCACCACCGGCTGCTCGTGCAGCGCGGAGACCCCGTCCAGCGCACAGAGGCGCTCGCGCGCGTACGCGGTGCGCTGCAGCATCAGCTCGGCGAGCTCCACGAGCCCTCGCCTGCCGAGCCAGCTCAAGTAAATGACGCCGGCCAGGGCATTGAGCGCCTGCGCCGTGCAGATGTTCGAGGTGGCCTTCTCGCGGCGGATGTGCTGCTCACGTGTCTGCAGCGTCAGCACGAAGCCCCTCCGTCCGTCGGCGTCGCGTGTCTGGCCCGCGATGCGGCCCGGAATCCGCCGCATCAGCGCCTCGGTGGCGGCGAAGAAGCCGAACGACGGGCCGCCGAAGTCGAGCCGCCCGCCGAGCGTCTGACCCTCGCCCACGGCGATGTCCACGCCGCACTCGCCGGGCGCCTTGAGTAGCGCCAGTGGCAGCGGGTCGCAGGCGCAGATGCACAGCGCGCCGACGGCGTGCGCCGCATCTGCCAGGCGCGTCAGGTCCTCAACGGCCCCGAGGAAGTTCGGCTGCTGGACGATCACGGCGCTTACCCCGTCATCGAGCTCGGGTAGCTCGGTGATGCCGTCGCGCAGGGGCGCCTCGACGACCTCCATTCCATAGCCGTGAGCCAGCGTCCGCAGCGTCTCGCGGGAGTGCGGATGGACGCCGCGCGAGACGACGAAGCGCGCGCGGCCGTGGTGAAGCTTGGCCACGTAGGCCGCCGCCGCGACGGCGCTCGGTCCCTCGTACACCGAGGCGTTCGAGACCGGAAGACCGGTCAGCTCGGAGATCGCCGTCTGGTACTCGAACATGGCCTGCAGGCCGCCCTGCGAGATCTCGGGCTGATACGGCGTGTAGGGAGTCAGGAACTCCGAGCGCTCGATGATCGAGTCGACCAGCGCCGGGACGTAGTGGTCGTACATGCCCGCCCCGAGGAACGAGAGCTCGTCCTCGGTCGAGCTGTTGCGGGCCGCCAGGGCGCGGAGCTCCTCGTAGACCTCCTGCTCGGAGCGACCGGGCTCGAGCTGTCTCTCGAAGTCCTGGCGCAGATCGGCGGGGATGTCGGTGAACAGCTCCTCGATCGAGGACACGCCGATCTCCTCGAGCATCTGGCGCCGGTCGGCGTCGGTGGCTGCGACGTAGCCGCTCATACTCGGTCCGGAGTCACGTTAGCGTCGCCTGGTAGGAGCTCGAGTCCATCAACGACTCGGTCTCCGAGCGCTCCGACAGTCTGATCCTGACGAGCCACCCTTCGCCGTAGGGATCGTCGTTGATGGTCTCCGGCTTGTCGGCCAGCGTCTCGTTGACGGCCACGACCTCGCCCGACAGGGGAGCGATCACGTCCGACACCGCCTTGACCGACTCGACCTCCGTGTACGGCTCGCCCTGTCGGACCTGGGTGCCGACCCCCGGAGCCTCGAAGAACACCACCTCGCCGAGCTGCTCCTGGGCGAACCAGGTGATGCCGAACGTGGCCTCCTCGCCGTCGACTCGGGCCCAGTCGTGCTCGGCGTGGTAGAGCAGGTCCTCGGGATAGCTGGCGGCCATGGATTAAGGTTCCTTTCGGTACAGGGGCTTGGAGGCGATGATCGCCGGACGAGCCGTTCCGCGCACGTCGATCTCGATCCGGCTTTCGGGCTCGGCGATGCCGGCGGGAACGTAGGCCATCCCCACGCCTCGCTCGAGGCAGGGCGAGAACGTGCCGCTGGTGACGACGCCACCGCCGCGTACGGGGTTGCCGGCGCGGGCAATGCCCGGTCCGTCGATCCGGAACGGGACCAGCTTCTCCGCCGGACCGGCGGCGCGGACGGCGGCCACGGCGTCGGCGCCGACGAACCCCGTGTCCTCCTTGCAGCACCAGCCAAGGCCGGCCTCGATCGGCCCGCGCTCCTCGCTGAGATCGTTGCCGTAGAGGTGAAAGCACGCCTCGAGCCGCAGCGTGTCGCGCGCCCCGAGGCCGGCCGGTGCGGCGCCCGCTTCGAGCAGCCTGTCCCACACGCCCGCCGGCCGCGTCCGGCGCCATCAGCAGCTCGACGCCGTCCTCGCCCGTGTAGCCGGTGCCGCAGACCAGCATCGCCGCGCCCGCCACGCGGCGCTCGCAGCAGTGAAAGCGCGACGGCAGCGCCCCATCGGTCAGTCGCGAGACCAGTTCCCTGGCGGCGGGACCCTGGACGGCGAGCATCGCGAAGTCGCTCGCCCGATCGACCACGTCGAGGTCGAACGGGCCGGCCTGCGACTGCATCCAGGCCAAGTCGCGCTCGTGGTTGGCGGCGTTGGTGACCGTCAGGTACTCGCCGTCGGCCAGCCGGTAGGTGAACAGGTCGTCCAGCACGCCGCCGTCCTCGCGGCACATCACGCTGTACTGGGCGCCGCCCTCGGCTATCCGTCGCACGTCGTTTGAGACGACACGCTGCAGGAAGCGCTGGGCATCGGGCCCGCGGCTCTGCACCTGTCCCATGTGGGAGATGTCAAAAACCCCCACGGCGCGGCGCACGGCCAGGTGCTCTTCGCGGATCCCCGAGTACTGCAGCGGCATCTCGAAGCCGGCAAACGGGACCAGCTTCGCGCCCGCGGCGACGTGGCGCTCGCGCAGCGGCGTCTGGCGCAGCGTCGCGTGGGCGGTGTCGGTCATCGTGCGCGCAGGCTACAACCGCTCGCGGTGAATGCCGTCAGCCGGAGCCCCCGGCCTCCTCGGTATCGCGCTCGTCGAGGGTGCCGTCCGTCCGCACCTGTGCCGGGCGCATCCGGGCACGCGCCCGGCGCAGCGGCCTCACGGCGAGGTTCACGTCCGCAACGTGTGGCTCGAGCCGCTCGACGGCGTGCTCCACGGCACTCATGTGCTCGCCGAGCTCCTCGATCCGGCCGCTCATCTGCGCGATCTCGCCCTCGATTCGCCTCACGGCGGCGTGCATTCCCACCATCTCCGGGTCCATGGAGGCCACGTTTCCGCGTATGGCCTGAAGGTCGGCGGCGATCTCCGGCAGCACGCGGCGGAGAAACGCCGCGCCCGAGGCCAGATCCTGAAGTATCCGGCCGAGTGACGGCAGCCGCAGGCGGCCTGCAGAGTCGAGTTCCTGCTCGTCGTCCAAGCGCTCCCCGCTCATCGGGCGCGGAGCCTAGCGGACGATGTCAGCGGTCTTTGAGGAACGACGGGATGTCGATCTCGTCGTCACGGATCTCGAGCGACGAGCGCTGCCGATCGTCCATCGAGACCTCGCGGTCCCGGCGCTGGGTGCGCGCGGGCTCCTGCGCGGCCGGAGCGCGCACCCGATCGTGGTCGAAGCCGGTGGCGATCACCGTGACCCTGACCTCGTCCCCGAGCGCGTCGTCGATCACGGCGCCGAAGATGATGTTCGAGTTGGCGTCGGCGGCACTCTGGACGATCTCCGCCGCCTCGTTGACCTCGAACAGGCCGAGGTCGTGGCCGCCGGTGATGTTCAGCAGGATGCCCATCGCACCCTCCACCGACTCCTCGAGCAGCGGCGAGGAGATCGCGATCTTGGCCGCCTCGGCGGCGCGGTTCTCGCCGCCCGCGGTGCCGATGCCCATCAGCGCCGACCCTGCGTCGCGCATGATCGTCCGCACGTCGGCGAAGTCGAGGTTGATCAGGCCCGGGATCGTGATCAGGTCCGTGATCCCCTGGACGCCCTGGCGCAGCACGTTGTCCGCTTCGCGGAAGGCCTCGAGGATCGTGGTTCGACGCTCGACGATCGACAGCAGCTTCTCGTTCGGGATCACGATGAGCGTGTCGACGTGCTCGCTCAGCTCGTGGATCCCCGCCTGCGCCTGGCGAGCGCGCTGGGTGCCCTCGAAGTTGAATGGACGCGTGACGACGCCGACCGTCAGCGCTCCGATCTCATGCTTGGCGATGTCCGCGATCACCGGCGCCGCGCCGCTGCCCGTTCCGCCGCCCTCGCCCGCGGTCACGAACACCATGTCCGCGCCCTTGAGCGCTTCCTTGATCTCGTCGCGGGACTCGGCCGCGGCGCCGCGGCCAACCTCGGGATTGGCGCCCGCGCCGAGGCCGTGCGTCAGCTCATGGCCGATGTTGAGCTTGATGTCGGCGTCGCACATCGCGAGCGCCTGGGCGTCCGTGTTGCAGGCCACGAACTCGACGCCCCGCAGGCCGGCGTCGACCATGCGGTTGACCGCGTTCGTGCCGCCGCCACCGACGCCGACGACCTTGATGACTGCCAGATAACTGCCGCTTTCCATGTCGCTTCGTGAAACCCTCGAGTTCGCGTTGAGTGTCTCGGCGGGGTTTGCCGTATTAGCGGAGTTTGGCACGGTACTGGGCCGGGATGCGTGAAGTCAACGCCTGGCGCCCAGCGCGCAAGTTTCGTTGCAGATCGCCCGACTCTCGACCTGACCCGAGAGTTGGCGATTCGTAAGACTAAAGCTCTAGTTGAGAGTTAGCTAAGCCCCTGGACCCCCCGTGCCGCTGGCGGTCTGCCCGCTGGGCGCCGGCGGGTGCGCCCGCTGTGCCGGTCGACGCCGCGGGCGCGGCCGCTGTGCCGGTCGACGCTGCTGGGCCGGCCGCTGCGCCTGTCGAGTCCGCCGTGCCGGCTGTCGTGCCCGTCGAGCCGGTGTTGCCGCCTGTCACCCCCGCCGCGGGCCTGTAGGGATCGGTGACGTCGACGTAGGACGCCCCGCCCGAACCAGGATCGGCGAGCACGTCATCCGCGGCGATCCATTTGGCCGCCAGCAAGCGCAGCGTCGCCGAAGTAGAGCCGTGGTCCCTGCCGGAGCTCCAGCACGACACCGTGGTTGGCGGTGCTGCTCGCAGCCGTGACATGCGACAGCAGTTGCCACGGGGCGGCGCCGAGAACGGCGAGCACGCTGAGCGCTCGCGAATCGGTCACGCGCGTCCCACCGGGGAGCAGGCGCACGGAAACCTGGGGCAGCGAGGCCGCGGGGCGGACATCGCGCAGCACCGTGCCGTCGCCGGCCACGGCGACCCGGCGGCCGTCGGCGACCACGAACGCCACCGGCACCTGCTCGATGACCCTGATCACCATCCCGTGCGGAAACTGCGTGGAGACCCGCAGGTCCTTGACCACGGGGAACGGGGATACCGCGGTTCGCAGGGCCGACATGTTCACGTCGAGCGTGGTCATGCCGCGGCCGGCCACCCTCAGCGCCGCCCGGATCTGCCGGGCGTCGGGTCCGCTGGCCCCAACGACGCTCACCCGCTGTACCGCGACGAGCGAGGAGTCGCGCAGCCACAGCCAGGCGCCGCCGAGCGCCAGCAGGAGGCCCACCGCCGCCACCAGAGCGATCCGGGGCACGCGCGGGAGCCGAAGGCGGCGGGAGCTCACGCCGAGTAGTTCGACTTCGCGGGCTCTACCCCTACTTCGCGCCCGCGGCCCTCACCCCTTGGGTAACCAGGGCCCGGGCGCACGCGCCTACCTCGACCAGGGCCCGGGCGAGCGCGTCGACATTGCCGGCCCCCATCACCACGCAAACGTCACCGGCCTTGAGCCCGGTTTCCAGAAACGGCTTCGCATCGGCGAACTGCGGAAGCCACGCCACCGAGCGCCCGGGCGCGGCGTCGGCCGCGGCGGCCGCGATCACCCGCCCGTCGACGCCCGGATGCTCGGCGGCGCGCTCCCTCGCGGGATACACGTCCAGGACCACCACCGCGTCGGCCCGGGACAGGGAGATACCGAACTGCAGGGCCAGCGCCGCGGTGCGCGAGTAGAGGTGCGGTTGAAAGACGGCAACCAGGCGACGGGGCTCGAGCGTCCGCGCCGCGTCGAGGACGGCTGACACCTCGGTCGGGTGGTGCGCGTAGTCGTCGTAGACGACGGCGCCGGAGTGCGTTTGCCCGAGCCGCTCGAAGCGGCGCCGGGCTCCCGCGAAGTCGCCGAGCGCCATCGCCGCTCGCCGCGGGTCGGCCCCCGCCAGCGCCGCCGCCTCGAGCGCGCCGGCGGCATTGATCGCGTTGTGGGCGCCGGGGACCCGCAGCACGACTTCGATCCCGCGCCAGTCGAAGCGTGACCCGGCGGGCGAGAGTACGGGCTCGGGGGCGTCGTATGGCACGGCCCCAGGGGGACACAGGGCGACTAGCTCGGGGCGCTCCCATACGACCGCGCCGGTGCTCGCCCTGGCCATGAAGGTCCGGAGCGTGTCCTGGAGCTCGAGCATCGACCCGTACGTCGAGTGATGGTCGAGCTCGGCGTTGGTCAGCACGGCGATTTGGGGATCGAGCCTCAGCAGCGACCGATCCGACTCGTCGGCCTCGACCACGATCCAGTCGCCGCTGCCCCAGCCGGCATTGAGTCCCGTGCTGCGCAGCTCGCCGCCGATCACGTAGGCGGGGTCCAGATTCGCCCCCCGCATCGCGTGGACGATCATCGCCGCCGTGGTCGTCTTGCCGTGTGTTCCGGTGACCGCCAGGCAGCGGCGCAGAGCGGCGATCTGCGCGAGCAGCTCGGCGCGGTGCAGCTCGCGACCCTCGGCGGCGCGGCGCTCACTGTTCTCAGGCCCGATGGCCGTCGAGTAGACGACCTCTGCCCCCGAGGGGACGTTCGCCCGCGCGTGGCCGATGATGGGCTGGATGCCGTGCTGGCGCAGACGCTCCGTGTAGGAGGACTCCGAGCGGTCTGAGCCCGTGACGCTCGCGCCCAATGACCTGCGCCACGAGTGCCAGCCCGCTCATCCCCGCCCCCCCGATACCGACGAAGTGAAGGCGCCGGCCCGCGAATTCGTTGCCGCTCATCGCGATCGTGCGGCCGCGAGCACTTCGGCGGCGATCGTTCGCGCGGCGTCGGGTCGCGCCAGCGCCGTGGAGGCGCGCGCCATCGCCTCGAGCCGCGCCCGGTCCGCGAGGAGGCCTCCGACCTCCTGGGCCAGCCGGGCCGGACTCAACGTCAGCGTCCGGCAGGATCACAGCGGCGCCCGCCCGCTCCATGTAGCGGGCATTCTCGGACTGGTGGTCAGCGGTCGCGTGCGGATACGGGATCAGCACCGCCGGGCGACCGTGTGCCGCGATCTCGAAGATCGATCCTCCCGCGCGGGACACCACCAGGTCGGCGGCCACCAGGGCCTCGCCGAAGTTGTCGATGTAGCCCCGCAGGTCGTAGTGCGGGCCCGGCGACTCGAGCTCGGGCAGGTCGCGCGCGCCGGCGGCGTGGAGGACGCGAAACTGGGCGCCGGCAAAGGCCTCGACCGCCGCCCGGTTGATCGATCGCGCCCCCTGCGAGCCGCCGAACACCACCACGGCGGTTTCGTCAGGAGCGATTCCGAAGCGTTTCCGGGCTGCGGCGCGATCCGTGGCAGGCTCCGGAACCGGGCGACCGGTCACCAGATAGCGGCGGGCGGAGCGTCCGCTGACGGGAAACGCCAGGCAGACGCGGCGCGCCAGCGGCGAGAGCATGCGGTTGGCCAGCCCCATGTGGCTGTCGGCCTCCATCAGGACGAGCGGCACGCGGTGAAGCACCGCGGCCAGCCCCAACGGACCGGCGACGTAGCCGCCCGCGCCGAGGGCCGCGCTGGGCCTCAGCTCCGCGAGCATGGCCTGCGCCGCAAGCACAGCTCGGGCGTCAACGGCCGCGGCGCGCAGTCCGGCGAGCGGCCGCCGCCGCGGAAGCGGCGCCACTCTCAGCGACCGCAACTCGTATCCGGCGGCGGGCACCAGCTCGCGCTCGGCGCGCTCACCGCCGACGAAGACGACCTCAGCTCCCTCAGCCTTCAGCGCCTCGGCTACCGCGAGCGCGGGCACGACGTGCCCGGCGGTCCCGCCGGCGCGCTATCACGATCCTCGGCGGCGTCACTCCAGGATGCCCCGACCGCCTGTAGCCGACCGCGCCGTGGCTGAGAGATGTTGAGCAACAGCCCGATCGCCGCCAGCATCACGCACAGGTTCGTCGGGGCGTAGGAGATGAACGGCAGCGGCACGCCGGTGAGCGGGGCGATACCGAGGACGACGAAGATGTTGAGGATCCCCTGGCAAAGGATGAGCGAGGTGAGGCCGGTGGCGAGGAGCTTCGCATAGCGACCGGCCGCCCGGCGGGCTGTGCGCAGGCCAGCGTAGGCGATCATGCCGTAGAGAAACACGACCAGGCCGACGCCCATCACGCCGAGCTCTTCGCCGATCACGGCGAGGATGAAATCGGTCTGAGCCTCGGGCAAATAGAAGATCTTCTGCACCGAGCGGCCGAGTCCGACCCCGAACAGACCGCCCGAGCCGAGCGCGATTTGCCCCTGAACGGCCTGGAAGCCTGCAGTGGACTTGGACGACCAGGGGTGCAGAAAAGACGTCAGGCGCGCGCGCTGGTAGGGCTGCGCCAGGACGAACACCACCACCAGACCCAGCGCGACGGCCGCCAGCACGGCCAACTGCCGCATCGGCATTCCCGCCGCTACCAGCAGGGCAGCGATCGTGAAGACGATCACCAGCGTGGTGCCCATGTCCGGCTCCACGAGGATCAACAGGCACCCGGGCCCGGCGGCGATCGCGATCGGAGTGATCAGCGGTATCAGCCGGGCCTGGCGCCGCGGGCTGCCGACCCTCTTGGGGTTCTTCGCCAGGTAGTACGCGACGTAGACGACTATCGCCAGCTTGAGCAGCTCCGAGGGCTGGAACTGGATCGGCCCGGCGGCGAACCAGCGCCGAGCGCCGTTGACATCGATGCCGAAACCGGGCGCCAGAACGAGCAGCAGCAGGGCGACAGAGCCGATCAGCAGCAGCCTCACGATGCGCTCGTTCAAGAGGCTGAGGCCGCGGCGCGAGAGGATCTGCATGATCACCAGCCCGATTCCGCCGAAGATCAGGTAGCGCACGAACTCGCCGGCTCCGAGCCCGCTCCCGCTCATCACTCCGGACGGCGAGGAGGCGCTGTAGACCATCACCGCGCCGAAAGCCAGCAGGCAAAGCGTGGCCGTCAGCAGGATCCGGTGCTCGAGCGGCGGCGCTACGCGCCGGGCGCGGGGCTTGACCCGCTCCGGCTGTGGAACCGATGCCCGGCCACGGGCCGGCCGGCGGCTCGGGGCCGCCGCGGCCCCCGCCATCAGGCCCCCTCCACGAGCGCCCGGAAGTGCTCGCCGCGGGCCTCGAAATCCGGATACTGGTCATAGCTCGCGCAGGCCGGCGAGAGCAACACCGTGTCGCCCGGCTGGGCGGCCCCGCGCGCTGCCTCGAAAGCGGCGGCGAGCTCGCCGAGCTGAAGCACGGGCTGCGTGACGGGGCGCAGCGCCGCCGCCAGCTCGCCCGCGGCCTCTCCGATCAGATAGACGCCCCGGCAACGTTCCGCCACCAGCGGCGCCAGGGGGCCGAAGTCCTCCTGCTTGCCGCGCCCCCCGGCGATCAGGTGGACGCCGCCCTCGTAGGCCCGCAGAGCGACTACGGTGGAGGCCACGTTCGTGGCCTTGGAGTCGTTGACGTAGGCCACTTCGTCCCTCACCGCCACGAGCTCGAGGCGATGGGTCACACCCTGAAACGTCTTGAGCCCAGTCGCGACGGCGTCCGGGTCGAGGCCCCGGGCCAGGCAGACCGCCGACGCGGCCATGGCGTTCTCGGCGTTGTGCATTCCGGGAAGCGACAGCTCCTCGATCTCCACCAGGGGCGCGCCTTGCCACCAGAACCGGCCGTCACGCAGCGTCAGCGACGAGCCGGCCTCGGTGCCGAACACCACGCGCTGGGCCTTTCCGGTGTTGACCGAGGTCTGAAGCGCACCGGGCAAGACCGCCACGTCGTTGTGGTCCTGGTGGGCGAACACGCGCAGCTTGGCCGCCATGTAGGCCTCGAAGGTGCTGTGGCGGTCCAGATGGTCCGGCGCCAGGTTGAGCAGGACCGCCGCCTCTGGGGAGAACGCCTCTGTGTCCTCCAACTGGAAGGAGGAGGTCTCGCAGACGAGCGTCTCGGCGGGCTCGAGGACCTCCACCAGCGAGCTCGCGGCCGTTCCCACGTTCCCCGCCACCGCCACTGGACGTCCTGCGCAGCGGTGAATGTGACCGATCCACCCCGACGTGGTGGTCTTGCCGTTCGTCCCGGTCACAGCGATGAACTCGTTGGGGATGAGCCTCCAGGCCAGCTCCAGCTCGCCCAGCACGAGAACGCCCTGCCGGCGCGCCGCGCGGATCGCTGGCGCGTCGCTGGGAACGCCGGGACTCTTGATGAGCGTCCGGGCGCGGGCGGCAAGTACGTCGCCTGACGCATCCAGATGGACTTCGACGCCCGCCTCGGAAAGCCTGCCAGCGGCTTCGGCCAGGCGGGGATCCTCGCCGGCGCCCGCATCGCAGCCGATCACCTCCTCCCCGCGGGCGCGCAGCGCCAGCGCCGCGGCCAGGCCCGAGCGAGCGAGGCCGACGACGAGATAGGGGCCGCCGGGCAGCGGCGGGCGGGGCTTCACTTGATGCTCAGCTGATACACGGTGAAGCCGATCGCCGCGCAGGCCGCGGCGATGATCCAGAAGCGAAGGATGATCTTCGTCTCCGACCACCCCTGGAGCTCGAAGTGGTGGTGGATCGGCGTCATCAGAAACACGCGCTTGCGAAAAGCCTGAAACGAGACGACCTGGATCATCACCGAGACCACCTCCAGCACGAACACTCCCGCCAGGAGGATGAGAATGACCTCCGTCTGGGTCATCACCGCCAAGCCGGCTATCGCTCCCCCCAGGGCTAAGGAGCCCGTGTCGCCCATGAAGATGCTCGCCGGGAAGCTGTTGAACCACAGAAAGCCGATGCACGCCCCGACGAGGCAGGCCGCCAGCATCGTCAGGTTGCTGTCGCCCGCGGTGATGTATGTGATCCCGATGTAGGCCAGAAGGACGATCGCGGCGCAGCCCGCGGCCAAACCGTCGAGGCCGTCGGTGAAGTTGACGGCGGTCGTGCTCCCCGCGACCACCAGGTAGATGAAGATCACGTAGGCCGGGCCCAGGTCGATGTCGACGTCGACGAAGCGGAACCGCACGGACTCCGGCAGCCCCAGTTTCTGTGTCGCCACCCACCACAGTCCCACGGAGATGGCGACCGTGATGACGAGCTTCGACCGGGCGCGCAACCCCAGCGACCGGCGCTTGACGATCTTCGTGTAATCGTCGACGAAGCCCATCAGGGCACAGGCAACCGTCACTCCGAAGACGCCCATCGACTGCCAGTCGCGCTTTGAGAGGACGAGGAACGGGACGGCGATCGCGGCCAGGATGATGATCCCGCCCATCGTCGGGGTCCCGGCCTTCTGCCGGTGTCCCTGGGGTCCCTCCTCGCGGATGTTCTGTCCGAACTCACGCTCCCTGAGGAACTCGATGAACTTGGGGCTCAGGAACAGGCACATCAACAGCGAGGCTGTGCCCGCGATGAGGACGCGACCCGAGATCGAGCCGCTGACGGCCGCCAGAACCGCCATCAGCCTTCGCCCTGGATCAGGGACTCCGACACCAGCTCCAGCCCGACGCCGCGCGAGCCCTTGACCAGCACGACGTCGCCGGGCTGAAGCAGCTCGGGGACGAGCGCCGCTGCCTCGCCGGCGTCCGCCACCGAGTAGGCCTCTCCGTCGAAACGCTCGGCGATCGCGCTGGCCAGCGGGCCGACCGTCACCAGCATGTCGATCCCCACCTCGTCAGCGTGCTCGCCGATCTCCGCGTGGAATCGGCGCTCGGACTCGCCCAGCTCGAGCATGTCTCCCAGCACGGCGACGGCCCGCGAGCCGCCCGCGCCGTCGGCGACCGTCGCCACGTCGTCCAGCGCCGCGCGCATCGACATGGGGTTGGCGTTGTAGCAGTCATCGATCAACGTGACGCCTTGCGGGAGCGCGACGCGCTGCCCGCGGGAAGGCGAGAAAGCTACCTCCACGCGGCCCTGCGGGGTCACGCCGGCCGCACTGGCGGCGGCGACGGCCGCCAGCAGATCGCTCAGCAGGTGGCGCTGGGTGAAGGGAACCTCGAGCTCGATCGTGCGCCCGGCGGCGTCGATTTCGACATGGCTGCCGGCTCCGCTGGTTCCCTTGCCGTTGCCGCCGGCGAGGAGCCGCACGTCCCCACCGGGGCCGAAGGTGAGGGTCGTGACGTCGGTTCGCAGGTGCGGCGCCAGCAGGCGTTCGCCGGCCGGAACGACGGCGGTGGCGCCGGGGTCCAGCGCGGCGATCAGCTCCGCCTTGGCGGCCGCGATTGCCTCGAGGCTGCCGAGCAGCTCGAGGTGCACCGGGCCTACGTTGACGATGACCGCCACGTCCGGGTGTGAGATCGCGGCCAGCTCGGCGATCTGCCCCGCGCCTCGCATCGCGTGCTCGAGCACCAGGACCTCGGTCTCCGCCGGGGCGGCGAGGATCTCCAGCGGCAGCCCGATCTCGGTGTTGAAGTTTGCCCGCGAGGCGACGGTCCGTCGCGAGGGAGCAAGCAACGCGAGCAGGAGGTCCTTGGTGGTCGTCTTACCAGTCGAGCCGGTGATCGCGATGACGGTCGCGTCGAGGCTCTGGCGCCACGATCCCGCAAGCCGCTGGAGCGCTTCCAGAGGATCATCGGCCGCCAGGAGCGTGCCGGGCTGAGCGCGGCGCGCAGACTCCGCGTGCTCGTGAGCTCACCATTACGCCCCATGCGCCGGCGGCCAGCGCCGCCGCCGCGAAGCTGCCGCCGTCGACTCGCTCGCCCCGAAGGCCGACGAACAGCGCCCCCGGGCCAGCGTCGCGGGAGTCGATCGTGATCCGTTCTGGGCCGCCGGTGACCGTGCGGAGGCCCGACCAGGCAGGCGCCGGCCGCGTCGGCGATCCGCTCGGGGCTCCAGGCCCTCACCGTGCTGCGGGCACTCCGCGCAGGACCTCACTGGCCACTGCCCGGTCGTCGAACGGGAGCTTCAGTCCCCCCGCGAACTCCTGGCCCTGCTCGTGCCCCTTGCCGGCGATCACCACCACGTCGCCGGGTCCAGCACCGGCGATCGCCTCGGAGATCGCCGCCCGGCGGTCGGCGTTGTGCGGAACATCGTCCCCCGCCCCTTCGAGGATCTCCCGGATGATCGCCTCGGGATCCTCGGAGCGGGGGTTGTCGGAGGTGACGATCGCCCGGTCGGCCAGCCTCCTGGCGATCTCGCCCATCAGCGGCCGCTTGCCGCGATCTCGGTCGCCGCCGCAGCCAAACACGACGTGGAGGCGCCCGTCGGTCAGCAGCCGGGCGGCCCGCAGCACGTTCTCGAGGGAGTCCGGAGTGTGGGCATAGTCCACCAGCACCGCGAATGGCTGGCCCTCCTCCACGGGCTCGAAGCGGCCGGGCACCTGGCCGGCTCGCGCGATCGCCGTCAGCACGCGTCCTGCGGAGACGCCCAGAGCGCGAGCGGCCGCGAACGCACCGAGGACGTTGTAGACGTTGAAGCGGCCGCGCAGCGGCGAGTGAACCTCGGTCGCTTCGTCGGGTCCCCGGATCACGAAGTGCGACCCCCCGAGCCCGGTGTCTACTTGGACGGCTCGGTAATCGGCCTGAGCGTCGAGCGCGAACGTCGTCGCATGTTGCAGCTCGTCGGCCAGCCTTTGCCCATACGGATCGTCGACGTTGATGACGGCAAAGCGCGGCTGGCCGTCGATGAACAGCCGGCGCTTGGCGGCGAAGTACGCCTCCATCGAGCCGTGGAAGTCGAGATGGTCCTGCGTCAGGTTTGTGAAGATCGCCGCCGCGAAGTGGATCGCGTCGGCGCGGTGCAGCGCGAGAGCATGCGAGGAGACCTCCATAGCGCAGGCCCGATCGCCGCCGTCGAGCATCGCCCTGAAGGTCCGCTGCAGATCGATCGCCTCCGGCGTGGTGCGAACGACATCCTGCTCGTTGCCCCCCGATGACGCTGGTCACGGTTCCCAACAGCCCGGCCTGACGGCCGCCGGCCTCAAGCAGGGCCCTGAGCAGGAACGCGGTCGTGGTCTTGCCGTTGGTGCCGGTCACGCCGACGGTCTGAAGCTCACTGGTCGGATCGCCGTAGAAGGCCGCCGCGGCAGGAGCCATCGCCGCCCGCGCGGAGTCGACCTCGATCTCGGGGACGCCTGTATGGAGCTGGCGCTCCACCACGAGGGCCACGGCCCCTTTGTCGATCGCCTCTGGCGCGAACTCGTGGCCGTCGCGGGTGAAGCCCGGCACGCAGAAGAACAGCGTGCCCGGCGTGACCTGGCGGGTGTCGTAGGCGAGGTTGGTTATCTCGAGATCATGCGCACCGTGGGGTCCGCCCGGCATCACCTCTGCGAGCCGCATAGCGGCCGGAGTGTAGTTCCGTGCTCACCCGGATCCGTTCCCGAAGCCGCGGCTCCGGGCGGCGAGCTCGCGCTTTTCCAGCACGCGATCCACGAGCCCGTAGGCCACCGCCTCCTCGCCCGTGAAGTACCGGTCCCGGTCCATGTCGGCGTGGACGCGCTCGATCGACTGATCGGTGTGCTTGGCGTAGATCTCGTCGACCCTGCTGCGCAGCGTGAGGATCTCCCGCGCATGGATCTCGATGTCAGCCGCCTGGCCCTCAAATCCGCCGGACGCCTGGTGGATCAGGATCCGGCTGTTGGGCAGGGCCATCCGCTTGCCGGGCGCGCCGCCCGCCAGCAGCAATGACCCCATCGACATCGCGATGCCGTAGCAGATCGTCTGCACATCGGGGCGGATGAACTGCATCGCGTCGTAGATCGCCAGTCCGGCGTAGACCGAGCCGCCCGGGGAATTGATGTAGAGGTGGATGTCCTTGTCGGGGTCGTCGGACTCGAGGTGGACGAGCTGCGCGACGATGAGGTTCGCGGTCTCCTCGTCGACCTGGCCGCCGAGGAACACGACGCGGTCGTTGAGGAGCCGGGAGTAGATGTCGAATGAGCGCTCGCCGCGAGCCGTCTGCTCAACGACCATGGGCACCAGTGGCATGGGTCCTCCTGTATAGTGCAACTGACTGGTTGCACAACGGTACCAGATCCGCAACCCGTCGGTTGCGCATCTGCCTACCTGGCCCACCTGAGCCCACACCGAAGGAGAAGCAATGACCGAGCAGATCGAACGCGAGCTTTCCGTCGACGCCCTGCTGGAGGACGTATGGGCGGCGATCACCACCGATGGGTGGTTGGCCGATGAAGTGGAGCTGGACCTGCGACCGGGTGGCGACGCCGTCTTTCGCTCCGACTCGGCGCTGAAGACCGGCTGGGTAGAGGAGGCGCTGGCTCCGTGGCGCCTGGCGTTCTGGTGGGCCACCGGACGGCGAGCCCGCCAGCCGCGTCGAGCTGACGCTGGAACAGGCGCTCGACGGCGGCACCCGCCTGCGGGTGGTGGAGTCGCGGCCGCTGGATGTGCTCGATCTGGTCGGCGTGCCGCTCTCGCGGCCTGGCGGCGCCTCGTACGGCCCGGCGCTGGTGGCGGCCTGACTGTGCCCCCGGGCTCAGACACCGCGGACGCCGTCTTCGGGGCGCTCTCCGACCCCACTCGGCGGGCGCTGCTTCAGGCGGTCGCCGTGAACCCGTACGCGACCGCCACCGAGCTCGCCACCGAGCTACCGATCTCTCGTCAGGCCGTGGTGAAGCATCTCACGGCGCTCTCCGACGCCGGGCTCGTCGACCGCGAGCGCTCAGGACGCGAGGTCCACTACCGGGTGACGCCGGCGCCGCTGTCCGATGCTGTCTCCTGGATGGCCGAGGTGGGCGGACAGTGGGATCGACGCCTCGCCGGGCTCAAACGTCAATTCCCGCCCCCCGGCTCGGTGCCTCGAGCCTGAAGTCCCGGCTCTCGGCGCACCCTGGTTGGCGGCGTCAGCGGGGGTCGATCCCGAAGTAGGGCACCGCCCAGCCGACGATCTTCTGGAATGCCGGGGCCGCCACCGAGCCGCCGTAGATCGAGCCGTGGGGCTGGTCTACTACTACGGCCACCAGCAGGCTGGGCTTGCTGGCCGGAACGAACCCGATGAAGGATGCGACATACGCGCTGTCGGAGTAGTGGCCGTCGATGGCGATGTTGGCCGTGCCGGTCTTGCCGGAGAGGTCATACCCAGGAATCGCGGCGCCGGACGCGGTGCCTCCGTCGGCCAGCACGCCGCGCAGCATGCCGCGCAGCTCCGAGGCCACGGCCTCCGAGATCACCCGGTGACCGCGAGGTTCCGCGGTCCGCTTCCCGCCGATCGACTGCACGACGTGCGGGGTTCGGAGGATGCCGCCGTTGGCGATCGCGGCATACGCCTGGACCATCTGCATCGGCGTCACCGACTCGCCCTGGCCGAACGGGAGGTTCGCCATCGACGAGCCGGAGTACTGCCACCAGTGGGAGACGATCCCCTGGTCCTCGCCGGGCAGGTCGATGCCCGTCGGCGATCCGAAGCCGAAGCGATGCACCCACCCGTCGAAGCGCTGTGCCCCAAGCTTCGCGCCGATCTCGTCGGCGCCGATGTTGCTCGAGACCTTGAGAATCTCGGCGACGGACAACGTCTCGTCGCCGTGCGCCTCGGCGTCGTGGATCACGCGGTCGGCGACCACGAGCTGGGAGGGGATCCCGATCTCCGTGGATGGGGTGACCAGGCCGTCCTGGAGGGCGCCGGCGACGGTGATGGCCTTGAAGGTCGAGCCCGGCTCGTAGTTGAGCCCCACCGCCTGGTCCCAGAACGCCTGCGGCGCGGCGCCGGCTGGACTGTTGGGGTTGGCCTTGGGCCAGTTGGCTAGCGCCAGGATCGCCCCGCTGCGGGGATCCATCACGATCGCCGTTGCTCCCTTGGGCTGGTACTGGTTTCCGACGCCGGCGATCACTTGCTCGACCTCGTCCTGAAGCGAGGCATCGATCGTCAGCGAGACCGACCTGCCGGGACGGGTAGACCGCTGGTCGTCGATCGAGATCGGTTTCCCGTTGCCGCTGTTGACGATCCGCCGGACCCCGTTTATCCCCTGGAGCTGGTGGTTGTAGCGGTACTCGATCCCGCTCGCGCCTTTCCCGTCCCAATCGACGGTGCCAAGCAGCTGCGAACCCAGCGCGCCGCGGGGGTAGACCCGCTTGATCGTCGGCGTCAGCGTGATCCCGTTGATGCGCATGTTCGTGATCTGCTCGGCTTGGTCGGACGGGAGCATGTGTGCCAGGTAGACGAACCCAGTACCCGGCTTCGTCAGCTTGGCCAGCACGGTGGCCGGGGGTTGACCCAGCAGCGGCGCGAGCCGCTGGGCGTCGCCCGTGGGATTGCCCCGCTTCACCAGGTACGGGTCGGCGGCGACGTCGTCGGCCGATTCCGAGATCGCCAATTCGACCCCATTGCGGTCGGAGATCGTCCCGCGCGGCGCCGGCACGGTGACGGTCTGCACCTGCTGCGTAGCTGCCGCGACCTTGAGCGAGCCCGCCTTGAGGGTCCCAAGCTCGAGGGCCCGTGTGACGGCTAAGGCCAAGAGGCCGGCGAACGCCAGGAACAGGATCCCGATCCGGCGGTCGACCAGCGTGGCCAAGGTCAGGGGCTCCCCGTTGGGCTCTGCCCGCCCGTGGCGGCTGCTCCTACGGATGGTGCGGGGGCGACGGCAGCTGGTCCCCCGGAGAGAGTCTGGGTGGTGCTGCCCGCCGCTCCCGCCGACTGCGTGCCGGCCGAACCGGTCGGGCCCGTCGTCGTCGGCGCCACCGACTGCGAGGGGCTGACGGTGGCGCTGGGACCGGACGTGGCGGGCGCCGAGTTGGTTGCTCCCAGCGTCGATTGAGCAGCACCGGTCGCTCCCACGGTCGATGGCGCGGAGCCCGTCGAGGTTGCGCTGGTGGGCGTGCCGCCGGCGGAGGCCGTAGAGGTGGTCGCCGTGCCGTTCGACTGTGCTTGCGCAGCCGCCGCGCTCGCAGCGAGCGATGACTCAAACGCCGCGCTGTCCGGGGCGTGGATGCTTGCCGCCGCCTTGGCCGCCGAGCTGTGGCCGGCGTCGAGGAAGAGGATCGACGTGGGCCCTGGCATGACCATCCCCAATCCGGTCGCCAGGCGCTCGATTCGCTGCGAGTCGGAAAGCGAGGAGATGCTCGCGCGCAACAGATCGTTGCGGCTCTGAAGGCCACTGGAGAGGGCGATCGATCTGCCGATGCTGGTGTTCAGCTTGAGGAGCTCCACCTGCATAGCGACGATTCCGGCCAGCATCACCCCGATCAGCGGGATCCAGCTGCGCCCGCGGACGAGGCGATCGATCAGCCGGTGGTCCGGCAGCGCGCGGATGAGCTCGAGCGCCCGCGCCTGCGGGGTCGGCCCGCGCCTCCGCGCGGCAGATCTCGTCGCTCGGCCTCTCGGCCGCGGCGCGGTTGTCACGCTCGCTGCGCGACCGCGGGCGCCCGATCGCAGGGGACCGGACACGCGTCGCGGAGCCCTCGGCGCCTTCCGGGTGGTGCGCGGCGCAGTCTGCCTGCCGACGCGCGCGCCGGCGGCGGTGGCGGCGGGCGGGCTCACGACTTCGCCCCCAGCTTGCGAGCCGCTCTCAGATGCGCGCTCCTGGCCCGCGGATTGGCCGCGATTTCGCCCGGTGTCGGAGCTATCGCTCGGCGGCTCAGCAGCTCAGCCTCGGGTTCGCGCCCGCAAACGCAGACCGGCAGCTCCGGAGGACAGATGCACCCCCGGGCCTTGTCCGCCAAAAAGCGCTTGACGCGCCGGTCTTCGAGCGAGTGAAACGAGATCGCGGCCAGGCGGCCGTCGGGTGCGAGGACGTCCCACGCGGCCGGCAGCGCCGCATCGAGTTGTTCCAGCTCGTCGTTGACCACGATCCGCAACGCCTGGAAGGTTCTTCGAGCCGGATGCCCGGAGGCGAACTGGGCGGGTACCGGCACTGCGGATTTGATCGTCTCCACCAGCTGGTGGGTCGAGGTGATCTCGGCGTGGCGGCGCTCGCGCACGATCGCCCGGGCGATCTGCTGCGCGTAGCGCTCCTCGCCGTACTCGCGCAGTAGACGGGCCAGCCGCCGCTCGTCCCAGGTGTTGACGATCTCCTGCGCCGTCAGCTCCTGGTCGGAGTCCATCCGCATGTCCAGCGGCGCGTCGTACGCATAGGAGAAGCCGCGGGCCCAGGTGTCCACCTGCATGGAGGACATCCCCAGGTCGAGGTAGACCAGATCTGCACGGAGGCGCTCATCGCGAAGGGTCAGGAGCGCAGAAGCGAAGTCGGAGCGCATGAAGCGCACCTGGCAGGGGACCTCGGCCGCCAACTCGGCGAACCTCTCCGCGGCGGCTGGGTCGCGATCGATGGCGATCAGCGTGCCGCCGGCGCCAAGCCGCTCCGCCAGCAGGCGGGCGTGGCCGCCGCCGCCGAGCGTGCAGTCCACGGCGATCTCGCCCGGCTGCGGATCGAGCAGGGCGATCAGCTCGCCGGCCAGGACCGGGACGTGGGTCTGGGTCATGTCAAGTAGTGTCGGCAAAGCTGGCTGCGATGTCGGGGGCACGGGAGACGATGTCTTCGTTGTAGGCGTGGTAGGCGGTGCGGTCCCAGACCTCCAGGCAGCCGCCGGAGCCCGTCACGACTACCTCCTTCGCGAGGTCGGCGTAGCGCATCAGGTGCGGCGGGATCATCACGCGGTAGGCCGAGTCGAGCTCAGTGTCGTAGGAGTTGTTGAAGAAGAACCGCTGCAGTTCGCGGGCGTTGGGCTCCATCGGGTTGCGGCCCTGGAGCGCGGCCCTCGTGTAGCCCTCGTAGGCCTCCGGAGTCCAGATCCCGATCGATCGTGGCGCCCCCGACCTGGTCTCGGGCGAGGCGGCGAGCACGACGCCCCCGGCGAGCGCCGCGCGGAACTTTGCGGGAACCGTCAGCCGGTGCTTCGCGTCGAGCGCGTGTTCGAAGGTTCCGCGAAATGTCAAGGGGTCTCATGCGGCGGCCGGATTTTCTGAACCCGGGTGGCTGGGTGGGAGGAGCCCCGCCACCCGGGTTCCGCATGCGGCGCCCACAATAACCCACTGTCTCCCACAATGCAACCCATATCCCATCTATCGACCCACTCGGGCTGAGTCGGGCGGTCGCGAGCGGCCAATCGCCCGCGGTTGCGGGCGATGCGTGGTGGGAGACGCGCACTGGGCGACGCTCTGCTCGGCTGCAAGCGTTCGTGCAGTTCGGCGAAGCGGGCGTCAGCCTGCAGCGTCTGTCCGCTTCCGTCCGGGCTCCGTGCTTCGGGAAGGTCGCGAGCGCGGTCGCGGGCCACGCGTGGCGTCGGGCGCCGACGCCGGGCCCGGGCGTCCTGAGGGTGCTCACTTACTCGCTTCAGGAGCGAGTTAGGTAGCAACGTCAGCGCGGGCGTTGTACGGGTCGACGAAGCTCGGCCGCCGTCTCTACCTACCAACGCGACACTCGAGAACTCGCGCAACCAGCAGCCGAGCGGCTGTTCGGAGCAGATATCGAGGGGCGCTGGCTGGCTAGTGGGGCGCTGGCTCGCCAGTGAGACGCTTGGCTCGCTAGCTCGGCAGGGTCCCGTCGCCGCGGTCGCCTGACAGCACCCTGCCGCCGACCACCGGGAACTCGAGGATGAGCCGGGCCCCGCGCCGGCTCGGCGCCGCGGCGAGGCGGCCGCGATGGTCACGAGCGATCTGCGCTGCGATCGCCAGCCCTCGGCCTCGCCCGGGCCGCCGACTGCCTCGCGCGTACGCGCCCGGCCGTCGCCTCAGCGCCCCGCGCGGGCGTGACCGGCGAACGATGTCGCTGACCGGAGCAGGCAGCCCAGGCCCGCCGTCGGTGATCTGAATCCGGACGCGGCGCTCATCGAGGCTGCCGCTCACCTCGATCACCCCTCCCCCGTGCTCGATCGCGTTGGCGATCAGGTTGTCGGTTGCCTGTGCCATCCGATAGCGGTCGCCGAGCACCCAGGCCTCCCTCCCGGTCCAGTTGAACCTCACCTCCGCCTGTCGCCGCGCCGCCGCCGGGCGCCAAGCCTCGGCGGAGTCCGCCAGCAGCTGGCGGGCATCTACCGGCTCGAGCGCCAGGCCCACCGTGCCGAGCCCCACCGCTGCCGTAAGGTCGTCGAGCGCCAGCGCGGCCCGCCCGAGCTCGAGGTCCAGTGCCCGCACCCGTGCGGGCGACAGCTGTGCGCCGTGGAGTCCGAGCCGCAGCGCAGTCAGCGGTCCTCGCAGTTCGTGCGCCGCTCGCGCCACATGCTCGGTCCGGCGCAACAGCGTGCGCCGGGCCACGGTGGCGAAGCACCACCGCGCAGATGGCGCCCAGCCAGCCAGTGAAGCCGACCGCCGCCGCCATCATTCGATCGGTCCGTCGAGCAGGCGGTAGCCCACACCCCACACGTTCACGACGAACTTGTCGCCGCACCCGCCGAGCTTCTTCCGGATGCGTGACGCGTGCGAGTCGAGGGTGCGCGTTCTCCCCATCGACCTGTAGCCCCACACTCCCCGCAGCAGTTCCTCGCGCGTGAATACGCGCGTTGGGTCGCCGGCGAGCGCTCGCAGGAGCGCGAACTCCTTCTTGGAGAGCTTGACCTCCGCGTCGTGCAGCCACACACGTCGGCTGAGGGGATCGACGTCGAGTGGGCCCACCCTCAGCCGACCCGGGCCCGACCGCCGTTCGCCGCGTCGCAAGAGCGCCGACACCCTGGCGCGAAGCTCGTGGTAACTGAAGGGCTTTGTGACGTAATCGTCACAGCCATGGGCGAATCCCCGCAGCCGTTGGAGCTCGGTGCCGTGGCCGGAGAGGATCAGGATCGGGAGGTCGGGGTCGAAGCGGCCGGCGACTCGGTCCGCCTCCCTGACTTTGCGCAGCAAATCCAGCCCGTCGCGGTCCGGCAGCTCCAAATCGAGAATCGCGAGGTCCGGGAACTCGGAGGCGATCATGCGCTCCCCGTCCTCCGCGCATTCGGCTTTCAGGATCTCGTAGCCGTCGGCGGCGAGGTTGTCGGCGAGGAATTCGCGCGTCGTGGTGTGGTCCTCGATCACGAGGATCGTGGCGGATGTTGTGTTCATAACCATTGAAAGCCCCGACGCCGCGAAAACCTCCCCCCCGCCCCTGCAAAATCACGTTCAGCCCCTGGGACCTGGAAGGAATCCCAAATATGATCCCGACGCCTGATGTACCGCCGTGGGAACTACAGCTCAGGAGACGACTTCGTGCTCGAATACGGGGAGCTGCGCTTCACGTTCAACGAGCGTGACTTCCGTGAGCGCTGCGAGCAGGCGGCCCGCAAGGTCGGCTTCCTCTGGGGGCCGGTGGAGGAGCACGAGGCCGAGGATCTGATCAACCTCGTGGTCAACGGCGAGGTCAGTGACCCGGCCTCTCCGCTGGGCGAGCACGTCAACGACTGCTGGCCTGAGCTCGTGGGCCCATCCGAGCGCTCGCTGGTCCATTGGCTGCGACGGCTGATCTTCCGCGGCGCGTGGCTCGACCAGCGCGTCAAGGAAGGCGAACTCGATGTCTCCTTCGACCAGGAAGTGCACGCGTTCGTCTATACGCAGCCTGACCGGGGCGGCGAGCCGATCGAGCTGGCGCCCGAGCCAAGCTGGAACCGGGTGGCCTACGTCAAGCGCTAGCTGGCGCTCTCGGCGAGGGGTCTGACCCTCAGCGGTACTGCCAGCTCGCCAACTGCTCCAGCTCTGCGGCGGTTACCCCCATGCCCGACAGCACGCAGGTGTGACCGCGGCGCCGCCAGCTCACGACCAGGCGACCGTCGATGCTGAAGGCGCGCATCGGTACGCCGTTGACGCGGACGCGCTTGCCTGCCGGGGGTGAGAGGGCACTGCCGCCTACGATCGAATAGGCCACGGTCGTGTAGTGGCCCTGGTAGTAGACCGTCACGATCTCGCCTGCCCGCCAGCTGATCCGAGCGCTGCCCGACCGCGGCCCATCCAAGCGGCTTCAGCCAGTTCGGGAAGTAGAGCCGGCCCACCCGCTGATCGAGCCTGGCCTCGGGGGCACGAGGATCGGGCGGTGGGGCCGGCGAGGAGGGACCGCGAACGGCGAGCGTCGCGGCTCTGGAGACCGATGGGCCACCCGGCGCGCCCGACGGCAGCAGGAAGATGAAAAGGACGACGGCGGCTGCCAGCGCCCCGGCAGTGGCGCCCAGATACGCCCTCCGCCGGCGGGTGGACACGGGGATCGAACGCTGCGACTCCACGCGAGCGCGAAGCGCCGCAGGCGCACTGGTCGCCGACGGCCGCGCCCCTGATCGCCTCCACGGCTCGGCGTTCGCGTACGTAGACGGCACGCAGCTGCGGCGAGGAGGCGATCGCGGTCCTCGAGCTCCGCACGACGGTTCTGGTCGAGGCTGCCGTCCGCGAGCGCCGAGAGCTCCGCGAGCTGGCGGTCGGAAAGTCCGTTTGTACTAGTCGGCTCCACTGCGGTCTCCAATTGTCCTGCATTACCGTTCCCGGCCATGCGCGCGCGGGTATGGGTCGTGATACCCACCTTCAACGAGGCGGCCACTATCGAACGGATCGTCCGCGCGACGGATGCCGAACTCGAGCGGATCACGCCGGGCGAGCACATGATCCTAGTGGTGGACGACAACTCGCCCGACGGCACCGGCGCCATCGCGGACACGCTGGCGTCCGAGCTGGCTGGTGTGGAGGTGCTCCACCGCGCCAGCAAGGCCGGCTTGGGACACGCCTACCGGGCCGGTTTTGCCCACGCCATGGCGGCCGGGGCCGAACTGTTGGTGGAGATGGACGCAGACTTCTCGCACGACCCCTGCTACCTCGGCCGGCTAATCGACGCCGCCGCGGATGCGGATGTCGTGCTCGGATCGCGTTACGTCGCCGGCGGCGGCGTCCGTGATTGGGGATTTCTGCGGCGGCTGGTCAGCCGCGGTGGAGGCCTGTACGCGCGGGTCATCCTTCGGGTCGGCGTGCACGATCTGACAGGAGGATTCAAATGCCTGCGCCGCGAAGTCTTGGAGGCGATCGACCTCGACTCCGTCCGTGCAGACGGCTACGTCTTCCAGATCGAGGTCACCTACCGGGCGCTGATCGCCGGGTTCAGGGTGGTCGAGGTGCCGATCGTCTTTCAGGATCGGACCGTAGGAACCAGCAAGATGTCCCCCCGGATCGCACTTGAGGCCATGTGGCTCGTCCCGCGATTGCGACGCAACGCGGCGGCCGCGGTCGGCCCGAATCCCGCCCCACGCAGCGGCGTTGGCGCGTCAAGGGCCGATTGACGGGGTACCCCTAACGTGATCACAATGTTGGCCACACGCGAACCGCCCGCCTTGCAGGCATCCTGTATGCAATGAGCGTCCACGGTCCGCTCGGCGCCACGCCGCAGAGCGGCACGTTCGAGTTCGAATCCTCAGCGCTTGGCACGCGCACCGCTGTATCCCGACAGCGAGTCGGGTTGCTCGCGCTGTCTGGGCTTGTGGTCTGCGGCCTGCTGATCTCGGTCAGCGCCGCCCACACCGCCCAGCTGCTGCCCGAGTCGGTCCGCCCCATCCCCAGGTTCCTGGCGGGCCCGTTCGGGGGCGCCAAGCTGGATCTGCGGTCCTACGGCCTCGTCGCCGTCCTCGTGGCGATGTTCGGCTGCTACGCGCTTGCCGCTCGCGTCGCCGACCGTCTCTCGGCCCGTGCCGTGCTGATGGCGATCGCCGCGCTCTACGCGCTGGTCCTGCTGGCACCGCCGCTGCTGTCCACCGACATCTTCAGCTACGGCGCCTACGGTCGGATGGGGACCGTATACGGCGCCAACCCCTATCTCCACGGCCCCGCTGCCATCGCGCTCGATCCGCTCTATCCATTCATCGGCGCCAAATGGGTCACGACGCCGTCCGCCTACGGACCGGTATTCACGGCGCTCAGCTACGTGCTCGCGCCGCTCTCGATCGCCTCGAGCGTGCTGGCCTACAAGGCGATCGCCGCGATCGCCAGCCTGGCCACCGTGGCCCTGGTGTGGAACGCGGCGCGCTGGCGTGGTGTGGACCCGGTCAAGGCCGCCGTACTGGTGGGGCTGAACCCCATGACCGTGATCTACGGGGTCGGCGGCGGCCACAACGACCTACTGATGTTGGCCGTCCTGATGGCCGGCGTCTACGCGATCCTTCAGCATCGCGACCGCGCGGGCGGCGGGCTCCTGTCGCTGGCGACGGGAATCAAGCTCACCGGGGGCGTCCTGCTGCCATTCGCCATCGCCGGCGGAGCGATCCGGCGGACAGGCCGGCGAGACATCATCGTCGGAGCGGCGATCGTGGGCGCACTGCTGCTGGGCATGAGCTTTGCGCTGTTCGGAACCGGGCCGCTGCACCTGCCGGGCACGATCCATACCTCGCAAGCCGAGGGCGATTGGCACAGCGTCCCGGGCTTCATCAGCTCCCGGCTCGGTCTGGGCACGATCGGTCATATCACCGGCATCGTGCTCGCGGTGGCATGCGTCGGAACCTGCTTCTGGCTCTTGCGGCGCGTGTGGCTCGGCCAGATGGACTGGATCGACGGAGCGGGGTGGGCGACGGTGGCAATGCTCGTCACCGCCAGCTCGCTGCTTCCGTGGTACATGGCCTGGCTCATGCCGCTGGCGGCGCTCGCTTCCGACAAACGGCTGTGGCGATGGTCGATCGTCCTCACCGGAGTCGTGCAGCTCATCGAGCTGATCGGCTACATCCCTCACGGCGGATCGCTGGGGTTGTGACGAGATGACTGGCGGCGCCCTTATCGAGCCCACCGGCGAGCGCCGCGTTCTGGGGCTGCTGAGCGTGGTGGCCCCCGTGTACAACGAGGAAGCGCTGATCGAGGATTTCTACGGGCGCGTGTGCGCCGCGCTCGAGGGCCTGAACTTCGAGCTGGTGCTCGTGGACGATGGATCGAGCGACTCCTCGGCGCAGATTCTCGAGCGCTTGGCGAGCACCGACCCCAGGGTGCACGTCGTCTTCCTGTCACGCAACTTCGGTCACCAGACCGCTCTGACCGCGGGCCTCGATCACGCCCGTGGCGACGCCGTCGTGATGCTCGACGCCGACCTTCAGGATCCGCCCGAGCTGATTCCGAGAATGCTCGACCACTGGCGCCGCGGCTGTGACGTGGTCTATGCGGTGCGCGAGCAGCGCGAGGGTGAGTCTCGCTTCAAGCTGAGCACCGCGAAGTGGTTCTACAAGCTCTTCGACAAGCTCGCTCAGGTCGAGCTCGAGCACAACTCGGGCGACTTCCGCCTGCTCGACCGGCACGCGCTCGACGCGCTGCTCTCCATGCGCGAGCGCAACCGCTTCCTTCGCGGGATGACCGTGTGGGTGGGATACACGCAGGCCGCGGTCTCCTACCGCCGCGACCCCCGCTATGCGGGCGAGACGAAGTACACGCTGTCGAAGATGATGAAGTTCTCGCTCGACGCGATTTCGTCGTTCTCGCACCGCCCCCTCCAGCTGGCGACGCTGCTGGGATTCCTGATCTCGACGCTGGCCTTCGTCGCCATCCCGGTGGTGGTGGCGCTGCGCCTCACTGGGTCCTATCTCCCCGGGTTTGGGTCCATCACGATCGCCATCCTGCTGCTCGGCGGCATCCAGCTGATCGCGATCGGCATCATCGGCGAGTACGTGGGCCGCATCTACGACGAGGTCAAGGGACGGCCGCTGTATCTGGTGCGTGCACGGCGCAACCTTGACCAGCGCGAGCACCCGCTGGGCGAGGTGGAGTCAGCAGTCAGCGCCGAGCCGCCGCTCGCCGACCGCGAAGCGTAGGCCGAGCCGCCCTTTCAGCCGCCCGCCGGGTTGGGACCAAGCGATGGCTCGTGCCGTGCGCCGTCCGCGGCGCCGTCGCCCTCTTGGCCGTTGCCCTGCTCAAGGGCGGCGATCCTGCCCGACAGCGCCTTTAGCGCATCGGCGATCGGGTCGGGCAAATGAACCCAATCGGCGTCCGGACCCTCCGGCCGCCGCCCCTCCACTCTCACGGGGTGCCCCGGGTTTCCGACCACGGTGGAGTTGGGCGGCACGTCGTGGATCACGACCGAGTTGGCGCCGATCTTCGAGCCGTGGCCGACGGTTATCGGTCCGAGCAGCTTGGCCCCGGACCCGATCGTCACTTGTCCTCGATCGTCGGATGGCGCTTTCCGGTCTGAAACCCGGTCCCGCCGAGGGTTACCCCTTGATAGAGGGTGACATTGTCGCCGATCTCCGCCGTCTCCCCGACCACTACGCCCATGCCGTGATCGATGAAGAAGCCGCCGCCCACGCTCGCCGCGGGATGCATCTCGATGCCGGTGATCGCCCGGGCCACGGCAGCGATCGCCCTCGGCAGAAGCGGCACACGCGCCCCGTAAAGCGCGTGGGCGACGCGGTGGGCAAGCAGCGCCTGAACGCCGGGCCACGTCGCCACGATCTCGATCGCCGGCACCCCTCGCGCGGCGGGATCGCGGCTGTGGGCGGCCGCCACATCGCGCCGAATCTCAGCGACCGTGCGGGCGATCAGGCCGAGCATTGCTACAGCGTAGCTAGTGGCCCCGTCCGCCTATATCGGCGCCTGGCGAGCGCCGGTTCACTAGGGAGCGAAGAACGGCGTCGAGACGTAGCGCTCACCCGAGTCGGGCAGGATCGTCACGATGCGCGCGCCACGGGCCTCCTGACGAGCGCCAATCTGAAGCGCCGCCCACACTGCCGCGCCGCCAGACATGCCGGTCAAAACCCCCTCGCGGCGGGCGAGCTCCCTGGCGGTCTCGATCGCGTCCTCATCCTCCACCGCGATCACCTCGTCGATCAGTTCCCGGTTCAGCACCCTGGGTACGAATCCGGCCCCGATTCCCTGGATCTTGTGCGGGCCGGGCCGCCCCCCGGACAGCACCGCCGAGGAGCTCGGCTCCACGGCGATGAGGCGGCAGCGCGGATTGCCCGCCTTGAGAACCTCGCCCGCGCCGGTGATCGTGCCCCCGGTCCCGACGCCGGCCACGAAGAAGTCGACCCGACGGTCGAGCGCCTCCCAGATCTCGGGACCCGTCGTGCGCCGATGGATTTCGGGATTGGCGGGATTCGAGAACTGGTCGGGCAGAAACACGTCACTTCGCCTCGCGAGCTCCTGCGCCGCCTGCACTGCCTCCGTCATCCCGCCCAGGGACTCGGTGAGCTGCACCCGCGCTCCGTAGAGCCGCAACAGCCCCTCGCGCTCCCGGCTCATTCCCTCGGGGAGCGTGAGCACGAGCTCATATCCCTTGGCGGCGCACACGAACGCCAGAGCGATGCCCGTGTTGCCGCTGGTGGCCTCGACGATCGTCGTGCGGCCAGGCTCGATCATGCCCTCGCGTTCCGCGGCCTCGATCATCGCCACGCCGATGCGGTCCTTGACGCTGCCGCCGGGATTGAAGGCCTCCAGCTTGGCGAACAGCTCGACGCCATCCAGCCCCGGCAGCCGGGTCAGAGCGACCATCGGCGTCCGCCCCACGTGATCCGAAATGTCGCTCGGAATTCGCACCAATCGGCTCCCAACCCTACGAGATGAGGTGGTTTGCGCTACCCGACCTCACGACGGCCCAGCCCCGAGGTCTGCAGCAAACGGCTGCTGGTCCGCTGGCAAACGCTCCCGCGGTCGTGGAGCGATGACAAACAGCGACCCGATCCGCCGCGCCCGCGCGCGAACCCGGTAGCGGACCACCGCCAGTGAGACCGGCGGCCCCTCTTGACGCGCCCAGTCCAGCGGGACTCGGATACGCGCACAGTGCAATCGTCCACCACAGCCGCGCCAGGCGATTCGCGTCGTCACGCCGAGGGCATGAGCGGCAACCGGCGCGGCAGCCTCCAGCGCTACCGCCGTAACTGCGCTGGTGAGGCAGAGCCCCGCGATTACCGCGGCCCTCGAGCACGTTCGTCCGAGGTAGCGGTTGGGTTGCGGCACGCTCTAGGCCCCACACTCCCCGGAGCAGCTCCTCGCGCGTGAATACGCGCGTTGCGTCGCCCGCGAGCGCTCGCAGAGCGCGAACTCCTTCTTCGAAAGCTTCACCTCCGCGTCGTGCAACCAACACACCGTGGAGATCACTCAGCACCCACCCTCAGCCGACCCGGGCTCGACCGCCGCTCGCCGCGTCGCAAGAGCGCCGACACCCTGGCGCGAAGCTCGTGGTAACTGAAGGCTTTGTGACGTAATCGTCACAGCCATGGGCGAATCCCCGCAGCCGTTGGAGCTCGGTGCCGTGGCCCGACAGGATCAGGATCGGGATGTCGGGGTCGAAGCGGCCGGCGACTCGGTCCGCTTCCCTGACTTTGCGCAGCAAATCCAGCCCGTCGCGGTCCGGCAGCTCCAAATCGAGAATCGCCAGGTCCGGGAACTCGGCGGCGATCATGCGCTCCCCGTCCTCCGCGCATTCGGCCTTCAGGATCTCGTAGCCGTCGGCGGCGAGGTTGTCGGCGAGGAATTCGCGCGTCGTGGTGTGGTCCTCGATCACGAGGATCGTGGCGGATGTTGTGTTCATAACCACTGAAAGCCCCGACGCCGTCAAAACCTCCCCCCCGCCCCTGCAAAATCACGTTCAGGCCCTGGGCCCTGGAAGGAATCCCAAATATGATCCCGACGCCGACGTACCGCCGTGGGAACTACAGCTCAGGAGACGACTTCGTGCTCGAATACGGGGAGCTGCGCTTCACGTTCAACGAGCGTGACTTCCGTGAGCGCTGCGAGCAGGCGGCCCGCAAGGTCGGCTTCCTCTGGGGGCCGGTGGAGGAGCACGAGGCCGAGGATCTGATCAACCTCGTGGTCAACGGCGAGGTCAGTGACCCGGCCTCTCCGCTGGGCGAGCACGTCAACGACTGCTGGCCTGAGCTCGTGGGCCCATCCGAGCGCTCCTTGGTCCATTGGCTGCGACGGCTGATCTTCCGCGGCGCGTGGCTCGACCAGCGCGTCAAGGAAGGCGAACTCGATGTCTCCTTCGACCAGGAAGTGCAGCGCGTTCGTCTATACGCAGCCTGACCGGGGCGGCGAGCCGATCGAGCTGGCGCCCGAGCCAAGCTGGAATCGGGTGGCCTACGTCAAGCGCTAGCTGGAGCTCTCAGCGAGGGGTCTGACCCTCAGCGGTACTGCCAGCTCGCCAACTGCTCCAGCTCTGCGGCGGTTACCCCCATGCCCGAGAGCACGCAGGTGTGACCGCGGCGCCGCCAGCTCACGACCAGGCGACCGTCGATGCTGAAGGCGCGCATCGGTACGCCGTTCACGCGGACCCGCTGGCCTGCCGGGCGTGAGAGGGCACTGCCGCCTACGATCGAATAGGCCACGGTCGTGTAGTGACCTTGGTAGTAGACGGTCGCGATCCGCCTGCCCGCCAACTGATCCGAGCGCTGCCCAACCGCAGCCCATCCAAACGGCTTCAGCCAGTTCGGGAAGTAGACCCGCCCCACCCGCTGATCGAGTCTGGCCTCGGGGGCACGAGGATCGGGCGGTGGGGCCGGCGAGGAGGGACCGCGGACGGCGAGCGTTGCGGCTCTTGAGACCGACGGGCCGCCCGGCGCGCCCGACGGCAGCAGGAAGATGAAAAGGACGACGGCGGCTGCGAGCGCCCCGGCGCTGGCCCCCAGATAGGCCCGCCGCCGGCGGCCTGGACACGGGGATCGAACGCTGCGACTCCACACGAGCGCGAAGCGCCGCGGGGGCACTGGTCGCCGCCGCCGCGCCCCTGATCGCGTCCACGGCTCGGCGTTCGCGTTCGTAGACGGCACGCAGCTGCGGCGATGAGGCGATGCGATCCTCGAGCTCCGCACGACGGTTCCGGTCGAGGCTGCCGTCCGCGAGCGCTGAGAGCTCCACCAGCTGGTGGTCGGAAAGTCCGTTTGTACTAGTCGGCTCCACTGCGGTCTCCAATTGTCCTGCACTACCGTTCCCCGCCATGCACGCGCGGGTATGGGTCGTGATCCCCACCTTCAACGAGGCGGCCACCATCGAACGGATCGTCCGCGCGACGGATGCCGAACTCGAGCGGATCACGCCGGGCGAGCACATGATCCTAGTGGTGGACGACAACTCCCCCGACGGCACCGGCGCCATCGCCGACACGCTGGCGTCGGAGCTGGCTGGTGTCGAGGTGCTCCACCGCGCGAGCAAAGCCGGCTTGGGACACGCCTACCGGGCCGGTTTCGCCCACGCCATGGCGGCCGGGGCCGAGCTGTTGGTGGAGATGGACGCGGACTTCTCGCACGACCCCTGCTACCTCGGCCGGCTAATCGACGCCGCCGCGGATGCGGATGTCGTGCTCGGATCGCGTTACGTCCCCGGCGGCGGCGTCCGTGACTGGGGATTTCTGCGGCGGCTGGTCAGCCGCGGTGGAGGCCTCTACGCGCGGGCCATCCTTCGGGTCGGCGTGCACGATCTCACAGGAGGATTCAAATGCCTGCGCCGCGAAGTCTTGGAGGCGATCGACCTCGACTCCGTCCGTGCAGACGGCTACGTCTTCCAGATCGAGGTCACCTACCGGGCGCTGATCGCCGGGTTCAGGGTGGTCGAGGTGCCGATCGTCTTTCAGGATCGAACGGTAGGAACCAGCAAGATGTCCCCCCGGATCGCACTCGAGGCCATGTGGCTCGTCCCGAGACTGCGGCGCAGCGGGGCGGCCGCGGTCGGCCCTAATACCGCCCCACGCAGCGGTGTTGGCGCGTCAAGGGCCGATTGAGGGGGTACCCCTAACGTGATCACAATGTTGGCCATACGCGAACCGCCCTCCCTGCAGGCATCCTGTATGCAATGAGCGTCCACGGTCCGCTCGGCGCCACGCCGCAGAGCGGCACGTTCGAGTTCGAATCCTCAGCGCTTCGCACGCGCGCCGCTGCATCCCGACAGCGAGTTGGGCTGCTCGCGCTGTCCGGGCTTGTCGTTTGCGGCCTGCTGATCTCGGTCAGCGCCGCCCACACCGCCCAGCTGCTGCCCGAGTCGGTCCGCCCGATCCCCAGGTTCCTGGCGGGCCCATTCGGGGGCGCGAAGCTGGATCTGCACTCGTACGGCCTGGTCGCCGTCCTCGTTGCGATGTTCGGCTGCTACGCGTTGGCCGCCCGCGTCGCCGACCGTCTATCGGCTCGTTCCGTTCTGATTGCGATCGCCGCGCTCTACGCGCTGGTCCTGCTGGCACCGCCGCTGCTGTCCACCGACATCTTCAGCTACGGGGCCTACGGTCGGATGGGGACCGTATACGGCGCCAACCCCTATCTGCATGGCCCCGCGGCCATTGCCCTCGATCCGCTCTATCCATTCATCGGCGCCAAATGGGTCACGACGCCGTCCGCCTACGGACCGGTATTCACGGCGCTCAGCTACGTTCTCGCGCCGCTCTCGATCGCCTCAAGCGTGCTGGCCTATAAGGCGATCGCCGCGATCGCCAGCCTGGCCACCGTGGCCCTCGTGTGGAACGCGGCGCGCTGGCGTGGTGTGGACCCGGTCAAGGCCGCCGTACTCGTGGGGCTGAACCCCATGACCGTGATCTACGGGGTCGGCGGCGGCCACAACGACCTACTGATGTTGGCCGTCCTGATGGCCGGCGTCTACGCGATCCTTCAGCATCGCGACCGCGCGGGCGGCGGGCTCCTGTCGCTGGCGACGGGGATCAAGCTCACCGGAGGCGTGCTGCTGCCATTCGCCGTCGCCGGCGGAGCGATCCGGCGGACAGGCCGGCGCGACATCCTCATCGGAGCGGCCATCGTGGGCGCACTGCTGCTGGGCATGAGCTTTGCGCTGTTCGGAACCGGCCCGCTGCACCTGCCGGGCACGATCCATACCTCGCAAGCCGAGGGCGATTGGCACAGCGTGCCGGGCTTCATCAGCTCCCGGCTGGGTCTGGGCACGATCGGTCATATCACCGGCATCGTGCTCGCGGTGGCCTGCGTCGGGACCTGCTGCTGGCTCTTGCGGCGCGTGTGGATCGGCCAGATGGACTGGATCGACGGAGCGGGGTGGGCGACGGTGGCAATGCTGGTCACCGCCAGCTCGCTGCTTCCGTGGTACATGGCCTGGCTCATGCCGCTGGCGGCGCTCGCCTCCGACAAACGGCTGTGGCGATGGTCGATCGTCCTCACCGGAGTCGTGCAGCTCATCGAGCTGATCGGCTACATACCTCACGGCGGATCGCTGGGGTTGTGACGAGATGACTGGCGGCGGCCTTATCGAGCCCACCGGCGAGCGCCGCGTTCTGGGGCTGCTGAGCGTGGTGGCCCCCGTGTACAACGAGGAAGCGCTCATCGAAGACTTCTACGGGCGCGTGTGCGCCGCGCTCGAGGGACTGAACTTCGAGCTGGTGCTCGTGGATGACGGATCGAGCGACTCCTCGGCGCAGATTCTCGAGCGGTTGGCGGGCACCGACCCCAGGGTGCACGTCGTCTTCCTGTCACGCAACTTCGGTCACCAGACCGCTCTGACCGCGGGCCTCGATCACGCCCGTGGCGACGCCGTCGTGATGCTCGACGCCGACCTTCAGGATCCGCCCGAGCTGATTCCGAGAATGCTCGACCACTGGCGCCGCGGGTGTGACGTGGTCTATGCCGTGCGCGAGCAGCGAGAGGGCGAGTCTCGCTTCAAGCTGAGCACCGCGAAGTGGTTCTACAAGCTCTTCGACAAGCTGGCTCAGGTCGAGCTCGAGCACAACTCGGGCGACTTCCGCCTGCTGGACCGGCAGGCCCTCGACGCGCTGCTCTCCATGCGCGAGCGCAACCGCTTCCTGCGCGGGATGACCGTGTGGGTGGGATACACGCAGGCCGCGGTCTCCTACCGCCGCGACCCCCGCTATGCGGGCGAGACGAAATACACGCTGTCGAAGATGATGAAGTTCTCGCTCGACGCGATTTCGTCGTTCTCGCACCGCCCTCTCCAGCTGGCGACGCTGCTGGGATTCCTGATCTCGACGCTGGCCTTCGTCGCCATCCCGGTGGTGGTGGCGCTGCGCCTCACCGGGTCCTACCTCCCCGGGTTTGGGTCCATCACGATCGCCATCCTGCTGCTCGGCGGCATTCAGCTGATCGCAATCGGCATCATCGGCGAGTACGTGGGCCGCATCTACGACGAGGTCAAGGGACGGCCGCTGTATCTGGTGCGCGCACGGCGCAACCTGGACCAGCGCGAGCACCCGCTGGGCGAGGTGGAGTCAGCAGTCAGCGCCGAGCCGCCGCTCGCCGACCACGAAGCGTAGGACGAGCCGCCCTTTCAGCCGCCGGCCGGGTTGGGACCCAGCGATGGCTCGTGCCGTGCGCCGTCCGCGGCGCCGTCGCTCCCTTGGCCGCTGCCCTGCTCAAGGGCGGCGATCCTGCCCGACAGCGCCTTCAGCGCATCGGCGATCGGGTCCGGCAAATGAACCCAATCGGCGTCCGGACCCTCGGGCCGCCGGCCCTCCACTCTCACGGGGTGCCCCGGGTTTCCGACCACGGTGGAGTTGGGCGGCACGTCGTGGATCACCACCGAGTTGGCGCCGATCTTCGAGCCGTGGCCGACGGTTATCGGTCCGAGCAGCTTGGCCCCGGACCCGATCGTCACGTTGTCCTCGATCGTCGGATGGCGCTTTCCGGTCTGAAACCCGGTCCCGCCGAGGGTCACCCCTTGATAGAGGGTGACGTTGTCGCCGATCTCGGCTGTCTCCCCGACCACTACGCCCATGCCGTGATCGATGAAGAAGCCGCCGCCCACGGTCGCCGCGGGATGCATCTCGATGCCGGTGAGCGCCCGGGCCACGGCGGCTATCGCCCTCGGCAGAAGCGGCACACGCGCCCCGTACAGCGCGTGGGCGACGCGGTGGGCGAGCAGCGCTTGAACGCCGGGCCAGGTCGCCACGATCTCGATCGCCGGCACCCCTCGCGCGGCGGGATCGCGGCTGTGAGCGGCCGCCACGTCGCGCCGAATCTCAGCGACCGTGCGGGCGATCAGGCCGAGCATTGCTACAGCGTAGCTAGTGGCCCCATCCGCAAATGGGGGCGCTGGCGAGCGCCGGTGGGCTAGGGAGCGAAGAAGGGCGTCGAGACGTAGCGCTCACCCGAGTCGGGCAGGATCGTCACGATGCGCGCGCCACGGGCCTCCGGACGCGCGCCAATCTGGAGCGCCGCCCACAAAGCCGCGCCACCCGACATGCCGGTCAAAACCCCCTCGTGGCGGGCGAGCTCTCTGGCCGTCTCGATCGCAACCTCGTCCTCCACCGCGATCACCTCGTCGATCAGCTCCCGGTTCAGTACCCGGGGTACGAATCCGGCCCCGATTCCCTGGATCTTATGCGGGCCGGGCCGTCCACCGGACAGCACCGCCGAGGAGCTCGGCTCCACGGCGATGAGGCGGCAGCGCGGGTTGCCCGCCTTGAGAACCTCGCCCGCGCCGGTGATCGTGCCCCCGGTCCCGACTCCGGCCACGAAGAAGTCGACCCGATGGTCGAGCGCCTCCCAGATCTCGGGACCCGTCGTGCGCCGGTGAATTTCGGGATTGGCGGGATTCGAGAACTGGTCGGGAAGAAACACGTCACTGCGACTGGCGAGCTCCTGCGCCGCCTGCATCGCCTCCGTCATCCCGCCCAGGGACTCGGTCAGCTGCACCCGCGCGCCGTAGAGCCGCAACAGCCCCTCGCGTTCCCGGCTCATCCCCTCGGGGAGCGTCAGCACGAGCTCATATCCCTTGGCGGCGCACACGAACGCCAGAGCGATGCCCGTGTTGCCGCTGGTGGCCTCGACAATCGTAGTGCGGCCAGGCTCGATCATGCCGTCGCGTTCCGCCGCCTCGATCATCGCCACGCCGATGCGGTCCTTGACGCTGCCGCCGGGATTGAACGCTTCCAGCTTGGCGAACAGCTCGACGCCATCCGGCCCCGGAAGCCTGGTCAGAGCGACCATCGGCGTCCGCCCCACGTGCTCCGAAATGTCGGTCGGAATTCGCACCAATCGGCTCCCAACCCTACGAGATGACGCGGTTGCGCTGCCCGAGCTCAGGATGGCCCTGCCCGGGGTCTGCAGCAAACGGCTGCTTGTCCGCTTGGCACACGCTCCCGCGTCGTGGCGCGACCAGAGCCGCGAGGTAACCGGAGATCGCGCGCGCCACGCACGCACTCGGATCGTTCTCGCTCGTGTGTCCGTAGCCCCGGAAGGCCAGGAGGACCGCCTGGCCCAGCAGGCGCACGACACGACGGGCGTTGACGAACGGCGTCTGGGGGTCAAACCTGGTGTCCACCACCAGGATCGGGGTGCGAGTCGGCGCCTTCCACGGTCCGGCGTAGCGGTCGGCGCTCTTGACGGGCCACGACGCGCACGGCGCCCACAGCCACCAGCAGTTCACCGGGCCCTCGAGCACGTTCGTCCGAGGCACCGGTTGGGTCGCCTCGGCACGCCCTAGATGTGGTACATCGGGGCCCGCGTGGCTCGGCCCTCGGCCTCGGCGATGTCCGCGATAGTCGAGGACGCGAGAACGGATCGGGCGGCGCCGGCGGCGTCTGCGAACACGCCCGTCGCGCCGCGGCCGAGCGGACCGTCCAGCAGCTCCACGATCTCCAGAACGGAGATTTCGCTCGCCGGCCGCGCGAAGCTGTACCCACCCCCGACCCCCCGCTGGGAGCGCAGGACTCCGGCTCGGCGCAGCGCAGCGAACAGTTGCTCGAGGAACTGAACCGGGATGCCCCGGCGCCTTGCGAGCGCGGCGATCGGCACCGGTCCCGAGTCTCCATGCAGCTGGAGCTCGACCAGGGCGTCCAGCGCGTACGGCGATTTGGTGGTGATGGAGATCATCGCCGCGCCGATCGTAGCCGCACCCGGCCCGGGGCCGCAGAGCGCGGTGGAGGTCTCAGAGCCAGCCGTGCTCGGTGGCGATCAGCACCGCCTGCGCCCGGTCCATCGCCCCGAGCTTGCCGTACACGTTATGCAGGTGGGTCCTCACGGTGCTGGTCGAGAGCCCGAGCTCGGATGCGATCTGCTTGTAGACCTTGCCCTGCGCCAGACCGCGCAGCACCTCCATCTCCCGCGAGGACATGGGGCACGGATCGACCGCGCGCGGACGGGCGCCCGCGCTCTGCAGTGGCAAGTCGTACATGACGGTCCTCAACTGGGCGACCGAGACGCCGATCTCGCGAGCGACGGCCAGCAGTGCCGCTGAGGACACGGCGCCCCCGAGCGCGTGGTGGGCGAGCATGTCGGCGAGCCTGACCAGGGCGGCCTCACCCTCGCCGTCCTCGGCGTGGTGGCGCTCGATCACGCTGGCGATCGAACGCGGCAGACCCCAGCGACGCGCGAGGACGCCCCCCACAAGCGCGTGGTCGACCCCGAGCTCGCGCCGCTCGCGCTGGATGCGCTCCTCCGGAGTTCGCGCCTCGCCGTGCACCTGACGCGGGTAGCCCGGATAGGCGTGGACCAGCACGAGCTTGCCGATGTCGTGCAGCAGGGAGGTGATCATCAGCCGGTCGCGGGCCTCGTAGCCCAGTTCGCGCGCGATGCGATCGGCGGCACGCTGGGTGGCCATCGCGTGCAGGCGAAAACGCTCCGGGATCCCCTGCCAGACGCTCGATCGCTCGAAGAAGTCGAATGTGCGCGCCCGGCTGGCGATGGCATGTACAGCCTGCGGCGTCAGTGCCTCCACGCCTCTGACGGCGCTGTCGACGCGCCCCTGAAGCGGTCCCTTGACGCGGTTCGCGAGGCGCATCACCGCGATGGCCAGAGCCACGTCGGACTCCACCGCCGACACAATTTCGGCGGTGGCGACGACCTCGGACTCGAACAGCCGCAAAATCCGGTTGCGAGACTCGACGAGGACCGGAAAGCCCTCCAGCGCCTCGAACGCCGCGGTCAGGCGGCGACCATGGCCCTCGTTGTGGTGCCTTTCGCGGACGTACGGCTCATCGGCATCGTCAGGCAGGCCTGCGATCGCAGACATGCAGTCACTATCGGCAACTGACAGGAGGGGGTTTAGCGCGTCGGTTTCGCGGCCATCTCGGGGCAGCGTTCGCCCACGGCCCGGAGGGCACGATCGATGCGCCGCAGCGTCTCATCGCGTCCCAGCACGGCGACGCTCTCGAAGATGCCGGGCGACACGGTCGTGCCGGCGATCGCCACGCGTACCGGTTGAAAGACCCTCCCCGGTTTGACGTTCAGCTCGGCGACCACGCCGCGAAGCCCCTCCTCCACCGTCGACACGTCGAACGGCTCGGCAGCCGCGAGCGCCTCGCGCGCCGCCCGCAGTGCATCCGCCCCGCCGTCGCGGCAGAGCGTCTTATCGAACGCGCGCTGGTCGTCGGCGGGACCGTCGTAGATGAACCCCGCCAGCGGCCAGAACTCGGCCAGCGTCTGAATCTTCTCGGCCGCGATCTCGACCACGGGGCGCAGGCCGCTTCGCCCCGTGTACTCCTCGAGCCTGCGCGTCAGCTCGTCGGTGCCCAGCTCGCGCAGCCAGCGGCCATTGAAGTTGCGGAGCTTCTGCTCATCGAACACCGCCGGGTTGCGCGACACGCGTTCCAGCCGGAACCGCTGCGCGAGCTCCTCGAGCGAAAAGTGCTCTTCGTCAGAGGCGAAGCCTGCTCCGAGCAGCGCGATGTAGTTGTCGACGGCCTCGGGCAGATAGCCGGCGGCTCGAAGCTCCTGGACCGAGGCGGCCCCATGGCGCTTTGAGAGCTTGCGGCCGTCGGGACCGTGCAGCAGCGGGAGGTGGGCATAGCGCGGCGGTGGCGCGCCGAGGGCGGCGAAGACCAGCAACTGCTTTGGCGTGTTCGAGAGGTGATCCTCCCCTCTAACGACGTGCGTGATGCCGGCATCCAGATCGTCGACCGCGACCGCGAAGTTGTAGAGGACCGAACCATCCGCTCTGGCGATCACCGGGTCGTCCTGGCTCGCATTCGGAAACCGCGTCTCGCCTCTGATGACGTCGTCCACCACTGTCTCGCCGCTCACCGGCACCCGCAGTCGGACGGCGCCGCCCGCGGACGGCTCGCCGCGGAAGCCCTGGTCCCAGCCGTGTTTCTCCTTGTAGGCCCTGACGTCCGCCTGGGTGGCGCTGGAGCGGTAGGCGTGGCCCGAGCTCAGAAGCTGCTCGAGCACTTCGGCGTGGCGCTGCGAGCGCTCGGACTGGAACACCGGCCCCTCGTCCCAGTCGAGCCGCAGCCAGCGCAGCGCGTCGAGGATCTGTTCGACGTTCTCAGGCGTCGAGCGTTCCCGGTCTGTATCTTCGACTCGCAGCAGGAACGTCCCGCCTTGGCCTCGGGCCAGCAGCCAGTTGTAGAGGGCCGTGCGCGCGCCGCCGATGTGCAGCGCGCCGGTCGGAGAAGGTGCGAAGCGAACCCGCATGACAATCCCGTCCGCATGCTAATCGGCGCCCACGTCTCCCAGGCCGGCGGGCTGGCAAAGGCCATCGAGCGGGGTGCCGAGCGCGGGGCCGACGCCATCCAGATCTTCAACCAGTCGCCGCGGATGTGGCGGCCCACCGCGTACGACGAGGATGACTTCGCCCAGTTTCGCCAGGCGATGGCGGACAGCCGCATCGAGGCAGTGCTGATCCACGCTGTGTATCTCCTGAACTGCGCCTCCGAGGACCGGGAGATCCGCGAGAAGTCAAGGCGCTCGCTGGTCCAATCTCTCCGGGTCGGAGACGGCATCGGCGCGATCGGCGTCGTGCTGCACCCCGGCTCGGCCAAGAAGGGGGACGTTCCGAAGGCCATAAAGCGCGCGGGCATGGTGATCAAGCAGGCGCTCGAGGAATCAGAGCGCTGCGAGCTTCATCTGGAGGACACCGCCGGCGCGGGCGGCACTCTGGGGCGCTCGTTCGAGGAGCTCGCGGAGCTGCTCGAAGCGGCCCGCGGCAACAAGCGACTGGGCGTCTGCCTCGACTCCTGTCACCTGTATGCCTCGGGCTATGACATCTCCTCACGGCAGGGGCTTGAAGAGACACTGGAGCGCTGCGATCAGACCGTCGGCCTGAAGCGTCTGCGCTCGCTTCACCTCAACGACTCGATGGTCAAGCTGGGCTCGAACCGGGACCGGCACGCGCTGATCGGCGAAGGTGAGCTTGGCGAACGCGGCTGTGCCGTGTTCCTGTCAGAGCCTCGCTTCGAGCGGCTCGCCTGCGTGCTCGAGACCGGCGAAGACGGGGCGCCGAGCGCCGACGATGTGGCCAAGGCCTTCAAGTTGCGCAGGCGAGGTGAAGCTAGCCGGGCGCGCGCGTCCTCAAAGCCCCGGCGTACCCGTAAGCGGTAGCGTGCCGCGGCGATGAACGCTCAGCAGAAGCAGGCGCACGCCCTGGTCGTGTTCGGCATAACAGGGGATTTGGCCAGGAAGATGACGCTTTCCTCGCTCTACCGCCTCGACTGCCGCGGACTGCTCGCCTGCCGCGTGATCGGCGTCGCCGCGGAGAACTGGAGCGTTGAGCACCTACGCGATCACGCGCGAGAGGCGATCAAGGCCACCGGCGAGCAGCTCGACGAGCAGGTCTTTAGACGCTTCGCGCAGCGCCTCGAGTATGTGGGCGGCGACTTCGCCCAGGACGACACCTACGAGCGCCTGTCGGACGCGTTGGGCGAGGACAAGGATGCGGCGTACTACCTCGAGATACCCCCGTCGCTCTTTGCCACCGTGGTCAAGGGCTTGGCCGCAAAGAACCTGTTGGCCGACGGACAGCGCGTCGTGGTGGAGAAGCCCTTCGGCCATGACCTCCAGTCAGCCCGCGAGCTGGCAGCCGATCTGCACAAGTACGTCGACGAGTCGCAGCTCTACCGGATCGATCACTTCCTGGGCAAGATGGGCCTGGAGGAGGTGCTCTACCTGCGGTTTGGCAACACGATGCTCGAGCCCGTGTGGAATCGCAACTACGTCTCTTCGGTCCAGATCACGATGGCCGAAAGCGTCGGCGTCGAGGACCGCGGGCACTTCTACGATCCCGTCGGCGCCCTCCGCGACGTCGTCGTCAACCACCTGCTGCAGGTGCTGGGCGACGCGGCAATGGAGCCACCGGTGGGCAACGACCCCGACACGCTCAAGAGCTCGAAGCTGGCCGTGTTCCGGGCCACGGCCGCGGCCGATCCCAAGCACTACGTCCGCGGCCAGTACGACGGCTATCGGCAGACCGGTGGAGTTGCGCCGAACTCGAGCACCGAGACGTTTGTCGCGCTACGTCTGGAGATCGACAGCTGGCGGTGGGCGGGGGTCCCGTTTCTGATCCGCACCGGCAAGCACCTGCCGATCACCGAGACCGAGATCCGCCTGGTGTTCAAGCACCCTCCCCGTCTTCACTTCATGGGTGGCGGGCACCGCCGGCCCCAGCCCTCGCAGCTCGTGGTCCGGATCGATCCCCACAGCGGCGTGAGGATCATCCTCGATGCCCTGCGCGCGGACAAGAGCGGGCCGGCGGAGATCGAGCTGGACATGGAGTTCGAACAGGAAGGGGGCGCGGGCGCAACCCCGTACGAGGTGCTGCTGCACGCTGCGCTGGTCGGTGACTCGGCCCGCTTCACACGGCAAGACGCGGTGGAGGAAACCTGGCGGATCGTGCAGCCGCTGCTCGACTCGCCGGGCGACGTCCACCCATACGAGCCGGGGAGCTGGGGCCCCGCTGAGGCCGAGCGACTCGTTTCGGGTTTTGGCGGCTGGCGCGGGCCGTGGGCGCCTGGGGCCACCCACTGAGGGGGTAGACACCTCGTGACGCACCGCCCGGACGCTGCTCTCCCACTGCCGCCAGCAGCAAGTTAGCTAGCACCGTCAGGGGGCGCCCCGTCACTAGG
>CAWJUS010000002.1:0-93986 GCA_963846075.1 uncultured Actinomycetes bacterium | reverse complement strand
GGCGGCCAGCAATCGTCGCCCGACGGCGGCGCCGATGTCGCCTGCCCCGCCGGTGATCAACGCCGTGCGACCCTCGAACTCGTAGATTGCCGCCACGAGGCAGATTTTAATCTCTTTGTGGCCTCTGTCCGCTGTGTCGTCCTCGAAACATTTGGCGAGCCGGTCGCGTTCGAGAGATGGAGGTCGGCAGCAACGAAGAGCTCGACCCCGGCGCTGTGGCGGTCGCGGTTGACTATGGCGGAGTCTGCGGGACGGACGTGCACCTGCAGGCGGGGCGGCTGCCGATCCCCGCGCCACTGGTCCTTGGTCATGAAGGAGTGGCGCGGCATCCAGGCTCTGGGAGCACGCGAACAGCGCGATGCGCTTGGCGCCCCGCTGTCATCGGAGATCGCGTCTCGTGGGCCTCGAGCATCACCTGGGCGCCCGCTCCTTGTGCCGCGGCAGCCAGCCGACGCTGTGCGAGCGCCGCGGATCTACGGCATCACCCGGCCGCTGAACGTGCCGCCGCACCTGACCGGATCCTGGGCGGAGACGATTCGGCTCGAGCCCGGGACGACGATCGTCAAGCTCGGTGACCAGCAACCCTCGGAAGCAGTGATCGCCCTGGGCTGCGCAGGTCCGACGGTCGTGCGCGGACTCTTGCACGTTGCGACTGTCCATCCGGGGGAGTCAATCATCGTTCGGGCGCCGGCCCGGTCGGTCTGGCCGCCGCGATGTACGCCCACCTTGCGGGCGCTCAGCCGATTTTGATGATCGGCGCGCCTCGAGGGCGGCTTGCGCTGGCAGCCCGGCTCGGTGTAGGCGACGAGCACTTGGACGTCGACCAGCTGGATTCTGCTGCCCGGCTGGAGCGGGTTCGCGCCCTCACCGGTGGACGCGGTCGATCTTGTCGTGGAGTGCACCGGGGTGCCCAGCGCGGTGGGCGAGGCGCTGGAGCTGGTGCCGCCCGGCGGGGCTGCTGGTTTTGGGTCAGTACACCGATCACGGACGACGCCGTTGGACCGGCGTCTGATCACCCGCAAGCAGTTGGCCGTGCTGGGCTCATCGGCATTTTCGGCCGCCGACCTCGTGGAGTACCTGCACACCCTCCCGCAACTGCTTGACCACTTTCCGCTGCCGCAGCTGATCACCACGTTTCCGCTGATGGACGCCCAGGACGCGATCGATGCGGCTCGCAGCGGGACCGTGGCCAAGGCCGTGTTGGTTCCATCGACGGCGGAACGAGCGCTCGGTAGGGTTATCGCGGGAGCCAAGCTGAACGCCTCCGCATCACTCCGCAAGCGGATCGCCAGACGCGAGCAGCTGGCGGGCTCGTTCGTGCTCGAGCTTCCCGCACGCGGCGCGATCGAGTGCTATGCGCTGGCCGGCTTCGATTTTGTCGTGCTCGATCTCGAACATTCGGCCGTCGATCTCGGGTTGCTGTCGGCGCTGATCGCCGCTTGCGACGCAGCCGAAATCGGCTGTGTGGTGCGGGTGCAAGCCGGTGACTTGAGTTCGATCGCCAGGATCCTCGATATGGGGCCCGGCGGAGTGATGGTTCCGGAGTCGCTCGCCGCCGAGGCCGCGGAGGCCGTCGCCGCGGCTCGCTATCACCCCGTCGGCCACCGAGGCCTTGCACCGATCGTCCGCCACGAGCTGCTCGCACGGTCGGCGCGGGCGCAAGACCGCGACGCGATCACGACGATCATCGTCCAGCTCGAGGCGGCGGAGGCTGTATCCGACGCCGCCGCGGTCGCGTCCACTCCGGGAGTCGACGTTGTCTTCGTGGGCCCCTATGACTTGTCGCAGAGCGTTGGGCATCCGGGCGATCTCGATCACCACGATGTGGTGGACGCCGGGGAGCGTCTGGCTGAGCGGATTGCGCCGCACGCCGCGCTCGGTGTCTATCTCGAGCGCTCCGAGCAGGTCGCCCGCTGGCGAGCGGCTGGCGCCAGCTTCTTCACGCTCCGTACTGACGGCCGCATCTTTCTCGATGCCTGCCGCCGAACGCGCGAGCAGTTCGCGGTCGGTTAGCCGCTCGCCGCCGGGTTGGCGGAAAACCTACTCCTACAATCAGCCACGGTGTTGACAGATCGTCAAGAACTGGTGCTGCGCAAGGTCGTCGAGGAGCATCTGGCGGCGGGCATGCCCGTGGGCTCCAAGTCCCTCTCGGCGGCCGCCGAGATCGAGTGGGGCCCCTCCACGATCCGGCACGAGCTGGCGACCCTCGAGGAGCGCGGCCTGCTGGCGCACCCTCACACATCCGCCGGCCGCGTCCCGACCGAGGCCGGTTACCGCTACTTCGTCGATCGTCTGCTGCCGGCCGACGAGGGCGGTCCGTCGCTGTCGCTCTCCCTGGTGCGCCGGGAGCTCGACGACGCCATGCGGGTCACCACCGAGACGCTCTCCCAGGTCACGAACCTCCTGGCGATCGTCACCGCGCCCCCGATCGAGACCTCGACGATCAAGCACGTCGAGGTGCTGGCGCTCCAGCCGCAGGTGCTGATGGTGGTGGTGATCACCTCCACCGGCGGCGTCACCAAGCGGATGTTCACCTTCAGAGAGCCCGTCGACCAGGGCCTCACCCAGTGGGCGGCCAGCTACCTGAACGAGCGCCTGGTGGGCCTCGGCCTCGGCGCCCGGATGATCCACCAGCGCCTGCACGACCCCTCGTTGTCAAGCATCGAGGCCCACTTCCTCGAGGCCATCGCGCCCGTCTTCACCGACCTCGAGGAGGCCGCTCAGGACACGCTTTACGTGGAGGGCGCCGGACGGCTTCTGCAGCTGGACCGGGTGGAGGACATGACGCACCTGCGCGCGCTGATGGACATGCTCGAGCGGCGCCGGACACTGCTCGGCCTGCTTCGCTCGGCGCTGGCCCAGCGCGGCGTGCTGGTGCGCATCGGCACCGAGAACGACTCGCCGGCGCTTCGTTCCCTGGCGCTGGTGGCCGCCAGCTACGGCCTGCCCCAGCGCAGCCTGGGCGCGGTCTCGGTGATCGGCCCGCTGCGGATGGACTACGGGCGCGCGATCCGCTCCGTGCGTGAGGCGGCTCATCAGCTCTCGAGCTTCGTCACCGAGGTCTACGACGAACGATGAGCGCTTCGCAGATGCCCCGCGACTACTACGAGGTGCTCGGCGTCAGCCGGCAGGCATCCGAGTCCGAGATCAAGCGGGCCTTCAGACGACTGGCGCGCGAGCTACACCCCGACGTCAACAGCCACGACCCCGAGGCCGAGGAGAAGTTCAAGCAGGCGGCGGAGGCCTACGAGGTCCTGTCGGACTCGGAGCGCCGCGCGACCTATGACCGCTACGGCCACGAGGGCCTGCGCACCGGAGGCTACGCGCCGAACTTCGAGGGCTTCGGCTCGGTGGCAGACATCTTCGAGGCTTTCTTCGGCAGCGCCGGTGGCCCGTTCGGCGACCTGTTCGGCGCCGCCGCCGGCGGCCGGGGCTCCGGCCGCATCCAGGGCGGGGACATCGCGGTGGCGGTGGAGATCGACCTCGCCGACGCCGCCCACGGGAAGTCGGTGCCGGTCTCCTACGAGGCGATCGCGCGCTGCGAGAACTGCCAGGGAAACGGCGCCGAGCCCGGCACCCCGATAGAGACCTGCACGCAGTGTGGAGGCTCGGGCCAGATGCGCGCCGTGTCGCGCACACCGTTCGGGCAAGTGGTGCGGGCCACGGTGTGCGACCGCTGCGGCGGCGACGGCCGCGTGCCCAAGGAGCCCTGCCACGAGTGTCACGGACGGGGTCGGAAGGTTGAGCGGGTCAAGTTCTCGGTCGACGTGCCGGCCGGGTATCGCCGACGGCCAGCGAGTCCGCATCGGCGGCCGGGGTCACGCCGGCGAGCGGGGCGGACCCCCCGGCGACCTCTATGTCCAGATTCGCGTGCGCGAGGATTCGCGCTTCCTGCGTGACGGCGACGACCTGGTGACGGCGGTCGACGTGGCAGCACCGCTGGCCGCGCTGGGGACGACGGTCACGGTCCCCACGGTCGATGACGAGGTGGAGCTCGATATCCCGGCCGGGACCCAGCCCCACGAGGTGCTGGTGGTTCGAGGCAAGGGGATGCCGGCGCTCCGCGGCAGGCGCGGGGGCAACCTGAGGGTCGTGGTCAACGTCGTCGTTCCCCGGCATCTGAACCGCCGGCAGCGGGAGCTCTCAGAGCAGCTGGCGGAGACGATGACCGACCACAACCTCCGGACCGACGAAGGGGTGTTCGGAAAGCTGCGCCGCGCGTTCGGCGGTTGATCCGCCTGGCGATCCGGGTCCGGCGCGAGCACGCCGAGCTGGTGCTGGCCGAGCTGCTCGAGCTCGCGCCGAGCGGCGTGGAGGAGGTAAGCGGCCCCGGGGACGTGGTGGAGTACGCGGTCTACGGGGCACCGGGCGAGCTGCCGGCGCTCCCCGACCTCCGGGCGGCGGCCGGCGGAGCGCTGGTGGAGATCCGCACGGAGGAGATCGACGACGACTGGGCCGAGCGCTGGCGTCAGTTTCACCGGCCGCTGGTGCTAGACGGCAGGCTGACCGTGCGCCCGCCGTGGGAGCGCCCCGCGACCACGCCCATCGAAGTGGTGATCGACCCCGGCCGGGCGTTCGGGACGGGCGCCCACGCGACGACGCGCCTGTGTCTCGAGCTGCTGCTCGGTCTCCCGGCAGGGGGTGCGTTCCTCGATCTGGGCTGCGGGTCGGGCGTGCTGGCAATCACGGCGGCGCGGCTCGGCTTCGACCCGGTGCTGGCGCTCGACAACGACCCGGCGAGCGTGGAGGCCGCGCGGGCGAACGCGGAACGCAACGGCGTCAACGTCGAAGTCCAGCGGCTCGATCTGCGCACCGCACGGGTTCCGGCCAGCGCGACCGTGGCGGCGAACCTGCTGGCACCCCTCCTGCTGGCCTGGGCGCCCGCGCTGGCGCCGGCGACGCAGCAGGTGATCGCCGGCGGCATCCTCGCCTCCCAGGCCGACTCCGTGGCGCCGCGTTCGCCGCCCGCGGCCTGCGCGAGGCCGCGCGGCGCTCGCACGGGGAGTGGGTCGCCCTGCTGCTGACACAAAAATAAGGGCGGCGCCCCGCAGGCGCCGCCCTTTTGTTTATTCAGCGCGTGTGCGCCAGCTCTCGCTCGCGGCGCGACTCCTCGGGGGTGGGGACCCCTTGGACCGCGCAGGAGTCGGTGCCAGCCGTCGTGCGGGTGATTGCCTCGACCTGCTCGCGGGCCTTCTCCGGCTCGTTGACCCAGGTGCGGTAGAACTCGAACGGGCACTCCTGGACGCCCGAATCACCGTCCTTTGAGGCATACATGCCCGTGTAGCCACGGTGCAGGAGCTTGAACAGGTGGTTCTGGGACTGCCAGGTCTCGCGCGCATCGCGGATCGACGACACCGACAGCTCCGCGTACTGGGCGCCGTTCTCCTCGGTGCCGCACTCCGCCACCATGCGACCGTCGTAGCCGATGATCGCCGAATGCCCGAAGTAGGAGTAGACGCCGTCCCAGCCCGTGGCGTTGGCCACGGCGACGTAGGCGGTGTTCTGCCACGCGGACGTTTGGGCCACCATCCGCTGCTGCTCCTTGGCCGGATACATGTATCCCTGGCAGCGGACGATCAGCTCGGCGCCGCGCATGGCGCAATCGCGCCAGATCTCCGGATAGTTGCCGTCGTCGCAGATGATCAGGCTGACCTTCAGCCCCTTGGGCCCCTCGCTCACGTAGGTGCGCTCGCCCGGATACCAGGCCTCGATCGGGCACCAGGGGCAGACCTTGCGATACCGCTGGACGATCTCCCCGTCGGGGTTCATCAGGATCAGGGTGTTGTAGGGGTTCTTGTGCGGGTGCTCCTCGTGCCGCTCGCCGGTGAGCGAGAAGACGCCCCAGACCCCAGCCTCGCGGCAGGCCTTGGCGAAGATGTCGGTCTCGTCGCCGGGGATCTGCGCCGAGCACTCGAACATCTCGTCGCGGTCATAGAGGATCCCGTGGGTCGAATACTCCGGGAAGATCACCAGGTCCAGCCCCGGCCAACCCTGCTTCAGGCCGTGGATCCGCCGCGCGATCTCCTGGCAGTTCTCTACGACATCGCCGCGCGTGTGCAGGCGCGGCATCTTGTAGTTGACAACGCCGACCCCGACATAGTCGGGGCTCGAGCCGATGTCACCGTGTCGCATGGGTCTCTCCCTTCCCTCTGGGGTGTTTAGGAGACAGTCTCCCCACGCTGCTTCATCCAAAACTGCTCCGGTCAACGGATGTCTGAACTACGACTCGCGGGCGTGCTTGGGCAGCCAGAAGACCGCCGCGCCCGCCGCCAGCAGAAGCACCACCGTCACGACCAGAGCGTGGTCGGCGGCGCCGATGAAGGCCAGCGGCCCGTGCCCATGGCCGAGTTGATCGAACAGCACGGTGCCCACGGCCGCGATGCCCAGTGACATCGCCAGCTGCTGCACCGACTCCAGGAGTCCCGCGGCCGACCCCAGCTCGCGGTGGGCGACCCCGGCCAGGATGACGTCGAACATCGGCACGAACACCATGCCCATGCCGTAGCCGGTGATCGCCAGCGGCGCGGCGAGGTCCCAGGCGCTGATCGGACCGCTCGCCGCGCGCAGGACGAGGTCCACCACGACCAGACCCACGGCCATCGTGGCGATGCCGATGTGCATGGTCGTGCGGCCGATCCTCGAAAGCAGCGCCGAGGAGGTGATCGAACCTGCGATCGCCGCCACGGGGATCGCCACGGTGGCCACGGCGCACGCCAGCGGCGAGAAGCCGAGTCCCAGCTGGTAGAGGACGTTGACGGCGATCATCATCCCGCCCATGGCGCCGATGAAGCCGACAACCACGGCCAGTCCGGCGACGTAGGGGCGGCGGCGGAGCACCGAGGGCTCAACCAGCGGCGAGCGTCCGTGGCGCGCGCGGTGGCCCTGACGGACGCCGAAGGCCGCCAGGAGCGCGATCCCGGCCGCCAGGAGCGCGAACGACCACGTCGGCCATCCCTGCTGGCGCCCCTCGATCAGGGGATAGACCAGCGCCGTCGCGCCGAGCATCGCCAGCGCGATGCTCAGCCCGTCCGGCCGGGCTTCGGGCGTCGCCGGCTGCGTGCGCGGCAGAAACCGGCGTCCGGCCACCACGGCCGCCAGCGCCAGCGGGACGTTGACCGCGAAGATCATCCGCCAACCGGTCCCCAGCAGGTTGAGGTTGACGAGCCCGCCGCCCACGAGCGGCCCAGCGACGGCGGCCAGCCCCATCACCGGCCCGAACACACCGAGCGCCTTCTGCTGCCCGGCGTCGCCGAACAGCTCGCGGATCAGGCCGAATCCTTGGGGCACCATGATCGCCGCGATCGCCCCTTGCAGGGCTCGGGCCGCGATCAGCGCCGCCGGCGAGGGCGCTAGGGCGCACAGCATCGAGGCCGCGGCGAAGGCGCCGATACCGACCAGGAGCACCCGCCGCCGTCCGACGATATCGCCCAGGCGGCTGCCCAGCAGCAGCACCACCGACATGGCGAGCGTGTACGCGGCGGAGATCCACTCGAGGTCGGCGAAGGAGCCGCCGAGCTCGCGCCGGATGGCCGGCGCCGCCGTCTGGGTGATCGTGGAGTCGAGCAGGTTCATCACCGCGGCGGTGATGACCACGAGGAAGCCGAGCCACGCGACGCGGCTGCCGGTCCGCGTCTCGAGCGGGACCGTGTGGGAGGTGAAAGCGAGTGTTGACATGGCCGGGACGGTCTCATCGAACTAGGTCATATTCGGTCCGCGATTCGCCGATTTGAAGGCATATGCGGTCAACTGCTGTCCGCAATTCGTGGCATCCTGCGCGGCGATGGTTCAGACCTCCGCCCGCCTGCTGGCGCTGCTCTCGCTGCTGCAGCTGCGGCGCGAGTGGACGGGCCAGGAGCTCGCCCAGCGGCTGGAGGTGGGGCCGCGCACGATCCGCCGCGATGTCGACAAGCTGCGCTCGCTCGGCTATCCGATCGAGGCCGCGCCCGGCGTGGCCGGCGGCTACCGGCTCGGCGCCGGCGGCGAGCTCCCGCCGCTGCTGCTCGACGACGCCGAGGCGGTCGCCGTGGCCGTGGGGCTGAGGACCGCGGCCTCCGGCTCGATCTCCGGGATCGAGGAGACCTCCGTCATGGCCCTGGCAAAGCTCGAGCAGGTTCTTCCGAACCGGCTGCGCCGCCGCGTCAGCGCGCTCGGCGGCGCGACCTCGACCTTCAGCGTCGAGGGCCCCCGCATCGACGCGGAGATGCTGGCCACGCTCGCTGGGGCCTGCCGCGACGTCGCCCGCCTGCGCTTCACCTACGTGGCCAGAGACGACCGCACCTCCCAGCGCCACGCGGAGCCGAGCGCCGTCGTGCACAGCGGCTACCGCTGGTACCTGGTGGCATTCGACCTGGACCGCGACGACTGGCGGACGTTCCGTATCGATCGCATCCGCGGACGGGCGCGCCCAGCCGGGCGCGGTCACAAGCGAATTGTTCCGGGAGGCGACGCTGCGGCGTTCGTCAAGCGGCAGCTGCGGGGAACGGCGGAGGAGCCCGATCCGACTCCCGGCCGGATCCGCATCCACGCCAGCGCCGCGCGGATCGCCAAGCGGGTCCCGGGGCGCTACGCGGCGGTGGAGCCGGAGAGCGAGCGGAGCTGCCTGGTCTCGACGCGCGGCGCCTGGTCGAGCGAGTTCCTGGTGTGGATGGCGCTGCTCGGCGAGCCGATGGAGGTCCTGGAGCCGCCGGAGCTGGTCTCCGCCGCGCGCGAGCTGGGTACGCGGCTCAGCGACGCGGCGGCTACCGTCCCCGGGGCGTGAGCACGTTCGCCGTCAAGTTCCTGGGCTGCAAGGTCTCGCAGGCCGACGCGATGCTGGCGCGCAGCGCGCTGCTGGCCGCCGGCCACAGCGAGGCGCCGGAAGGCGAGGCCGATCTGCACGTGGTCAACACCTGCTGCATCACGCGCGAGGCGGAGGGCAAGTCGCGCCAGTCGGTGAGGCGCTCGCTCAAGACCGCCGGCGAGGTGTACGTCTCGGGCTGCGCCGTCAACCTGAACGCCGGCCAGTTTGCGCAGATCGACGAGCGCGTGCGGCCGTTCGTGGGCACGGCCGACGACGTGGCGGCCGAGATCGGAGGATGTGCCGACTGTCGAGCACGACGTGCTGGCCCGCGATCGCGCGCTGCGCCCGAGCGCGCCACGCGCACACGGGGCTTCGTCAAGGTCCAGGACGGCTGCGACTGCCAGTGCGCCTACTGCATCATTCCCGCGGTCCGCGGCGCCGCCCGCTCGCGGCCCGCGAGCGCGGTGCTGGACGAGGTCCGCCGGCGCGTCGACCAGGGCCAGCCTGAGATGGTCATGACGGGCATCAGCGTCGGCGACTACCGCGACCCCGAGCGTGGCCTCGAGCTCGGCGAGTTGATGGTCCGGGCGGCGCGTGTGCCGGGCGTCGAGCGCGTGCGGCTCTCGAGCGTCGAGGTGATCCACGTCAAGGACTCGCTGCTCGAGGCGCTGGCCACCGAGCGCAAGGTCTGCCCGCACCTGCACGTCCCGATGCAGTCCGGCGACGACGGCGTCCTCTCGGCGATGGGCCGGCACTACGACTCCGAGCAATACCTCGAGCAGATTCAGGCGCTTCGGCGTGCAGTCCCCGAGGTAAACGTCACCACGGACGTCATCGTTGGCTTTCCGACCGAGTCTGAAGCGGCATTCGCGCGCACGCTTGAGTTGATCGACGCTGCGGGCATCAGCCGCGTACATGCCTTCAGCTACTCGCCGCGCCCCGGGACGCGCGCCGAGCAGCTGGGCGACCGGGTCTCGCCGGAGGAGAAGAAGCGTCGCTCGCGCGAGCTTCGGGGCCGCTCGGAGGCCCGCTCACGCCGTTTCAGGGCGGCGAAGCTGGGCGCGACGGAGACCGTGCTGGTCGACAAGCAGGCGGAGTTCCAGAGCTCCGGCTACACGGCCGATTACGTGCGCTGCTATCTGCCCGCGGGCGCGGCGCAGCGCGGCGAGCTGATCGACGTCGTCTGCCACGAGCTGCACGCCGATGGGATCAGGTGCGGGGTCTATCCTCATTGAGGTGAGCGTCACCGAACAGGTCCGCACCGACATGACCAGCGCCATGAAAGCCCGCGACTCAGAGCGGGTCGGCGCGCTGCGCTTGGTCCTGTCAGAGCTCCAGAAGGCCGCCAAGGAGGGCAACGGCGACGAGCTCGCCGTGCTCCGGCGCGAGCGCAAGCGGCGCCTCGACGCCGCGGATCAGTTCCGCGAGGGCGGCCGCCCCGAGCTTGCGGACCGAGAGGAATCAGAGGCGGACCTGATCGCCACCTACCTCCCCGCCGAGCTCGACGACTCGGAGCTCGACGCCATCGTGAAGGACGCGATCGCCGAGACCGGCGCCTCGAGCCCGCGCGAGATGGGAGCCGTGATGAAGGCCGTGATGGCCAAGTCCGGGGGTCGAGCCGACGGCAAGCGGGCGTCGGCGCGCGTGCGCGCCGCGCTGGGGTCGTAGGCGGCGTCTCCCAGCGTGCGCAAGCAGCTCGAGCTCGACAACTCGACCGCCGCCGAGCTGGCTGGATCCGAGGACGCGGTGCTCCGCGCGCTCGAGGGCGATCTCGACTGCGACATCTACCTCCGGGGCAACGTACTGACGCTCGACGGCCAGCCCGACGCGGTGGAAAACGCCACGGCCGTCGTCAGAGAGCTCTCCGAGCTGATCGAGCAGGGCCACGAGATCGCGCCCGGCACGATCGAGGCCGTCAGGGGGGCGCTCGACGAGCACACCTCGCCGGCGCGGATCCTGGAGGACGTCGTCTGGCGCCACCGCGCGACGAAGGTGGCGCCCAAGACCGTCAACCAGAAGCGCTACGTCGACTCGATCCGCAACAACACGATCACGTTCGGCATCGGCCCCGCGGGCACGGGCAAGACCTTCCTGGCCGTGGCCCTGGCCGCCGCCGCGCTGAGCCGGCGCGAGGTCAACCGCATCATCCTCACGCGCCCCGCCGTCGAGGCCGGTGAGCGGCTGGGCTTCCTGCCGGGCGACCTGATGGCCAAGGTCGACCCCTACCTGAGGCCGCTGTTCGACGCCCTGCACGACATGCTCGAGCCCGACCGGGTCTCGCAGCATCTGGAGCGCGGCGTGATCGAGGTGGCGCCGCTGGCGTTCATGCGGGGTAGAAGCCTGAACGACTCCTTCATCATCCTCGACGAGGCGCAGAACACCTCCCCCGAGCAGATGAAGATGTTCCTCACGCGGCTGGGGTTCAACTCGAAGATGGTGGTCACCGGGGACATCACGCAGATCGACCTGCCGCGGGAGCACGACTCGGGCCTGATCGTCGTCGCGGACGTTCTGAAGAAGGTGGACGGGATCGAGTTCGTGCGCTTCGGCGAGGAGGACGTCGTGCGCCACAAGCTGGTCCAGCGGATCGTCGCCGCCTACAACGAGCACGCGCAGCGCTCGGCGCCCGAGCTCAGGCCGCGACGGCGGGCGTAGACCGCCGGCGGCGAAGCGTGTTCGAGGTCGAGCTAGTGGGGATGGATGCGCTCGGAGTCGAGGGTCCTCCGGCGGTGGAGCTCCAGGAGCTGTGCACGCTGGCGCTGTCCTCAGCCGGCATCGATGAGGGACACCTGGCCATCGAGTTCGTGGACGAGCAGCGGATTCGCGCGCTGAATCTCGAGCATCGGGGCCATGACGAGGCCACGGACGTGCTCTCGTTCGCCGTCGATGAGGCGGGCCCGGCGGCCGGGCCCAGGGAGCTGGGCGACATCCTGATCTGCCCTGCCCGCACGGAGGACATCCGCGAGGCGGTGGTGCACGGCGCGCTGCATCTGAGCGGCATGGACCACGAGGACGACGACGGCGAGATGCTCGCCCTGCAGGCGGAGCTGTTGCGCTGGGTCCTGCCGTGAGGTCGGGCTTCGTCGCCCTCGCCGGGCGCCCGAATGTCGGCAAGTCGACGCTGGCCAACGCGATCGTCGGAGCCAAGGTGGCGATCGTCTCGAGCAAGCCGCAGACGACCAGGCGCGCGATCCGCGGTGTGGCGACCGGCCGGGACTGGCAGCTCGTGCTCGTAGACCTCCCGGGCGTGCAGCGACCCAGGGACGCGCTGACCGGCAGGATGCAGCGGCGCGTCCAGGCCGAGCTGCAGGACGCCGACGGCTGCCTGTTGGTGCTGGACGCCGAGGATGGAATCGGTCGCGGCGACCGCTACGTAGCCCAGCTGCTGGCGGATTCCCCAGTGCCGGTGATCATCGCGGTCAACAAGATCGACCGCCTGAGGCGCCACGAAGTGGCGCCGGTGCTGCACGCCGCGGGCGAGCTCGGGGCCTCGGAGGACATCTTTCCCGTCTCGGCGCGCACCGGCTCTGGCGTGCCGGCGCTGATCGACCACCTCGTCTCGCTGCTTCCGGCCGGCCCTCTCTATTTCGAGCCCGATCAGCGCTCCGACATGACGGAAGGCGTGCGTCTGGCAGAGCTCGTGCGGGAGCAGGTCCTGGCCCGCACGCGCCACGAGGTGCCGCACGCGGTGGAGGTCGAGGTACAGGAGATCGAGCGCTCGGAGGAGCTGGTGCGGATCACCGCGGAGATCCTCGTCGAGACCGAATCGCAGAAGGGGATCCTGATCGGCGCCGGGGGCCGGATGGTGAAGGCCGTCGGCGTCGCCGCCAGGCAGGCGATCGAGCGGGAGCTCGGGACGCACGTGCACCTCGAGCTCTCCGTCCGCGTCCGGCGACGGTGGCGCGCCGACGAGCGCCTGCTCGACCGGCTGGGCATCGAGTGACGACGACGACGCGCTCGATCGCCCTGCCAGAATCGCCAGGGAGATGGACGACTCGGAGGTCTCATTCGACGAGCGCGGGCTCGTGCCGTGCGTGGTCCAGGACTGGGCGTCGGGCGAGGTTCTGACCCTGGCCTACATGAACGCCGAGTCACTGCGCCTGACGCGCGAGACGGGTCAGGTTCACTTCTTCAGCCGCTCGCGGCAGGAGCTGTGGCGCAAGGGCGCCACGTCGGGCAACACGCTGGCGCTCAAGGCCATCCGCTACGACTGCGACGGCGATGCACTGCTGGCGCTGGTCGAGCCGGCCGGTCCCGCGTGTCACACCGGCGAGCGCACGTGCTTTCACCGCGGTGAGCTCGAACCGGCCGCGCCGCACGAGGTGCTGCCGACGCTCGAGCGCACGATCGCCGCCCGCGCGCTGGAGCGCCCCGAGGGCTCGTACACGAGCGAGTTGCTCGCCGACCGGACGCGCAACGGCGAGAAGATGCGCGAGGAGGCCGACGAGGTGGCGCGCGCCGCCGACGAGGAATCCGAAGAGCGGCTGGCCGAGGAGGCCGCGGACGTGCTCTACCACCTCGCGGTCCTGATGCGCGGGCGGGGGCTGGGACTCGTGGACGCCGAGCAGGTGCTCGATGGCCGTCGCCAGCCGCGTTAGCGCCCCACCGGTCGGGTCGGGGGCTGCGCCGTCGCTCGAGCAGGCGCGCGCCCTGGCGCGCGAGCACAACCTGATACCCGTGCTGGAGACGTTCATCGACGACTGCGAGACGCCGGTGTCGGCGTTCCTCAAGCTGCGAGAAGCGCGACAGCCCGCCTTCCTGCTGGAGTCGGCCGAGCAGGGCAGGGTCGGCCGCTACTCGTTCATCGGTTTCCGTCCCCGCAAGGTGCTGCGCTGGTCGCTCGCCGATGGCGGCGACCCCTACGCGCTGGCGGCCGCCGAGCTCGAGGCCTTCGATCCCGCGCCGCTCGAGGGGCTGCCGCCGTTCGCCGGCGGCGCAGTTGGCGTGTTCGCCTATGACCTGGTGCGGACGGTCGAGCCGCTGGGCGATCCCAACCCGGACCCCGTCGGCGTGCCCGACCTGGCGCTGATGCTGACCGACGCGCTGGTGTGCTTCGACCACCTCAAGCACACGATCACCGTACTGGCCAATGCCTATGTGGACGACGGCGATCGATGCCTCGTATGACCGGGCCCTTCAGACCATCGCCGAGGTGCGCGCGCGGCTGCGAGGCCCGGTGCCGCCCCAGGCCGCCGCGACGCAGGCCCGAGCGGGTCCCGACATTCGAATCGAACATGGCGCCACACCAGTTCGAGGCCACGGTGGCCCGGATCATCGAGTACATCCGCGCCGGGGACGCGTACCAGGTCGTCCCCTCGCAGCGGTGGTCGGGCCCCGTTTCGGTGGAGGCGTTCTCCATCTACCGGGGCCTTCGGGCCGTCAACCCCAGCCCGTACATGTACTTCCTCGACTTCGGGGACTTCGAGGTGGCGGGCGCCAGCCCGGAGCCGCTGATCACCGTGTCGGGGTCGCACGTCTCCACACGGCCGATCGCCGGCACCCGTCCGCGCGGCGCCACGCTCGAGCAGGACAACGAGCTGGCGCGCGAGCTGCTGGCCGATCCCAAGGAGCGCGCCGAGCACGTGATGCTCGTCGATCTGGGGCGCAACGACCTCGGCCGGGTGTGCCGCTACGGGACGGTAGAGGTGCAGGAGTTCATGGCCGTGGAGAACTACAGCCACGTGATGCACATCGTCTCGAGCGTCACGGGCACGCTGCGCGACGGCATCGGCGCGCTCGACGCGCTGCGCTCGGTGCTCCCGGCGGGAACGCTCTCGGGCGCACCCAAGGTGCGCGCCATGCAGATCATCGACGAGCTCGAGCCGGTCAAGCGCGGCGGCTACGGGGGTGCGATCGGATGGGTCTCCTACACGGGCGACCTCGACACCTGCATCCATATCCGCACGGTCGTCGTCAAGGACGGCATCGCCCACATCCAGGCCGGCGGCGGCACCGTGGCGGACGCCAAGCCCGAGCTCGAGCTCCGCGAGTCGGAGGCCAAGGCCAAAGCGGTCCTGCAGGCGATCGAGCTGGCGGTCGCGCAGCCCGACTGGCCTTAGGAGCCCGGCCCGGTTGCCGTTTGATCGCCGGGCGCGCGCGGCGTAGCCTGGGCAGCTCGTGTCTCGCAAGCGGCAGTGGGGCGTGGTGTTTGCCGGGCTGGTGGCGGTGGTGCTCGCCGCCGCGTCGGCGCTCGTCGCGGCGCCCGACGCCGGCGCCGGTCAGTACCTGCCGCCCGGCAACCGCATCTTCGCCGGGCTGACGGGCGGCAAGTCGATCAGCTCGCTTCTGGCGGGAGGTGGGAAAGCACCCGCCGGTGTTCGAGGACTACCTGACCTACAACACGCCCTCCGACTGGATCTCGGTGCGCGACCCGAGCTTCCGGGCCCGGCTGGGGATCGAGCTTTCGACCTCGAAGGGCTACGCGCAACCCGGCGTGATCTCCCCGGAGGGGATCGCGATGGGCGGCGCCGACGCCTTCCTGGTCAGGCTGAACCACAACCTGGCGCACTCCGGACGGATCTTCTACGTGCGGATCATGGGCGAGATGGACGCCTGGTGGAATGCATACTCGGCGTACAACGGCGACGGATCGTCCCGGGGCCCCGCCAACTCCCCGCAGTTCTTCATCCAGGCCTGGCGGCGCACGGTGCTGATCCTTCGCGGCGGGCCGGTGGCAGCTGTCGACCGCAGGCTACGGGCGCTGGGGCTGCCGAAGCTCAAGGCCATGCCCGGCTGCCCGGGCGGGCGCCACTCGGGAGGCTGTCGCAGCTCCCTGGCGCGCCCCAAGGTGGCGTTCCTGTGGGTCCCGCAGGACGCCGGCAGCCCCGAGATCGCCGCCGACTCGCCGGGCGTGTACTGGCCGGGGGCGGCGTACGTCGACTGGGTCGGGACCGACTTCTACTCCTTCTATCCCAACTTCTCGATGCTCAGCCAGTTCTACTCGCAGTTCTCGGGCAAGCCGTTCGTGATCTCCGAGTGGGCGGTCGATGGCGCCGACGACGCATCGTTCGTGCACGAGCTGTTCTCCTGGGTCTTCAGCCACCCCCGCGTGCGGATGCTCAACTACTACGAGGGCTTCACCTCCTCGAGCCCGGCCAACCTGGCCCGCTACCCGGCCAGCCGCGCGGCGCTCAAGCAGGAGCTCCGCTCAAAGCGCTTCGCGTCCTACCCGCCCGAGTACGCGCACCCGCGGAAGCCGCCGAGGCATCACAAGCCGCCGCCGGAGACGCCGCCGGTGAACCCCGAGCCGGCCCAGCCGCCCTCGCCGCCGCTGCCCACGTCCACATCCACGCTGCCGCCGACCTCCACGCCCACGCCGCCGCCGACCTCCACGCCCACGCCGCCGCCGACCACTCCGCCGCCGATCTGCCTGCTGGGAATCTGCCTGCCGCTGTAGCAGGCGCCATAACGTGAATAAGCCACCCGCGCCACTCGGCACGTGTCACGAAATGGGTGCTATGGGCACCGCAACCGCGAGGGGGGCGCCCGGGTACCGTTCGGCTGCTTGCGGGTTCTGGTCATCGACAACTACGACAGCTTCACGTACAACCTCGTGCAGTACCTGGGCGAGCTGGGTGCCGAGATCGAGGTGGTGCGCAACGACCACGCCACCGTCGAGGAGCTGCTGATCCGTGGCTACGACCGGTTGATCGTCTCGCCCGGCCCATGCACGCCCAACGAGGCCGGCATCTCCCTGGAGGCGGTGTGCCGCTTTCCCCTGGCGCGGGTCCCAACCCTCGGCGTGTGTCTCGGCCACCAGGCGCTGGTGCAGGCCTGGGGCGGAACCGTGGTCGTCGGCGAGCCGGTGCACGGCAAGACGATCGCCGTCGAGCACGACGGCCGGACGATCTTCCGCGGCCTTCGCCAGCCGCTCGAGGTCGGCCGCTACCACTCGCTGATCGTCGGGCCCGTCCTGCCGGACACGCTCGAGCGCAGCGCGGCGGCCGGCGCCGACGGCGGCGACCAGGAGATCGTGATGGCGGTCCGCCACCGCGAGCTGCCCGCCGAGGGGGTGCAGTTTCACCCTGAGTCGGTGCTGACCGAGCAGGGACGCGAGCTTCTGGCGAACTTCCTGGAGGGGACCCGGTGAGCACCGGGGACCCGGTGAGCGGAGGGGACCCGGTGAGCGCCGAGGGACTTCTGGTCCGCTCGATCGATGCCCTCGCGGCCGGCCACGATCTGAGCCTCGAGGACGCCGCGGCGGTGCTCTCGGAGATCATGGCGGGCAACGCCACGGAGATCCAGATCGCTGCCTTCCTGATCGCGCTGCGGACGAAAGGGGAGACCGTCGACGAGCTGGCCGGCCTGGCCCGCACGATGCGTGCGCTTGCCACCCCGGTCCGCGTCGGGCGCGACGACCTGCTCGACACGGCGGGCACCGGCGGAGGGCGGCCGACGTTCAACGTGTCCACCACCGCGGCGCTGATCGCCGCCGCCGCGGGCTGCACCGTGGCCAAGCACGGAAATCGCTCGGCCACCGGCCTGTCCGGTTCCGCCGACTTGCTCGAGGCGCTCGGGGCTCGCATCGACCTGGGTCCCGACGCGGTGGCGCGGTGCATCGAGGAGATCGGCTTCGGCTTCATGTTCGCCCCGGCCCACCATCAGGCCACGCGCTACGTGGTGCCGGTGCGCAGGGAGCTGGCGGTGCGAACGACGTTCAACTTCCTCGGCCCGCTGACCAACCCCGCGGGCGCCAGCCGCCAGCTGGTCGGGGTCTCGGACCCCGCGTATTTGGAGACGATGGCCGGCGCCCTGGCGCGGCTCGGGACCCGGCACGCGCTGCTGGTCTCGAGCCATGACGGCCTCGACGAGCTCAGCATCTCGGCCCCCTCCCGCGTGGTGGAGGTGGTCGAGGACCGGATCGACCGCTACACGCTCGCGCCGAGCGATGTCGGACTGGAACTCGCGCCGGCCGAGGCCATACCCCGGGGAGACCCCTACCAGAATGCCGACACCGCCCGGCTGATCTTCTCCGGCGCACCGGGTGCCGCTCGGGATCTGGCGGTGCTCAATGCGGGGGCGGCCATTTACGCCGCGGGCGGCGCGGAGTCGCTCGAGCAGGGGGTCCGGGCGGCGGAGGCGGCGATCGACTCGGGCGCCTCGGCCGAGCTGTCCGAGCGGTTCGTCAATCGAACCCATGAGCTGGCGAGTGCCGACGGCGCGGCCTCGGCCCGGGGGTCCGCGTGAACGAGCTCGAGCGCATCGTCGCCGCGACGCGCCGGGAGCTTGAGCATCGCCGGAGAGCCGTTCCCGACGCGGAGCTCGAGCGGGCGGCACGGGAGGCCCAGACCGAGCGCCCGCCGGACGGGCGGCGATTCGCGGAGGCGCTGCGTGGACCGCGGCTGTCGCTGATCGCCGAGCACAAGCGCCGCTCGCCCTCTGCCGGGGCGATCCGCGACGGGGTCGCACTCGAGCGTGTGCTGGGTGCCTACGAGCGTGGCGGCGCCGCGGCGCTGTCGATCCTCACCGAGGGCCCGAGCTTCGGCGGCTCGCTCGAGGATCTGCGGGCCGCCCGGGCCTGCTCTGGCCTGCCCATCCTCCGCAAGGACTTCGTGGTCGAGCCCTATCAGGTGTACGAGTCCCTGCTGGCCGGCGCCGACGCGATCCTGCTGATCGTGGCCGCGCTCGCCCCCGGGCAGCTCCTCGCGCTGCGCCGGCTCGCGGAGGAGTGCGGGCTCGACGCTCTGGTCGAGGTCCACGACGGGCGCGAGCTCGAGCTGGCGCTCGATGCGGGCGCCACGATCATCGGCGTCAACAATCGCGATCTGACGACGCTGGTTGTCGACAGGCAAAGGACCTTCGAGCTGCTGCCGCTGATCCCGCCGGGCACCGCTACCGTCGCCGAGTCAGGGTTCAGCAATCGAGATCAACTCGAGCAGCTGGCGCTGGCGGGCGCGGACGCGGTACTCGTGGGGGAGGCGCTGATGCGAGCCGTCGACATCGAGCACGCCGTGCGAACACTTACGACCATCGCCATTTAGCCGCTCTTGACGGGACCGCCCAACACTGAGAATCGAATGAAGACCCTGCTTCGCTCGCATCTCGCCCCGGCCGTCGTCGGCGGGCTGGTGGTGGCGGTGACGTTCCTGGTGCTCGGGATCACCGGGCGCCGCACCACCCGGACGATCATCCAGGAAGCGCCGGTCGCCGCCCAGCCGGCGGCCAACACCTCCTCCTCGCAGCTGACAATGCACGCCATCTACGTCCGCGACGCGCCCGGCGTGGTGTTCGTCCGCGCCCAGCTCTCAAGGGAGGTTCAGACCCCGTTCGAGGTGTTCCCCGAGCGCCAGGAGAGCACCTCCACCGGCTCGGGCTTCCTGGTCGACCGTCGCGGCGACATCCTCACCTCCTACCACGTGATCGAGGGAGCCGACAAGCGCAGGGGCGTGACCGTGGAGTTCGCCGACAACGTCGCGCGCCAGGCGGTCGTCGTCGCCGAGGACGCGGACGACGACCTGGCCGTGCTGCGCGTGGACATGGCCGGCGTACCACCGGTTCACGCCCTGGCCCTGGGCGACTCGACAACCGTCCGGGTCGGCGACCCGACGCTGGCGATCGGGAACCCATTCGGCTACGACCGCACGCTGACCAGCGGCATCGTCTCGGCGCTGCAGCGCCAGATTCGTGCCCCCGACGGCTTCGCCATCAACAACGTCATCCAGACCGACGCCCCGATCAACCCCGGCAACTCCGGCGGCCCGCTGCTCGACGCCGACGGGCGGGTGATCGGCATCAACTCGCAGATCGCTGCCGCCGGTGACCAGGGCGAGGGCAGCGTGGGAATCGCGTTCGCGGTGCCGATCGACACCGCCAAGGACGTCCTCAGCATCCTCGCAAGGGTGGAGAGCCCACACAGCGGCCGTAGGCCTGGCGGGCCCTACGATGTGGGTGTGGAGCACGACGTCCCCAAGATCAAGTTCTGCGGCATCACGTCGCTCGGCGACGCGCGCCTGGCGGCGGATGCCGGGGCCTGGGCGATCGGGTTGATCTTCTGGCCGCACTCGCCGCGCCGCTGCGATCCGGCCGTGGCGGCTGAGATCGGTGCGGCGCTGAGGCGCCGGCTCGAGGTCGTGGGCGTGTTCGTCAACCCGACGCTCGAGCAACTGGCGAGCACCGCCGAGACCGCCGGCCTGACCGCGGTCCAGCTGCACGGCGAGGAGGGTCCGTCGTTCTGCGCCGAGGCTGCGCGCCGCACGGGCTGCAAGGTGATCAAGGCGGTCCGCGTCAGAAGCCGCGCCGACATCCAGGCTCTGGTGCCCTTCCACACCGACTTTCACCTCCTCGACAGCCATGTCGCGGGACGGCGCGGCGGCAGCGGCGAGACCTTCGAGTGGGAGCTGGCGCGGGCGCACCGCGGGCCGGTGCCGGTGATCCTCTCTGGCGGCCTGAGGCCCGAGAACGTGGCGGAGGCCATCGCCGCGGTCGGGCCATTCGCGGTGGACGTGGCGAGCGGCGTGGAGCTCCAGCCGGGGCGCAAGGACCCCGACAAGGTGAAGGCGTTTGCACGTGCTGTGGCCGGCGAACATGTTCGCCGGCCCAGCCGGACGACTCGGGCGGCGCGCGATGAGGCGAGGCCGGATGCCGAGCGCGCGCCTAGCCCGAGCGATCATGATCGGCCCGGCGGGGTGGCGCATGCGCCACCCCGAACATCGATATTGAAATGACGGCCATCGAGCATCGCTTCGGCCCGTACGGCGGCCAGTACGTCCCGGAGACGCTGATGACGGCGCTCTCAGAGCTCGAGCAGGCGTGGATCGCCGCGCGCGACGACGCCTCATACCGCTCGCGGCTGGACGCGCTGCTGCGCGATTACGTGGGGCGACCGACGCCCCTCTACCACGCCGAGCGCCTGAGCGAGGTTGCGGGCCACCCGATCTACCTGAAGCGCGAGGACCTCAATCACACCGGGGCGCACAAGATCAACAACGCCCTGGGACAGGCGCTGCTGGCGATCCGCATGGGCAAGCGGCGGATCATCGCCGAGACCGGCGCCGGCCAGCACGGCGTGGCCACGGCCACGGCCTGCGCGCTGCTCGACCTGGAGTGCGTCGTCTACATGGGCGAGGAGGACATGCGCCGGCAGAAGCCCAACGTGGAGCGCATGGAGCTGCTCGGCGCGCGCGTGGAGCCGGTGGGTGCCGGCGCACGCACGCTCAAGGAGGCGGTCTCCGCGGCGATCCGCGACTGGGTGACCAACGTCGCCACGACTCACTACATCATCGGCTCCTGCGTGGGGCCGGCGCCGTTCCCGGCGCTGGTACGCGACCTGCAGCGCGTGATCGGCGACGAGGCCCGGACCCAGCTGCTCGAGCGCGTGGGCCGGCTGCCGGGGCGCGTGATCGCCTGCGTCGGCGGCGGCTCCAACTCGATCGGCATGTTCACCGCGTTCATGGACGACGACGGCGTCGAGCTGATCGGCGTCGAGGCGGCGGGTGAGGGGATCGCTTCCGGGCGGCACGGCGCGCCGCTCACCGCGGGTGGCCTGGCGGGCGTTCTGCACGGCGCGTACTCGGCGATCATGCAGGACGAGGACGGACAGATACTCGAGGCCCACTCGGTGTCCGCCGGACTCGATTACCCGGGTTCGGGCCCCGAGCACGCGTTTCTGCGCGACTCGGGCCGGGCCCGCTACGTGGCGGTCTCAGATCAGGAGGCGCTCGAGGCGTTCGCCCGCACCGCGCGCCTCGAGGGGATCATCCCGGCGCTGGAGAGCGCCCACGCGTTGCGCTGGGCGCTTGCAGAGGCGACGAGCGAGCTCGATCTGGTGTGCCTCTCCGGACGCGGGGACAAGGACCTGGCCGAGGCAATTGCCCTGCCTTAGGTGAGCGGGATCGAGCGGATCGCCGAGGCGTTCGAAGCGGCGCGCGCCGACGGCTACCGGGCGGCGTTGATGCCCTACATGATGGGCGGCTACCCCGACCTCGAGCGCTCCCGCGAGATCGCGCGAGCCTACGTCGAGGCCGGCGCCGGCCTGATCGAGCTGGGCGTGCCGTTCTCCGACCCGCTGGCCGACGGGCCGGTGATCCAGGCGGCCGGCGGCGCCGCGCTGCGGGCCGGGGTGAGCGTTGCGGATGTGTTCGAGCTCGCGAGGGGGGTGGCGGCGGACATCCCGGTCGTGCTCATGTGCTACGCCAACCAGGTCCTCACCCGGGGCCTCGAGCGGTTCGCCGACGCCCTGGTGGACGTCGGGGCCTGCGGCCTGATCGTGCCCGACCTGCCGCTCGAGGAGGCCGGCGCGGCGCTCGAGGCCTGCGACCAGCGCGGCCTGGCGCTGGTGCCGCTGATGGCCCCCACGACGCCCGACGAACGCATGCGAGCAGATCGGCTCGCGCGCCCGTGGGTTTCTCTATGCGGTCTCGCTCACCGGGACCACCGGCGAGCGGAACGGCGTGGCGCACACCATGCCCGAGCTGCTGGCGCGCGCCTCCTCGTACACCAGCGTTCCCATGGCCGTGGGTTTCGGGATCGCCACGCCCGAGCAGGCGCGGGCCGCTGTGGACGCCGGCGCCGACGGCGTGATCGTCGGCAGCCGACTGGTCCGCGCCGCCGGTGAGGCGGAGGATCCGGCCGCCGCGGTCGGGGCGCTGATGGCGGAGCTGCGGGCCGCGCTCGCTGCCGGAATCGCGAGCCCAAACGAGTAGGATCCACCGCCGATGGGGTTGATCTTCGCCGCCACCGCAGGCCTGGGCCTGTGGATCATCTTCTGGTCGGGCGCGCTCGGCGCGATCTGGCGTGACCTGAAGCTCGGCGGTTTCGACGGGATGCTGGTCGCGGCCGGGATCGTGCTGGTCGCGATCATGATCCGGAACATGCTTCCGTATCTGCCCGGGCGGCGGAAGTAAGCAAGCCGCGGTCATGCGTCGGCTGGCGTCGCTTCTGGCATGCGCGGCTGCGGCCGCCTGCATAACGGGCTGCACGGCCGCCAACACCTCGACCGTGACGGTGAGCGGGACCGGGCTCACGCTTTACACCAGCGCCCCGACCGCCGCCAACGCAGCGCAGTCGACCGACATCATCGACGCGGAGAAGCTGGCCCTGAGGCAGGCGGGATCGACGGTCGGGAAGTTCACGATCCGCCTCGTGCAGCTGGACCAGAGGCCCTCGGACAACGCCCGCACCGCGATCCAGGACACGAGCGCCATCGCCTATCTAGGCGAGCTCGACCCCGGCGTCTCGGCCGATTCGCTGGGTATCACCAATGACCAGGATCTGCTGCAGGTCTCAGCCAGCGACACGGCGATCGCGCTGACGCAGTCGAGCCCAGCGGTCCCGGGCGCGCCCGACAACTACTACGAGTCGCGGGGCACCTACGGCCGGACGTTCGTCAGAGTCGTGCCCTCGAGCGCCGTGGAGGCACGGGTGCAGGCCACGGAAATGCACGCGCTGAAGGTGAAGAAGCTCTACGTGGCACACGACGGCTCTGACTACGGAAAGGCGCTGGCGTACGCCGTCAGCCAGGCGGCGGCAGGCGAAGGGATCTCCACCTCTCAAGGCGCCGCCAAGCCAATCGGCGTTCAGTGCCTCGGGAGCCGACGCGTTCTTCTACGCCGCCTCCGCAGCCGAAGACGCCCAGGCCGCCAGCGTGTTCGACCAGGTCGCCTCCGCGGACCCGAGCGCAAAGCTGTTCGCGCCCTCGGCGCTCGCCGACGGCGCGTTTGCGTCAGCGTTCGGCGTCTCGTCGAAGCTCAACCTCTACGTCTCGGAGCCGGGCTTTCTCCAGAAGGACCTGAGCACCAGCGCCAAGCAGCAGTTCCTGGCGCCGTTCGAGTCCGCGTATGGCCATGCTCCGCAGCCGCAGGCGATCTTCGGCTACGAGGCCATGTCGGCGCTGCTCGCCGTCCTGCGCGAGGCGGGATCCGGCGCGAACAACCGCTCGACGGTGGTGCGAGACTTCTTCGACATCAAGGACCGGGCCTCGGTGCTCGGCACCTACTCGATGAACCCCAACGGAGACACCAACATCGCTCCGTTCGTGATCAGCCGACTCCAGCGGGGGCAGCTCGTGCCGTACAAGTTCGCCCCCGGTCCTTGAGCCCGGGCGCGCGACTCATCGCGACACTGGCGGCGGCCCTCGCCGCAACGGCTCTGGCGGGTTGCGGGAACGGCGCCACCGCAGGGCGCCGGCAAGATCCGGGGGCACACGCTCAGCGTCTACGTGAGCGTGCCGCTGCACGGAGCCTCGGCGGTCTCCGGACAGGCCGTGGCGAACGCCGCGACGCTGGCGCTCGACCAGGCAGGGGGCCGCGTGGGGCGGCTGCGAGTGGAGCTCAAGGTGCTCGACGACTCGACCCCGGCCCGCCGCGAGTGGGATCCGGGACAGACCAGCAACAACGCCCGCCTGGCATCGATCGATCCCACGACGATCGGGTACATCGGCGACCTCGATTCGGGCGCCAGCGCGGTCTCGATCCCGGCACTGAACCGGTTCGGGATCCCCCAGATCAGCCCCACGAGCACGGCGGTGGGGCTTACCTCGGCGGCCCCCGGCGCGGCCCCCGGCGAGCCGTTCAAGTACTACCCGACGGGCACGCGCACGTTCGCCCGCGTGGTGCCCAGCGACGCCGTCGAGGCCGACGTTCAGGTGCAGCTACAGCAGAGCCAGGGCTGCCGGCGGACGTTTGTGGTCGACGACGGCGAGGTCGACGGGGAGGACCTGGCCACGAGCTTCGATCTCGCCGCGCGCTCGGCCGGCCTCCAGGTGATCGCCACCCAGCAGTTCGACCAGAAGGCCACCGACTACAGCGCGCTCGCGGCCAGCGTCGCCAGCACGGGCGCCAACTGCGTTCTGGTGGCGGCGATCACGGACTCAAACGCGGTGCTCGTCTCAAAGCAGCTGGCGGCCGCGGTGCCCGGCGTGCGGATCTTCGTCAGCCAGGGGATGGCCGAGAGCACCTACGCTAATCCGGCACGCGGCGGCATCCCGCTGGGGCTCGATCCGCGCATCACGATCACCTCCCCGGCGCTCGGGCCGAGCGCGTACCCCAAGAGCGGACAGGCCGTGCTCGCCGCTTACGCCCGCACGTACGGCCCCCCGGAGCCGAGCGCGATCCTGGGCTACGAGGCGATGAGCCTCATGCTGAGCGCCATCGCCCGCGCCACCGACCATGGCAAGCGAGAGGCGGAGCGCGCGGCCGTGCTGAAGGCCATCTTCAGCACCCGCGCGCGGCAAAGCGTGCTCGGGACCTACAGCATCGACCGCAACGGCGACACCTCATCGACCGTCTACGGCGTGTGGACGATTGTCCACGGCGAGCTGCGTTTTTGGAAAGCGCTCGTCGGGATGATCGCAGCGTTTCCGTTCCGTTAGGCGCGCCGCGAAAAGCCGATCTCGCTTGCCTGCGGTCCGAACCGGGCACTACTCTGCCCGCTTACCGGGCCGTCCGTGAGCCCGGGACCCACAGAGAGGAGGGCAAAGCAAGATGAGTGTCATCCGCAAGCTGGCCATCGGGTGCGTGGTGGTCGGCGCCGTGGCCGTCCTGAGCGCGTGCGGCTCGAGCAGCAAGAGCTCGACTAGCGGCGGGAGCGGCTCGAACACGATCGACATCTACTCCAGCCTGCCGATGCAGGGGCCGACGACGGCGCAGACGATCCCGCTCGTCAACGGCGTCAAGCTCGCGCTGTCGCAGGCCGGAAACAAGGCCGGTCAGTTCACCGTGAAGTACACCGTGCTCGATGACTCCACGGCGTCCGCCGGCCAGTGGACCGCCCAGCAGACCGCGGCTAACGCCCGGCAGGCGGCAACCGACCCGAAGACCGTCTACTACATCGGCGAGTTCAACTCGGGCGCCAGCGAGGCGTCGATCCCGATCCTGAACCAGGCCGGCGTCCCGCAGGTCAGCCCGGCGAACACATACGTAGGGTTGACCACCAACGAGCCTGGAAGCGCCCCCGGCGAGCCGCAGAAGTACTACCCGACGGGCAAGCGCACGTTCCTGCGCATCGTCCCCCGCGACTCGATTCAGGCGGCCGCGGACCTGATGGCGATGAAGCAGGCCGGCTGCACGAAGGTGGCGATCGCCAACGACAAGCAGGCCTACGGTGCCGGCTTGGCGGCGCTGCTCGAGCTCGAGAAGGGCAGCTACGGCGTGAACGTCGTCAGCAACACGGGCATCGAGCCCACCGCGCCGAACTTCCGCTCCTACGCCCAGACGATCAAGGGTCAGGCTGCCGACTGCTTCTTCTTCGCCGGCACCACCGCCACGGGCGCGACCCAGATCACCAAGGACGTCGCAGCGGCGATCCCGACCGCCAAGATCTTCGGCGGCGACGGCGACTGCTCGAGCAAGTGGACCAACCCCGCCCAGGGCGGCGTGCCGGCCAGCGTCGATCCGCGCATCCAGTGCACGGTGGCCACGCTCGACCTGCCCGCCTACCCCGGCGGTAGGTCGTTCCTGTCGGCGTACAAGGCCAAGTACGGCGCGCCACCGTCCGATCCCTACGCGATCTACGGCTACGAGGCGATGAAGCTCGGGCTGGACACGATCGGCAGCCTGGGGTCGAAGGGCAACGACAAGTCAGCCGTGCTCTCGGCGCTGTTCGCGGTCAAGAACCGCTCGTCGGTGCTCGGCACCTACGGGTTCGACAAGAACGGCGACACGACGCTCAGGGCCTACGGCCTCTACAAGGTCGGACCGGACCACAACGTCGTGTTCTACAAGACGCTGACGCCGCCGACCACCTGAGCCGTCGGCGCAGCATCAGTCGAGAAATCAGAGCGATTAGAATGGATGGAGGGGGCGCGCCTAGCGCGCCTCCTCCTCCATACTTCACGCCTTGATGCCGATACTTACGAGGGAGTAGTGGAGGCAGGTTCTCTAACACCGAGGCTGCCGGCGGTCGCAGTTCGTCCGCTGGCTGCGGTGCGGCGCTACGTCGGGCGCTGGGGGCTGATCGTCGCGCTCGCGGCGCTGCCGATCTACTACGGAGTCCACGACCTGACGCACGGCTACAGCGCGTGCTGCGTCGCGGGACACACGGTTGTGCGCCACGACTTGACGCGGCTGGGCACCAACTTTGCCGAGGGGCTCTCCGACGGCTCGATCTGGGCGCTGATCGCGATCGGCTACACGCTCGTCTACGGAATCATCGAGCTGATCAACTTCGCCCACGGCGACGTGTTCATGATCGGCTCCTTCACCGCCACCGGTCTGTGGGGCGTGCTCGGTCTGGGGCTGACAACGGGTCCGCTGGGATTGATCGGCGGCCTGATCGTGACGCTCATCGTGGCCATGTTCGTATCCGGCTCGCTCAACGTCCTGATCGAGCGGGTCGGCTATCGGCCGCTGCGCAACGCGCCCAAGCTGGCGCCGCTGATAACCGCGGTCGGGTTCTCGTTCATCCTCCAGAACGTCGGCCTGCTGTGGCGCGGCGGCGCGGCGCAGAGCGTCCCGGACCTGATCCGCGAGAACAGCGTGGTCTTCAACATCTCGGGCGTCCCGATCCCCCGTGGCTACATCCTGGCGATCGCAGTCACCGTGCCGCTGGTGATCGCCCTGGGGTGGTTCATCTCCTCCACGCGGCCGGGGCGCGCGATGCGGGCCACGGCCCAGGACCCGGAGGCGGCGCGGCTGATGGGCATCGACGTCAACCGGACGATCTCGCTCACGTTCCTGTTGGGCGGCATGCTGGCCGGTGCGGCCGGCCTGATCTACGCGCTGTATGAGACCAACGTCTGGTACTTCCAGGGCTTCGAGGCCGGCCTGATCGCGTTCACGGCCGCGGTGATGGGCGGGATCGGCAACGTCCGCGGTGCGGTGCTCGGCGGGCTCATCATCGGGATCATCCAGGCGCTGTCCGACTCGCGCATGGGTCCGCAGTGGACGGAGGCAGTTGTGTTCGGCTACCTGATCCTGATCATGGTTCTCAGGCCGCGCGGGCTGCTGGGCGAAGAGGTGCGTGAGGCGGGATGAGTGAGGCGGGCGTTCGGCGCGAGGTGAGGTGGCGATGAGCGATGTGACAGCTCCTCCCGAGGTCGAGCCCCGCGGCGCCCCGCGCGAGCGACGCGGGCCGATGCTGAAGCCCGTGATACGCGAGCTGACCGCGCCGGCACGCGAATCGCTGGCGAAGTTCACCGATCGGCTTCCGCCCTGGTGGTCGCAGGCGCTGGCCTACCTGCTGATCGCCCTGGCCATCCCGCTGCCCTTGCTCCTGGACCCGGCCGGAAGCTTCCTCAATGCCACCGACGTGTCGCTGGCTTATGCCGTGATGGCACTGGGACTCAACGTGGTGGTCGGCTTCGCCGGCCTGCTGGATTTGGGCTACGTCGCCTTCTACGCCATCGGCTCCTACACGGCGGGGTGGTTCGCCTCGGGCTACGACTACAAGGCCCACATCCATGTGCTCACGTCGCACGCCGTCTCCCAGCTGCCGGGGATCCACCTCAACTTCATCGTGCTGATCTGCGTCGCCGCGGCGATCTGCGCCCTGGCCGGGATGGTGATCGGGCTCCCGACCCTGCGGTTGCGCGGCGACTACATCGCGATCGTCACGCTGGCCTTCGGCGAGATCATCGACGTGATCGCGGTGAACGGCCAGAGCATCCACCTGGGGTCGGTCACGCTGACCGCGGGCAGCGAGGGGATCAGCGCCATCGACGCCCCTTACTTCCCCGGCATCGGGTCGTTCAACGAGCTTAATCTGCGTCCTTGGTACTGGCTGATCCTGGCCATCCTGGTGCTGGTGGTCTTCATCACCCGCCGGCTGCGGACAGGGCGCCTGGGACGGGCGTGGGTGGCGCTGCGCGAGGACGAGGTGGCCGCCGTGTCAATGGGCATCCCCGCCGTGAGAACCAAGCTGCTGGCCTACGCCATCGGGGCCGCGCTGGGCGGGATCTCGGGCGCCTACCTGGGGATGTACACGCCGGTGGTGAGCTCGGACTCGTTCCAGTTCGGCTTCTCGGTGCTGATCCTCTCGATGGTGATCATCGGGGGGATCGGCTCGATCTGGGGGGCGATCCTCGGCGGACTGCTGCTGGGCTACATCAACAACCTGCTGATCCCCGACGTGTTCAACAGCCTCCCGAGCGACCTGGGGATCCACATCCAGCTGACCCAGATCTCCTTCGGGATCTATGGCTTCCTGCTCGTGCTGGTGATGCTCTCGCGTCCCCAGGGCCTGCTGCCCGAGCGTCGAAGACGGATGGAGATGCGGGCCGAGGTGTCCGCGGAGCACTCACAGCTGAGCGAGGGGGCGGGGTGAGCGCCTCGGGAGCGGCCTCCGCCCCGGCTCGCGGCGACACGGGCTCGACGCACGACGCGATCATGCGCGCCGAGCGCGTGACCAAGGAGTTCGGCGGACTGGTTGCGGTCGACGACGTCTCGCTCGACATCCCCCGCCACTCGATCGTCTCGCTGATCGGTCCCAACGGCGCGGGCAAGACGACGCTCTTCAACATGCTCACCGGCCTGTACAAGCCGACGAGCGGGCAGATCGCCTTCGGCAAGCGCGACATCACCCGCTCGCGGCCCGACCGGATCACGTCCTACGGCGTGGCACGCACGTTCCAGAACATCCGGCTGTTCGCCGCGATGAGCGCGCTGGAGAACGTGATGATCGGTCGGCACTCGCGGCTGCGCGCGGGGGTGTTCGGCTCGATCTTCAGACCCCCTTGGGTGACGCGCGAAGAGCGCCGGCGCGCTGGAGCGGGCGGCGGAGCTGCTCGCGTACGTGGGGCTGGAGCGGGAGGCCTTCGAGCGGCTGGCGTCCGAGCTCTCATACGGCGACCAACGCCGCGTGGAGATTGCGCGCGCGCTCGCTTCCGAGCCGACGCTGCTGCTGCTCGATGAGCCGACGGCGGGCATGAATCCACAAGAGTCATCGGAGCTGACCGGGTTCATGCGCAAGATGCAGCGTGAGCTGGAGCTGACGATCCTCCTGATCGAGCACGACATGCGCGTGGTGATGGAGGTATCGGAGCGCGTGACGGTCCTCAACCACGGCGAGAAGATCGCGGAAGGTACGCCGGCCGAGGTCCGGTCTGATTCGCAGGTGATCGAGGCCTATCTGGGAAAGCAGGATGACGGCGGCGACGACGCCGATGAGATCGCGTGAGCATGGCGCTGCCGAGGTTCGCTGACGATGGCGCTGCTTGAGGTCGCGGACATCCACGCCCACTACGGCTCGATCGAGGCCCTGAAGGGCATCTCGCTGACCGTCGACGAGGGCGAGGTCGTGACCCTGATCGGCTCGAACGGCGCCGGGAAGTCGACCACGCTGCGTGCCATCTCGGGCCTGACGCCCGCCAGCGCCGGCCGGATCACATTCGAAGACGAGGACATCACCGCGCTGCCCGCCCATCAGGTGGTGGTACGGGGGATCGCCCTCTCGCCCGAGGGCCGCCACTGCTTCCCGCGTATGAGCGTGCGCGAGAACCTGGAGCTCGGAGCGCACCGCCGGCGCGGTCCGGAGGTCGCCGAGGACCTGGACCGCGTCTTCACGCTGTTCCCGCGCCTGCAGGAGCGCGAGCGCCAGAAGGCCGGCACGATGTCGGGCGGCGAGCAACAGATGCTGGCCATCGGCCGAGCGCTGATGGCCCGGCCGCGGCTGCTGATGCTCGACGAGCCGTCGATGGGGATCGCGCCGATCCTCGTGCAGCGCATCTACGAGACGATCGTCGAGATCAACCGCAGCGGGGTGACGATCCTGCTGGTGGAGCAGAACGCCAACTACGCGCTCGACATCTCGCGGCGCGGCTACGTGCTCGAGACGGGCCAGGTCGCCCTGCGCGGGAAATCGTCTGAGCTGCGCGGCGATCCCGAGGTCCAGCGAGCCTACCTGGGCGCATGACTCTGTCCGCTATTCCCCAGGCGCAGCGGCCATGATCGCGCTCGCGGCGATCGGCGCCAAGGCGCTCTACCTGCTGTTCGCGTGGCTGCTTTCGGCCGCGATCGCCGCGTGGCTCGCGGACCGCAAGGGCTATAGCGAGCGCGTCGGGCTGTTCCTGGGACTGCTCCTGAGCGTGGTGGGACTTCTGATCGTGATCCTGCTGCCGTCGGCCTCGACCCTTGCCTCCTGGCTCGAGCGCCGCGTGGAGCGGCGGCGGCAGAAGGGCTAGCTGGAGGGGGCGGGGGGCGCGGGCTCGGCTCGGGGCCCGCGTTCGGCGCGCGGCGCAGGCTCCGCCGGGGGTCTAGGGAAGTTGATGTCGTCTGGCGCCATTCAACTTCCGACCTGGCCATCCTGGTGCGGCCGGGCCCGCTCGCCGAAGCCCGGTCCGCGTGCGGCCGAGATACGCTCAGATCAGTGCCCGATGAGCTCTTCCTGATCGACGGCAACAGCCTTGCCTACCGCGCGTTCTTTGCCCTGCCCGAGTCGATCGCCACCTCGACCGGCGTGCCGACGAACGCGATCTTCGGCTTCGCCTCGATGCTCGTCAAGATCCTGACCGACTACGGACCGCGGGCGACCGTGGTCGTGTGGGACAGGGGCGACACGGGGCGCAAGGAGGTGTACTCGGAGTACAAGGCCCAGCGGACCACGCGCCCCGACCTGCTCAAAGAGCAGTGGCCGCACCTCGAGCCGCTGGTGGACGCCTTCGGCTACCGCAACCTGGCCGTCGACGGCTACGAGGCCGACGACGTGATCGCCTCGATCGTGGAGCGGGCCCGGCACGCCGAGCCGCCGGTGCCGGTGATGGTCGTGACCGGCGACCGCGACGCCTATCAGCTCGTGGGCGACGGCGTGCAGATCATGACCACTTCTCGCGGCATCACGGACACGCGCGTCTACGACCGCGACGGAGTGCTCGAGCGCTACGGGATCCCGCCCGAGCTGATCCCGGACTTCATCGGCCTGAAGGGCGACACGAGCGACAACATCCCCGGCGTCCCGGGGATCGGCGACAAGACCGCCGCCGAGCTGCTCCAGCGGTTCGGCTCGCTGGAGGAGGTACTGGATCACATCGACGACGTCTCGGGAGCCAAGCGAAAGCAGAACTTGACCGAGCATGCCGACGCCGCTCGGATCTCAAAGCAGCTGGCGACGATCAAGCGTGACATCCCGATCGAGCTCGACATAAGCGAGTTCGTGGCCCAGGCGCCCGACCGCTCGCGGCTGAGGGAGGTGTTCCGGGAGTTCGAGCTGCGCGAGCCGCTCCGCCGCCTCGAGGAGGCGCTCGGCTCGGCCGACGCCGCGGCGCCGGCCCCCGTCGCCGAACAGGCGCTGAGCGCCCACCTGGAGCCTGCGACCCTGGCCCAGCTCGCCGGCAGGCTGCCGCAGGCTGAGGTCGGCGTGGCCGTCCAAGCGCCTGAAGTCCCCGAAGGAGAGCTGTTCGCGGCGAACGAGAGCTGGCATTTCGCCGTTCACGCCGACGGTACGGGACAGGTCCTGGCCGGCGAGTGCCCGCGCCCCGAGGATCTGGTGCAAGCGATCGGCCAGCGGCCGGCGATCGCTCACGACGCAAAGTCGCTCGGCTTGGTTCCACCGAGTCCTGGCGCACGACACCGAGGTCGCGGCGTACCTGCTCGAACCGGCGCGCCGCGCCTATCCGTTTCGCGAGCTGTGCGAGGAACGAGGCCTGGCGGCCGACGTCGATGATCAGACGGCGGCCGATGCACTGCTGGTGCAAGCGCTCGCCGGCTGGCAGCGAGAGCAGATCCGCGGTCGCGGACTCACCGATCTGCTGCTCGAGGTCGAGCTCCCGCTGGTGCGCGTGCTCCGAGCCATGGAGCTGGCGGGGTCCAAGCTGGACACCGACCGGCTCCAGGAAATCTCCAACCGGGTGAAGTCCGAGGCCGATGCCTTGGAGCGCGAGATCTTCGAGCTGGCCGGCACCGAGTTCATGCTCGGCTCGCCAAGGCAGCTCGAGGAGGTGCTGTTCGGCAAGCTCGGCCTGTCGCGTAAGCGTCGGGGGAAGACCGGGTACTCAACCGACGCCCGCGTGCTGCAGGCGATCCGGCACGAGCATCCGGTGATCCCGAAGATCGAGCGCTGGCGCGAGCTGACGAAGCTGGCGCAGACCTATCTGGACGCGCTCCCGCAGTTGCTGGGCGCCGACGGGCGTCTGCACACGACCTTCAACCAGACGGCGGCCACCACGGGTCGCCTGTCGTCGAACAACCCGAACCTGCAGAACATCCCGATCCGCACCGAGCTCGGCCGCGAGATTCGCAGCTGCTTCGTGGCCGAGCAGGGGAACCTGCTGGTCTCGGCCGACTACTCGCAGGTGGAGCTGCGGCTGCTGGCGCACATCGCCGGCGAGGACGTGCTGAAGGACATCTTCCGGCGGCGAGAGGACGTGCACACGGCCACGGCCTGCCGGGTGTTCGGCGTGACGCCCGAGCAGATCGACCCCGGCATGCGCTCCAAGGCCAAGATGATCAACTACGGGATCGTCTACGGGCTGTCGGCGTGGGGGATGGCGGACCGGCTCGACATCCCGCAGGAAGAAGCGGACGAGTTCATCCAGCGCTACCTCGCGGGCTTCCCCGCGGTCGCTCGATGGATCGAGGAGACGATCGCCGCAGGGAACCGAGCACGGCTACGTCTCGACGCTGTTCGGCCGCCGCCGCCAGGTTCCGGAGCTGCGCGCCCGCCGCTGGGAGCTGCGCAAACAGGGGGAGCGATTCGCGGTCAACATGGTGATTCAGGGGACGGCGGCCGACATCATGAAGGTGGCCATGGTCCGCTGCGATCACGCGCTGAGCGGCGCGGGGCTCCAGACGCGATTGATCCTCCAAATCCACGACGAACTGCTCTTCGAGGGCCCGGCCGACGAGGCCGAGCGGGTCAGGGAGATCGCGTGCGACGAGATGCGGGCCGCGTTCGACATGGACCCGCCGCTGGCGGTCGAGGCCGGGGTCGGCCCAGACTGGTTGAAGGCGAAGTGAGCGCCCGCGTCCGCAGGGACGCCCTCCTCGTCTGCCTCACGCTGTCGAGCGGGGCGGTTGACGCGATCAGCTACCTGGGCCTGGGCAAGGTGTTCACGGCCAACATGACCGGCAACATCGTGCTGCTGGGGCTGGCGGTGGGACGCAGCGAGGGATCCCAGGTGGTCAGGGCGGCGATTTCGCTGGTGGCGTATGCGGCCGGCGCATTCCTCGCATCGCGGATCGCGCGGCGCGGGGAGGACCAGTCGATCTGGCGACGGGAGGTCACGCTCGTGCTCGCCTTGGAGGCCCTGCTGCAGGCCGGCCTGTTCGCCGCCTGGCTCGCATCCTCCGGCCACCCCGGCCAAACGGCCGAGGCCCTGATGGTGGGGCTGTCCGCGCTGGCGATGGGCATCCAGAGCGCCGCCGTCGCTGCGCTCGGCGTCGCCGGGGTAACCACGACCTACGTCACCGGCACCCTGACCGGCTTGATGGGCGGGCTCGGCGCCGGCTCTGGCAACCGCTCTGAGCTGGCGCGGCGGGCGATCGTGCTGGTGGCGCTGCTTGCGGGAGCGGCGATCGCGGCGGTGATTCTGACGAACGTCCGGCGACTGGCGCCCCTGCTGCCGCTGCTCTTGACGGGAGCCGTCGTGGTCTACGCGGCCACGCGCTGGCGCGCTGCCGAGCCGGCGGCGGCCGCGAACCGCGGGTGAGCGATCTCAAGGTAGTGGTCGAAGGCCCAGTCGACGAACCGCTTGGTCTGCATGGTTCGCAGGGAGCGCGACAGCACACGCGGTGCGACGCGCGGGATCAGCCGCTGCACGCGCAGCATGGCCTCGAACTTCCACGCGTGCGCGGCGCTGAAGCGCGCATAGCGCGCCGCGGCGTCGGTCTCCGAGAGGCGGCCGGCGACGACGTCGCGCAGCTCGCGGCCGCAGGCGATGCCGAAGTAGAGCGCGGTCCGGATTCCCTCCGCCGTCAGGGGCAGGCAGTGGCCGGCGGAGTCGCCGACGAAGAAGATCCCGTCCTCGCGCGCGGCGCGGATCCGGTGCGGAATCCAGTTGCCCTGGTAGCGCATCGGATCTCGCGAGAGATCGGAAGCCAGCCTGACCGTCGGCTCCTTGACGTGAAAGCGCGGGTCGAACGAGCCCACGCCGACGCGGACCTCATCACCGGCGGGAAAGCTCCAGCCGTATCCCGCCGGGACGTAGGAGCGGTCGATCCACACCTCGAGCTCCTGGCCGCTGCCGAACGGATGGACCTCGAGTCCCCGGGAGAGGAAGGCCTCGGGCGGCTGCACCGGCTGGCCCGCGCCGAGCACGCGGCGCCACCCGAGCGCGTCGACGATGAGCGGCGCGCGTACGTCGCCGCGGTCGGTGTGGACGGCGCAACCGCTGCGCCCGTCGACCTTGGCCGTCTCGAACTCGAACGCGCCCTGCTCCGCGAGGATGGCGCACAGGGTCCGGTAGTCGAAGGTGGAGAACGTCCACGGTAGGTCGAACCGCGTCGTGGCGCGGGGCGTGTGGATGACCAGCTGCCCGAAGGTCTGCTGCAGCGACTCCTGGAGATCGAGCGCGTACAGCCAGTCGGTTGGGATTCCACACGCCGAGGTCTGGCGCTCGCCGATCTCGTAGCGATCAACGACGAGCACCTCGGCGCCGCATCCCGCGAGCTCGCGGGCAACGGCCAGCCCGGCGAAGCTGGCGCCGCAGATCAGCACGTCACAATCGCGATTGAGCGCCGTACGCTCGTCGCCTCGCTTGGTGGCGCGTCGAGGCATCGAGGGCATCATAGGTACCGATCGCTCCTAGCTGGCTATCCTCCGAGCGACCGATGTCCACAACAACCACACTGACCCCCGAAGCCGAGAACCCAGACGCCAAGGTCGTAGAGGGCTCGGACGGCCTGCTGCTCGAGGTCGATGGCCGCATCGTGCCCAACTACGACGCCACGCTGCACCCCTTCCAGGAGGGAGACGTGGTCAGCGGCCACGTCGTGCGCATCGACAACGACGAGGTGCTGGTCGACATCGGTTACAAGTCGGAGGGCGTGATTCCGTCCTCGGAGCTCTCGATCCGAAAGTCGGTCGATCCGTCCGACGAGGTCAGCCCTCGGCGAGCAGGTAGACGCGCTCGTGTTGACCAAGGAGGACCAGGACGGCCGGCTGATCCTCTCCAAGAAGCGCGCACGGTTCGAGAAGGCGTGGCGGCGGATCGAAGCCGCGGCCGAGTCGGGCGAGCCCGTCGAAGGCCAGGTGATCGAGGTGGTCAAGGGCGGGCTGATCGTCGACCTCGGCGTCCGCGGCTTCCTGCCCGCGTCGCTGGTCGACATCCGGCGCGTCCCGAACCTCGACGAGTACATGGGGCAGACGATCGAGACCAAGGTGATCGAGCTCAACCGCTCACGCAACAACGTCGTCCTCTCGCGCCGCGCGGTGCTCGAGGAGCAGCGCAAGGAGGATCGCGAGCGGATCCTCGATCGCCTCCAGCCCGGTCAGGTGGTGGAGGGCAAGATTTCCAACATCGTCGACTTCGGAGCGTTCGTCGATCTCGACGGGATCGACGGGCTGATCCACATCTCCGAGCTCTCCTGGTCGCACGTCAACCACCCCTCGGAGATCCTCCAGATCGGCGACACGGTCAGCGTCAAGGTGCTCGACATCGACCGCGACCGTCAGCGGATCTCGCTCGGTCTCAAGCAAACGCAGGAGGATCCGTGGCAGCGGGTGGTCGACACCTACAACGTGGGTGACGAGCTCGAGGGCACCGTGACCAAGGTGGTGACGTTCGGGGCTTTCGTCGAGATCCTGGACGGTGTCGAGGGTCTGGTCCACATTTCGGAGCTCGCCCAGCACCACGTCGAGAACCCTCGTGAGCTGATCCGCCCCGGCGACCAGGTGCGCGTCAAGATCCTGGAGATCGACTCCGAGCGGCGCCGGCTCTCGCTGTCGATCAAGCGCGTCGAGGGCCAGGTCCTTCCGGTATCGCGGCCGAGTGACGCCGGCAATCTCGACGATGTCCCCGAGCTCGGCCTCTCGGAGGACGTGTTCGCCGGCGAGGAGGCCGGCGGCACGTCCGAGCCTCCCCCTGCGGAGGCCGCCGCTGCTGCTTCGGAAGCCGAAGCCCCGGCCGCTGCCTCAGAGCCCGAGGCCCCGGCGGCGTCCTCGGAGCCCGAGGCCCCGGCGGCGTCCTCGGAGCCCGAGGCCCCACCCGCGCCGGCTCCAGACGCCGAGGCTCCGGCCGCGCCGGCTCCAGACACCGAGACTCCGGTTGCCGGAGCTCCGGACGGGGACGAGCCCGAGGCCGAAGCCCCAGCGCCGCAGGGCGAAGGCGAGCAGCAGCCCTGAACCCCAGCCGGACGTGATCCGGTTCATCGGGCTCACGGGCGGGATCGGCGTCGGCAAGTCGACGGCCCTGTCCGCGCTCGAGCGGCTCGGCGCCGCGGTGCTGTCGACCGATACCGTTGTGCACGAGCTGTACGACTCGGAGGAGATCAGGGCCATGATGCGCGAACGGTTCGGCGCCCAGGTGACGCCTGGCGGGGAGGTCGACCGCAGCGCGCTCGCGGAGCGAGCGTTCGCGTCCGGAGAGGACAGAGCATGGCTCGAAGGCGTGCTCTGGCCGCGCGTCGGGCAGCGAATGGCCGTCTGGCGGGAGTCGCTGCAGCGACTATCGCCGCCGCCGCGTGTTGCGGTAGTCGAGGTGCCGCTCTTATTCGAATCGGGGCTCGGAGATGCGTTCGACGCCACGATCGCCGTCGTCGCTGACGAGGATGTGCGCCATCAGCGCGCGTCCTCGCGCGAGCACCGTTCGCTCGACGAGCGTTCGGCGCGCCAGCTCACCCAGCAGGAGAAAGCGGCCCGGGCGACGTACGTAGTGCGCAACGACGGCACGGTCGACGAACTCGAACGTCAGCTGTCGGCCGTAGTTGAGAAGCTTCAGCGATGAGTCCCCCGGTAGCCACCGTCGCCACCCGCCGTCGTGCGCCCGCCAGGCGGGCGGCGGCGCGTCGCCGTCTGCTGCTGGCGCTGAGCGGCGCGGCGCTCGTGGCGCTGGTGGCGGTGCTCGTCGCTCCCCTGTTCCAGAAGGCGATCCGGGAGTTGACGCTGCCGCTCCAGCATCAGGACATCATCCGTCAGCAGGCCGCCGAGAAGCACCTCGACCCGGCGCTCATCGCCGCGGTCATATACGCGGAGTCGAAGTTCGATGCGCGGACGTCACGGGCCGGGGCCGAGGGCTTGATGCAGCTGCTCCCGCAGACGGCCGAGTACCTTGCGCACCAGTCGGGCGCGACCACCTTCACGGTCTCCGATCTTTCGACGCCGCAGGTCAACATCGCCTACGGCAGCTACTACCTGCGATTTCTGATTGATCACTACTCGGGGCAGGTGATGCCGGCGATCGCTGCATACAACGCCGGCGCGACGAACGTCGATCGCTGGCTGGCCGAGGCGCAGGCCGACGGCCATGCATTCACCATCGACGACATCCCGTTCCCGGAGACCCGTGCTTACGTGGAGCGCGTGCTGAATGCCCAGGGGGACTACCGTCGGACCTACCCGACTCAGCTCGGGTACGGCTGACCGGCCAGCGGCGCCGGCCGATCGGAAGCGGTATCGAGCCGGCGCAACCAGTCGGTTACGAGCTGCAACAGCAGCAGCATTGCCAGCCCCACGCCCGCGGCGCCGGCGATGTACCAGGGCCACGGCCCCAGCACGCTCAGCAGCGAGCCGTGGATCGGCTTCTGGCGCAGGTACATGTAGTTGCCGCCCGTGATCGCGTCGGCGGTGCCGGCCGCCGCGGCGACCACAAGCGTCGCCGCGAACACGCGCCAGGCGGCGCCCGGGCGGGGATAGTTGCCCAGCCCGAATACGAGCAGACAGGCCGCTACCACGGCGCCCACGTGGTAGGTGAAGTAGGTGAAGTAGAAGACGCTCGGGAAGTTCTGCCCGAGGTCCGGGGTCAGCAGCGCCTGTAGCGACGCCGTCAGCGACCAGAAATAGGTCAACTCGATCAGCAGCGGCCGCCGCGTCCAGAGCGCGGCCACGGCCGCCGCCGAGACGGCGTCGGTGAGCTGCAGCGGCAGCGTGTACTTCGCGCTCCAGACACCCGTCGCGATGTCGGCCACGTACTCGCCGATCCAGCCGGCGAGGATCACCAGCGCCAGCGCGCGGGCGTAACCGACCTGCCACAAACGCGGGTGTCGACTGCGCCGCGGCAGCCATATCGAGGCGCCGACGCCCGCCACCAGGACCGCCAGCGCGGCTAGGTGAGGGGCCGAGAACTGTCTCAAGGGTCAGTACATGCGGCGGGGCCGGCCGGCGTGCTCGACTTCTGCGATCACGCGAGCCAGCTCATCCGCCTCGCCGTCTTCGAGCGTGGCGATGGTAACCCTGATGCCGGGTGGCGTGACGAGCCTGAAGTGCTCGCCGGCGAGTACGAGCCAACCGGAATCCAGCAGCGCCCGCGTGACCGGCGCCTCCTCGCGGACCGACACCCAGACGTTCAGCCCGGAGCGCCCGAAGGCCCCCACTCCGCGCTCGTCGAGCGCATCGACCAGCGCCGAGCGACGCCGCTCGTATTCCCGGGCGGCGCGAGCGCACGTAGCGTCAAACCCCGGATCGCGCAGCATCTCCGCGGCGAGGCCCTGCAGCAGGTGACTGACCCAGCGGGGCCCAAGAGCCTGCCTGCCCTCCACCCGGGCCACCGTCGTCTCGTCACCCGCCACCAGCGCGAGCCTCACGTCGGGGTGCAGGATCTTCGACATCGAGCGAATCACCGCCCAGCGCTCTCGTCCCGGCGCGATGAGCGTCTGGAACGGGGCGCCCGACACCGGGCCGGCGTGATCGTCCTCGATCACGAGGGTTCGGGGGTAGCGCGCCAGCAGCTCGCGCAGCTCGGCGCTTCGCTCGTCGTCGAGCGCCGCCCCCAGCGGGTTCTGCGCCCGCGGCACGGCGACCACGGCCACGGCGCCGTCTCGCAGCGCCTTGCCGACCTCGGCGGGCATCATTCCGCGCTCATCGACCGTCACCGGGACGGCGACCAGGCCCAGCGCGAGCAGGACATCGCGAATCGAGGGGTAGGCGGGGTCCTCGATGACCACGCGGTCCCCGGGGCGCAGGTGCGCCTGGAGCAGCCGCTCGACCGCGTCGAGCGCGCCCGAGAGGACCGCCACCGATCGGGTGTCGAAGCCGTCCCGGGCAAAGTCCTTTCGCGCCAATTGCAGAAGCTGTGGGTCTGGCGCGTCGAGCGCGTTTATGCGGAGCTTCGCCTCGACATCGACGCGGGCCAGCGCTGCCGGCAGTGAGGGCAGCAGCCGACGGTCGGGCAGTCCGATGGTCAAGTCCCGCAACCCGGCGCGGACAGCCGGCGGGACGGGCGCCGGCCGGGTGGGTGTGCGAAGCGGCGGGCGGGGAGCCACGCGCGTTCCCCGGCGACCTTCGGCGACCACCAGGCCGCGCTGGCGCAGCATCCGGTAGGCGGAGTTGACCGTGGCCGGGCTGGTCCCGAGCGCTGCGGCGAGCGAGCGAACGGTGGGCAGGGCGTCGCCCGCGCTCAGCGCGCCGTCACGGATGGCCGCCTCCACGCTCGCGGCGATCTCCCGAGCGGTCGAGCCTGTGATCGGCGCCCCAGCCGGTGCTCGGCGCGCCGTCTCTCGACCGCTCGCGGCCTCGCTCTGATATTGTTCTAGCTCAAGCATGAGTTTGTACTATAACAAGTCCCCACGGACGACGATTCGCCGGCGCGCGGGGCGCGGCCACTACGACCGGCAGACGATCGAGGCGATCCTCGACGAGGGCCTCGTCGGCCACGTCGCGTTCGTCGACGAGGGGCAGCCCTACGCCATCCCGATGCTCTACGCGCGCGGACCAGAGGACATCTACCTCCACGGCTCGCCGCTCAGCCGCTTGGTGGGTGGCCTCGGCGAGGGGGTGGCGATGTGCCTCACCGTGACGCTGCTCGATGGCCTGGTCCTCGCCCGCTCGGCGTTTCACCATTCGCTCAACTACCGCTCGGTCGTGGCGCTGGGCGCACGGCCGGGAGATCACGGATCCGGCCGAGAAGCGGGAAGCGCTGCAGACGGTGGTGGAGCGGGTCGCGCCGGGGCGCTCGGCCGACGTGCGCGGGCCGAATGATCAGGAGCTCGCTGCGACCGAGGTCGTGGCCCTTACCGTCCGCGAAGCCTCGGCCAAGGCAAGGAGTGGGCCGCCCATCGATGCCGGCGAGGACTACCAGCTGCCGGCGTGGGCGGGAGAGCTGCCGCTCGAGCTGGTGGCGGGCACGCCGGTGGCGGACGACCGCTGCCGCGCGCCGCTGCCGGCGTACCTGACGAGCTATGCGCGGAAAGCCTGCGGCTAGCGGCCATGGATCCATATTCGCTGAGCGTCACGATCCGGCCCGCGTTCCCCGACGACCGCCTGCCGCTGTTCAGGCTCGCGGCGCTGGACAGCTCCGACGTGCCGTCGGAGCCGCTGCTGGTGGCCGAGGTGAACGGCGAGCTGCTCGCCGCGCTGTCGCTGTCCGATAGGACCGTGATCGCCGACCCCTTCCATCTGACGGTGGCATTGGTGGAGCTGCTTCGGGCGCGCGCCACACAGCTGGAGAGAGCCGCCACGGGCAGGCGGCACGGCCGGCCCTGGGCGATCGCCGCACGCGGTCTCGGTCGGCGACGGGCGTTCGGCTAGCGCCCGAGCCCCCGCTACCCTCGAGTCGTGCCCGATTTCGAGCTCGATCCCGCCTTTCACCCCACCGCCGACCAGCCGGCGGCGATCGACTCGCTCGCCGAGGGCATCGTCGCGGGGGAGCGCTTCGAGACGCTGCTGGGGGCCACCGGCACCGGCAAGACCATGACCATGGCCGGCGTGGTGCAGGCCGTGCAGAAGCCGGCGCTGGTGATCGCGCACAACAAGACACTCGCCGCGCAGCTGTGCAACGAGTTCCGCACCTACTTCCCGCGCAACGCCGTCGAGTACTTCGTCTCCTACTACGACTACTACCAGCCCGAGGCGTACGTCCCGAGCAAGGATCTGTACATCGAGAAGGACTCGGCGATCAACCAGGAGATCGACCGCCTCCGGCACTCCGCCACGGCTGCGTTGTTCGCCCGCCGGGACGTGCTGATCGTGGCCAGCGTTTCGTGCATCTACGGCCTGGGCTCGCCCCAGACCTACGACGACAACCTGCAGACGTTGAGCAAGGGAGAGATGATCGACCGTGACCGGCTGCTGCGAAAGCTGGTCTCGATCCAGTACACGCGCAACGACACCGTGCTGGCCCGCGGGAACTTCAGGGTCCGCGGCGAGACGCTCGAGATCTTCCCCGCGTACGCCGAGACCGCCTTCCGCGTGGTCCTGTTCGGGGACGAGGTGGAGCAGATCCAGGAGTTCGACCCGCTGACGGGGGAGCTGCTCAAGGACGACCTCGAGCACGTCGGCGTCTGGCCCGCGACGCACTACAACGTCCGCGAGGGGATGATCGACGACGCCGTGGCGGAGATCGGGCGCGAGCTGAACGAGCGCTGCACCCGGCTCGAGTCGGAGGGCAAGCTGTTGGAGTCACACCGCCTGCGCCAGCGCACGCAGTACGACATGGAGATGCTGCGCGAGCTCGGGTTCTGCTCGGGGATCGAGAACTATTCGCGCATCCTCGACGGCCGCCGTCCCGGCGATCGGCCGTACTGTCTACTCGATTACTTCCCCGAGGACTTCGTCTGCTTCATCGACGAGTCGCACCAGACCGTGCCCCAGCTGGGAGGGATGTACGAGGGCGACCGCTCGCGCAAGCAGACGCTCGTCGACTACGGCTTCCGCCTTCCGAGCGCGCTCGACAATCGGCCCCAGACCTTCCAGGAGTTCCTCTCCATAACCCCGCAGATGGTGTTCGTGTCCGCCACGCCGGGCGAGTACGAGCGCACGCACTCCAAGCGCATCGTGGAGCAGATCGTGCGGCCGACGGGAATCGTCGATCCAGGGGTGGAGGTGCGCGAGACGCGCAACCAGATCGACGATCTGATGAACGAGATCCGGGCCCGCGCCGACCGCGACGAGCGCACGCTCGTCACCACGCTGACAAAGAAGATGGCCGAGGATCTCACCGACTACCTGCTGGAGATGGGGTTCAAGGTCCGCTACCTGCACTCCGAGGTGGATACGCTCGAGCGGATCCAGATCATCCGCGAGCTGCGGCTGGGCGAATTCGACGTGCTGGTGGGCGTCAACCTGCTGCGCGAGGGGCTCGACCTCCCCGAGGTCTCGCTGGTGGGGATCCTGGACGCCGACAAGGAGGGTTTCCTGCGGGGCGAGACCTCGCTGATCCAGACGATCGGACGCGCGGCCCGGAATGTCGAGGGCAGGGTGCTGATGTATGCGGACAAAGAGACCGCAGCGATGCGAGCGGCGATCGACGAGACCGACCGCCGGCGGGCGATCCAACGGGCGTACAACGAACAGCACGGGATCACTCCGGAGACGATCGTCAAGGGCATTTCCGACATCGCCGAGTTCCTGCAGGCGGAGTCGAAGGTGCCGCGCAGCCGGCGCGGCCGTCGCCTGCGCGAGTCGGCGAAGACGATGCCGCCGGCCGAGCTGGAGAAGGCGATCGTCGAGCTCGAGGAGGAGATGCTCGAAGCCGCCGAGGAGCTGCGCTTCGAGTACGCGGCCAAGCTCAGGGACGAGATCCGCGAGCTCAAGCGCGAGCTCGACGTGGCGATCGCAGAAGGCCGTCACGCGCTGGCGCCGCCGTAGCCTCCCAATCGCTAGTCTGCGCCTGCGTTTACCACCTTGAGACGGAGGTTTTACGGCGTGCCCCTGGATCGCATGAGCATCGAGAAGAAGGATTTCCCCGTCGGGCGTCGGGGCTATGACCCAGGGGCAGTCGACTCGCACCTGCGCGAGATCGCCGAGGAGGTCGAGGAGCTCAAGCGCTCGGCCAGCGCGCGCACCGAGACGCTGGCCGGCGTCGCCAGCGTGCGGGTCCAGGCGATCGTCGACGCCGCGGAGCAGAGCTCGGTCGAGATCCGCCGCCACGCCGAGGAGGAAGCGCGCACGACCCGGGATGAGGCCGCCAAAGACGCCCAGCGCGAGCGCGAGGAGGCCTTGCGCCAGTCGCGCGAGTACGTGGCCAACGTCTCCGACGCCGCCGCGCAGCTCCGCAGCCAACTGGAGACGATGGAATCGGAGCTGGGCGCGCTGACGGATAGCCTGCGGACCGGCGCCAACCGGCTGAGCACCGAGCTCGAAGCTGTCGAGGCGGGAATGAGCGACTTGAGCACCGTCGCCGGAGGTAAGGCGGGCGCCGCGGGACGAGAAGGCAATCGAGACCGCCCTCCCCGGGGCGGGTGAGCTCGAGCCGGAGCCGGCTCTCGCCGCCGCCGAGCCGGAGCCCCAGGCGGTCCCCGCCGGCGCTCCGGAGCAGGACGAAGAGCTCTCACCCGCGGAGCCCATTACCGCCGCAGAGCTGGAGCCAGACCCAGAGCTCGAGCCGGAGACGGAGCTCGAGCCGGAGCCGCTGAGTGCACCAGGCGGGGTCGGACGATGTCGCCACCGACGGCAGGGGACACCGACTCGCGCAGAGGACGAGGAGCCGGACTCCGGACACCGGCGACGACGCCGAGGGGGCGCGCCTGATAGCGCTCAACATGGCCCTCAACGGGACGCCGCGGGAGGAGACGGACCGCTATCTGGCCGAGAACTTCGAGCTCTCCGCCCGTGGCAAGCTGCTCGACGAGGTCTACGCCAGCGTCGAGGGTTAGCGCTCGCCGCAAACTGCTGGAAACGCCAGAAGGGAACGTCTGTTCGGTCCACTAGACTGGATCCGGTGGACCAGCTGATCGTCTCTGGCGCCCGGGAGCACAACCTCAAGGACATAACGGTCGCGATCCCCCGGGGGTCGCTGACGGTGATCACCGGCCTCTCCGGGTCCGGGAAGTCCTCGCTGGCGTTCGACACGATCTACGCCGAGGGTCAGCGCCGCTACGTCGAGTCGCTGTCCGCCTACGCCCGGCAGTTCCTGGGCCAGATGGACAAGCCCGACGTGGACTCGATCGAGGGGCTCTCGCCGGCGATCTCGATCGACCAGAAGACCACGTCCCGCAATCCGCGCTCGACGGTGGGGACGGTGACCGAGATCTACGACTACCTGCGGCTGCTGTGGGCCCGTATCGGCCACCCGCATTGCCACATCTGCGGACGGCCGATCGCGGGCCAGTCGGCGGAGCAGATCATCGACCAGGTGATGGAGCTCGAGGACGGCACAAGGTTCATGGTCCTGGCGCCGATCGTCCGCGGACGCAAGGGCGAGTACGGAAAGCAGCTTGCCGAGCTGCGCGACGAGGGCTTCGCGCGCGTGAAGGTGGACGGCGAGCTCAGGCGGCTGGAGGAGGAGATCGTGCTCGACAAGAAGTTCAAGCACGACATCTCGGTGGTCGTAGACCGGCTGGTGATGAAGCCCGAGCTGCGCAAGCGGCTGGCGGATTCGATCGAGACCGCCGTAGCGCTGGCCGACGGCCTGGTGGAGATCGAGCTCGTGGACCGCGAAGTGCTCCACACGTATTCCGAGCGGTTCGCGTGTCCGGTACACGGCCCCAGCCTGGTCGAGCTCGAGCCGCGCATCTTCTCGTTCAACTCTCCACACGGGGCCTGCCCGCGTTGCACCGGCCTGGGCTCGCAGATGGAGATCGATCCCGAGCTGGTGGTTCCGGACCCCACGCTGTCAATTGGCGAGGGGGCGATTGCGCCGTGGGCCGCGAGCGCCTCGGACTATTACGACCAGCTGACGCAGGCCATCGCCGAGCGCTACGGGATCGACCTCGAGACTCCCTGGGAGCGGCTGTCGGCCGGGGAGCGCGAGTTCTTCCTACACGGCACCAACGGCGAGCGCGTGCAGGTCTCATACCGCAACCGCTTCGGCCGCCGGCGCTCCTATGCCACCCGTTTCGAGGGCATCATCCCCAGCCTCGAGCGGCGATATCGCGAGACGGACTCCGAGTTCGCACGCGAGAAGATCGAGGAGTACATGACGCTCAGGCCGTGCCCGGAGTGCAGCGGGGCCCGGCTGCGGCCGGAGTCGCGCGCCGTGCTGGTGGCGGGAACGCCGATCCACGAGTTCACCGCGCTCTCGGCGCGGCGGGCGCTGGAGTGGGTGGGCGATCTTGAGCTCTCCGACCACGACCACCGGATCGCCAGGCTGGTGCTGCGAGAAATAGAGGAGCGCCTCCAGTTCTTGGAGAACGTGGGTATCGGCTACCTGACGCTGGAGCGCGCGGCATCCACGCTGTCCGGTGGCGAGGCGCAACGGATTCGGCTGGCGACGCAGGTGGGGTCGTCTCTGGTTGGGGTGCTCTACATCCTCGACGAGCCGTCGATCGGCCTTCATCAGCGAGACAACGCCAAGCTCATCAACACGCTCGAGCGGCTGCGTGACCTGGGCAATACGGTGCTCGTGGTGGAGCACGACGAGGGCACGATGCGGGCCGCCGATCACCTCGTGGACATGGGCCCGGCCGCCGGCGAGCACGGCGGATACGTGGTCGCAGAGGGGACCGCGGACGAGGTAGAGCTGGTCGAGGAGTCGCTGACCGGCCAGTTCTTGGCGGGGACGCGCGTCATCGAGGTGCCGCGGCGCAGGAAGAGGCCGTCCGGCTATGTGCAGATCGAGGGCGCCAGCCAGCACAACCTCAAGAACATCGACGTCAAGGTCCCGCTCGGGGTGCTGTGCTGCGTCACCGGCGTCTCGGGCTCGGGGAAGTCGACGCTGGTCAACGAGGTGCTCTACAAGGCGGTCGCCAACCGCCTGCACCGCACGCGGCAGCGCGCGGGCTCGCACCGGCGGATCACCGGCCTCGAGCAGCTCGACAAGATCATCTACGTCGACCAGTCGCCGATCGGGCGCACGCCGCGTTCCAACCCGGCCACCTACATCGGCTTGTTCGATCAGATCCGCGAGCTGTTCTCGAAGACTCAGGAGGCCCGGGCCCGGGGCTACAAGCCGGGACGCTTCTCGTTCAACGTCAAGGGAGGACGTTGCGAGGTATGCCGCGGCGACGGACAGATCAAGATCGAGATGCATTTCCTGCCCGACGTCTACGTGCCATGCGAGCAGTGCCACGGCAAGCGCTACAACCGGGAGACGCTCGAGGTCCGGTTCAAGGGCAAGACGATCGCCGACGTGCTCGAGATGCCGATCGAGGAGGCGCTTGAGTTCTTCGCCCACATCCCCAAGATCCGCCGGCGAGTTCAGGCGCTAAACGACGTGGGGCTGGGCTACATGCGCCTTGGGCAGCCGGCGACGACGCTCTCGGGCGGTGAGGCGCAGCGGGTCAAGTTGGCGGCCGAGCTGTGCAAGGTGGCCACGGGTCGGACCCTGTACATCCTCGACGAACCGACGACCGGGCTTCACTTCGCCGACATCCAGCGGCTGCTGGAGGTGCTGGCGCGCCTGGTCGACGCCGGCAATTCGGTGATCGTGATCGAGCACAACCTCGACGTGATCAAGGTCGCCGACCGGATCATCGACCTCGGCCCGGAGGGCGGCGAGGAAGGCGGCCAGTTGGTTGCCACCGGGACGCCCGAGCAGGTGGCGCGCGCCGCCGCGTCCTACACCGGGGCCTACCTGACGCAGGTGCTGCGGAAGCCCGAGCGGGCGGCCGAGGCCGCTGCGGCATGATGACTCTGCGCGCGGCCGAGGCCGCCGCGGCATGATGACTATGCCCACGGCCGCGGCTGCCGCAGCATGATGACTGTGCACACGGCCGAACATGTGCGAAGACTAAAAACTGGTGGTTCGACGGCGGACCAGCGCTAAGCTGTGGGGTGACCGCGAAGTTCGTCGTTGAGGTAGAACACTGGTCTTCCTGATCATCCTGATCGTGGCCGCCGCCCTCCTGGTCGGCTGGCTGCTTTTCGTGGTGGCGCGGCCGGCGATCGGGGGTATGCGAATTCCCAGACTCCACGTGGGCTCGCTCCAAGGAGTGTCCGGCGGCGCGCCGGCGATCTCCCCACCCAACGGCGCCTCGGGCGAGTCGGTCTCGACCAGCGCCGATGATCCAGAGGAGCCGCGGGAGCCGCATGAGCCTGAGCGGCTCTACGATGAGGCGGACATCGAGCAGGCGGTTTACGACCGCCTGTACGGTCAGCGCGGACGCCGCGATTGACGACGCCTGACAGCTCGGACGCGCTCGCCGGCAGGCTATTGCTGTGGGCGCGCAAGTGGCGCTACTACGAACGCAATTCGTTGCCCTGGAACCGGGCGCGGATCCACTGGGAGCTGATGCGCCGCGGGGCCTTCGCCCGCTGGCCGTTGCACGGCAACGTGCTGGAGGCGCTGATCGACGGGCGGCTGGAGATCGGTGAGCACACGCTGTTCGAGCCTGGCGTGTGGCTGACGGCGCCGGCGCCCGCCAGGATCAGGATTGGGGGCGGCACGTTCTTGAACCTCGGCGTGATGGTCGCCGCCGCGAACCTGGTGGAGATAGGCGATCACTGCATGTTCGCCAACGGTTGCTTTGTGACCGACGCCGACCATCGCTTCGACGATCCCGGCCGGCCGGTGCCCTGGCAGGGCTTCACGTCTCGCGGGCCCACGCGCGTCGGCGACAACGTGTGGTGCGGCGCAAACGTGGTCATCACCGGCGGGATGACGGTCGGCGAGCGCTGCGTGATCGGCGCCAACTCGGTCGTCACGCACGATCTCCCGCCGTTCTCTCTCGCCGCCGGGGCGCCGGCTCGGGTGCTGCGGACGATCGAATACTCGTCCGAGCCTGCCCCATAACCCCGCGCACGCGGAGTTACGACCCAGACTCAGGAGTTCTTGATCACGATCCCCTCGAGGATGTACGCCGCGTGCTCGGCGGCGTCGATCGCCGCCTCCAGGCGCTCGAACAGATCCTTCCAGCGGATCACGACCATCGGGTCGATTCCCGTGTCGAACAGCGACGCCACCGCCTCGCGCGTGATCCGGTCGCCTTCGTTCTCGAGCCGGTTGACCTCCACCGTGTGCTGCGAGATGTCCTGAAAGCCGCGCAGCCGGGGCACGGCGTCTGCGATCTGCCGTGCCGCGGCGCGGAGCACGCGCGCCTGCTGTATCGCCTGATCCATGGGGGCCTCGATCTTGTAGAGGCCTAGATAGTCGGCTACCTCCTCAGTCCAGTCGACGATGTCGTCGAGTGCCGAGGCAAGCGCCAGGATGTCCTCGCGGTCGATGGGCGTGACGAACGTGTGATTCAGGCGGTCGATGATTTCGTGCGTGATGCGGTCGCCCTCCTGCTCGCACTCCTTGATCTGCTGAGCAAGGGGCTTGGAGTCCGGGAAGTTCGAGAGCAGTTCGTAGAGCAGGTCGGCGGTCCGCCTGACGTTCTGGCCGGCCTCCTCGAAGAGCTCGAAGTAGATCCGGTCGTGTGGCATCAGCGCCTGGCTGAAGCGCGACATGGGAAGGGATGCTATTGCTAGCGCTCTACGGACGGTTGCGCCCGTAGAGGTCGTGGGCCTCTACCCACTCCTCGGCGACAATCGCCGAGCCCAGCGAGAGCTCGCCGCAGAGGACGGTGGCGGCGACGATCTCCGCGAACTTGAGGACCTTGCCGGCTCCGTAACACCCCAGCAGCTCCAGACACTCGCGCTGCGTGGCCAGGCCGGTGCCGCCGCCGTAGGTGGCGACGATCAGCGACGGGATTGTCACGGAGTAGTAGTAGTCGCCCCGCTCCCGGCGCTCGGCGTAGACAAAGGCTGCGGAGGATTCGGCCACGTTGGCGGCATCCTGGCCGGTGGCGATGAACATCGCGGTGATCCCGTTGGCGGAGTGGGCGCCGTTGTTGTTGACCCCGGACATGAAACCCCCGAGGTTCGAGACCTGCCGCGCGCGATACATGAGCGCGGTGCTGGAACGCATGATCCGCCGGAACAGCTCGTCCGGGATCGTGGCCTCGGCAACGACTCGCTTGCCCCGCGTGCGCAGCATGTTGACCTGTGAACTCTTCTTGTCGGTGGCGAAGTTCGACTCCAGGAAGAACTGCTCGATCTGCGGATAGTGCTCGACGATCCAGCGGCAGGCCGCCTGAGTGGCCTTGCCGGTGAGGTTCTGGCCGGCCGCGTCCCCTGTCGTGTAATTGAAGCGCGTGAACAGCATGCGGCTGGCCGAGTACTGCTCTATGTCCTGCAGGACGCCCGAGCGCGTGGTGCTCTCCGCGACGGCTTTGATCTCGGCGAAGTGCTCGTGCAGCCACTGGCCGAAGGCTCGCGCCTCCCGGGCGCTCTGGAACATGAACACCGGAGCGCGCTGCATGCGATCGTCGATCACGGTTGTCGTGACGCCGCCCGCCTCATACAGGAGGCGCATGCCCCGGTTGTAACTAGCCACCAGCGTGCCTTCTGCGGTCGCCAGCGGAACGTAGAACTCGCCCTGGGCGTGCTCGCCGGCTACCAGCAGCGGGCCCGCGAGCCCGATCGGGACCTGGGCCACGCCCACGAACTGCTCGATGTTGCCCGTGGCGATCGCGGGATCGAACGAGTAGTTGCCGACATGCTCCAGCGCCACGCCGGTGCGCTCGCGGACGAACTCAGCCCGACGGGCCGCCGCCTGGCGCGTATAGTCGTTCTCGCGGTCGCGGGGGACGGGAGCGCGCTCGTCAGGGGCGGCCAGCGCCATTCTGTTGCTCTGCTTTCCGCTCGTGGAGGAAAATAACCGAGCATCATGCGCCAGCTCACCGCCCTCGACCAACAGTTTCTGGCCCTCGAGGATTCGCGGAACTACGGGCACGTCGGTGGGCTGGCGATCGTCGATCCCTCCACCGCGCCCAGGGGTGCGCTGACGCTGCTCGACCTTCAGAACCTGATCGATGAGCGGCTGCCGCTGGTGCCGCCGTTCCGCTGGCGGCTCGAGGAGGTTCCACTCAACCTGGACTACGACTACTGGGTCGAGGATCCTGACTTCGACATCGAGTTCCACGTTCGCGAGTTGGCGCTGGCGCCCCCCGGCACCGACGAGCAGCTCTCGGATCAGGTGGCGAGGATCTTCTCGCGACCGCTGGACCGCTCGCGGCCGCTGTGGGAGATGTACCTGATCCATGGCCTGCCGAACGGCCGTCTGGGGATCATGAGCAAGATCCACCACGCGGTCATCGACGGAATGTCGGGCGCCGAGATCCTCGGCGCGTTGCTCGACCTGGGTCCCGAGGGGCGCGAGCCGCCTCCGGCCGGCCCCGATGCGCCGCGTGGGGGCCCGAGCCAGCTCGAGATGCTCGCTCGGGGGCTGCTCGGCGTCCCCCGCTATCCGCTCAGGTTGCTGGGGTCGGTGCCGCGTGCCCTGCCGAACGTCGACGAGGTCCCGTCGCTCGGCGGGATCCCCGGCCTCAAGGCCGCCGGCCGTGTGGTGGCGGCCGCGGAGCGCTTCGTGGGCCGGCGGCGCGTCGTCGGACACCTCGACCTCACTCCGCCCCGGACGTCGTTCAACGGACGCGTCTCGGCCCACCGCCGGTTCGTGTTCACCCAACTCTCGCTGCAGGACGTCAAGGAGGTGAAGAACGCGTACGGCTGCACGGTCAACGACGTTTTGGTGGCCATCTGTGCGTCGGCAGTCCGGCGCTGGCTGCTCGAGCACGACGAGCTTCCCGACGAGCCGCTGGTGGCGCAGGTCCCGGTCTCGGTGCGCAGAGAGGAGCAGATGGGGACGTTCGGCAACCGCATTCTGCTGATGACCGCCCCGCTGTTCACGAACATCGGTGATCCACTGGAGCGGCTGGCCCTCACGCACGAAGCGCTGACGGAGATGAAGGAGCGTCACCGCGCCCTGCCCGCGGAGCTGCTGCGCGACGCCAACCAGTTCATCCCACCCGCGCTGTTCTCTCGTGCCGCGCGATTGACGTTCTCGATCAGTGCCTCGAGTCGCGGGCGCCCGGCGTGGAACCTGGTGGTCTCGAACGTCCCGGGGCCGCAGTTTCCGCTCTACATGGCGGGAGCCCGGCTCGAGGCTCAGTACCCGATTTCGGTGGTGACCGACGGCATGGGCCTCAACATCACGGTCATGAGCTACTGCGGGAGCCTCGACTTCGGGATCGTCGCCGACCGGGAGCAGATGCCCGACGTGTGGTCGCTGACGGAGTGGCTGGTAGACGCGCTCGAGGAGCTCCGACCAGCCCCTACCGGGGGCACCAAACGCTCAGCCGAGGCTGCTGCGGAAGCGGGTTAGTTCCTCATCATCGATCGTGTAGGTGTGCTCGGAGGCGGGGAATGCACGCCGGCGGACCTCGTCGGCGTACTCGGCCACGCCGGCCACCATGTGGGCTTTGGTCTCGGCGTAGCGCTTGACAAACCGAGCGACGTGGCCGTCGTAGATCCCCAGGAGATCGTGGAACACGAGCACCTGGCCATCGGTCGCCGATCCGGCGCCGATCCCGATGACCGGAACCTCGAGCCTGATCGTCAGTTCGCTGGCGACCGCCGCCGGAATCGCTTCGAACACGATCGAGAAGCACCCGGCCTCCTCCAGCGCCTGCGCGTCACGGGCCACCTCCAGCGCGCGCTCGGCGGTCCGTCCCTGGGCGCGGTGACCGCCGAGCACCGTGGCGGTCTGGGGCGTCAGCCCGACGTGTCCCATAACCGGGATCCCGGAGTCGACGATGGCCCGCGCGCGCTGGACGCTGGTGCCTCCGCGTTCCAGCTTGACCGCGTCGCATCCGGCCTCCTTGACGAACCGCTGCGCGGTATGGATCGCCTGTTCGTCTGATGCCTCATATGAGCCGAACGGCAGATCGCCGATCAGCAGAGGCGTCTTCAGCCCTCTCCTGACGGCGGCGGCCAGCATCAGCATCTCGTCGGTCGACACCGGGACCGTCGAGGGGTAGCCGAGAACGGTCATGGCGCCCGAGTCACCGACCAGCACGGCGTCCACGCCGGCTTCCTCGGCCACCTGGGCCGATGGGTAGTCGTACGCCGTGACCATCACGATCGGCTCGCCCAGCTGCTTCTTCTCGGCGAAGCGGGGAAGCGTCATCGGCATACGGCCGCTGAGATCGGTGGGTACTGGGGTGTGTGGTCTTGTGGACATGGTTCGTTGCTCCTCAGGCCGCAGCGGGCTCCGCCAGGAGGACTGAGACGTTCTCGTCGACGGCCAGGGTCTCGTTGCCGGCGCCGACATGTACGACCCTGGGCCGATAGTGCTCGAGCTCCTCGGGGTCGTAGCCGGCGTAGGAGATGACGATGATCTTGTCGCCGCGCTGCACCAGGCGGGCGGCGGCGCCGTTGAGCTTCATGTCTCCCGAGCCGGGGGCGCCGGCAATTGTGTACGTCTCGAAGCGGGCGCCGTTGTCGATGTCGACGACCGCCACCTGCTCGAATTCACGAATGTCAGCGGCCTCGAGCAGCTCCGGGTCGACGGTGATCGACCCCACGTAGTGCAGGTCGCAGTCGGTGACCGTCGCCCGGTGGATTTTGGATTTCATCATCGTGCGTTGCATTGCAGGACCTCCTCGTTCCGATCGGCTCGCGCCGCGGCGGGGGAGGGCGGGGCACCCTCGACCGGCGCGGGCGGAACCGGAATCGGTTGGTTATCGATCAGTCGGACGGCGCCCACGCGGGCCGCGACGACCGCGATTACGCCGCGGTCCACGCATCCCACGGGGGCGAAGCTCTCGGGATCCACGAGCTCGAAGTACTCGAGCTCAATCCCCGGTGTGGAAGCGATCTCGGCCCTCGCCGCCGCGGCGATGGCATCCGAATCACGCTCGCCGGCATCGATGCGGGCGACGGCGAGCTGAAGGGCGCGGAAGAGCGCGGTCGCTCGATCTCGATCGGCCGAGGACAGGAGCCTGTTGCGGCTCGACATCGCCAGCCCGTCGCGTTCGCGTATGGTGGGACAGACCTCGATCCTGACCGGGAAATCGAGGTCGCGAACCATTCGCTGCACCACGAGCGCCTGCTGGGCGTCCTTCTGCCCGAAGTAGGCGACGTCTGATCCCACCATGTTCAGCAGCTTGGCCACCACCGTGCTCACGCCATCGAAGTGGCCGCTGCCGCGCTGCCGGCCTTCGAGGCGCTCGGTGACCCCGGCCACCGTAACCGTCGTCGCGAACCCCGAGGGATAGACCTCCTCGACCGGCGGCGCGAACAGGTAATCGACGCCCGCATTTGCGGCGATCCGCTCGTCCAGGGCCAGGTCGCGGGGATATCCATCGAGGTCGCCGCGGTCGTTGAACTGCGCCGGATTGACAAACAGGGAAGCCACGACCACATCGCAGTCGGCGCGCGCACGGCGTAACAGCGACACATGACCCTCGTGCAGCGCCCCCATCGTGGGGACCAGTCCGATCGTTCGCCCGGCCCGGCGTGCCGGGTCCAGAACGGCGCGCAACTCCGCGATCCGCCGCAGCGTCCTCATCGCAGCACCAGGCTCCGCTCGGGGCTAGCCGCGCTTGTCGGCTCGCTGCCGGCGAGAGCGCGGGTGGCGTCGACAAGCGCGTCGAACAGGGGCAGCAGGTCCGGCGCTCGTTCGGCGAGCGCTTCGCGCTGGGCGGCGACGGTGGCCTCGTCGCCTCGCGCCACCGGTCCGGTCAGCGCCAGTTCGGGCCCCAGCGCCGACCAGTTCTCGACGGTTGCCCGCACCAGGGGCACGAGGAGCTCGCGGCTGGCGCCGGCTGTCTGCGCCAGACGCTCCGCGGCGGCTTCCAGCGTGACCAGGAAATTCGAGGCCATCGAAGCCGCGGCGTGATACGCCGCCCGGTCGTCCTCGCCGAGCTCGAACGGCAGCATTCCGAGCGCCTCGGCCAGGCTGCGCGCGAAGGCGAGCGCCCGTGGCGTGCTGCCGGCGATCGCCGCGCCGGCGCCGGCGAATGTGGCGCCGGCGGCGGTGACGGTCATCAGCGGGTGCAGCGAGAAAGCTTCATGAGGGGCGAGGACGGCGAGTCCCGTGGCGCCCGAACAGTGGCCGACCAGCCGCCCCGGTGCGAGCGCGGCCGCGGCCGCCGGGACCTCGGCGTCGGGCACACACAGGAGCACCGCGTCGGCGCCGCCGGCATCGGCGCCCCGCCCCAGCGGCCCGATTAACCGACAACCGCGCTCATCGAGCGCGGCGGAAAGGGCTGTGCCGAGGCGACCCTGGCCTACGACTGCCAGGCGGCGACAGGAAGGGTCCTCGGAGGGCTTCCGGTCCAGTTCTCGCATCTGAGATACCGGTCGGGTGGTGGTTTGGATTGGCTCGAAGGTCCGTCCCAACAGCGGTGACGGCCTCTGTTCGGGATCATAGCGGCGGGTCTAACGCCTTCCGGTGTGATACCCGTCACGTTTGGCGGGCCAACGTCGGCTTCCAACCTCGGATGCTCGGCCCGGCAAGGGCCGCAGATTGCGGAGTCGTCCCGCCTTGGCCGTCAACCGCCGCCACTACGATGGCGCCGTGACGAACGCCAGCGAGCGCCGCGAGGCGTTGAAGGCCGTCTACCACGATGCACGGGAGTGCGTACGCTGCCCGCTTCACCGGTCGCGCACGCAGGTCGTGTTCGGAAACGGCAACGCGGATGCCGACCTGATGTTCGTGGGCGAGGCGCCGGGCGCCAACGAGGACCGGATGGGCGTGCCGTTTGTGGGAGCCGCCGGCAAGCTGCTCGACAAGCTGCTGGGGGAGATCGGCCTGGAGCGCTCCGACGTCTTTGTCGCGAACACCCTTAAATGCCGCCCGCCGGACAACCGCGACCCGCATCCGAACGAGATCGAGTCGTGCCGGGGATACCTCGATCGCCAGATCGAGTTGATCGAGCCCACCGTGATCTGCACGCTCGGGAACTTCTCGACCAAGCTGCTGCGCGCCGATACCACCGGAATCTCGAGGCTCCACGGCCGCGAGGAGGTGCGCGTCATCGGCTCGCGCGCGGTGCGGCTGTACCCGCTCTATCACCCGGCGGCGGCGCTCTATACCCCCTCGACGCTCGAGGCGCTCAGAGGTGACTTTCACCGCATCCCCGAGCTGATGGCTCAGGGGCCGCCTCCCCAGCCGGAGCCGATGGAGGAGATTCCGGAGCCGGCCGAGGACGTTCCGGAGCCCGCCAAGGAGGTACCGTACACGGCCGAGGAGCTGCCAGAGGCAGCCGAGGAGCTGGTGGAACCGATGGACGCCACGGCGGCGCGGGTGCCATCGCCAGAGCGCGACGGCGCGGCTCAGCTCGGGCTGTTCTAGGACCGCTAGGCGAGCTCCGGGCCGCCCTGCGCCGCTGGGCTAGATGCGAGCTCGGGGTTGACCGCCGGCACCGGCTTGGAGTCGGCGCGCAGGGCCATTGTGAAAGCGACGATGGCTCCAAGCGCCTGGACAGCGAGCACCACGACGGCGAAGCCCGCCGGGTGGCTGGAGGCGTGCAGCAGCAGAATGGGCTCGAGCACCGCCACGGCTCCGAGCGCCACCAGGAACCACACACGCTTCAGCGCCAGTATGTACTGGACCGCCAGGTAAGTGGCGGCCAGGACGGTGAAGGCGGCGCCCAGCGGCAGCAGCGAGGAGGAGGCTGTGGCCCGCTTGGGGCTGAACGCGATCGACAGCAGCGGATGGGCGGCCACGGCGAAGATCAGAAGACAGGGGATCGCGCAGACGCCGATGATGCCCAGCGCGGCCAGCAGGACGCCGCGGGTGTCCTCGCCGGCGGCGCGGCGGCGCGAGACCTCGGGAACGAGGTAGAAGCCGGCGCCCATCGCCACCCAGATCAGGACCTGGGCCGCGACGGACGTGGCGGCGTAGGAGCTCGCGACCTTGGTCGGGAACCGGTGCTTGGCGGCGATCACGTCGATGTTCTGCAGCACGGCGATCACGGCCAGACCGGCGATCGGTACCCAGGCGCGCCTGACGTGCGCCCACAGGCCGATGGCGGCCTTGCCGCCCGCCCGCCCCGGGCTGCCCAGCAGCTGCACCCGCAGGCGCTGAGCGCAGTAGAGCGACATCGCGATGTACGACAGCAGCGAGCCAAGGTAAGCGCCGGTGAGGTTAAGGCCAACGACCGCCAGCAGAGCCCCCAGCACGAGTCGCGAGCCCTGCTCGGCGACCAGGCTGATGCCCACGCCGCGGTAGTCGCCGATTCCCTGCAGCGCCCCGCGCATCAGGCAGAGCTGGAGGTAGACGCATGCCGCCGGCAGGCCCGCCGCGGCGGCCCAGGCGTTGTGCTTGACGCCGATGAGCTCCGCGATCGGATGGCGCAGGGCGATCGAAGCCACCGTCATCACGGCGGTGACGACCAGCATGGCCTTCGCCCAGCCGACGACTGTGGCCAGCATGTCCTCGCCCGTTCCGAGGTGCCCGAGGACGCCCTCGCGCGCGGTCGCCACCTGCATCGCCTGGCCCACGACCGTGAGGATCAGCAGGTACTTGACCAGCGCCGCCAGAGAGCCGTAGTCGCCGATCAGCCGGGCGAATACGAACGTCGAGCCCAGCGCGATCACGTTGTTGAGGATCATCGCCACGGCCAGACCGCTCGCCTTGGCGGTATCCGAGGACCTCAGCCCAGCGATCGACGGCTCGAGCCGTCGCCTCAGCGCGGCCAGCGGGCCACGTGTCGCCGCGGGCCCCGCACCTGTCTTCCCAGCTGTCACGACCCTACATGACGGTAGCGAATGTCCCCGCTGAGGAGGAAAACACCTGTTAGCGGACCGCTAAGGTGTCCGAGCGGTGAATGTCGCGTCGCGAGCAGACCACCAGCGCGGCTGAGACGGAGGCGCTCGGCGCGGAACTGGCAAGAGGACTCCGTCCGGGCGACATCGTGCTGGTCGAGGGCGAGCTCGGCGCCGGGAAGACCACGTTCGTGCGCGGAGCCTGCCGAGCGCTCGGCGTCACCGCGCCCGTCACCAGCCCGACATTCACGATCGGTCAGCGCTACCGGGGGGAAGTGACCGTGGCGCACATCGACCTCTTCCGCCTCGAGCGCCTGGATCTCGAGGAGCCGGGGCTGCTCGATGACTACCTCGGTCCCGATTCGGTCGCCTTCGTCGAGTGGCCGCAGGACGAAGGTGGGGAACTCTCGGCCGCCCCCCGGCTCGCGGCGCGGGTGCGGATCGAGCACGCCGGTGGTGACCGCCGACGGATCACGGTGCTGGCGGCGTGAGCATCCTGGCCTTCGACACGGCGACACGGGCGACCGCCGTCGCGCTCGACGGGATCGAGCTCCGGGACGACCCGCCACCCGGTGTCCGCCCGCGTCATGCCTCGCGGCTTATGCCGCTGATCGCCGAGCTCCTGGAGCGGACCGGGACGGGCTGGGCCCAGATCGAGCGCATTGCCGTCGGCACCGGGCCGGGGACGTTCACCGGCCTCAGAATCGGCGTGGCGAGTGCTCGGGCGCTGGCCCGCGCGCGCCGCATTCCGCTGGTGGGGGTCTCGACACTCGAATCGCTGGCGCTTAACGCCGCGAGGCCGCTCGAATGCGGGGAGACGGAGGGACCGACGGTGGCGCTGGCCGTGCTCGATGCCCGTCGCGGGGAGGTGTTTACCGCGGCGTGGCGCATGTCCGGCGGCGCCGTGACGTTTGACGCGCCGCTGCTGGAGCCGGCGGTGCTGGCCCCGGCGGCCCTGGGCGACGCCGCCCGGGGACTGGGCAGCCCCACGCTGGCGATCGGAGAGGGCGCGGTAGAATTCAGGGCGGTTCTCGAGCGCTCGGGTGCCGTGATTCCAGACGAAGGCTCTCCGCTTCACCGGATCACAGCGGTTGGTCATGTAGAGCGCGCCCGGGTTCTGACTGCGAGTGACCCCGAGGCGGTTCTTCCGCAGTACCTCCGCCCGCCGGATGCCGAGCTTGCCCGCAGCGCCAGCCGCAAGCCATGACACTTCACTCCACCAGCATCGCGATCCGCCCCCTGGGCTACGCCGACCTGCCGCAGGTGATGGCCATCGAGCGCCGTTCGTTCCCCACTCCCTGGTCATTGGCCATGTTCGTGCTCGAGCTGTCAAAGCCGTCGGGCGTGTGCCTGGCGGCGGTGGACCGACGGGCAGCCGGCAGACGCGACGGGGCGATCATTGGCTATCTGATCTGCTCACGTTACGACCGCGTCTGGCACCTGATGAACATCGCCGTCGATCCTGGTGCGCGGCGCAGCGGGCTCGCCACCCTGCTGCTGGAACAGATGCTCGAGCGCGCGGGCGCTGACTCCCCCTACACGCTTGAGGTGCGGACCTCGAATGCACCGGCGATCGCCCTCTACGAGCGTTTCGGCTTCCGCCCGGCGGGCACTCGGCCGCGTTACTACGCCGACACCGGTGAAGACGCGCTGATCATGTGGCGCACCGCCGGCACCGAGGCGATGCTCGGGTCGTGAGCGACGCGAGCATCCTGGGGATCGAGACGAGCTGCGACGACACGTGCGCAGCCGTAATCGGCGCACAGGGCGAGATCCTCGCCAACGTGATCTCCTCGCAGGGGATCCACGACCGCTACGGGGGAGTCGTTCCCGAGATCGCCTCACGCCACCATCTGGAGCTGATAGACGAAGTGGTGGAGGCCGCCCTGCGCGACGCGGGCACCGACCTCGAGGCGCTCGATCTTCTCGCTGTGACCCGCGGTCCCGGTCTGGTGGGTGCCCTCCTCGTCGGGGTGGCGAGCGCCAAGGCGCTGGCCGCCGCCTACCAGCTGCCGCTTGCCCCGATCGACCATCTGCACGGGCATGTGTGCGCCAGCTTCCTGGCCCCAGAGCCCTTCGATCCGCCGTTCCTCTGCCTGGTTGCCAGCGGGGGACACACGCTGCTGGCCCACGTCCGCGATCACGGCCCAGGGTTCGCGGTCCTGGGACAGACGCTCGACGATGCCGCCGGGGAGGCGTTCGACAAGGGAGCGCGTCTGCTCGGCTTGGGGTATCCCGGTGGTCCGGCGCTCGAGCGACTGGCGCGCAGCGGCGATCCGAGGGCTTATCCGTTCCCCACCGCCCGCTCGGTCAAGGGCCTCGACTTCTCGTTCGCCGGCCTCAAGACGGCCCTGCTGTACCGCGTGCGGGAGCTTTCAGAGGCGGAGACCGCCAGGCGCCGCGCAGACCTCGCGGCCTCCTATCAGAGGGCGATCGTCGAATCGCTCGCGGCGAGAGTTGAACGGGCCCTTGACGCCACCGGGCTCGATCGCCTGGCCGTGGGCGGCGGCGTCGCCGCAAACGGGCCGCTGCGCGGTCGCCTATCTCAGATCGGCGTGACGCTCGACGTACCACCGCCGGCACTCTGCACCGACAACGCGGCGATGATCGCCAGCGCCGCGAGGTTCGTCTCCGCGCTGAGATACCCCCGGTATCTGGGTCTCGACGTGTATGCCACCGGTGAAGGCGCGTCGCTCGCGGCATGAGGAACGTCGTGCTCTACACCCGGCCCGGGTGCTGTCTGTGCGATGAGGCCCGGGCGGTGCTGGAACGGGTCCGAGACAGGCATCGCTTTGATCTGCGGGAGCGCGACATCGAGCAGGACGAAGCCCTGTTGCGCGCGTACCTGGAGCGGATTCCGGTCGTTACGATCGACGGCGTCGAGGCGTTCGAGCTCACCGTCGGCGAGGCCGAACTGGAGCGGGCGCTGTGTAGAGTGGGGGTGGAATGAGCTATACGGTCGGCCGCGATCCCGGTATTGCTCAGCCGGGCATCGACAAGCCGGGGGAGAAGCTTTCACTTGGAGTGGCGGCGAGGCTCTCGCGCTATCTGCAGGTGCTGACCCAGGCGCGGAAGATGGGTAAGCAGACGATCTCCTCACAGGAGCTCGCCGACTACACACACGTGAACTCGACCCAGATCAGGCGCGACCTCTCGGGTTTCGGAAAGTTCGGCAAGCGCGGCGTGGGCTACAACGTCGACTCGCTGGTGACGCAGATCCGGAAGATCCTGCGCACCTCCGGGCAGCACAACATCGCGCTGTTCGGCGCCGGGCACCTGGGCACCGCAATCGCCACCTCGGACATCTTCGCCGACCACGGATTCCGGGTGGTGGCCGTGTTCGACGTCGACGAAGGCAAGGTGGGGAGCCACATTGGCCAGCTGCAGGTGCGCCCCAACGACGAGCTGCGCCAGGTGGTCGAGGACGAGGAGATCGTCGTCGCCGTGCTGGCGGTTCCGACCGCCGCCGCCCAGGCGCTGGCCGATGAGCTCGCCGACGCCGGGGTCAAGATCATCTTCAATTACTCGGACGCGCTGATCCACGTCCCGCCCGAGGTCACCGTGCACACCTCGAGCCCGGCCGTCGACCTGCTCTACGCCCTCTACTTCTACCTGACCTGATCCGAGCGGATGGGCGGCACGCTCGATCTCGACGCCGCGCGCGCGGGCCTCGACGACTCCACTGACTTCACGGTGGGCATCGAGGAGGAGTTCGCCCTGCTCGACCCGGGGAGTCTGGGGCTCGTGCAGCGCTTTGAGGAACTGCAGGCCGCGGGCGCAAGCGATCCGGTTCTCGCGGACGCAATAACCGGCGAGCTGATCTCCTCGGAGATAGAGATCCGCTCCGGACGCGGTGAGCACCTGGCGGAAGCGCTCGCCGCCCAACGCGACCGCCGGCGCCGCCTGTTCGCGCTGGCGTCGGAGCATGGGGTGGCGCTAGGAGCCACCGGCACGCACCCGTGGTCTGACTACCGCGAGCAGCACATCATCGAAACCGAGCACTACAGGCGGGTCGAGGAAGGGCTTCAGTACGTCGCCAGGCGGAACAACGCGTTCTCGCTGCACGTCCACGTCGGCGTGCGCGGCGCCGACCGCGCTGTGGAGGTCTGCGACCGCCTGCGTCCGGTGCTGCCACAGCTGCTGGCGATCTCCGCCAACTCTCCGTTTCTCGATGGGCGCGACTCGGGGCTTCATTCGGCCCGCACGCAGATCTTCACCAAGAGCTTCCCCCGCTGCGGAGTCCCGGATCGCTTCGGAGACTGGGCCCAGTTCGCTGACTACGTCGGGCTGCTGATCGACACCGAATCGATCGTCGAGTACACCCAGGTGTGGTGGTCGATCAGGCCGCACTTCGCGTACGGGACGGTGGAGGTGAGGATCTGCGACGCGCAGCCGACGGCCGCCGAATCCGAGGCTCTGGCCGCGTTGATCGTGGCCTGCGTGGCGCAGGCCGCAAGGGACGTGGACGAACAAACCGCATTCGTCCACCACCCGAGGCGGCTGATCGAGGAGAACGTGTGGAGGGCGCTCCGCTATGGACTGGACGGCGAGCTGCTCGATCTCGACCGGCGTCAGCGGTACCCGGCCCAGACCACGGCGGAGAGGCTGCTCGAATGGACAGCGCCGACTCGGGAGGAGCTCGACATCGAGATCAACTTTCCCGAGCTGAACGGAGCCCAGCGCCAGCGGCGGATGCTGGCGTCGGGGATGAGCATGACCGAGACGTTTGCCGCTACGGTCACGCAGACGCGGGAGACCTATGCTCCAGTCACGGAGGTGAGCACATGAGTACCGAGGAGAGCGGTCGCCAGCCGACCGAAGAGGAGCTCCGGGCGGCGTATGAGGCGGAGGTCAAGAAGATCCGCGTCGAGCAGGTGCTGCTCGAGCACGTGGTGTCGCTGGTCAACCTCGGGATGCGGCGCACGGGGCTCTCCCCCGGCACCGAGGACGAGCGCGATGTGGAGCAGGTACGCCTGGCGATCGAGACCATTCGCGCCGTGCTGCCGCTGGTCGAGCGCTCCTCGCCGCAGCACGTCGGCCCGATCCGTGACGCGCTGTCGCAGCTGCAGCTGGCATTCGTGAGGATCGGCGGCTCGCCCGGCGGTGGGGAGGGCGCTGGGCCAACCCGGCCCCAGGCGGACCAGCCCCAGGCGGCGGAGGAGCCCGGGTCTAAGCAGCCGCCCAAAGCCGACGAGCCAGGGCCCGCGCAGCGCAGCGGCAAGCTCTGGATCCCCGGGCAATAGCCAAATAGGGCGCGCGCCTCGGCGCTGCCGAGCGCGCGCCGTTATATATGCGCGACGCGCCGAGCCGCCGCTGAGCGCACGCTGTCAGCTAAACTCACGGCCCTTCGGCCTCCGCCCGGCACACGGGTGGCGGCCATTTTCAGTGTTGGCGGCGCCTACCGCGCGCCCTCGATTAGCTAAGGCTTCCGGAGGATCTTCTCTTGACCAGCTTCCTGACGCACCATGGCGTCATCGTCGCGCTTGTGTGCGCCGCGGCTGCCGTCGTCTACGGCATCCTCACGTCTCGCCAGCTGCTCGCGCTGTCTCCCGGCAACGAGCGCATGCGAACGATCTCCGCGGCGGTCCAGGAGGGCGCTAGCGCTTACCTCAACCGCCAGTACACGATCATCGCCGGCGTCGGCGTGGTCGTGTTCGTGTTGCTGATCCCGCTCCAGAACATCCGCGTGGCGATCGGCTTCGCGATCGGCGGTCTGCTCTCGGCCGCCGCGGGCTACATCGGCATGAACATGTCTGTCCGGGCAAACGCCCGCGTTGCGGAATCGGCCCGCGGTGGGATCGCCCCCGCCCTCTCGGCGGCCTTCAGAGGCGGCTCGGTCACCGGTCTGCTGGTCGTGGGGCTGGCGCTGTTCGGGATCGCCGGCTACTACGGCGTGCTCACGTTCATCGCCGGCGAGAGCACTCGCCACGCGGTCGACGCCCTGATCGGCCTGGGCTTCGGCGGGTCGCTGATCTCGGTGTTCGCCCGCCTCGGAGGCGGCATCTTCACCAAGGCAGCCGACGTAGGGGCCGACCTGGTGGGCAAGATCGAGGCCGGGATCCCCGAGGACGATCCGCGCAACCCGGCCGTGATCGCCGACAACGTGGGCGACAACGTCGGCGACTGCGCGGGCATGGCGGCCGACCTGTTCGAGACCTACGCCGTCACCGCGGTCGCCGTAATGCTTCTCGGCGTGCTGCTGTTCAGGCAGCAGACGGAGGTGGCGCTCTATCCGCTGGTGCTCGGCGCCGTCTCGATCGTGGCCTCGATCATCGGCGCCTTCGCCGTACGTTCACGGGCGGGCAACGTGGAGCGCGCGCTCTACCAGGGCCTGATCGTGTCCGGTGGGCTCGCGGCGCTGGTGTTCATCCCGCTCACCTACTGGATGATGCACAACGTCACGCTGATCGGCGGCGGCGTCGCGCCCAAATGGTGGCACTTCTACCTCTGTGCGCTGATCGGGATCGGCGTGACCGCCTGCCTTTTCGTCATCACCGACTACTTCACCTCGACGCGCTTTGCGCCGGTGAAGAGCACCGCTCGCGCCTCACAGACGGGGCACGCCACGAACATCATCCAGGGTCTGGCACAGGGCTTTCAGTCCACAGCCGCGCCCGCGATCGTCATCGCGATGGGCATCCTCGGCGCCTGGAAGCTGACCGGCGGCGGCAGCAAGGGCATCTACGGCATCGGCATCGCCGTCATGGCCCAGCTGTCCCTCACGGGACTGATCGTGGCTCTCGATGCCTTCGGCCCGATCACCGACAACGCCGGCGGCATCGCCGAGATGGCGGAGCTCCCGGAGGACGTCCGCAACGTCACCGACCCGCTGGACGCGGTGGGCAACACCACCAAGGCCGTCACCAAGGGATACGCGATCGGCTCGGCGGCGCTCGCCGCGCTGGTGCTGTTCAACGCGTTCGAGCGCGAGCTGCCGCGCGCTTATGACTTCTCGATCTCAAACCCGCCCGTGCTGATCGGACTGCTGGTCGGAGGCCTGATGGTCTACCTGTTCGCCTCGCTCGCGATGGAGGCGGTCGGTCGCGCCGGGGGTGCCGTTGTCGAGGAGGTCCGGCGGCAGTTCCGAGAGAAACCGGGCATCATGGAGGGCACCGAGCAGCCGGAGTATGGGGTCGCGGTGGGCCTCGTGACGCGAGCGGCGCAGCGGGAGATGATCATTCCCTCGCTGATCCCGATCGTGATCACGCTCGTCGTGGGCCTGATCAGCGTCGAGGCGCTGGGCGGGCTGCTGATCGGCGTGATCGTCGTCGGACTGTTCATGGCCATCTCGATGACCTCTGGCGGCGGCGCCTGGGACAACGCCAAGAAGCTGATCGAGGACGGCGCCTTCGGCGGCAAGGGATCCGAGGCCCACGCCGCGGCGGTCACCGGCGACACCGTCGGCGACCCTTACAAGGACACCGCGGGGCCCGCCATCAACCCGATGATCAAGGTGGCGAACATCGTCGCCCTGCTGATCATCCCCCTCATCACCTAGCGACTGGCGGGGGGCCGTGCGCCCGTCACGGCCCGGGCTTGCCGGTCGCGGGGCCTAGTACGCTCGCGTCAACATGCGAGAACCCGGGCACGGAGAGTCGGGGGTGAGCCAGCCGCGCAGGACCCTGGACGAGTCAGCCCACAAGCTGCTCGAAGGCGGGCGCGGAGAGGCCTCGGCGGTCACCGATAAGTCCGGCGTGAGGCGGAGCCTCAACGAGGCGGCCCACAAGCTCGGGGATTGGCAGGTGCGCCCAACAGGGCTCCCCAAGGACATCGGCCCCTCGGCGGCGCTGGCCGCCGCCAGCGATGACCAGCGCGATGTGGTCGCGCACGCCAGTCGTCTGGTGCTGGGGCTCGGCGCGCTGGGAGTCGTCTTCGGGGACATCGGGACCAGCCCGCTGTACACCGAGCAGTTCATCTTCACCCAGCACGGCGATGCCGCCCATACGACGCCGGCTGGCGTCTATGGCGTGGTCTCATTGATCTTCTGGGCGCTGATGATCGTCGTCTCCACCAAGTACGCGGGCATAATCATGCGTGCGCACAACCACGGCGATGGGGGGATCATGGCCCTGACTGCCTTGATCATGCGCCGCAAATTGGCCCGCACGGCGTTACTGGTGACGCTGGGAATCTTCGGCGCAGGCCTGTTCTTCGGCGATGGAATGATCACGCCCGCGATCTCGGTCACGTCCGCCGTGGAGGGTCTGAACGTCGCTACTCCCAGCCTGTCGCACCTTGTGGTGCCGATCTCGCTGGGGATCCTGATCGTGCTGTTCGCGCTTCAGCGGTTCGGGACGGGGGCGGTAGGTTGGCTGTTCGGGCCTGTGATCCTGATCTGGTTCACGGCGATCGGGATTCTCGGTTTCAAGGAGATCGTCGCTCACCCCGGCGTGCTGCAGGGGCTGTCCCCTAGTTGGGGGGCGCGCTTTTTTGTCGATCACCGAGTCAGAGCCTTTCTTGCACTCGGCGGCGTCGTACTGGCGGTCACGGGTGCCGAGGCGCTGTACGCCGACCGCGGCCATTTCGGAGCGACGCCGATCCGGCGGACGTGGTTCGGCATCGTCCTGCCCGCGGTGATGCTCTCTTACCTGGGGCAAGCTGCACTGATTCTCCACAATCCCCGCACAAGGACGAATCCGTTCTTTTATCTCGTACCGGCCGGCGGGCGACTGGCGATGGTGGTGCTGGCCACGTTCGCGACGATCATCGCCTCGCAGGCTGCGATCACGGGGTCGTTCTCGGTCGCCCGCCAGGCTGTAACGCTCGGGTTCCTGCCACGGCTGCGAATCACACACACTTCGAGCGTCGAGGGACGGATCTACGTCCCGATCGTCAACTGGGCTTTGGGCATCGGCGTCGCGGCGCTCGTGCTTGCGTTCCAGAAGGCCGAAAAGCTGGGCGACATCTACGGCGTGGCGGTGACTGGCACGTTCATCCTCAACACGATCCTGTTCATCGCGGTCGCGCGCGCCCTCTGGCGAACCGCCAAGCTCAAACTCGCCCTGTTGGGCACGGTGTTCCTGATCGTAGAGGTCGCGTTCTTCGCCTCCGGCCTGACCAAGGTGGGGCACGGCGCCTGGCTCTCACTCGGCGTCGGCGCCGTGATCGCGATCGTGATGATCACCTGGCGTCGGGGCCGCGAAATCGTCACCCGCAACCGCACCGAGCAAGAGGGATCGCTCGCGGAATTCCTCGACGACCTGCGTACGATGGATCCGCCGATCCACCGCGTTCCCGGCACAGCCATTTTCCTGAACCCGGGCAAGGAGACAACGCCGCTCGCTCTGCGCGCGGAGGTCGAGCACAACCACATCCTCCACGAGAAGATCGTGATCGTCTCGATCGAGACTTTCAGCGTCCCGCACGTCGACAGGGATGACCGCTTGGCCGCCGAGGTACTCGGTCATGGAACGTTCAAGATGATGCACCTCACGATGCGCTGCGGCTATCGCGACAGGCAGGACGTCCCCGCTGCGCTGCGCCAGGCGCGCAAGCAGGGGTTGCTCGAGCGCAACCTGGATCTCGAGCACGCCTCCTACTTCCTGTCACGCATCACGATCACGCCCAACGACAGCCCCAGCATGCACCCGTGGCGTAAGAAGCTGTTCGTAACGATGGCCCACAACGCCGCCAGCCCGATCGACCACTTCGTGCTGCCAGCCGACCAGACGGTAGTGATGGGCTCGCAGGTCGCCGTCTGAAAGCAGGCATCGGGGGCGCAACTCACCTTCACCAAGGCTAAAGTCCCGCACGTGTTCATCCTCATCGTGGGTGCGGGCCGCGTGGGCTCGGCGGTCGCCAAGCGTGCGCTTGCCGCTGGCCACGACGTGTCGGTGCTGGACTCAGATCCCCTCTCACACGAGCGGCTCGATAAGGACCAGTCGATCACCTGGGAGGATTCCGGAGGGCGCTTCACGGTGGGCACGGCGCTCGAGGTGGATGGGTTGATCGAGGCCGGAATCGAAGACGCGGACGTTTTCCTGGCCGCGACCCGGGGGGACAATACGAATCTGGTGATCTCCCAGGTCGCACAACGGCGCTTCAAGGTGCAGCGGGTCGTCGTGCGGGTGGCTGATCCCGGGCGCGCAGCATGGTATGCGGAGCAGGGCTTGCATACCATTTGCCCCACGCAGGAAGCGATCGACCAAGCCACTCGGGCGGCGCTCGCGGACTAGCTAGCAGAACCACAGGGGAAAGCGGTTATGACATGTACGTGATTGTCGCGGGGGCTGGCAAGGTCGGCTGGAATCTGGCGCGCGAGCTGCTGGCCAAGGACCAGGAGGTGACCCTGATCGAGTCCGATCACCGGCGCTTCAGGATCGTGGAGGAGGAGCTGGAGCACGCGGCGTCGTACGGCGACGCGACCGAGCTGTGGGTCCTGGAGCGTGCCGGCATCCAGCGAGCCGACCTGGTGATTGCCGTGACCGGCGATGACGAAGACAACATCCTCATCTGCCAGATGGCCAAGGAGAAGTACGGCGTCCAGCGGATCGTGGCCCGCGTCAACAACCCGCGAAACCTCCAGCACTTCAAGCTCCTGGGCGTGCAGCCGGCCGTCTCGGCGACCGACCTGATCCTCCGGCTGATAGAGCACGAGGTGCCGGAGTACGGTTTCGTCCAGCTGCTGGCGCTCGAGGAGGAGCGCCTCGAGATCATCGAGCTAGAGGTGGGGGAAGGTTCCGTGGCGGCCGGGCGTCGTGTTCAGGATGTCGTTCTGCCGGACGGATCGCTGATCATCTCCGTGCTACGGGACGGAAACGGGTTCGTGCCCAAGTCCGACTCGGTGATCGAAGCCGGCGACCAGGTGCTCCTCATCCTCGATCCGGGGCTCGAGCAGGACATCACCCCCCAGTTCGCCGAGAACGGCGCCGGTGGCTGAGCGCCAGGTCGATTACCTGCTGATCGGCGGCGGTCTCGCCGCGGGCAACTGCGCGCGCTGGCTGCGCGAGTCGGGTGCCGAGGGCTCGATCATGCTTGTCGGGCGCGAGCCGGACCCGCCGTACAACCGGCCGCCGTGCTCCAAGGAGTACCTGCGCGCCGGGGATGACTCGGGCGTGCCGTTTCGCCCCCTGGAGTGGTATCCGGAGCAACAGATCGAGCTGCTGACGCGGACATCCGTGACCGGGCTCGACGTCGAGGAGCGCAAAGCGAAGCTGTCGAACGGCGACACGGTCATGTTCGACAAGGTGCTGCTGGCGACGGGCTCGAATGTCAGGCGGCTGAATGTGCCGGGGTGCGAGCTCGAGGGCATTCACTATCTCCGGACGCGCGGCAACAGCGACGCCATCCGGGAGGACGCGTCGGGAAAACGCGTCGTGCTGATCGGCGGCTCGTATATCGCCTCTGAGGTCGCAGCGTCGCTGACGGAGCGGGACAGCTCGTGCACGCTCGTGATGCCGGAGCCAGTCGCGCTCAGCCGCACGTTCGGAGAGCAGGCGGGTCGCTTCTTCCAGGCTCGGCTCGAGGAGCACGGGATCACGGTCATCGGCGAGGACTCCCTGGCCCGCTTCGAGGGCTCCGGCGGCCGCATCACCAGGGTCGTGACAGAGGCCGGCCGGGAACTCGAGGCGGATGCCGTGGTGATCGGCGCCGGCGTCGTACCGGACGTGACGCTGGCGCGCGGCGCCGGACTGGCTCTGGGCGAGAAGGGGGGCGTTCTGGCCAGCTCGCTGCTGGAGACCGAGGTCTCGGGCGTCTTTGTGGCCGGCGACATCGCCGAGTATGAGAGCGTGATTCACGCCGGCCGGCAGCTGCGAGTGGAACACTGGGACGTGGCATTCAACCAGGGCAAGACGGCGGCGCTGAACATGCTGGGGCGCGTTCAGGACCACGATGTGGTGCCGTACTTCTTCTCCGATCTCTCAGACTGGGTCTCGCTCGAATATGTGGGGCCGGCCTACGAGTGGGATCAGGAGGTTGTTCGCGGCTCCCTCGACGAGGGCCAGTTCAGCCTGTGGTACCTCGCCGGCGGTCGCGTCGCCGGGGCGCTGTCGGTCGGCCGCTCCGACGATCTGGAGGCGGCCCGCAGCCTGATCACCTCCGGCAATCCCGTCTCCGCGGCGACGCTGGAGGATCTCTCGAGCGAGCTGGACGACCTCTAGGCCGCTGCCTCCGTCTCGCGCGCCGCGAGCTCGCGCTTGAGAATCTTGCCCGTCGGATTGCGTGGCAGCTCGTCCACGAACACCACCTCCCGTGGAACCTTGAAGCGGGCCAGGTTCTCCTTGACGAACGTCTGCAGCTCCTCTGCGGCGAGAACCTCTCCTTCCCGGCCCACGACGAAGGCCTTCAGTCGCTGACCGAACTCATCGTCGTCGACTCCGATCACGGCCACATCGGCGACGGCGGGATGCGTGATGAGCAGCTCCTCCACCTCTCGGGGGAACACGTTCTCACCGCCCGAGATGATCATCTCGTCGTCACGGCCGTCGACGTAGAGGCGACCCTGATCGTCGAAATGCCCGACGTCGCCGGTGGCCATCATGCCGTCGATTACCTCTTTCTGCTGTCCGCCGGTGTAGCCCTCGAACGGCGTGACCGTCCCCACAAAGATCCGTCCCACCTGCCCCCGAGCCACCTCGCGGCGGTGATCGTCGAATAGCTTGATCCGCGCGCCGAGCGCCGGCCTGCCGACCGACGTCGGCGCCGCGCGGATGTCGGCCGGGGTGGCGAGTGTGGCGACCGAAACCTCGGTCGAGCCGTAGAGGTTGTAGATCACGTCTCCCAGCAGGTCCATGCCCTGGAGCGCCACATCGGCCGGGAGCTGCGAGCCCGCGGAGAAGACGATTCGCAGTGACGAGAGATCCCGTCTGCGGATCTCGTCTTCGCCCAGCGCCAGCACGCGCTGGAGCATCACCGGCACGACGCAGCTCGCGCTCGCGCGATGCTGCTCGATGTCGTCGAGGAACTGGGCTGGGTCGAACCGCCTGCGGACGACGAGCTTCGACCCGAGGCTCAGCGTGAGCAGGGCGATCAAGAGGCCCGTGCCGTGGAACAGCGGCGGCCCGACGACGGTCGCTTCGCGCGCCCGCATCGGCATCCGGTCAAGCACCGCGCCGGGGATCGTCAGCGAGCGAGGATCGGGCCGAGGTGCCCCCTTTGGGGTACCGGTTGTGCCGCTGGTCAAAAGCACGATCCGTCCCGGTCTCTCCGGCGGCGGCGGCGGCGCGGGACTGGCCGTGGCGATCAGCTGCGCGAGCTCATCGGTGTCGCGATCCTCGGTGGCGGTGACAAGGCGTCCGTAACGCGGCTCGATATCCGCGGCCACCTCGGCCAGCTCCTCGTCGTAGATGATGAGTTCCACCCCTTCACGGGTGGCGACCTCGCTGGCCTGGCGGGGGGAGAAGGCGGTGTTCAGCCAGATCCCGTTCATCCCCAGGCGCGCGGCGGCGAACGCGACGATGAGCGGCATGCGGTGATTGCGGCACAGCACGCCTACGCTGGAGCCGCCGCCGAGCCCCTTGGCCCGCATCGCGTTGGTAAGCCTGCAGACCTGATCCTCGAACTCGGCGAACGAGATCACGCCGAGCTCGTCGGCGACGGCGGGGAGGTCGCCGTGACGGATCGCCGCGATCCGTGGGGTGGACGCGAACGTCCCGTAGGTACGCAGCGCCGAGAGCGTGTCAAGCGTGTGGCGGGGCGAGCCTCCGCCAAACCCGCCGGCGCGCATCAGTGCCGCGACCGAGCGCGCCTCTAGTGTCGCCCTGCGCACGGGCCCGCTGACGGCCTCCACCAGATCCACGAGGGCTGAGTCTATTGTGAAGGCCGCGAGTAAGTCCGCACCCCGGGCGCCTCGAACGAGCTGCGGGGGGAGGATTCGAACCTCCGTCTCCCGGTCCAGAGCCGGGCGTCGCTGCCACTGGACTACCCCGCAGTGACGGGCGATCGACCGTGCTCACAGTCGGTCGCAGACGGGCAAGTATAGGTGCGGGCTGTTCGCCGCCGCCTACCGCCCGGCCATCCCGAGGGCGGCCTCGCCAGTCGCCACGAACAGCTGGGTGCAGTCCTCGATCAACTGCTCGAGCGTCGAGTCGATCGTGCCGTCGCGCCAGGCGAGCAGCAGCTCGGCGAGTCCGCCGGCCAGCATGTAGGCGGTGGTGTCGGCAAGACGTTCGTTGCCGCGAACGCCGTAGAAGGCGCGGCCCTGCTCGGCGATCATCTCGGCAAACAGGTGCAGCGTCTCGGATCGCCGCTGGGCCAGTGCCTCTGAGCCCAACGCCTCGCTGAACACGATCCGCGCCCGGCGCGGGTCACGCGTCACATGCCGGACGAAGCCGCCGATCGCGGCGCGCGCCTTGGCATGGGCGTCGTCCGGCGCCGCCCGGACCGCCTCGAGGACCACCTCGATGAGGTCCGCGACGACATCCTCGAACACGGCGATGAGCAGCGCGTCGAGGTCCGCGAAGCTTTCGTAGAAGTAACGGGGTGTGAGCCCCGCATGGCGGCAAACCGCGCGCACCGTCGTTGCGTTCCAGCCGTCTGAGCCGAGCAGGTCGTACGCCGAGTCGAGCAGCTGCTCCCGCCGCGTGGCCTGGCGTTCGCTCGCCGGAATGCCGCGGTACATCCCGCCTGCGGTCGGGGTTGCGGCTGTTGCCGGCACCCTTGGTATGATAACGACCGTTGTCGAATACGACCGTTTCCTGATTGCCCAAATCCGTTTGCAGACAGGAAGGCGGAGAGACCAGGAGATAGGGATACGTGATGAAGCCAGGGGAGACCGATCGATGAGCGGCGCGCGGGAGGCCGTCTACGGGCCGGCCGAGATCGAAGATCCAGGGAGCGCCGATTGGCTCCTGGGTCCGCACTCAATCGCCTGGCGCATCCTCACGACTCCGGTCGTGCCGCTGATCGGGGGGCTGAGAACGCTGGCGATCGAGGCGCTTCACCCTCACGCCATGCGCGGCGTGTTCGAGCACAGCGACTACCTCGAGCGGCCGCTCGCGCGGCTGCAGCGCACGGCCACATACGTTGCCTCCACGGCGCTGGGGACCGTGGAGGAGGCGGAGCGCGCTGGACGTCTGGTGCGGTCAATCCACGCGCGGGTCCGCGGCTTTGACCCGGTCACCGGGCGCCCTTACAGCGCCGACGATGCGGACGCCCAGGTATGGGTGCACCTGGCGCAGTGGTACTCGTATCTCATCGCCCACCGAGTCTTTGTCGGCGACCTCACGCCCGAGCAAGAAGACCGGTACGTCGCCGAGGGCGTCGCGGTGGCCGCACTCGTCGGCACCCCCGTCGCGATGGTCCCCAAGTCTGTGACCGAAGCCCGCGACTACTTCGAGCAGATCAAGCCGCGACTGTGCGTGACCGAGGGAGCCGTGGAGGCGATCACCTTCGTCACCGGACGCCGCTGGCCGAAGACGTTTCAGCAGGCGGCGGTGCTGCCGGGTACGCGTCTGCTGGGGACGGCGGCCATCGCCACGATTCCTCGCGACCTCCGGCGCCTGATGGGCATTGATCGCCCCACTGCGATCGACACGTTCGAGATTGCCGCCGTGCGAGCGACGCTTCCGGTGGGCCAGTTACTGGCTCCGATCGTCCTCCGGCGGGTGGTCGGGGGCAGCATCGGCGATGCGTATTTCCTCCGGGCACGGCGACTGCGGGCCAAGGCTGAGTCAGGGCCGGTCGAGGCGCCGCTCGAGCAAGCCGCTTAGCGCGCTTGCCCCGGGTCCGGATCGACGAACTCGGCGCGCTCCTTGGTGATTCCCGCGGCGACCGCCGCCAGCTGATTCTGGGAGCCGATCAGCCGTAGCTGGGTGCTGGCCTCGAGCGAGAGCGTCTCCTGCACCGAGCCGGTCCACGCCCGGTCGTAGAGCCGCTTGGCGCCGCGCACCGCTTCCGGAGACTTGCCTGCGATCTCGCCCCCAAGCGCGCGGGCCGCCGTCAGCGGATCGCCGTCCACGCGGGTGACGAGCCCGAGCTCGTCGGCTTCCACGCCGCCTATCACCCTCCCGGTGTAGGTCAGCTCTTTGGCCACGTCGATCCCCACCAGCCGGGGAAGGGTCCGGGTGATCGACATATCCGGGATGAGGCCCCACTTCATCTCCATCACGGACAGCCGCGCGTCTGGCGCGGCGATTCTCACGTCGGCCGCCAGGGCGATCTGGAGGCCACCGCCGAAGCACGCCCCATGGACCGCCGCGATGACCGGCACCGGGACCTCGATCCACCCGTATGCAGCACGCTGAAACCAGTTGGGTACGGGTTCTTGCAGGCGACCGGTGAGCCCGTCGAGTCCTTCCCCTGCCGACATGACGCTCGCGATGTCAAGACCGGAGCAGAAGCTCGGTCCCGCGCCGTGCAGGACCACAGCACGCACGCCCGGCTCCGTCGACACGCGCGCCGAGGCACCGATGATCGCCTCGAACATCGCCACGTCTAGGGCGTTGTGCTTCTCCGGACGCGCCAGCGTGACGACCGCCACGTGGTCGGAGACTTCTACTCGTACCCGCTCGGTATCCACTGTGGACACTGAGCGCGCAGACTACAGCCGAATCCTCGGCGGCCGCCCGCTCTGGGGTCTCAGGCGAGCTCGACCCGGTCGCCGACGCGCACGGTGCCCGGTTCGAGCACCGTCCCGTAGATCCCAAAAGGAAGCGGTTCCGTCGTATCAGACTCGCCGCGATACTCGCGCAGCAGATCGAGCGTCGGCAGATCGATCTGTCCACTCTGTGGATCGCGGCTGGTGATCAGGCAGCGGCCGACGTGTCCGCGCCATTCGATCGCGGCCTCGCCGACACGCGCGCGGCGGCCCACCCACGAGTCCTCGGCGTGAGCGCTGAGGCCGTCCACCTCGATGAGCATCCTGAAGCGGCGTGGATCGACGCGCTCGACGGCCGCGGCCGCCGCCAGCCGTGCGAGCGACGCCTCGGAGATCAGCGTCGCCCCGCCGACTGGCCCCCGGTCGACCGCCGCGCCGCCGCCGTCTGCCTCCACCAGCCGCAGCGCCTTGCCGCACACCTCGGAGAGCGCCTCCGACCAGGGGCCGTCGACGAGCCGCGCCGGCCTGGGCTGGGAGAAGAAGCGCGTCTGCACGATGGATCCGGCAACAACGCCATCCTCCACCACGCGCCCGTCGGGGAGCGTCAAAGCCAAGCGCCGAACGTGTCCGGCGTAGTTTGCGACGACGGTCTGAAGCTGGCCGAGCTGCTTTCCGTTGACCATCCGGTCGCGGTCGTCGATCACGTAGAAGCGGCGGTCGTTCTCGGCGCCGTCGGAGCCGAGGTGGACCTCGGAGACCTCGCGCAGCCGGGTGCCCTTGACCGCGGTCACCGCCAGTCTGGTGAGCAAAGCGGGCACTACGCCGCGGCCTGCTCGGCCCAGTCGCGGTACAGGGACCAGTACCGGCCCTCGGCGGCCAGCAACTCCTCGTGGGTGCCCTGCTCGACGATGCGGCCGTGTTCGAGCACGACGATGCGCCCGGCGTGGCGGATCGTCGAGAGCCGATGGGCGATGATGATCGCCGTGCGCCCGGCGACCAGGCGCCGCAGCCCCTGCTCGATCAGCCCCTCGGTGTGGACGTCGACGTTGGAGGTGGCTTCGTCGAGGACCAGGATGCGTGGGTCAGCAACCAGCGCTCGCGCAAACGCGATCAGCTGACGCTGCCCGGCCGAGAGCTGCACGCCGCGCTCGCCGACCTGCGTGTCATATCCGTGCTCCAGGCGCTCGATGAACTCCTCGGCGCCGACGGCCCGGGCGGCCCGCCGGATGTCGGCCTCCGATGCGCCGGGACGACCGAAGGAGATGTTCTCCCGCACCGTGCCCGAGAAGAGGAAGCCCTCCTGGGGGACGATGCCCATCTGGGAGCGCAGCGAGTGTGCCGCCGCCGCGCGCAGATCGTGGCCGTCGACCAGCACGCCGCCGGTCGTCGGGTCATAGAAGCGCGAGACCAGCTTTGCGAACGTCGACTTCCCGGCGCCCGTCTCGCCCACGAGCGCCACTGTCTGGCCCGGAGGTATTAGTAGGTCGATGTCGCGCAGAGCCCAGGCGGCGTCCTCGGCAGACGGGTCGCCGTAGCAGAGCGACACGTGCTCGAAGCGAACCTCGCCCCGGATCCTGTCGAGCGACACCGCGTCGGGGGCGTCGACGAGCTCGGGCTGCTCGTCCATCAGCTCGAAGATCTTGTCGAGCGCGGCCATCCCGGACTGATAGGTGGTGTAGAGCTGGGAGAGCTGCTGGATGGGGTCGAAGAAGTTGTTGAGCGCGGCGATGAAGCCGAACACGACGCCGGTGGAGGCGTGCCCGCTGATCACCTCGTAGCCGCCGACGAGCAGGATCTCGACCGTGACCAACGCGGACAGAAGCTCGACGCCCGGGAAATAGGCGGCGTTGAGGTTGACGGTGGTCATGTTCACAGCCCGGTTTTCCTCATTGAGCTCGCCGAAGCGCTTGACATGTCGCTGCTCGGCGCCGAACGCGCGCACAACTCTGATCCCCGACAGCGATTCCTGCAGGTAGCCGGTGATCGCCGCGATCTTCTCGCGCGTCAGGCGGTATGCCCCGGCCGAGGCGATCCTGAACCACAGCCCTCCGGCCGCGAGCAGCGGCAGCGCCACGAACGTGAGCAGCGCCAGATGCCAGTTGAGCACGATCAGGATCACGAGCACTCCGAGGAGCGTCAGCCCTGACTGGAACAGGGTCGCCATCCCATCCTCTACCAACTGGTCCAGCGCCTCGACGTCGTTTGTCAGGCGGGAAATGATCACGCCCGCGCGATTGCGCGAGTAGAAGCCGATCGACAACGCCTGCATGTGGGCGAACAGCTTCAGCCGCAGGTCGCGCAGCGCCCGCTGCCCCACCCAGCCGACCAAGTATGTCTGCAGGTAGGTGGCAAGGGCGTAGACGATCGCCGAGATCAGGAACGCCACCACGATCAGGTCGAGCGTGCCGGTGTCGTGGCGCTGGATGCCCTGGTCGATCGCCAGCTTTGCCAGCGGAGCAGGAGCGAGCGCGGCTGCCGTCGCCGCCACCAGCGAGGCGACCATCGCCAGCGACGCGCCAGCGGTAGGGCGCCATGATCTCCGCGAGTCCGCGCAGCTTGCGGCCCCGCCCGCCGGTCTCTCGCAGCCGTCGCCTGATGTCTTTGATCCGGCTCACAGCCCCACCGCCTCGGCTTCGTTCTCGGTCAGGAAGACCTGGTCCGGCATGCCCTTTTCCACAATCTCCGCGTACAGACCGGACTCCTCGAGCAGTTGCTCGTGGCCGCCGCGGGCGACGACGCGGCCGTCCTCCAGCACGACGATCTCGTCCGCCAGCGTGATCGTGGACAGGCGGTGGGCGATGACGAACGTGGTCCGGCCTTCCATCACGGCGCGCAGCGCGAGCTTGATCTCCTGCTCGGTCGACGCATCGACCGACGACGTCGCGTCGTCGAGGATCAGGATCCGCGGATCGGCCAGAATCGCGCGCGCGATACCGATCCGCTGGCGCTGACCTCCAGACAGGGTGAATCCGCGCTCGCCGACCAACGTGTCGTAGCCGTTCGGCAGATCGCCAATGAACCCGTCGGCCTGCGCCGCCGTGGCGGCAGCCTCTACCTCCTCGCGGCTGGCGGCAGGGCGCGCGTAGGCGATGTTCTCGTGCACGGTGGCGGAAAACAGGAACGGGTCGTCGCCGGCGATCGCGATCGCCGCCCGAAGGCTCACGAGGTCCACAGAGCGCACGTCGGCGTCGTCGACTCGCACGGTGCCTTCGCTCACGTCGTAGAGACGCGGGAGGAGCGAGACCAGTGCCGTCTTGCCCGAGCCCATCGCGCCGACGAGCGCGACCGTCGAGCCAGCGGGGATGTCGAGGTCGATGTCGCGCAGCGCGGGAGCGGGCGCCCCGTCGAACGTCAGCGAGACGTTCTCGAATGAGACACGGCCGTCGCCCTCGGGCAGCGGCGGCGCGTGCTCCGGCACCGTCATCTGCGGCGCCCGATCGAGGACCTGGAAGATGCGCGCGCCCGAGGCCGTCGCCCGCTGCGCTGCCCCGAGCATGTACCCGAGCGTGCGCATCGGTGAGATCAGCATCAGCAAGTAGGCGTAGAACGCCGTGAATTGGCCGACGGTCAACGAGTGATGGATCACCTGCCGCCCGCCGACAAGGAGGATCGCCGCCAGCCCGAGGTTGGGCAGGAAGCTGATCATCGGGTTGTACTTGGCCTGGATCCGCGTCGCGTAGACCTGCTGATCGAACACCCTTGTGACCGAGTGTTCGAAGCGGTCGAACTGTCGCGGCTCCTGGGCGAACGCCTTCACCACCCGCACGCCTGAGACGTTCTCCTCCGCCTCGGCCGTCAGCTCCGCGATCCGCTGCTGGGCCTCCTGCATCGCTGGACGCGAGTGCTTGCCGTAGCGATTGGCGATCAGCACTACAAAAGGCACCGGCGCCAGCGCGAGCGCGGCCAGATTGGGCCGCAGGGCGAACATGGCGACGCCCGCCAGGAGGATCGTCAGCGCCGACTGGCCGATGAAGATCAGCCCGTAACCGAGGAAGAAGCGAACCGACTGCAGATCCACGGTGGCGCGCGACATCAGCTGACCGGTCTGCTGGCGGTCGAAAAACGACAGCTCCAACCGCTGGAGATGCTCGTACAGCCGGTTGCGGAGGTCGAGCTCGACGCCCAGCGAGACCCGCCCGGCGATCAGGCGTCGGCCGACGCTCAGCACCAGTCGGAACAGCCCGGCGCCCACGATGGCGATCGCCCACATCACCAGGTCGTGCTTGCTGTGTCCGCGGATGGAGTCGATCGCCCGGCCGGTCAGGTAGGGGATCAGCACGGTCATCCCCATCGCGCCCGCCGCCAGTGCACCCGACCACACGACCCCACGCTTGTGGGGCCTCAGAAAGCGGAGCAGCCGTTGGAAAGTCTGCATGCTTCAAAAAGGATAGGAGGGTCGGGTGGCAGGTCCCAGCTCTGCGGAGCGACGCTGAACGTAATCACCGACCACGCGGCCCGCGGCCCGACGCGAGCTCCGCCTACGTGGGGCCCACCACCCTCTATCAGTTCGGACTCCGCGAACGTCGGTCCCAGCCGAGTGCGAGAGACGTCAGAAGTTGCGAGCGCTTGAGGTGGGGCAAGCTCGACCGGGCGTCGAGGAGCGGAGGGTCTGCGCCCCGCGACCTGCGGAGCTCGCGTCGGGCAACGCTAGGCGTGGCTCGCTGAACCGTTCAGCGGTCTCCGGAGGAGTGGGGTGCAACCCCGACGGTTGCACGTTGCGATGTGACTATCGGTCTGCATATGATCCGCGGCCCGGGCGGTTGCGCGTGGCTGCGGGAGAGGAGGAGCAGGCCGGGAGATGGATGCGGTTCTGAGATTGGCCTACGAGCCGGTCCGTGGCTTCATCGAGACGGTAGGCGCGATGATCCTTCTGCTGCGGCGGACGATCGTCGCCGCGCTGACGCCGCCCTACAACTACGGTCCCGAGCTGGTCGACCAGTTCCTGTTCGCTCTGCGGCTGGGCTGGTTTCCGATGATCCTCGCCTCGCTGGCGTTCACCTACGGGCCGGCGGGCGTCGAGGTAGGAGACTTCCTCAAGCTGGTGGGCGCCATGGACCGGCTGGGGTCGCTGTACGTGATCATCGTGATGCGCGAGCTGGCCCCGCTGATCTGCGCCATCGTGATGGCCGGTGTGGCCGGCACCGCGATGACCGCCGACCTGGGCGCCCGCAAGATTCGCGAGGAGCTCGACGCGCTGATGGTCCTGGGCGTCGATCCGGTCAAGAGCCTTGTCGCGCCTCGGTTTCTGTCGCTGATGCTGCTGACGCCGCTGTTCACGATCTATGCCTTGCTGTTCGGCACGTTGGGCGGCGTGCTGGTGACGATCACCAACGGTGCACAGGTCGGCCCGTTCTTCAGCGACTTCTTTGCGCAGGCGACGACCGTGGAGTTCCTGGCGATGTTCGTCAAGGCGACGATCTACGGCGGCGTGATCGCGATCGTCTGCTGCTACATGGGCTTGACCGCTTCAGGGGGTGCCGAAGGGGTGGGGCGGGCCGTCAACCGGGCGGTCGTGCTGGCGTTCATCGCCATCGGCTCGGTGGACTACGTGTTCACCCAGACGGTCCTCGCCACCCACCCAGCCCTGAACACCCCACGATGAGGGTCCCTAGCCCCCGGCGATGAACCCCGTGGCCTCACTGCGCTCGTTCGGGAGCGCATCGCTCTTCTGCTGGCGGATCATGCTGAAGGTCGTCAACCTGCGGGTGCTCAAGTTCATCGGGGAGACCGTCCGCCAGGCCGGGATCCTGATCACCGGGTCGGCGGTGATCGTCCTCGGGCTGGTGTTCATCTTCGGGCTCCAGTGCGGCATCGAGGGCGCCTACGCGGCCAAGTCCGTCGGGGCCACCTCGGCCTCCGGCGCGATCACCGCCCTGTGCGACCTGCGGGAGATCATTCCCTACGCGTTCGGGTACATGATGGCCGCCAAGGTCGGCACCGGGTTCGTGGCCGAGATCGGCTCGATGCGGATCTCCGATGAGATCGACGCGCTCGAGGTGATGGGCTTCGACTCCATCGTCTACCTCGGCTCGACGCGGCTGCTCGGCACCTGGCTGGTACTGCCGTTCCTGTACATGATCGCGGTGGCGGTGGGCTTCGTCGCCTCCTATCTGGCAGTCGTGGTGCAGCTCGGCCAGGTGTCCCCCGGCGGTTACTTACAACTCTTCTGGGAGTTCCAATCGCCGCAGGACTTCTTCTTCGCGTTCGTCAAGGTGATGGTGACCGCGACGTTCATCGTCCTGGTCTGCATCTACTACGGCTACCACGTGACCGGGGGACCCGTGGGCGTCGGCCGGGCGACGGCCCAGTCGATGGTGGCCAACATCCTCGGCATCCACCTGATCGGGATGATCGGTACGCAGATCTTCTGGGGCAACAACGCCCACGCACCGATCGGCGGGTAAGTGGCCGGCGCCGGAAATAACCGGACTCGTGCGCGTCCAGTGGGGGCAGACCCGAGCACAGTGCGCGGTCAGGCCCGAGCACAGTGGGGTCAGGCCCGAGCGACAGTGGGGTCAGGCCCGAGCACAGTGGGGTCAGGCCCGAGACAGTCGGACTCGGCCGAGCCAGTGGGGTCGCGCCCGAGCCTGAGGGGGCCGGAAAACGTCGCAAACCCAACCGTCCCGTCGCGGCCTTGTGCACTTATGCGTCTCCAGGACGCTTATGTGGACAAAGGAGAGCCCGGGCGTTGGATTTGCGACGAAATCCGCCTCGCAGGCCGCGCCCATGGGGCCAGACTAGCGCTCGCACTCGGCCCCGCCCACGGAGCCGGCCCCGCCCACGGAGCCGACCGCGCCCACGGACCCGCCCGCCCACGGAGCCGCCCCGCCCACGGAGCCGCTCGCCCGCGGAGCCGATCCCGCCCACGGAGCCGACCGCGCCCACGGAGCCGACCCCGCCCACGGAGCCGCTCGCTAGTGGCGCGCGAGCAGGTGGCACGACTCGTCGCCCTCGGGGCGCTGACGATTGCCGTGGTCGCGGTGGTGATCGTGCTCGTCACGGGGGGCTCGAGCTACGTCCTGCACGCCGAGTTCACCGACGCCGGACAGCTGGTGAAGGGCGACCTGGTGACCGTTGCCGGCCACCCGGTGGGCTCAGTCGGAAGCCTCAGCATCACCCCCGACGGCCTGGCCGACATCAAGCTCGACATCTCCGACTCGAGCGTCACGCCACTGAGGGAGGGAACGGTGGCGACGATCGGTCAGCTCAGCCTCACGGGAGTGTCCAACCGGTTCGTCTCGCTGACGCCGGGCACGGGCGCGCCGCTGCCCAACGGCGGCGTGCTTCCCACCAGCCAGACCCGCGGCATCGTCGACCTCGACACGCTGCTGAACTCGCTCACCCCACAGGTCCGCACCTCGCTGCAGCGGATCCTCAAGACCGGCGCATACCTGATGTCGGGCTCGACGCCGGGCCAGCTGAACCAGGCGATCCCCTACTTCAACCCGGCGTTCAGCCAGACGACCGCGCTGGGCTCGGAGATCGTTGCCGACCGCTTCGCCCTCGACCGGCTCGTGTCCTCCACCGCCGACGTGGCGACGACGCTCGCCAACCGGAGCGGTGATTTGAGCGGCGCCGTCGTCAACACCGCGGCGACGCTGCGCGAGGTCGCCAGCGAGCGAGCGACGCTTCAGGACATCCTGACGCGCGCCCCCGGCGTCCTCTCGCAGGCAGGCGGCGTGCTGGCCGACGTCAACTACACGCTAGGGGTGCTGAACCCGGCGCTCAAGGACCTCCGTCCGGTCGCGCCGCGGCTGGCGACGCTGCTGCGCAAGGTCGTTCCAGCGGCGAAGAACGCGATTCCGCTCGTGCAGGGCGTCTCAGCCCTGGTCCCGGGGGCTGAGCAGGCGCTGACGGCTCTCCCACCGGTGGTGAACGAGGCGGTCCCGGCCGTCAATTCGCTGACCAACGCCCTGCCGCCGATCACCCCGATCCTGGCTGGCTTGCGGCCCTACGCGCCCGAGGTGGTGTCTGGCTTCTTCGGCGGCGTCGGCGGCTACAGCGGCGGCTACTACGACGCCAACGGCCATTACACGCGGATCGAGCCAGAGTTCGGCGCCGCGGGCTTCACCGGAATCCTCAGCCTGCTGAACCAAACGATCAGCCAGCTGCCGGGGCTGAACGGCGCTCGGTTCGCCCAGCTGGCGCCGTGCCCGGGCGGCTCGGTGGAAGCCTCTCCAAACGGCGGCAATCCGTGGACCACCCCCGACGTGCTGCCGAACACGGGCAACGTCTGCGACCCCAGCAACGACCACCCGTGAGGCGTCTGGCGGTCATCTTCGCGGCCCTGGCGGCTGCCGGCGCCACCGCAGCGGTGCTGCTGTCCTCGAGCGCCCAGGGGTCGTCTACTTCGAGCTTCGCCGTGATCTTCGACGACGCGCGCGGCCTGATCGGCGGCCAGCTGGTCAAGGTCGCCGGGGCGAAGGCGGGCTCGATCCAGCACGTCACCGTGGTCAAGGAGGGCAGCGGCGCGAACACGTCCTTCAAGGCCAAGATCGAGGCCACGATCGATTCCAAGTTCATGCCGTTCCGGACCAACGCCACGTGCACCATCCGTCCCCAGGGGCTGATCGCGGAGAACTACGTGGAATGCGATCCAGGCAGCCCTCCGGCGCCCGTTCTGAAGGCCGCGAACGCCGAGCCGCCGACGGTCCCGGTGCAGAACACCAGCGAGCCGGTCAACCTCCTCGACCTGTTCAACATATTCAACGTCCCGACCCGGGAGCGCTTTGCGCTGATCATCAACGAGCTGGGAATCGGGACGGCCGGCGAGGGCCAGAACTTCAACGACATCCTCCAGCGGGCCAATCCCGCCCTGGGGCTGGCGGACCAGGTGATCGGGATCCTGAATTCGCAGCGCAGTCAGCTCGCCACGCTGATCGACACCACCAACACGATCACCCAGCAGGCCGCGAGCCACACGGGCGACGTTCAGCACTTCCTCGATCAGGCCGCGGCGCTCACCTCCACCACGGCCGCACACAGCGTCAACCTGCAACTGGCCATCAAGCGCCTCCCGGGGCTGCTGGCAGCCGCGCAGCCCTCGCTGCAACAGCTCGACGTCGTGGCCCGCGACGGCACGCCGCTGGTGCAGCAGATACACGCGTCGGTCCCCTATCTGGATCGCGTCAACAGCGACCTCACTCCGTTCGTCAAGGCCGCCAGGCCCGGGCTCGCCCAGCTGGCGACCGCCCTGCAGCAGGCGATTCCGGCGGTCAAGGACGTGACGCCCGTGGTCCAGGCACTCAGCGACTACACCCAGCGCTCGCTGCCCAAGACCGAGCTCTCCGGACAGCTGTTCACGAGCCTCCAGCACGCCGGCTTCCTGGAGAACTTCCTGGGCATCGTCTACTACGTGGGGGCGGCGATCTCCCGCTTCGACGCCACCTCCCACCTGCTCGACTTCTCGATCCTGAACGTCGCCAACGGCGCCTGCAACCTGTACGCCACCTCTCCGGTTCCCGGGTGTGGCGCCAACTACGGCTCGGCGGCCGCCTCGTCAACCGCGCGCACGGCACGCACCGCGTCCGGCCAGGCGACCTCGAAGTCAAACGACAAGCCGTCCCGGAGCTCGAAGGCAACCACGAGCACCCCCACAACCGCGAGCGCACCCCGGGCGCCGAGCACGCCGGCCGCGCCCAGCCACAGCTCGGGCGCCGCGAGCACCGGATCGAGCACTCCTAGCTCGGGCGCAGGTCAGCAGGCGCCATCGGGTGCCGCCGGCACTGGACAGGGCGGCGCCGGCGGCACGAGCGGCGCGCTGTCGCAGCTTCAGACGCTGCTCGGCGGCGCCGGCTCGAGTAGCGGGCAGTCCTCGTCAGGGAGCCAGGGCTCGAGCGCCGGCACGCTTCAGAACCTCGTCAACTACCTGCTGCGATGAGAACGGCACGCAACGCGGCGCGGGACCTGTTCAACAACCCGATCCTGATCGGCGCGCTGACGATCCTGGTGGTTGGGGTCGCCGTGTACCTGTCCTACATCGCCGAGAACGGGCTGCCGTTCGTCCCCACCTATAACGTCAACGTCGACGTTCCCAACGGCGCCGAGCTGGTCAAGAACGCCGACGTCCGGATCGGGGGAGCCCGCGTGGGTCAGGTCCTGGGCGTCAGCCCCGAGCCGCGGGACACAGATCCCGGCTATGGCGCACCGTTCGCGCGGCTCAAGCTGTCCCTGCAGAAGAGCCTCGACCCGCTGCCTTACGACACCCGCTACCAGGTCCGGCTGGCGTCGGTGCTGGGCGGCAAGTACGTGGAGATTGTCCCGGGCCACGATTCAAACACCGCGCACACACCGGCGCTCCAGGACGGCGGCACCTTCAGGCTCGGGACCCGGTTCGATCACAACATCCCGATCGTCGATCTGGACACCGCCTTCAGGGTCTTCGGGCCGCAGACGCAACAGGGGATACGCAACACCACCGCAGAGTTCGGCAACGCGCTCGCCGGCCGCGGGGCCCAGTTCAACGACGCGATCTCCTCGCTCCAGCAGCTGCTCGGGCCGCTCGACAGCCTGCTCGCGCTGCTGGCTTCGCCCAGCACCCATCTGACGACGTTCATCTCGGGGGCCGCGGCGACCACCAGCGCGCTTGCGCCGGTGGCGCCGACGATCACCGCTCTGCTCTCGAACAGCGCGATCACCTTCCGGGCGCTGAATGCCTCGCGCCTGGGGCAGACGATCGACGAGACGCCGGGCACCGAAGCGCTCGCCACCACGGTCCTGACCAACGCCGAGCCCGTGCTGGCCGACGCGGCGACGGTGGTCCAGGACCTCAAGCCCGGAGCGGCGCTGCTGCCACACGCCGCGCAGCGCCTCGACGACATCATCAGGGCGGCGACCCCGGTCTTCGAGCTGGCGCCCGAGCTGGCCAGCAAGCTCCAGACTGCGCTCGCCGACGTCGATCAGCTGGCACGCAACCCGGCGGCGATCCAGACGTTCAACGTCCTCGGCGACAACGATCTGGCGACGTTCGGGGCGTCGGCTTTCGTGGGCCTGGGAGCGATTTTGCAGGCGGCGGCGCCCGCGCAGCTGGCCTGCAACACAGAGGGCAGCTGGGCGGCCCTGTTCGGCGGTCCGAACAATGCGCTCTCCGAAGGCGACAGCGCCGGTACCTGGTTGCGCTCGATCCCCGTCCTGGACACCGACACGCTGACCCAGTCGCCTACGCCGGCGCCGAGCCTGCATCTCAATAGCTACCCGAACGAGAGCGCGGGCGACTGCACGGCCGGTAACGAGATCTACAGCTCGGGCCAGGACATCGGCCAGCCGCGGGCGTTCAACAATGTCGTTCCACAGACCTCGCCGCCGCCCGGGGTTGTCGCGCGCTACCAGGCGGCGGGGCTGGAGGGGACATACAAATGAGCCCGGCGCGAGGCACGCGCCGGCGCCTGGCGGCCGGCAGGCGGAAGGGGCCGAACCCGCTCGTCGTGGCGGCGGTGACGATTCTGCTGGCGGTGGCGATCAGCTATTACGCCTTCAGCGGCAAGCAGATCCCGTTCGTGCACCACTTCACGATGTACGCGCTGGTCAAGAACAGCGTGGACATCATCCCCGACTCGCCGGTGAGGATCGCCGGTGTAGACGTGGGTTCGGTCAGCAGAACCTCGGGCCAGGGCGACATGACCAAGATCGCGTTCACGATGCAGTCCAGCGGGCTGCCCGTCCACACCGACGCCACGGTAACCATCCGCGACAGGCTGTTCCTGGAGGGCGGCTACTACCTGCAGCTGGACCCGGGGAGCCCGAGTGCCCCGATCGCCACGGACGGATTCACGATCGCGCCCTCGAACACCTCCTACCCCGTCCAGTTCTACCAGGTGCTCTCGACCTTCGACGCCGCGACGCGGCAGAGCCTGGCGCAGGCGCTGACGACGCTCAACGAGGGCCTCAGCCCGCCCGCCGGACAGCAGGGCACGACCGCCAACAGCGGCGCCGGCGGGCTGAAGGCGACGGTTCCCCAGCTGGAGCCCACCCTCAAGGACGTGGCCTGGGTTACCCAGGCCCTGCACGGCACGCAGCCGGGCGACGTCGAGCGGTTGCTGTCCTCGGCCTCGGATGTGACGACGACCCTGCAGGGATCAGATCCGCAGCTCGCCGACCTGGTCACGAGCTTGTACAGGGCCTCGAGCGCGCTGGCGGCGACCGACGGCTCGCTCGGGCAGACGATCGTCGGGCTCGATCAGACGCTTCGCGTAGCGCCACCGGCGCTCGACGCGATCGATCACGCCCTGCCGCCCGTGGCGCACCTGGCGGTGGCGCTCGATCCTTCGCTGAAGGCGGCGCCGCCGCTGGTCGACGATGTGACCAATGCCGTGGTGCAGCTGAGCGCGATCGTGGCCCCAGCGGAGCGCGGCAACCTGCTGGAGGCGCTCAAGTCGACCTTCCAGGACTTCCCCACGACGCTCAACCAGCTGGGGGCCATCTTCCCGATCACCAAGCAGGTCTCGGATTGCCTGAGCACCCACGTCACGCCGCTCCTCGGCCAGATCGTCCCCGACGGCTCGCTGTCCACGGGCCGACCGGTGTGGCAGGACTTCGTGCACCTGCTCACCGGTCTGTCATCCGCCGTCCAGAACTTCGACGGCAACGGCTACTGGATCAGGCTCATAAACGCATCGGGCAACAACGAGCTCAGCTTGGGGAGCATCACCGGGCTCGGTGGGATCTTGGGCGTCGGGAGCTCCGGGGTCGACGGCGCGCGACCGCAGTGGGTCGGCGACTTGACGCCCGGTGACTTCAGGCCCGACGTGCCCTGCACCAGCCAGCCGGTGCCCAGCCTCGCTGCGACCACGGCGCCGACTGATCTATCAAACGCGGGCACCGCCACACCGCCCAGCAGCGCCGCGGCGCACCAGTTGGCCACGCAGCTGCGCCTCAACAGCAAGCGGAGGGGCCGCTGATGTCGAGGTTGAAGCTCCAGCTGAAGCGCTACGGCCGCTACTTCCTGTTTTTGCTCGCCTTGTGGGTGGTGGGCATCGCCGCGGGCACCTACATCCTCGTCAACCAGCGCTTCCCCAACCCGTTCGCCAGCTTCCTGAAGGTCAACGGCAGGTTTGTAACGGCGGCGGCCGTGGTGCCGGGCCTGGGCGAGCCGGTCAACATCGCCGGCGTAAACGTGGGTGAGATCACCGGCACGTCGCTCCAGGACGGGCAGGCGATCATCCACATGCAGCTCAATCCCTCGCAGCTGCCCGCGCCGCACGTGCTGTATCGCAACGCGACGGCCAACCTGTTCCCGAACACGCCGCTCAAAGACATGGAGGTCGACATCTACCCGGGTAATCCGGCGGCCGGCCGGATGCCGCCGAACGGGACGATCCCCATCGGTCAGACGACCGTTCCCACCGACTCGGACGAACTGCTCGACTCCCTTGATGCCGACACTCGGACGTGGTTCACGAGCCTCGTCGCCGAGCTCAACCAGGGCACCACCGGACGCGGCCAGGACATCAAGCAGCTGCTCCAGAACCTGGGCCCGACGTCGTCGCAGCTGCGCGAGATCGGAGATCTACTCGCCGACCGTCGTCAGGAGCTGGCCCTGATCATCCACAACCTCGGAGTCCTGACGCAGGCCACGAGCCAGAAGGACGCGCAGCTGGCCACGGTCGTACGGGCCGGCGATAAGACCGTCAGCGCTCTCGCCAACCAGGACGTGGCGTTGCGCCAGGCGATCACGCGCTTCCCCTCGACGCTTCAGACGACGCGCACCACGCTCGGCGACGTCACCCAACTGGCGAACGCCCTCGGTCCGACCGCCAAGGCGCTGATCCCGATAGCCCACCATCTGCCGACCACCCTCAGCGACACGCAGACCCTGTTCCAGGGGGCGGCGCTGCTTCCCCTGGACAAGATCCCGCCGTTCGTGCAGGCCGTTCTGCCGCTGGCGCAGCTACTCCCGCCCCTCGAGTCGAACCTCAATCAGGTCACGCCTCCGCTGGTCAGCTCGTTCAAGGTGCTGGGCGCGGTGACCAACGAGATCGCGTACGCGCCCGGCCACGGCAATCCCGGATTCCTTTACTGGCTCGCGTGGTTTGCCCACAACGCCGACTCCTTCCTGTCGACGGCCGACGCCAACGGCGGGGGCTGGCGCGGACTGCTCACGCTGACGTGTTCTGATTTTCAGAGCAGCTCGCTGGGCACGCTGCTGGACGCGCTGCTGGGCTCAAACCTGTCTTCGACCCTCGGCTGCACCTGATGGTCACCCAGGCTCCGAAGCGTTCATCCGTGCTGGCAGCCGTGGCATTCGTGCTGTCGTGCATCGGGCTGACGATCTTCGTGTGGACCCAGTTCGAGGGCACGATTCCGTTCGCCCCGGCCGGCTACCGGATCCAGGCCCTGTTTCCGGAGACGGGACAGCTCGTGTCGGGGGCTGACGTGCGGATCGCCGGCGTCGACGTGGGCAAGGTGACCGGCGTCAGTCCCAAGGGGACCGACTCGCTTGGTGACGATGAACATCGACAAGCAGTTCGCGCCGATCCCCGCCGACACCCACGCGATCCTCAGGCTGAAGACACTCCTGGGGGAGGCCTACGTTGCGCTCTCGAGCGGGACGGGCAGCGGGCCGAAGCTCCCCGACGGGGGAACGATCCCTCCCCGGCAGATCGAGCCCACCCAGAGCCTCGACCAGGTCCTGAACTCGTTCGACCCCTCGACCCAGCGCGCGCTGCAGCAGTTCCTCAACGGCACATATACGGCGCTATCGGGACGGGGTCAGGATCTCAACAACGTTATCGGCAACCTCGACCCGACGGTCTCAGAGCTCTCCGCGGTGGTCGGCGTGCTCAATGACCAGCAGGGCAACATTCAGCGGCTGGTCAACAACCTGGGCACCGTGTTCACGACGCTCGGCGACCACTCCTCGGACGTTCAGAGCCTGGTGACCGCCGGCAACCAGGTGCTCTCGGCGACGGCCGCCCGTGACGCGCAGCTCGAGGCCACGGTCAATGGGCTGCCGCCGTTCATGGCCCAGCTTCGGACCACGCTCAAGACGCTCAACGTGACGCTGGGCATCGCCAGGCCCACGCTCGACGTGGTCCGGGGTGTGGCCCCGCTTCTGCGGCCGGCGTTCTCTGAGCTGATCACGCTGTCTGGGCCCGCACTCTCGTTGCTGCACCAGGCGCCGACGCTGATCAAGATCACCAACCAGGCGCTGCCCTACATCGCCGAGTTCACCGTTTCGTTCAACAACTCGCTTCAGCCGATCCTTCAGGCCGCCCAGCAGGTGGTCCCGATCATCAACTACATCCAGCTCTATCCCGACGACATCCGCGCGGCGTTCGCGAACCTGCCGGCGCTGCTGGGGGCGTCGGCTCCGGCCACCAACGGCATCAGCCACTACATCCGCGTTGCGCTCACGCTCAACAACGAGTCGCTGTTCGGTCAGCAACAGCGGCCGTCCACGAACCGCCACAACCCGTACATCTCGCCCGGCGAGTTGAACAACATAACCAACGGGGGCCTCGAGTCCTCGGACTGCAACAACACAGCCAACAACGGGCTCGAGTCGCTGCTCAGCGCGGGGAACGTGCCCTGCCGCGTGCAGCCCGCGTTCCCGTGGCCGAGCAACGCCGCCTCCAACTCCCCCAGCTACTTCCCACATCTGACGCAGGCCCAGCCCTAGGCGGCGAGCATCGGCGCCAGCAGCGCGGAGATCGTCTGGCGCGCACGGCGCTCGTCGCCGGCTGCGATCACGCTGTCGGGCATCAAGACGAACGACGCGCCGAGCCGCACCGCGATCTCGGCCAAGGCCTCGGGATCCACCGCCACGAGCTCGCCCGCGCGCTGGGCCTGCCTGATCTCGGCCACGAGGAAGTCGCGAACCAGGCGAAAGACAGCGCTGCCGTCCCGGTTCAGCTCGCGCAGTAGCGCCTCGGGCTCGAACTGCGACAGGCGGACCAGCATCGGATGCTGACGGATCACCCTGAGCGTGGCCAGGAACAGCTCGGCGGCTCGCTCGCCCAGCGGCGCATCTGGATCGAGCGCCGATGCCAGCTCCTGCAGGCAGCTGCGGCACTCGCGCACCGCGAGCGCGTCGATCAGCCGCTGCCGGCCCTCGAAGCGGCGATAGACGGTCATCCGGCCGACGCCCGCCCGCGCAGCCACCTCGTCGATCGTCAGATGCCTGAACCCCGAAGCCGCCACCACGGCCAGGGCGGCGTCGAGAATCCGCTCCGAAGTGGAATCGTCGTAGCGCTCCGCCGATGGATCGAGCGCGCGTTCGAGGACCCGGACTCCGGTGGCCATCGTCGAACCTAGGCGGCCGCGGGCTCACGCCCGGCCGCTCCGTCGCCGGCGCCCAGCGGCCCGCTGGCGATGGCCCGCCGCCGCCAGCGCAGCTGTGCCGGCCCCGACACCTTGAGGCCCGGCGGCATGAAGGGCGTCAGGCTTCTGCTCGCGGCACCGACCGCCCGGAATTCGAGCTCCTCGCGCTTGCTCCAGCTGATCCCGAGCCGCGCCCGGAGGTCTGGCGACAGCAGCCCGATGCTGCACACGTAGAGCCCCCTGCGGGCGGGGATGCGGATCGCCCTCCACGCGATGTCGGCGAGCAGCGGAACCTCGGGCAGAGCCGCCGTCCTGACCGCGCGCAGCACGCGGTCGACCGATTCCGTGTGTCTGAGCTCGTGCGCCACGACGTCGTCGAAATAGCGTCGAAAGCCACTCCAGTCGCTCGGCAGATCACCGTCGCGGACACCCACGAGGCGGCCCAGGCCCCGGTACTCCCGGTAGAAGCGCTCCACTTGCTCGCGGCGCATCGGTCGCCCGACATGGGCGTGGCCCGAGACGTATGCGTCGAGCAGCGTGGCGTGGACCCATGCGTAGGCGGATGGTTCCAGCGCGTGATAGCGCTCGCCGTCGGGCTTCACCCCCTTGAAGCTCTTGTGCACGGCCCGCAGGCGGCGGCCCATCGACGCCGCGTCATGGCCGCCGTAGTGGAGCACGAGCAGGTAGTCGAGCGTGCCGGTCAGGCGGTTCCACGGGCGCCGCTCGAAGTCAGAGAAGTCGCGCACCCCGGCGTCGACGGTCGGGTGGGCGACCTGGAGCAGCAGGGGATAGAGCATCGTCGCGAACAGCCGCACGTCCGAGCCGAACTGCCAGGTCAGCGACTCGGGCCCGACCACGAGGTCGGGCAGCTCGTCGTCGGTTGGGAACAGTCCGGCGGGCATCGAACGATTGGTACGAATAGTAGCCCTTTCGTACCAATCATCTCAAGTGGCGCCACACGGTGGGCGGCGGTAGCGCCACAGGGGCGGGTGGCGGCGGGACCCGGCGGCTGCCGCGCGGCTATCCTTATTGGCAAGCCGCCAACAAGGAGCCGCAGATGACTGAAGCGCTTGTATTCGACGCGATCCGAACGCCCCGGGGCAGGGGCAAGGTCAACGGATCGCTGCACACGACCAAGCCGGTCGACCTCGTCGTCGGCCTGATGCACGAGACGCTCTCGCGCAACGGCAAGCTCGATCCCAAGCGGGTCGACGACGTCGTTCTGGGCTGCGTGACCCCGATCGGCGATCAGGGCATGGACATCGCCAAGACCGCCGCGCTCAAGGCGGGCCTTCCCGACACGGTGGCCGGCGTGCAGCTGAACCGCTTCTGCGCCTCGGGCCTCGAGGCGGTCAACGTCGCCGCGCAGAAGGTGGCCTCAGGCTGGGAGGACCTCGTGTTCGCGGGCGGCGTCGAGTCGATGTCGCGCGTGCCGATGGGCTCCGACGGCGGCCCGATGGCCATCGACCCCGAGACGAACTACGACACCTACTTCGTCCCCCAGGGAATCGGCGCCGATCTGATCGCCACGATCGAGGAATTCAGCCGCGACGACGTCGACGCGTTCGCCGCCCGTTCGCAGCAGCGCGCGTCCAAGGCCCAGGCGGAGGGCAAGTTCAAGGATCAGGTGATCCCGGTGGAGGACATCAACGGCCACGTGATCCTCGAGCACGACGAGCACATCCGGCCGGACACCACGGTCGAGTCCCTGGCGGGACTGAAGCCTTCGTTCCAGGCGATCGGCGACATGGGCGGCTTCGACGCGGTGGCGCTCCAGAAGTATCACTGGGTGGAGAAGATCAACCACGTCCACACGGCCGGCAACTCGTCGGGCATCGTCGACGGCGCGTCGCTGCTGACGATCGGCAACGAGCGGACCGGCGATGAGCTGGGGATGACCCCCAAGGCCAAGATCCTGGCCACCGCCCTGTCCGGCGCCGACCCGACGATCATGCTCACCGGCCCCGCGCCCGCTTCGCGCAAGGCGCTGGAGAAGGCGGGCCTGACGGTCGACGACCTCGACCTCGTGGAGATCAACGAGGCATTCGCCGCGGTCGTCCTGCGCTTCGTCAGGGACATGGGTCTCGACATGGAGAAGGTCAACGTCAACGGCGGCGCGATCGCCATGGGCCATCCCCTCGGCGCAACCGGGGGCATGATCCTCGGCACGCTGATCGACGAGCTGCACCGGACCGGCGGCCGCTACGGCCTGGCGACGCTGTGCGTCGGCGGCGGCATGGGCATCGCGACGGTGGTGGAGGCGGTCCGATGAGCGCCGGGAACTCCAGCGGCTCTGCCGCGAACATGATCGGCTGGGAGAAGGACGCCGACGGAGTGGTCATCCTCACGATGGACGACCCCAACCAGTCGGCCAACACGATGAACGAGACGTTCATGAACTCGTTCGGGCAGACGCTCGACCGGCTCGAGGCCGAGAAGGACGAGATCAAGGGCGTGGTCATCACGTCCGCCAAGAGCACGTTCTTCGCGGGCGGCGACCTGAACGACCTGCGCCGCGCGCGCAAGGAGGACGCCGAGCAGATCTCGGAGATGGTCCGCGTGGGCAAGCAGCGCCTCCGGCGGCTGGAGACGCTCGGCAAGCCGGTTGTGGCCGCGATCAACGGCGCGGCGCTCGGCGGCGGCCTCGAGATCTGCCTGGCCTCTCATTACCGGGTCGTCGTCGACGACCCCAAGGCAGTGGTCGGCTTCCCCGAGGTCCAGCTGGGTCTGCTCCCGGGCGCGGGCGGCGTCGTCAGGACCGTCCGGCTGCTGGGGATCGTGAACGCGCTGATGAACGCGCTGCTGCAAGGCCAGCGCCACCGCCCGGCGAAGGCCAAGGAGCTCGGCCTGGTGGATGAGATCGTGCCCGGCAGGGACGACCTGATCCCGGCCGCAAAGAAGTGGATCGAGGCCAACCCCGAGGCGGCCCAGCCCTGGGACCGTGATGGATACAAGATCCCGGGCGGCACGCCTTCGACGCCCTCGCTGGCGATGAACCTGCCGGCGTTCCCGGCCAACCTCAGAAAGCAGATAAAGGGCGCCAACTACCCGGCCCCGCACCACATCATGGCCGCGGCGGTGGAGTCGGCGCAGCTCGACATCGACAACGCCTTCGAGGTCGAGGGCCGCTACTTCGTCGACCTGGTCGTAAGCCAGGTGGCCAAGAACATGATCCAGGCGTTCTTCTTCGACCTCCAGGCCGTCAACGGGACGCGGGGGCGCCCCGAGGAGATCGAGCCCTTCCGATCGAAGCGGATGGTCGTGCTCGGCGCCGGGATGATGGGCGCGGCGATCGCCTATGTGTCCGCCAAGGCGGGCATCGAGGTCGTGCTCAAGGACGTCTCGCTCGAGGCCGCCGAGAAGGGCAAGCAGTACTCGGTGGGGCTCGTGGAGAAGGCGGTGAAGCGCAGTCGTTCGAGCCAGGAGGACGCCGATGCGCTCCTGGCGCGCATCCATCCCACCGACAAGGCCGAGGACGCGGACGGCTGCGATCTCGTGATCGAAGCGGTGTTCGAGGATCCGAGGGTCAAGCAGCAGGTGTTCGGGGAGATCGAGCCTCATCTGACGCCCGAGCGCTGCTGGGCTCCAACACCTCGACGCTGCCCATCACCGGCCTGGCTGAGAACGTGTCCCGTCCGAGGACTTCATCGGCCTTCACTTCTTCAGCCCGGTGGACAAGATGCCGCTGCTGGAGATCATCAAGGGCGAGAAGACCTCGGAGCAGACGCTCTACCGGGCGCTCGACGTGGCCAAGCAGATCAAGAAGACCCCGATCGTCGTCAACGACAGCCGCGGGTTCTTCACCAGCCGCGTGATCGGCACGTTCGTCAACGAGGGCATCGCCATGCTCCTGGAGGGCGTTCCGGCGCCCAGCATCGAGCAGGCCTCCTCGCAGGCCGGCTACCCGGCGCCCGTGCTGCAGCTCACCGACGAGCTGAACATGAAGCTGATGCGCAAGATCCGCGACGCGACCCGCAACGCGGTGCTCGAGGCGGGCGGCGAGTGGGCCGGCCATCCCGCCGAGCAGGTCATCGACCGCATGCTCGACGAGTACGACCGCCCCGGGCGGCTCGAGGGTCGCGGCTTCTACGAGTACGCCGACGGCAA
>CAWJUS010000001.1:0-169163 GCA_963846075.1 uncultured Actinomycetes bacterium | reverse complement strand
TCGAAGCCGATGCCCGGCGGCAGCACCTCGTGGGCAAGTTCCTCCATCCGGTGCAGCGCGCAGCCGGTGGCAATGCCGGGGGCCGCGACGCCCATCACTTCGGCGGCAGGAAACAGATCATAACGGGGCACGCGATAGGCCGCGTTCTCCGATCTCATCCGCGCCACGGTGCCGACCGGCACCATTTCGCCGGACGTGTTTCGCGCCTTTAACCGCGCGATATCCTGCGGGTCCTGGCGGAAACCGCCATCGGCCTGCGCGATCACCTCATAGGTGCGGCCGAGATAGTTGAAGTCGTTGACATATTGCGAGCCGAGATAGAGTTGCAGCGTGGAGAACACGTCGGTTGGCGTCAGCCCGACCTTTTCGGCCTTCTCGCGGTTGATGTCGGCATAGACCGACGGCGACCGGGTGCTGAACAGCGTGAAGACGCCGGCAAAACTCGGATCCTTGTTGGCGGCGGCGACCATCGCCTGTGCCGCTTTCGACAGCGCCTCCGATCCGAGACCGGCGCGATCCTGCAACATCATCTTGAAGCCGCCGGCATTGCCGATGCCCTGCACCGGCGGCGGCGGAATGGTCAGCACATAGGCTTCCTGGATCACCGAGAGGCGCTTGCGCAGGTCGGCCAGCACGCTGCCGGCGGTCACGCCTTTGACCTCATGATTATAGAGGGAAGGCAGGCCGGAGAAGATCGTGCCGGCATTCGAGGCGATCGTGAATGTGGTCGCATCCAGCCCGGCAAACGGCGCGACGTGCTCCACGCCCGGCGTCGACATGATGATCTCGATCGCTTTCTTGACCACGGCTTCGGTGCGGTCGAGTGTCGCGCCGGGTGGTAACTGAACCACGGTGATGAGATAGCCCTGGTCCTGCTCGGGAATGAAGCCCGTCGGCGCGCGGGCGAACTGGAGGCCGGCAATGCCGATCAGTGCCAGATAGACCACGAGAACGACGCCGGTGATCTGAACAAGCCGCCGCGTCAGCTTTCCATAGCTTGTCGACAGCCACTTGAATCCGAAATTGAAGCGGTCGAATCCGGCCCTTACCAGCCGCGCGATCCACGAACGGCGCGCCGCGTGGCCGGGCTCGTGAGCCTTGAACAGCACCGCGCAAAGGGCCGGGCTCAAGGTCAGCGAGACGAAGCAGGAGATCAGGGTCGAGGCGGCGATCGTGACCGCGAATTGCCGGAAAACAGCCCGGTGATGCCGGACAGAAATGCCGAGGGAACGAACACCGCGCACAGCGTCAGCGCAATCGAGATCAGCGCGCCGCCGACCTCCTTCATGGTGACATGGGCGGCTTCGGCCGGGTTCATGCCGCGCTCGAGATTGCGCTCGACATTCTCCACCACGACGATGGCGTCGTCGACCACGATGCCGACCGCGAGCACGAGGCCGAACAGCGACAGGTTATTCAGCGAAATGCCGAGCGCATAGAGGAAGGTGAAGGTGCCGACCAGCGAGACCGGTATCGCGATCACCGGAATGACAGCGGCGCGCCAGCTCTGCAGGAACAGGAACACGACGCCGACCACGAGCAGGATCGCGACGAAGATCGTCTTGATCACCTCGTCGATCGATTTGCCGACGAAGATGGTGGGGTCGTAGATGATGGTGTATTCGAGGCCGGGCGGAAAATCCTTGCCGAACTTTTTCATCGCATCGAGCACTTCCTGATCGACCGCGAGGGAATTGGCGCCCGGCTGGGCGAAGATCAGGAGCGGCAGCCCGGCTGGCGGTCCATGAAGGCGGTCGAGCCGTAATCGGAAGCACCGATCTCGACGCGGCCGACATCGCGCAGCCGCGTCACGCGGCCTTGATTGTCCGCCTTCAGCACGATGGAGGCAAATTCATCGGGCGTAGAGAGCCGGCCGAGCGTCTGCATGTACGCCGCGCCATCGTCGTCCTGGACTTCCTTCTGGACCTTGTGGGTCATGTCGCGGCCGAACATGTCCTCGAGCCAGCCCTTGATCTCCTCGCGCGTCGAGAGGATGCGCGGAGAGCCGGGCTGGGCCAGCTTGTCGAGGATCGTGACTCTGGCGTCGGGGCCGTACATCGACAGCTGCGTCGCCGCGTCGCGCTCCTCGGCCGCTCGGGTGAAACGGTCAAGGTCGAAGGTTGTGGTGGTGCTCATGGCTTGCTCCTTTCTCGTTTGTGCGCCATGTGCGGGCCACCTTCCTGGGTGCGCGTCCGACGGGCATCAAACGAGCGTCAAAACCCCCCCGGAGAACGTCAAAACCGCTGTAGGCTATGCGGGCAGTGCTTCGCGCACGCTTGCTGGGCGGGCTCGAAGTAGAGCTCAACGGGACCGCGATCGATTCTTCGGCCGGGCAACGGCCGTGGGCCTGTTTTCGCGTATCTCGCGCTGTCTGGACTGCCGGTGACGAGATCAGAGCTCGCCAACCGGTTCTGGCCGGACGTTCTCGACCAGAGCGCGCGCGCCAGCCTGCGCAGCGCGCTTTGGGCGCTGCGGCGGCACATCGGCGACCACCTGGTCGTCGAAGGCGAGCGCGTGGCGCTGCGCGACACGTGGGTCGACGTTGTGGAGTTCGACCGGCTGGCCGCCGACGCTCCCGACGCGCGCGCTCGACCTTTGCCGGGGCGAGCTGCTGGAGGGAATCGAGGACGAATGGGCGCTCGAGGCTCGCGCGCGGCATCGCGAGCGGCTGATCGAACTGCTCGAGCAGCGGGCCGAGGCCCGAGAGGCCGAGGGCGAGCTGCGCGCGGCGATCGGGCTGACTCGTCGCCAGGTAGAGCGCGATCCGTTGGACGAGGCGGCGCACCGGCGGCTGATCACGCGGCTCGACGCGGCGGGGGACCGCGCCGCCGCGCTTCGCGTCCACCAGGAGCTGGCCGATCGCCTGCGTCGTCAGCTGGGGGTGGCGCCGTCGCCGGTCACGCGCGAGCTGGTCGCCTCCCTGCGGGCGGAGCCACCACCCGAGGTGCGCCCCGTGGAGATCTCCGGCCAGCTGCCACTCGTAGGCCGCGAGCGCGAGCTGGGCGAGCTCGAGCGCGCGTGGTCCGCCGCCGCGGGCGGGCGGGGAACCGCCGCCGTGCTTCGTGGCGAGGCCGGCATCGGAAAGACCCGGCTCGCATCGGAGCTGTGCTCGCGGGTCGCCGCGTCCGGAGGGCGAACATCGGTGTCCGGGGCGCTCGACCTCGGTGGCACCGCGCCGCTCAGCCTGTGGGCAGAGCTGCTCCGCCAGCTGCTGCCGTCGCTGCCGGCGCCGCCGCCGGAGGCCACATGGCCGGCCGAGCTGGCGGTACTCACCCCGGAGCTCCCCGAGCACTTTCCCCGCGCCGTGGCGCCGCCGGTGGCGCTCGCGCCGGACCTCCAGCGCACGCGGCTGTTCGAAGCGGTCGTGGCGCTGCTGGGCTGGGCGACCCGCGACGCGCCGCTGCTGGTCGTGCTGGAGGATGCCCACGACGCCGACGTGGCGAGCCTGGAGCTGGCGGGCTACGCGGCGCGGCGCGTCGCCAGCTTGCCGATGATGATGCTCCTGACGCGGCGCCATCGGCCGACCCGCGCCGCGGCGGACACGCTCGAGCACGCCCTGCGGCTGCGCGGGGTGCTGGCCTGCGAGCTAGACCTGCAGCCCTTGAACTCCGAGCGGATCGCGGCGCTGGCGCGTGCTTCGGCGCGCCTGAGCAGCCGGCAGGTGGAGCAGGTGGTGGAGCGTTCGGAGGGCAACGCGCTGCTCGCAGTCGAGACCGCGCGGGCCTTCGGACACGGAGAGGAGAGCGTCGCTGCCAGCCTGCGGGGATCATCACGGGCGACGCTGGCCAGGCTGTCGGAGGACGCGCGCGGATTGACCGAGCTCGCCGCGATCGCCGCGCGGCCGCTCGAGCCGGCCGAGGTCGATCGGCTCTCGCTCGGCGAGGCGACCACCCAGGCGCTCGAGAGCGGGCTGCTGCACAGCTCCGCTGGGCGCGTCGGGTTCCGGCATGCGCTCCTGCGCCAGGCCGTCTACGAGGAGGTGCCCGAGCCGCGGCGGCGGGGGCTGCACCACTTCTGGGCACAGACGCTGCTCGACAGCGAGGCCGCCGGCGCGGTCGCGCGTCCCGACGAGGTCGCGAGACACCTGCGCCTGGCGAGCGAGGACCAAGCCGCCGTGCCGCAGCTGGTCCGCGCCGCCGCGGCGGCCCGCGCCGTGGCGGCGCTGCAGGAGACGGTCGCTACCTCCAGGAGGCACTGACGATCGACGCCAGATCAGAGCGACCTGTGGCTCGAGCTTGGCGAGGTCGAAGCTTGGCGTGGCCGCCGCGTCGAGGCCGAAGCTGCGTTCGATGAGGCGCTACGCCTGCTGGCGGACGCCGACCCGCTGGCGCTGGCGCGCGCCTGGCTGCGCCGGGCGAGGGCCTATCACGGCTCGATCTGCATCCCGCGCGCGGTGCTCGAGAGCGCGCGTGTGGCGATCGAGCTGCTGCAACGCGTGGACGGAGCCGCCGACGTCGAGCGCAGCGAGGCGCTCGCCGCGTGGGCCTGGGCCGAGGCGGTGGCGGGCAGCGTCGAGGAGGCCGAGCGGCTGCTGATCGAACTCGGCTCGAGTCCCTCGGAGGACCGCGATCTGGCGACGTACGACAGCGGCCACGCGCGGGCTCTGGCGCTGATGCGCCGGGGTCGCTTCACCGACTCCTACGCGCCTTCGATCGCGGCGGGCGAGGCCGTCGCCAGCGCCGGGCGCCCCGACCTTTCCTACGGCTGCTGGGCCAACGCCGCCAGCGCCGCCGACGCCGCGGGCGAGACCGAGCGGGCGCTCGAGTTCCTGGATCGCGGCATGGCGGCGGTCTCCGAACAAGGCCTCCAGAGCCTCGAGGTCCATCTGCTCGGGGCGCGAACGTTCGTGCTGCGCAAGGCCGGCCGGATCGCCTCCGCCCGCCAGGCCGCGTTGTCCGAGCAGCGACTCGCGGAGCTGCTAGGCGATCCAGAGCTCGAGGCCATGGCGCGGCACGACGTGGGACTTGTGGCGCTGGCCGCCGGCGAGTATCAGCGAAGCGGCGGCGCTGCTCGAGGGCGCGCTCGTCGAAGGGGCGCCGATCAGCCGCTCCCTGACCCGGCTCGCGCTGGCCGAGGCGCTGGCACGGAGCGGCCGCCCGCAGGAGGCACGCGAACAGGTACGGGCGACCGTGCTCGAGCCGGTCCGCCCCAGCGACTTTCCGGATTCGCTCGTGCCCCGGCTCGCTCGCGTCCAGGGTCTGATCGCGCTGGCAGAGGGCAGGAGCGAGGAGGCGGACGGCCGACTGCGAGAGGCGGTCGCCGGCTGGCAGCGCGTGCTCGAGAGGACGCCCGCGCAGCGAGAGCATCACCACGGTTCTGGCCGACCTGGGTCGGCCGGTGGTCGGGCTGGTCGAGCCCGAGCGCGAGCTGACGCTCGCGCGCCAGGAGCTGGCGACGATCCAGAAAGGAACAACCGATGTTGTCGTTTCATGACACCGTGACCTCGGCTGCCGCACCCGAGGAGGTGTGGAAGCTTCTCTACGACCCGTCGCGGTTCCCCGATTGGTGGGCTGGCGTGGGCAGCGTGGAGCCCGGGGGGGATGGCAAGTACACGATGTATCCCGAGGGCTATCCCGACTTCCCCATGGCCCAGCTGCTTGACAGCAGAAGCGAAGGTCAGCGGGTCACGGTCTCCTGCCTGGTGTCCGACCTGCGCTTTGACTGGCGCCTCGAGCCCGCCGAGGCGGGTACTCAGATCTCGGTGGAGGTCGAGATTCCCGACGCCGAGGCGCACCGGCTCGACTCCCAGCGCGAGGTGATCAGTGCATCGATGCGCCGGCTTGCCGAGTTGGCTGCGGCTTAACAGCGGCCCCCACGGCTCGCTGTCAGACTGCTGCCGGTGAACAATCTCGGTGCACCGACGGGCGCGCGCGCGAACCGCTGGCGCAATCCCGCATCGGGTCGTCGTCATCGGCGGCGGGTTCGGGGGTATGGAGGCCGTCAAGGCCATGGCGCGAGCTGGGGTCCAGGTCACGCTGATCGACCGCCACAACTACCACCTGTTTCAGCCGCTGAGCTACCAGGTGGCGACCGGCGCTCTGTCTCCCGGCGACATCGCCATCCCGCTGCGGCACATCTTCCGCGGCATGCACGGCGTCCGCGTGCTGATGGGTGAAGTGACGGGCTTCGATCTGGACGCTCGCGAGGTGCTGGTTGCCTCCGTCGTGCCGCACACGCCGGACTTCACGGTGCCCTACGACATTCTGATCGTCTCCGGTGGCTCCAGCTACTCGTACTTCGGGCACGAGGATTGGCGACAGCACGCGCTCGAGGTGAAGTCGCTGGACAGCGCTCTGACCGTGCGTGGGCGGATCATGGAGGCCTTCGAGGCGGCCGAACTCGACCCCGCCCAACAGGAGGACTGGCTGACGTTCGTTGTCGTGGGCGCCGGCCCGACAGGCGTGGAGATGGCCGGCCAGATCGCCGAGCTCGCGCGCGACACGCTGCCGCGTGAGTACCACATGAGCGACCCACGCTCGGGCCGCGTGCTGCTCGTCGAGATGGGCGACCGGGTGCTCAGTGCATTTCCCAAGTCCCTGTCCAGGAAGGCTCAGCGTTCGCTCGAGCGCCTGGGAGTGACGCCGATGCTCAACCACACCGTGGTCGGCATCGACGAGAGCGGAGTCGATATGGAGGATGCGGAGAAAGCGACCTCCAGGATCGCCACGCGCACCGTGGTCTGGGCGGCGGGGGTTACCGCCTCGCCGCTGGCCTCAATGTTGGGCCAGGCGAGCGGCGCCGAGGTCGATCGCGCGGGCCGGGTCACGGTGGAAGCGGACCTGACCCTGCCGGGCCATCCCGAGGTGATGGCACTGGGCGACATGGTCCGTGTACGCGATGCGCGCACCGGCCAATCCCAGGTCCTGCCGGGACTCTCGCCGGTCGCCATGCAGGAGGGGCGCTACGCGGCGCGTGTGGTCATCGCCCGGCGGCGCAGGGAGCCGGTGCCGGGGTCGTTTCGCTACCACGACAAGGGTACGCTGGCGACGATCGGGCGTCTGCGCGCGGTGGCCGACATCCGGGGCATCCACCTGAGCGGCGTACTGGCCTGGCTCATCTGGCTGACGGTGCACATCTATTACCTGATCGGATTCGAGAACCGGCTGGTGGTGGTGACGCGGTGGAGCATCAGCTTCCTCACCCGCGGACGCGGCTCACGGCTGATAACCGACGCGGTGCAGGACCGTCCCCCGCCGGCCGGCTCGGAATCACAGACGGCACGCGTGGCGGCTGCTTCAGACCGCGGCTAGCGGGGCTGGCTGCCGGTTTCGACGACGACTGGTTGAGGCCCGGCGGCTTCAGTCCGTCGCTGGCGCCGGACCGGCTGCCGCTACGCTAGCTATAGCGATGGACGAAGCCCTCTACCGCGAGAACATCCTCGAGCACTACAAGCGCCCGCACAACTTCACCCCGCCGGCGCCCGAGCTCGAGCGCGTGGATCTGGAGTACCACGACCTGAACCCGCTGTGCGGCGATGAGCTCACGGTACAGCTGGCGGTCGGAGAGGATGGGCGGATCGACGACGTCCGCTTCTCCGGACACGGCTGCGCGATCTCGCAGGCCGCGGCTTCGATGAGCTCCGACGAGGTCAAGGGGATGCAGGTCTCCGACCTTCTCAGCCTGGACCGCTCGTTCGTGCTCGACCTCTTGGGGATCGACATCTCCGCGACGCGGATGAAGTGCGCGTTGCTGGCGCTCAAGGTGCTGAAGAGCGCGTCGCTGGGCCAGGCGGCCGCGTGGGAGCCAGAGACGCCCGAGAGCAACGCCGGCGCGGCGGCAGGCGGGCTCTAGCTAACGCTTCCGCGCCCGCGGCAGCCGGACCCATCTCGAGCCCGGATTGCACCCGGCGAGGGTGGCCTTCAGCCGGTAGCGCCGGCCTGGCTTGAGCTTCACCGTCAGATACGCGACGCCCCGCGAGTTCGTCCGCGCGCGGCGGCCGGCGAGCGTGACGGTCGCGCCGGACACGGGAACGAGCTGGTTGCCCTCGACGGCCTGGACCAGGACCCGGACTCGCTCCCAGCCGCGTCGCTTCGCCTTGCGGACCTTGTAGTGCGCGCGCAGCGTGGGGGCCATGCTGCTCGACGAGGCGCTGCCGCCGCTGCTGCCGCTTCCGGTGGACGAGCTGGTGCAGGCGGCGAACACGTAGCACGCCAGCGGCGGTTCGGACGTGGTGTCCTGGACGCCCGTGGTGGCGGGCGCCAGCGGCCCGACGGCGACGCTCGTCAGCCCTGGTGCCCCGGCCAGCGTCTGGAGGTAGGTCGCCGCGTTCAGCGGGTTGACGCCTGGCATGAAAGCTTGGAGGCAGACCGATTGCGGGATCCGGGAGGGATCCGCCGGCCCCGGGTGGGTCAGTGCGTCGACTGCCAGCGCGTATGCCACCGGGTCGACGGTGCCGACCCCGAGGTGCTCGTAGGTGTCGGTGGGACAGATGTCCTGCGTCGCCACGTTGGTGATCTGCCCCCCACCGGTGTGGAGCGCGGCGCTGGCGTTGGGCCCGGAGTTGGGCTGCACGACCTCATCGGTGTGGGTGTAGATCTCGGTGTAGGAGATGCCCGGGAACGTCTCCGCATAGCTGTTGAGCGCCTGGATGAAGTTTGAGCCCGCGAACTGCTGCCAGTCGGCAGGTGGGCAGCCGCCGCCGCAGATCGATGGACCGCCGACAGTTGTTCCGTGGTTGGAGCCCGAGAAGCCGATCACGTCGTCGACCATCGACGCGCGTGTCGGGCCAAAAGCGAAGCGCCCAGCGCATCGACATGCCGCCCTGGCTGTGGCCCATGATCGCGATCTTCCGCCCAGCCATCGCGTACATCGTGCGGATCGCGTAGACCAAGTACTCGCCCGAGGTCTGGATGTCACCGAGTGTCGAATAGGGAGCCGTGTACGCGCACCAGGGAATCCCCAGCTGGTCGAGCGCGGGCTCCCAGTTCCAGGAGTAGTTCTGCTCCGCGGTGACGCCCGTTGCGGGGTTGAGCAGCACGGGCTGGACGCTGGCGTTGTGCACGCTGGGCTCGCAGTTGAGCGAAGCGGCGAGCTGGGACGGCGGAACGCTGAGCGGCGGTCCGGGCTGATCGACCGGGGCGTAGCTGGCGGCCGCGGCCGACCCGGCGGAGACCATTAGGGCGAGAGCCGCGAGCACAACGGCGGCAACCGCCGGCGCGACCGCCGCCCTCACGATGTTCCCCGTCCTCGCCACCGCACCGAATAGTAGGGGGACGGAGGGCGGCGTGAGCTGGTAAGGGCTTCGGCGGCCCCTTGGGACGCTCACGTCGTCTGGCGCCATCAAACGGCCCAAGCCCGCCTCATCTGGCGAAGCGCCGCCGCGGGGAAGCCGGCGCCCGCCGCCGGGCCTCCGAAGTTGTGGGCGTCTGGCGCCATATAACTTCCGAAGGGGACGGCTACGCTCCCCCGCGATGCGCTACCCGGGCCGTGAGCTCGACGAGCTGCTCGCCGCGGCCGTGCCGTCCGACCACGCCCGCCAGACGCTCGCCGAGCGCTACATCGACCGCGCCGTCGGGCGGACCGACGGCATCCCGTGGCGCGTGCTCGACCTGGGCTGTGGCCCGGGCGGCTCGGTCGATTTCTTCCGCGCGCGTGACCCGCAGGTCGACTGGGTGGGGCTCGACCTGCCCGACTCCCCGCGAGGTCCGCACCCGGACACGTACGCGACGCTCGCTTCATGACCTTCGACGGCCGGACGATCCCGTTCGCCGATGGAAGCTTCGACCTCGTGTACTGCAAGCAGGTGCTCGAGCACGTACGCCACCCGTTGCCGCTGCTGACCGAGGCCTGCCGCGTGATCCGTCCCGGCGGTTTCCTGGCCGGCTCGACCTCCCAGCTCGAGCCCTTCCACTCGCTGAGCGTCTGGAACTACACCCCGCTGGGCTTCGTCCAGCTCGCCGCCGAGGCCGGCCTCACGACCGTCGAGATCCGCCCCGGCATCGATGGGCTGTCGCTGATCGGCCACCGCATGTTCGGCCCCCGGCGCTGTTTTGACCGCTGGTGGGGCGGCCACTCGCCGCTCAACCGGCTGATCGACGGCTACGGCCGGCTGCGGCGGCTCGGCCCGCGCGCGGTCAACGCGACCAAGCTTGTGTTCTGCGGCCAGTTCGCGTTCCTGGCACAACGCCCCGCCTAGTTCGTGGCACAGATTTTGGGTTCCGCGCCTCAGGGGTAGATGCGTCACACGTGACAGGCGTGTTAGCGCTCACAGGAAGCGGCGAAGCGGTCGCGCTCACAGGAAGCGGCGAAGCGGTCGCGCTCCCAGGAAGCGGCGAAGCGCTCACAGGAAGCAGCAGAGATGAGTGACGAGCAGCATGTGATCGGCATCGACTTCGGGACATTGTCCGGTCGTGCCCTAGTTGTACGTGCCAGCGACGGTCAGGAACTGGGCACCGCGGATTACGAGTACCCGCACGGGGTGATGGACCGCGAACTGGCCGAGACCGGTGAACGGCTCCCGCCCTCGTGGGCCCTCCAGGATCCCCAGGACTACATCGAAGTGCTGCGCCACGCCGTCCCCGATGCCGTGAAGGCCGCCGAGGTCGACCCGGAGAGCGTCGTCGGCGTTGGCATCGACTTCACCTCCTGCACGATCATGCCCACTCGCAGTGACGGCGTTCCGCTGTGTCAGCTCGACGAGCTCCGCGGGCGCCCGCATGCCTATACGAAGCTCTGGAAGCATCACGCGGCCCAGCCTCAGGCCGACCGGGTGACCGACGTAGCGGCCGAGCGCGAGGAGCCGTGGCTGAGCCGTTACGGAGGCAGGATCTCTTCTGAGTGGGCCGTGGCCAAGGCACTCCAGGTGCTCGAGGAGGACGAGGAGATCTATGAGCGGATGGACCTCTGGATCGAGGCCGGGGATTGGATCGTCTGGCAGCTATGCGGCGAGCAGGTGCGCAGTGCGTGCCCAGCTGGATATAAGGCCATCTACCAGGATGGCCAATACCCTTCCGAGAGCTACTTCGAGGCGCTCGATCCACGCTTCGGCGACTTCGCCAAGACCAAGCTCGCCTCCTCGCTGTCCAACCTGGGCGCTCGTGCCGGCAGCCTGACCAGCAAGGCGGCCGAGTGGACGGGCTTGAGCCCCGGGATCGCCGTGGCGGTCGGCAACGTCGATGCGCACGTAACGGTTCCGGCCGCCCAGGCCACCGAGCCGGGCCGCATGGTCGTCGTGTTGGGCACTTCGAACTGTCACGTGGTGGTCGGCGACGAGCTCGCCGAGGTGCCGGGAATGTGCGGCGCGGTGAAGGGCGGAGTCGTTCCGGGGCGTTGGGGATACGAGGCCGGTCAGACCGGCGTCGGTGACATCTTCGCCTGGTTCGTCGACGAGGCTGTCCCGCCCCACTACCACGACGGCGCACGAGAGCAGGGGCTGGGCATCCACGAGTACCTGACCGAGCTTGCAGATCGGCAGCAGGTGGGTGAGCACGGGCTGATGGCGCTCGACTGGTGGAACGGCAACCGCTCGATCCTCGTCGATCACGACCTCCGCGGCGTGCTCGTGGGTATGACGCTGGCCACGCGGCCGGAGGACATCTACCGCGCGCTGATCGAGTCCACAGCCTTCGGCACGCGCAAGATCGTCGATGCCTTCGATGACGCCGGGGTGCCCATCACCGAGCTCGTGGCCACCGGGGGGCTGCTTGACAACCCGATGCTGATGCAGATCTACAGCGATGTCGTGAACCGACCGATCGGCGTTCTCGACTCCGATCAGGGTTCGGCGCTGGGGTCCGCGATGCACGCGGCGCTTGCCGCCGGCGTCTACGACGACATCGATACGGCCGCCGCCAGGATGGGCAAGGTCCGTCGCGAGATCTACTCACCGGACCATGGGCGCGCCCGTGCCTACGACCGGCTCTATGCGATCTACGTGCAGATGCACGATTGGTTCGGGCGTGAGAACCGGGAACTGATGAGTGAGCTTCAGGGCATCTCCGCTGAGGCCAGAAAGGAGAGAGGTTGAGCGCTGACGTCGAGGCCGTGCGCCGGAACGTGGCTGAGCTGCATGAGGAGCTCACTCGCAACGGGCTCGTGGCTTGGACGCAGGGAAACATCTCCGAGCGCGTGCCTGGCACCGAGCTGCTGGTGATCAAGCCCAGCGGCGTGTCGTACGCCGAGCTCACGCCCGAGTCGATGGTGGTGGTCGATCTGGACGGCGACGTGGTCGACGGGGACCTTTCGCCCTCCAGCGACATGGCCACCCACTTGTACGTCTGCCGGGAGCTGGACTGGGTAGGTGGGGTGGTGCACACGCACAGCCCGTACGCCACGGCCTGGGCGGCCCGCTGCGAGCCGATCCCCTGCGTGTTGACCGCGATGGCCGATGAGTTCGGGGGAGACATCCCGCTCGGCCCGTTCGCGCGGATCGGGGGGGAGGAGATCGGCCAGGGGATCGTGGAGACGCTCAGCGACAGCCGGTCGCGCGCGGTGCTGATGCGCAGCCACGGCGTGTTCACGATCGGAACCGATGCGCGCGAAGCGGTCAAGGCGGCGGTGATGTGCGAGGACGCGGCGCGGGCCGTATCGCTGGCTCGTCAGCTCGGCGAGCTACAGCGCCTGGACCAGGACGACATCGACGCCCTACACGATCGATACCAGAACGTCTATGGACAGTAAGCGGGGCCGGGCTAGGTCCATCCGGTTCGAGGAGAGGAGCGAGGGACGCAGCTGGCCGAAGAGCGGTGAGACGGCGGAGCGCCAGGTGTCTGCGGTCTAGCCCCGGCCGACGGTCGCCGGCCTCGGAACGGCGACCGGCTTCAGCCAGGCCGGACGGGAAAAGCGCCGGCTGCGCTTGTTGGCGCGCACGTGCGCGCGCAGCATCCGCAGGACGGCCGCGGTCGGATAGAAGGGATCGGCGATCGCGGTTCCGTCGCGGAGGGACAGCGCCACGCGCAGCTCGCCGTCGTACTCGGCGAGCAGGAGCGGGTGCGGCGGCGCCTCCGTGCGCTGTCGAGGGCGGCGAGTCGGTTGAGGGCCAGCTGGTCGTCGGCGTAAGCCGGGCGGATGGTGATGGCGGGTGTGTTCATGGAATAGAAGATGGACTGAGACAGGGTGTTTCGCATCGGGCGGATGGAGCTTCTTTCGGGCCGCGATCCCTTAGGCGGTGGGCTCAGAGGCTTACTCACGCCACCCACTTTGACGCCGATACCCCATAACGTCAAATAGGGGTTTGTTGGATGAGGTATAACTTCTCCGCATGCTCGATAGCCGACGCCTCAGGGTCCTCGTTGAGGTGGCGCGCCACGGCTCGTTCTCCGGCGCCGCCGAGTCGCTGGGCTACACGCAGCCCGCCGTGTCGCGCCAGATCGCGACGCTCGAGGCCGAGGTCGGCACCACCCTGATCCGTCGCGTGCCAAAGGGGGCCGTGCTGACCGACGCCGGCCAGCTGCTGGTGGACCGGGCCGAGGCGATCCTGGCCCGCCTGGACGACGCCGAGAACGAGCTGCGGGCGATGGCGGGACTCGAGGGCGGACGGCTGCGGATGGCGACGTTCGCCTCCGCGGCCTCCTCGGTCGTGCCGCTGGCGATCGCCGCATTCCGAGACCGTCACCCGGCCGTCGAGCTCACGGTGGTGATGGCCGACCCGGTCGACTCCATCCCCCGACTCCGCGCCGGCGAGCTCGACCTGGCGCTGTCGCACGACGCGCTCACCGACCCCGATCGACCCCTCGGGAACGTTCCGGTCTCGGTGTCCGGGCTGGAGCTGATCAGGCTGTTCGACGACCCGATGTACATGGCGATGCCGACGGGGCACAGGCTGGCCGAGTTGCCCGAGCTCGGTCTGGCCGATCTGCGCGAGGAGCCGTGGATGCTGGCCACGCCCAACACCTGTCCCGACTCCAGGCTGTTCCTGCGGGCCTGCCACGCCGCCGGATTCGAGCCGCGGATCGCCTTCCAGAACGACGACTACCAGGCCATCCTGGGCTTCGTCGCGGCCGGGGTGGGGTTGGCTCTGATCCCGGACATGGTGGCCCGTGGGGTGCGAGACGACGTCGTCGTGCGCAGCCTTGATCCTCCGGCCCCGGCGCGCCCGATTCTGGCCGCCGTCCCCACCGGCTACCGCTCGCCCGCCCTGCAGGCCATGCTCCGGGTGCTCGAGGAGGTGGCCGAGAATTGGGTCAGGGGCCGGGTGATCCCGGAGTCGGGGCCCACGCCGGCGAGGGCGGCGGCGTGAGCCGGCCCATCCGGGCGAGGGCTGCGGCGTGAGCGAGGATGAAGCGCGGCCGCCGTTTTAGAGCCACGGCCGCCGCGGCGATCGCGGCGTTCGCACTCATCAGCCTCGCGGCGTGTGGGAGCACCGCCTCCACGCCCTACGATGTCGTGAACACCTATCTGAACACGCTGGCGGAGGGCGATTACCCCGACGCATGCGGGATGCTCTCCGCGCAGGCGCGCGAGGCGATGCCGGCCTCGACCGGCGTCCACGGTTCGTGCACGACGGTGCTCACCCGCTGCCTGCCTTCTCACGCGCTCGTCCTCAAAGAGGACCAGTCGCAGCTCTTCTACGCCACCGTCCAGGTCACGACCCAGGGGTCCACGGCGCGCGCAGCGGTCAGCCGCACGGCGGTGGCGGACGCCCTGAAGGAGGTGACGCTGCAACAGACGCGGACAGGCTGGGAGCTGACCTCCCCGGGCAGCGGGCTGACCGCGTGCTCGAAGCGACACCGAACCCGGCGATGACGTCCGTCGCCGCTATCATCGTGGCAGGAAATCCGATCACCGCACTAGGACTTAAAGACACGTGCCACAAGTCATCGAGGTCTGTCCTCTTCAGCAGCTCCAGCCCGGCGAGGTTCGCCTGGTCGAATGGGAGGATCTCGAGATCGGCGTGTTCAACTGCGCCGGCACCGTCTACGCGATCGAGGATCGCTGCTCGCACGACAACGGCCCGCTGGTGGAGGGCGAGCTCGATCAGGAGGACTGCACGATCGAGTGCCCGCGCCACGGTTCGCTGTTCGACCTCAAGACCGGCAAGCCGATGACGCTGCCCGCGTATGTCCCGGTGGACACCTTTCCGGTGATCATCGACGATGAGACGATCAAGCTGGAGGTGGAGTAGTGGCGACGCCCGAGACCAAGGCCCCGCAGGTGCCCGGAGTGCTGACCGAGAACGAAGAGCTGGCGCGGATCAATGCCGACTACACGGAGCGCTACGGGTTTCACGACGCCGAGAACTACCTCTACAAGGCGCCCAAAGGCCTGAATCGGGAGATCGTGGAGAAGATCTCGGAGTTCAAGTCCGAGCCGCAGTGGATGCGCGACTTTCGCCTCAAGGCGCTCGAGCACTTCCTCTCACGGCCCCAGCCGACGTGGGGCTCGCCGCTGCTGGCCGAGGTCGACTACGACGACATCCACTACTTCGTGCGCGCCTCGGAGCGCGCAGAGCGCTCGTGGGATGAGGTGCCCGAGGACGTGAAGAAGACCTTCGACCGCCTGGGGATTCCCGAGGCCGAGCGCAAGTTCCTCTCCGGCGTCGGTGCCCAGTACGAGTCAGAGGTCGTCTACCACCAGGTCCGCGAGGACCTCGAGAAGCAGGGCGTGATCTTCATGGACATGGACTCCGCCCTGCGCGAGCACGAGGACATCGTGCGCAAGTACTTCGCCACGGTGATCCCGCCCAACGACAACAAGCTGGCGGCGCTGAACTCGTCGGTGTGGTCGGGCGGCTCCTTCGTCTACGTCCCTGAGGGCGTGCACGTGGAGATGCCGCTCCAGGCGTATTTCCGCATCAACACCGAGTCAATGGGTCAATTCGAGCGCACGCTGATCATCGCCGAGCCGGGCTCATATGTGCACTACGTGGAGGGCTGCACGGCGCCGACGTACAGCAAGTCATCGCTCCATTCCGCGGTCGTGGAGCTGATCGCCCAGCCCGGTGCCCGCATCCGCTACACGACCGTGCAGAACTGGTCGACCAACGTCTTCAACCTGGTCACCAAGCGCGCCGTGGCTCAGGAAGACGCGACCGTGGAGTGGGTCGACTGCAACCTCGGCTCGCGGCTGACGATGAAGTACCCGAGCGTCTACCTGCTGGGCGAGCGGGCACACGGAGAAATATTGTCGATCGCCTTCGCCGGCAAGGGGCAGCACCAGGACGCGGGCGGGAAGATCATCCACGGCGCGCCGAACACGACCTCGAACATCTTCGCCAAGTCGATCTCCAAGGACGGCGGGCGCGGCTCTTACCGCGGCCTGCTCGAGGTGGCCAAGGGCGCCCATGGCGCGCGCTCAAAGGTCGTCTGCGACGCGCTGCTGCTCGACGAGCACTCGCGCTCTGACACCTACCCCACGATCAGGATCGGCGAGGACGACGTCGACGTCGGCCACGAGGCCACGGTCTCCAAGGTGGGCGAGGACCAGCTGTTTTACCTGCGGTCCCACGGCATCCCGGAGGAGGAGGCCTCGAAGCTGATCGTCAACGGCTTCATCGAGCCCATCACCAAGGAGCTGCCGATGGAGTACGCGGTGGAGATGAACCGCCTGATCGAGCTCCAGATGGAGGGCTCGATTGGCTAGCGAGGGCTTCCTGGCCGAGCGCCGGGAGCGCGCTACACAACTTGCGCAGACGCTTGAGCTACCCCAGTTCAAGGGCCGCCCGGGGTGGGAGTTCACCGACCTCAGCAGCCTCGAGCTGAGCTCCTACGGCGCCCCGGCCACCGCGAACGGCGACTCCGGGGGCCTGCCCGAAGCGCTCTTCACGCCGCAGGTAGCGGCCGAGCTGCTCCAGGTCGACGGGGCGGGCGCGACCGTCGCCGGCGAGCTCCCCGAGGGAGTGATCGTCGCGACGCTCGAGCAGGCCGCCGCCGACCACCCCGAGCTCGTGGAGCGCCATCTGGGCTCGGTCGTCACCGAGGAGGACCTGTTCGTGGCGCGCAACGAGGCCGGCTTTCGCAACAGCGCGTTTGTATACGTCCCGCGGGGTGTCGCGCTCGAGCAACCGGTCCTCCTGACCGCGATCCAGGCCACCGCCGGGACCGAACTCGCGAGCCGCACCCTGATCGTCCTCGACGAGGGCGCGCAGGCCGAGGTCTGGGAACAGCAGCTCTCGAGCGACCCGGAGCTCGACGCGCTGTTCAACACCGTGGTCGAGCTCAGGGTCGGCGACGGCGCGCGGCTGCGCTACGTCTGCGGCCAGTCGCTGTCCGAGAAGAGCTGGATCTTCGGCACTCACCGGGCCGAGGTGGGCCGGGACGCGGCGCTCGACTGGGTGGCGCTCGGCTTCGGCTCCGCCGGCGGCCGGGTGCGGATGGAGACGCGCCTGGGCGGTCCTGGGGCGGAGGCCCGAGTAACAGGCGCCTACGCCAGCCGCGGGCGGCAGCACATCGACTTCGACACGACCCAGGAGCACGCGGCGCCCAACACGACCTCGGATCTCGCCTTCCGGGGCGTGCTTCAGGGCCGCTCGACCGCCGTCTGGAAGGGCAACATCATCGTCGACCCCGGGGCCCAGAAGACCGACGCCTTCCAGGAGTCGCGCAACCTGCTGCTGTCAAAGCGGGCGCACGCCGACGCGATCCCCGGCCTGGAGATCCAGGCCAACGACGTGCGCTGCACGCACGCGGCCGCCATCGCCCAGGTAGACGCCGAGCAGCTGTTCTACCTCCGGGCCCACGGGTTGCCGGAGGCTCAGGCCAAGCGGCTGGTGATCGAGGGCTTCCTGGCGGCTCTGGTTGAGCGCTTCGAGCAGGGACCTGTGCGCGAGGTGCTGGCCGACGCGCTCGAGCGGCGGCTCAACTCCGTGCTCGGCGCATAGCCGGGCGCGGGCTCACCCCCGCCCTCGGTCTGGTTCATCGCGATCAGCCAGTCGAGCAGTCCGAGCATCGCGGCGTGCGAGCTCGCCGCGGGCCGCCGGCCGAGCGAGGCGACGACGTAGTCGGCGATATCGCCGGGCGAGCTCTCGCGACGCTGAGGTGCCTTGTGGCGGGCCAGCGACCACCAGCGCCGCGGACGCCCGTACTCCCTGCTCTTGGCCCAGGCCAGCGCGAACTGCGCTCGGCGCTCCTGGAGCTCGGTGCCCGCGCGAGTGCCGACGGACGCAGATGCGTAGCGGAACAGATCCTGCCGTTCGTCCGAACCGAGGGCGTCGTTGTACGCCCGCAGCAGGGCGCTGACCGTGGGACAGACCGACTTCGGATAATCGGTGAACGGCTCGCCCGCGAGCATCGAGGCGAGCTCCATCACGCACACGTCGTCGTCCGGGCCGCGGTGGCGGCCGGGCGCCAGACGGACGGTCTGATACGTCCTCGCCGTCCTTGACTTGGCCGCCGGCCGGCGACGCCTGAGAATGTGCATCGATCCTCCTGCCTTTGCTCGGACCCTGGATTTGGCCGAGCTAACCCTCCTAATTCTTACCGATTGGTCAAGCGCCAATCAGCTCCGGGCGGGGGCCAAACCCGCCCGGCGATCACCCACAGGGCCCACAGCACCGCGAGCAGCAGCACCGCCTCCCTGATCCCCTCCGCCGGGCGCAGCACGTTGGTCAAAAACCAGTGGTCGTGGGGAGCCATGCGCAGGTGCGTGAAGGCGCTCGCGAAGTAGCCGAGGTCGGCCGCCGCAAACGCCACGGCCAGCACCAGCGGCGCGCCCGCCGCCGCCAGCAGCGCCATCACCCACAGGTCGTACTGCGGGCTGTAGTCCTTGATGGCGAAGAACAGCCAGCCCAGGGAGGCCAGCGTGGCCGGAACGAGCAGGTCGGCCGCAGTAGCGCCGAAGGCAGGCCTTCGCGCCCTTCGCCAAAGCATCGCCCCCAGGATCAGAACGAGGCCGCCGATCGTCGCCGCAGCGCTGTAGGCATTCGCCGCCGGCGCCTTCATGTGGCCGCTGCTGACGAGCGCCCAAAGGCTGCCGCCCACGCCGCGGGTGTCGTTGAAGCGAAAGAAATAGAGCCACCCCGAACGCACGGCCAGGCCGCCGTGGGCGCCGCCGGTGAGGGCCAAGGGCGCGTTCATTACGACGGTCACCGTCAGGAAGGGAACAAGGATCCGCGCAGCGGACCGCAACCCCTCTCGACGGTCGCCGGCGTCGAGCAACCGGACCCAGAGCACCACGGGCAGCACCACGAGCGGAAAGAACTTGGTCCACGTGGCCACGCCCAGCGCCACCGCGCCCCAGCCGTCGCGCCGGCGCTCGAACAGCACCAGCGCCGCCGCCAGCGCGGCGATCGACACCAAGTCCCAGTTCAGCACCACGTACAGGGCCAGCGCAGGCGACAGCGCCAGGAGCCAGGGGTTGGCGCCGGGCAGACGCCGCACGAGCCACAGCGTCAGCAGCCCGCAAAGACAGAGGACCGCGGCGTTGAGCGCCAGGTAGCCGCCGACCGTCGAGAACGGCAGCCCGGTCAGCCAGGCCACCAGCCCGGTCCCGACCGGATATTCGAACGGGAAGCGCACGTACGGCAGCCAGTGGTGCCAGATGCCGCTGCGGAAGAAGAGCGAGGCGACATCGGAGTAGGCGCCGATGTGCCTGTAGGCGAACGTGTTGAACGTGGACTGGACCGGCGCTCCGTGGTAGGCGAACGTGCCCGCCCTCAGGGCAACGCCCAGCCCCATGACCATGGCCCCGGCGAGCAGCGGACCCGAGCGGTTGCCCAAGCTACGCCAGTCGGCGATCCCCAGCGCGCGGCGCCGCCGCCGAGCGCCACGCCCGCGCCAGCTTCGGCCACGCGGGATTCGGTAGCCATCAGAACGGCTGCGGCTGCTGCTTGTCAGGCTTGAGCCCGAGCGACGCGGTGAGCGCGTCGAGGGCGTCCATCTGGGTGGCCTGGTCGACGAACTCCGAACGGCTCGGGGTCAGCGGCCAGCCCCAGTAGAAGACGAACTGGCAGGAGGCGGGCGAGCTGCAGTCGCCCGGGAGGCCGTTCGGCCCCAGGATCGCGTTGTGCACCACGGCCCACGCCTGGCGGCGCAGGAAGCCGTCGTAGCGGGGGTCGCCCGTCGCCGCGGCGTAGTCGGAGAAGCCCTGGACCAGGATCCCCTTCCAGGGCAGCGAGTCGAGATAGCTGCCGGACGTCAGGCAGCCGAGCGTCGCGCGCTCGCAGGGCTCCTGGACGATGCCCTTGGCGTCGACCATGCCGCTCTGCTTGGAGACCACGTAGTGCAGGAAGTTGTTGGCCTGCTTGTAGTAGCTCGGATTGTGCTCGACCGCGCCGATCTGCACCAGCGCGTCGGCGACCTGACCCTCGGTGTAGGTGATGGGGCCGGCAATCACGCCGTTGCAGGCCGCGTTCAGCGAGTCGTGCACTGTGCCCGCGCGGATGTTGACCAGCTTGTGGGTCTCGAGCCACTGCATCTGCCCGGTGGCCTGCGAGAGCCACCTGCCGGCCCCTGCGGTGTCCTGCAGCGGGCCCGCGCCTTTCAGGTAGTTGGCCAGGGCGGCGGACAGCGTGATGTATTCGGCGTTGGTGATCGTGTCGGTGGGGAATCCGATCTGCCACTCGATGCCGCCGCACGAACGCTGCGACTTCTGGACGTAGGTGGCGTCGTACACGGCCGTGCGCAAGAAGGTGCGAGCGGAGGCGACGTCGTGGCGCACTGTCAGCTCGTACTTGGAGGCCTCGAGCCAGGCCAGACCCCACCAAGCGGTGTCGTCCATGAACAGGTTGACGAAATCGTCCTTGGCGATGGCGAACGGAGGCTCGTCGGGAGTGTGGCCGCCCTCGCGCTGGAACGTTCGCGTCAGGATGGTCTGGACACCAGGGTCGGTGTCGTTCGTCTGCTCGGCGTAGCGGACGAGCGTTCGCAGCGCGAGCGCCGACTGCCACCAATGCGACAGGCTGTGGGCGCCCCACAACCCGGTCTGATAGTTCCAGCGCCAGTCGAGGTCCTTCTCCGCCTTCGGTCCGATCTGCGCGGCGAACGCCTGGCCGTTGGTGGGGTCGGCGAACTCCCGCACGCCTATGCTGGCGGCCTGCGCGATCGACGGTGCCTGGTTGAACCCTGGCTGATAGGCCAGCTCGCCGCACCACGGCCGCTTCACGGTGACGTGATCGTCGCGGCGCAGCAGGCCCTGGCAGGCCATAATCGCCTGCTGGTAGAGCGGCGGTGCGTGGGCGGTCTGGGGGATCGCCCGGTGCAGTTCGGCGGGGTTCGTCGCGAGCTCGCTGACCTTGACCAGCACGACGCCGACGCAGACGATCGCGCCGATGATCACCCACCTCAACGCCGCATACCCCGAGCGCCTCCGGCCGCCCGGCGGTTGCCGTCGACCGGCCGGGGGCTTCGACCGTCTCGGGGCCTCGGGCTTGTCTATCAGCGTGCTCAGGGGACAGCTACCTCACGAGGTTCCAGATTGTCTCCACCCCCACAGCAGCAAAACGCCGACCGCGCGGCGCCGAAACGCGCATTCTAGTGGGTGTGTGGTCGTAGGATGCCCCTGTGTCGGCGCGCGCCACACCACCCATGATCCCGCTCGGTTACGGGAAGTTCGTGCGTGCGGACCGGATCTACGCGCTGGTTCCGCTGGAGGGCGCCGAACGCGGCGACGGTCGCCGCACGCTCGTGCACGTAGAGGGCCTCGACGCGCCGCTCGTGGCGTCGCGTTCTGAGAGCGCGATCGCCGAGGACCTGGCCGCGGCGCTGGGCCTCCAGAACCCGCGCGGCCGGCGCCAGCCCGGCCTGCTTCCCGGCCAGGAACCACTCTTCTAAACGTGCAACGCCAGATCGTCCTCCTGCGGGGCATCAATCTCGGCCCTCACCGCCGGGTTTCGATGCCCGATCTGCGTGCCCTGCTCGAGGAGGCCGGACTGGAGAACGTGAGCACATACGTCCAGAGCGGCAACGTCGTGCTCGAATCGGGGCTCTCGCCGGACGAGCTTGAGCGCCGCTGCGCCCAGCTGATCGCCGAGCGTTTCGGCTTCGAGGTCCCGGTCATCGTCCGCTCGCGTGACGAGCTGGCCGAGGTCGTGGAGCGAAACCCGCTGGGCGACGTCGCCGATGACCCCAAGCGCTACCAGGTGAGCTTCCTGGACCGCGAGCTCGAGCCAGAACGGGTTACCAAGCTCCAGGAGCTCGCGCAGCGCGACGAGCGTCTGGTGGCGATCGGGCGCGAGCTCTATGGCTGGCATCCCGAGGGCGTCGCGCGGTCGAAGCTGTGGGGCCGCCTCGCCGGGGACGGGCTGGGGGTCACCGCGACGGCGCGCAACTGGAAGACGGTGACGACGCTGCTTGCGATGGCCGACCAGTGAGCACGATGTCGGCACCGAGCACCTCCTCGCTGCTCTCGCGGCTGGCCAAGAAGGTCTCGCGCGCGACGCCCGAGAGCGAGCTGGGCATGCGCCTGCGGCACTACTTCGTCATGACCTTCCTCGACGACCGCGACGGCATCGCCCAGCACGAGCTGGGCGACGCGTTCATGCTCGATGCCAACAACGCCGTGCTGCTGCTCAACGAGCTCGAGACGGCGGGCTACGTCGAGCGCCGCCGCAATCCGGACGACCGCCGCAGGCACGACGTGTTCCTGACCGACGACGGTCGCGCGGCCGTGTCCCGCGCGCGCGAGGCGGTCGCGCGGAGCGAGGACCGGGTACTTGCCAATCTCTCAGACCGCGAGCGCGAGACGCTGCGGGGACTGCTGGTCAAGGCGCTCGAGGAGTGAAGGAATGGACCGGCCCGGCTCATGAGCCGGGCCGCCGGCCGGAACATGTTCCGGCCGGGACCGCCGCGCATGCGCGGCGGTCACATAGGATTGAAGAGATGCAGCTGACCGCTCGCCAGCGCCGGGCGCTCGAGGAGATCTGCGACACCTTCTGTCCCTCGGGCGACGGCGTTCTGAGCGCCAGCGAGCTGGGTGTGCCCGACGCGCTGACGGAGGCCTTCGCCAAGAACCCGCGCGCCTCGGAGCGCAAGCAGCTGCAGCTGCTGCTGGGGCTGTGGGACTCGCCGGCGCTGGGGGCCCTGGGCGGCGCGGGCTTCAAGCGCTTCGGCCAGATGCCCGAAGCTCAGCGCGAGAAGGTGCTGCTGTCGTGGGCCGACTCGCGCGCGCCACAGCGGCGCGCCGTGTTTCAGGCGCTGCGCAAGGCGACGCTGCTGTTCTATTACATGCTGCCGGGCCCGGACGGGGGGCGAAACCCGGCGTGGGATGCGATCGGCTACGACGGCCCGCTGGGCAGGCTCGAGGGGGCGCCCGGCAAGGCGCTGACCGTCACCGAGATCGACCGCGACACGACACTCACCTGCGACGTGGTGATCGTCGGCTCAGGCGCCGGCGGGGGCACTACGGCCGCCGTCCTGGCCGCCGCGGGGCTCGACGTCGTGGTGCTCGAGGCGGGCGGCTACTACGACGATGAGGACTTCGACGGCTCGGAGCTGGGGGCGATCACGCGCTACTACATGGCCGCGCCCGCCGGTACGGTCGACCAGAGCGTCGGCCTGATCGCCGGCTCCTGCCTGGGCGGCGGCACCGTCGTCAACTACACGACCTCGTTCCGCACCCCCGACGACGTCCGCGCCGAATGGGCCTCGTTCGGCCTGCCGGGCTTCACCTCGGAGGACTACACCGCCTCGCTCGACGCGGTCACCGAGCGCCTCGGCGTGAGCCAGGAGTACAACGATCCCTCCACGCGCGAGCGCAAGCTCCAGGAGGGGTGCGTCAAGCTGGGCTGGCATGTCGACGCCATGCCGCGCGGCGTGAGGCGGTGCGCCCAGGGCAAGGAGTGCGGCTACTGCGGGCTCGGGTGTCGCGTGGGGGCCAAGCAATCGGTGGTCAAGACCTGGCTCGCCGACGCCCACCAAGCGGGAACCAGGCTGGTCGTCGGGACCAAGGTCTCGCGCGTGATGACCGAGGCCGGCGGAGCGACGGGCGTGACCGGCGTCACCGCGGGCGGACATCACCTGACGGTGCGCTCCCGAGCGGTGGTCGTGGCCTGCGGCGCGCTCCACACGCCCGCGCTGCTCAAGCGCTCGGGTCTCAAGAACCCGAACATCGGCAAGTATCTGCGCCTCCACCCCGCGACGGCGGTGTTCGGCGTCTTCGACGAGGAGCTCAAGCCCTGGGAGGGCGTGATGCAGGCGCTCTATTCCGATCAGTACCGCGACCTCGACGACGGCTACGGCCTCAAGTACGAGACCGCCGCCAACCATCCGCATCTGTACTTGACGTTCAGCCCGTGGCTCGGCTCCCGCCACCACTTCGAGCTGATGCAGGCACTGTCGAGCACCACGCCGGTGGGCGTGCTGCTGCGCGACCGCGATGGCGGCGAGGTCCGCGTGGGGCGCGACGGCGAGCCCATCGTCCGCTACAAGCTCTCGGCCTTCGACGCCCGTCACCTGCGCACGGGGATCGACGGCGCCGCCCAGATCCTGGAGGCCGCGGGAGCCCAGCGGATCTACAGCTCGCACGCCGGGTGGGTGGGCTACGAGCCGGGCCGCTCGGGCTCGCGCCAGCAGTTCATGGCCGACGCCGACGCGGTGGGCTACGGCGCAGGCCAGTGCGCGCTTGGTTCGTTTCACATCATGGGCTCGGCGCGGATGGGCGGCACGCCGGCGAGCTCGGTGTGCGACCCCACCGGACAGACCTGGGAGCTCCGCGACCTCTACGTCTCCGACGGCTCGTCGTTCCCCACCGCCTCGGGCGTCAACCCCCAGATCTCGATCCAGGCCATCGCCCATATGAACGCCAGAGGGCTGGCGGCGAAGCTGACCTGAGCCCCTTGAGCGGGCGAGGGCCCGGTGGGATACTCGGTTCGGAAGCCATCACTGGGAGGTGAGCGCATGTCCGAGCCGGCCCACGTACTCGTCGTCGCGCACCAGACGGCGGCAACCGAGCGGCTGCTCGCCGCGGTGCGGGAGCGCGCCCAGCGCGGCCCAGCCCAGTTCTATCTCGTCGTGCCGCGGATGCCGCACGGGATGCACAAGGTCGTCGATCCGGAGGCGACCGGCGGGGACGACGCCCAGCAGGTGCTGGAGGAGGCGCTGCCCAAGCTCTCCGAAGCGGCCGGGAGTGGGGTGACCGGCGAGCTGGGTGACGCCGAGCCGCTCATGGCGATTCAGGACGCCGTCAACCTCGGCAACTTCGACGAGATCATCATCTCCACCCTGCCGCGCCGCATCTCGCGCTGGCTGAAGCTCGACCTGGTGTCGAAGACCAAGGGCCTGGGGCTGCCGGTTATGCACGTCGAGGCGGCTGACTTGCCGGTGGGGGCCGCGCCGAGCTAGATCGACGCTCAACCTGTAGCCTGGCGGGCCGCTTGAAGCTCGCCACGTTCAAAGCCCCGGAGCTCGATCATCCGCTCGCGGGGGAAGTAGTCGAGGATCGGGTCTTCCTGTTCACCGACGATGAGCTCGCGGTACAGGACGTGCTGGCCGGCGCCTCGGCGGAACGGGGCCCGGACTCCTGGGCGCTCTCCGACGTCAAGCTCCTTGCTCCCGTCTGGCCCGGGGCGATCTATGGCATCGGCCTCAACTACGCCAAGCACGTGGAGGAGATCGGTGGCCAGCGGCCGGAGCAGCCGATCGTGTTCGTCAAGGTCGGGAACTCGGCCGCTCCGCCCGGGGGACCGATTCGCTGCCCCCCGGTCGTGCGCCGGCTCGACTACGAGGGCGAGCTGACGATCGTCATCGGCGCCGGCGGCCAGATCGGGGGCTACTGCATCGCCGACGACGTGACCGGCCGCGATCTGCAGGGCCGCGAGCCGCAGTGGACGCGGGCCAAGGGAGCCGACACGTTCTGCCCGTTCGGCCCCTGGGTGACGACCGCCGACGAGGTCGGCGACCCCAGCGGCCTGCGGCTGCGCACGTGGGTCAACGGCGAGCTGCGTCAGGACTCGAGCACGGCCGATCTGATCTTTCCCTGCCAGGAGCTGGTGGAGTTCATCGCCCAGACGTGCACGCTGTCGCCGGGGGATCTGATCCTCACCGGGACGCCGAGCGGCGTCGGCCAGGGGTTCGACCCGCCACGCTTCTTGAGCTCGGGCGACGTGGTGCGGATCGAGATCGACCGCCTGGGCGCAATCAGGCACGCGGTGGCGTAGGTCGCAGCCGACGCTCCTCGGCGTCGGGCGCGCGGCGCTCCCTGCCGGCGGGAGCGCGGCGCTTAGTGGTGCTCGATCACGCGGTCGATCAACCCGTACTCCACGGCCTCCTCGGCCTTGAAGAAGCGGTCGCGCTCCATGTCCTTGTGGACCTGGTCGAGCTCCTGGCCCGTGTGCCGGGAGTAGATCTCGTCGATCCGGCCGCGGATCTTGAGGATCTCGCGCGCGTGGATCTCGATATCGCTCGCCTGGCCTTCGAAGCCCGCCGACGGCTGGTGCATCAGCAGGCGGCTGTTCGGGAGCGCGAAGCGCTTGCCCTTGGTCCCGCCCGTCAGAAGCAGTGACCCCATCGACATCGCGATCCCCACGCAGATCGTCTGGATGTCGGGCTTGATGAACTGCATCGTGTCGTAGACGGCCAGGCCCGAGTAGATCGAGCCGCCGGGGGTGTTGACGTAGATCGAGATGTCCTTGTCGGGGTCCTCGGACTCCAGGTGCAGCAGCTGGGCCACGATCAGGTTCGCGATCTGATCGTCGATCGGCGTTCCGAGGAAGATGATGCGCTCGTTCAGCAGGCGGCTGTAGATGTCGAACTCGCGGTCGCCGCGCGCCGTCTGCTCGATCACCATGGGGATGAGTTGCATGTCCATTGCCCTAAACCCTAGGGGATGATCACCGCGGTCCCCTCGAACGCGCCGGCGCGCAGGTCGGCCAGCGCCTGTTCGGCCTGGTCGAGCCCGTAGGTGGACACGCTGGTGCGGATCGGTATCCGCGGCGCCAGCTCCAGCAGCTGATAGCCGTCCTCTCTCGTCAGGTTGGCCACCGAGCGGATGTGTCGCTCCTGCCACAGGTCGTCGTAGGGAAACGAGGGGATGTCGGTCATGTGGATCCCGGCGCAGACCACGCTGCCCCCCGGGGCCAGCGTTTTGAGCGCCTGGGGCACGAGCTCGCCCGCGGAGGCGAAGATGATCGCCGCGTCGAGCTGCTCCGGCGGCGCCTCGTCACTGCCGCCCGCCCACGCGGCGCCCAGCGAGCGCGCGAACTCCTGCGTCCGCGTGTCGCCGTGGCGGGTGAAGGCGAACACATCCCGGCCCTGGAAGACCGCCACCTGGCAGATCATGTGGGCCGCCGATCCGAAGCCGTAGAGCCCCAGCCGCGCGGCGTCGCCGGTCATGCGCAGCGCCCTGTAGCCGATCAACCCGCCGCACAGAAGCGGCGCCAGCTGCTCGTCTGCGACGCCTTCCGGCAGCGGCAGGCAGAAGCGCTCGTCGGCGACGGTCGCCTCTGCGTAGCCCCCGTCGATGTCCCGGCCGGTGAAGCGGCCGTTGATGCAGAGGTTCTCCCGGCCGCTTTGGCAATAGCGGCAGTCGCCGTCGGTCCAGCCGAGCCACGGGACGCCGACGCGGCGCCCGTCTTCCGCCAGTCCCACGATCTGGTGGCCGAGCACGACCGGCAGCTTGGTGGCCGGGATCTCGGCGTCGCGGAGGTGAAGGTCGGTGCGGCACACCGCGCAGGCCTTGATCGTCAAACGCAGCTGTCCAGGACCGGGCTCGGGGTCGGGGAGCTCGGAGGTCTCCAGCGGCTGGCGCTGCTGTCTGAGAACGCTGGCGCGCATGCTGACATCATGACGCGAGTGGTGCCCGAGGCCCCTATCGAACGTGGGGACAGCGGCGGCGTTCCCGCCGGCGACGGCTGGTTCGTGCTGAACGCGCGCGAGGCGAAGTGGCTCGACGGCGACTACGGCGCGTACACCCGCTTCGAGGGAGAGCACCGCTTCCCGCGGCTGGGGTTCAACATCGGCGTCCTGCAGCCCGGCCAACCGTCGTCGATGTACCACGGCGAGGATGAGCAAGAGGACTTCCTGGTGCTCTCGGGCGAGTGTCTGCTGCTGATCGAGGGCGAGGAGCGACATCTTGCCCAGTGGGACTTCGTGCACTGTCCGGCGTGGACGGAGCACGTGTTCGTCGGGGCGGGCGATGGTCCGTGCGCGCTCTTGGCAGTCGGGACGCGCCTGAGCGATGACGTCGTCTATCCGGTCTCCGAGCTCGCCCGGCGCCATGGGGCGGGCGTGGAGCAGGAGACGCGCGACCCGAAGGTGGCCTACGCCGATATGGCGCCCGACCGCGAGGTCGGCTACGACGAGGGGTGGCTGCCGGGCTGAGGGCCGCGCGGCGGCGTGGCCGAGGCTTCTACGCGGCCGCGTTCCCCGCGCTCAGGCGGCGACGTCGAGCCACACGCGGCGCGTGGTGTGCGCCGCCGTGGGGACGCCCGTGTCCAGTTCGCGGCGGACCTCGGCCAGCGTCCCGAACCGCTCGGCGACCACGCTGTGCTGGTGGATCGTCTCCAGATTGACCTGACGAGCGGAGACGAATGCCCGGTCGTCCAAACCGGGGAACGTCTCGACCACGCCGCGCACCATCTCGCGCACGCAGTCCTCAACGAATCGAGGCCGGCGGTGTGCCTTCTCCACCACCGCCGCCTCGTCCGAGCGCTTCATCAGCTCGTAGATCTCTGAAGACATCGCCTGCTCCACGATCGACAGCAGCGTCGCGGCCTCGATCTCGTCATCGCACAGCTCGGTGCAGCCGATGTGCAGCGTTCCCAGCCCGCGCTGGTTGTGGGTGGCCACCGGGACGGCGCCAAGGATGCGCTCGATCTCATCGGCGTCGAAGCCCTCGTCCTCAAGCCGCTCTCGCGCGGCCGACCCGACGAGCTCCTGGGCGCAGGGGCAGGCCGTCATGCCCTGCGCGGTGACGCCGATCAGGCGTCTGGTGCCGATCTCGGAGGACACCGCGGAGCCGTGCAGCGTGTAGAGCTCCTGGGTCTGGACTCCGGACACCGGAGCAGGCTTGTGCTCCGGGAAGCGGGCCTCGACGGTGACCTCCGCGCGGCGCGCGCCCTGACGGGAGCGCACCAGGCCGGCGATGTGCTCGGCGAGCGTCTCGGCCTTGAACGTCGTTTCGTTGAGGACCACCTCGCCGATGGCCTCGTTGATGACCTCCTCGAAGCGCGACATGTGCGCGCCCTTCTGGCCGGGCCCGAGGTCGACCACGCACTCAAAGCGCGCCGAGAACAGCTGCTCGGCGCCGTTCTGGCGCAGACGGATCACCTTCTCCACCCCGGTGACGCCGACGCGCGAGAGGCTCAGCTGAACGGCCGGTTGACGGGACTGGACGTCGAGCACCTGGAGCGTGCGTGGGCGATCGCCGGTCATGGCATCAAAGGGTAGAGGGGCGCGGGCCGCCGACCCCCCAAAAGTTCGCAACTTCCGCACATGGACAAATGCCGTGATTGTGGTATCACTCCCGCGGTCGCGTTGGGAGAGAGAGGAGTCGCTGTAGATGAGAGGACTGCAGGGGCGGTGCTGGGCCGACGCCAAGGGGGCAACATGAAGGGGGCACGAGGGCAGTGAGTACGAAGGAGATGGCTTCCGTTCTCAGCGACGAGACGCCGGTCTCGGAGCTCGACGAGCTGCGGCCGCTGATCGCCGAGGGATACGAGCGCGGCTTTCTGACGTTCGATCAGATCGCCGCCTGCCTGGAGGAAGCTGACTTCACCAAGGAGCAGGTGCAGGAGCTGCACTCCTACCTCGACGAGCAGGGCATCGACGTGGTGGAGTCAAATGGCCACCCGGCGCGCTCCGAGGGCTCGAGCGTCGAGGCCAGCGCGGCGCGGGCCGCCGAGCCCCAGCCGGAGGAGCGACGGGCGGTCGAGGTGGATTTGACGGTTGAGCCGAGCCTCGACTCGCTGCGGCTCTATCTGCGTGCCATCGGGCGTGTGAATCTGCTGACGGCGGAGCAGGAGGTGACGCTGGCGCAGCGGATCGAGCGCGGGGACATGTCCGCCAAGCAGCAGATGATCGAGGCCAACCTACGCCTGGTCGTCTCGATCGCCAAGTCCTACCTGGGCCGAGGACTGACATTCCTGGATCTGATCCAGGAGGGCTCGATGGGGCTGATCCGGGCCGTAGAGAAATTCGACTACCGGCGCGGCTACAAGTTCTCCACCTACGCCACCTGGTGGATCCGTCAGGCGGTGACCCGGGCCATCGCCGACAAGGGACGGACGATCCGGATCCCGGTGCACATGGTGGAGAAGCTCAACAAGGTCGTCCACGTCGAGCGCCAGCTCGTCCAGCAGCTAGGGCGCGAGCCGAGACCCGAGGAGATCGCCGACGAGCTCGAGACCACCGTCCGCGAGGTGCGCGACGTCCTGCGCATGGCGCAGCAGCCGGTGTCGCTGGAGAAGCCGATCGGCGAGGAGGAGGACTCGGAGCTCGGAGACTTCGTCGAGGATCAGACCGCCGAGTCGCCGTTCGAGCTGGCCGCCGACCACCTGCGCCGCGAGAACCTGCGCCGCGCGCTGGCCGCCCTACCGGAGCGCGAGCGCGAGGTGATCGAGATGCGCTTCGGCTTAGTGGGCGAGCGGGCCTACACGCTCGAGGAGGTCGGCCGCGCTTTCAACGTCACGCGCGAGCGCATCCGGCAGATCGAGAACCACACGCTGAAGAAGCTCGAGGCCCTGCCCGAGGCGCAGCGGCTGCGCGACGCGTCGTAGGGGTTCGGGAGCTCGCGGGGCGTTCCGGGGGTTCGCGGGCTGCCGGGGGGTTCGCGGGCTGCCGGGGACCGTGCGCCGCCGACCGAGCGCCGCCGGGCGCGAGTCAATGCGCCGGGGGCCAGGGCGAGACCGATGCGGTGGGGGCGCCAGTCCGAGTCGAGCCCGGGACTTCGAATAACGTGCCAAACCCGGCGCCCCGCCCGGGCGTTGGCCACATAAGAGTCCCCACGACTCTTATGTGGACATGCATTCCTCGTGCTGGCGAGTTTGCGACGTTTTTCACAGGCCCGGGGGACCGGACCTCACGTGTCCCGTCCGTCCGGGGGCGAACCTATGTTTGGGACCATGACGGCTGTGAGAAACCCCCGGCTCCAGGGCGATCTAGGCGAGCGCTCGGCGATGCTGTGGTTGGGAGCGCGGGGAGCGGGTGTGTTCATCCCGGTTTTCCACAGCCCAGATTTCGATTTGCTGACCGATTACCGCGGATGCATCTCAAGGGTGCAGGTGAAGACATCGACCTGTTTCCGGAATCGCCGATGGGACGTCACGGTATGCACGCGCGGCGGCAACCGCAGCTGGAGCGGCCTCGTCAAGCGCCTCGATCCGACCCGTTACGACTACCTCTTCGTACTCGTAGGCGATGGTCGACGGTGGTTCATTCCCTCGAGGGAGGTTGGCGGGGGCTCCGAAATAATCCTGGGCGGCCCTCGGTACTCCGCTTACGAAATCGAGCCCGATCCGGCGGGCCTCAGATCATTGTCGGCAAGCGGCAGCGCCTAAAATCTAGGTCCCGGCGGGGTTCCCGAGCGGTCAAAGGGACGAGACTGTAAATCTCGCGGCTCAGCCTTCGCAGGTTCGAATCCTGCCCCCGCCATCTCGCCGTGCCCATTACCCGTCCGTCGCAAAATCGACGCCTGATCCGCGCCACGTTCGTGGCCGCTCTGGCGGTGCTCGCATGTCTGATGACGGCCCAGCGGGCGTTTGCGGGCGCCGCCAACGCCGGGATTCCGGGCGCATCGCAGAGCAACCCGTTAGCCGGCGTCCCGTGGGGCATCTACACCGGCCCGATCGACGGCGTCTACCCGGCCTATCAATCGGCCACGGGCAAGAATCAAACGCTGCTCGGACGGATCGCCCTGCGCCCGCGCTTCACGTGGTTCGGTCCTTGGAACTCGGATGGCAGCGCCGAGACGACCGCGCAGCAGTACATCGCCAACGTCACGGGCGGTAACCCCAATGTCGTGACCCAGATCGCGATATTCAGACTCAACCCCTGGGAGGGGACGGCGTGCTCTCACAATCCGACGGTCGCCCAGCAGCAGAGCTACCAGAACTGGATCACCAGCTTCGCCGCCGGGATCGGCTCATCGCGCGTCGCGCTGGTACTCCAGCCGGACCTACCGTTCGCACTGTGCGCGCCGCACCACGGTCGCCTAGACCTGTCGCTCGTCAACTGGGCCGCGCAGCAATTCGCAGCATTGCCGTACACGACGGTCTACATCGACGTCGGCGCCGCCGACTGGCCTACCGTCAAGCAGGCAGTGTCGCTGCTGCGCGCCGCGGGCGTCGCCTACACGCGCGGCTTTGCGCTCAACGCCACCCACTATGACTCGAATTCCTCGGAGCTCGAGTTCGGAGCTCAGGTCGTGGCGGGACTCGCCAGGTCAGGCATAAGCGGAACGCACTTCATCATCAACACCGCCGAGAACGGAGTGCCCGCAAAGTACTGGCAGTACCACGGCGATCAAAACAACCCGCGCGTCTGTCACGGCGTCAGGGATTGGCCCTGCATGGCGCTCGGGGTTCCGCCGACGACAAGCGTCACGAATCGCCGCTGGGGCCTGTCGAAAGCCGACCGGCGCATCGCGGCGCGTTTGCTCGACGCGTTTCTGTGGATCGGACGGCCCTGGCTCCACGACCAGGCAGCACCATTCAAGCTCTCGCAGACGCTCCAGCTCGCACGCTGGTGGCCATATCGCTGAGCGGCCCGCGCGCGCGCCACTCACAGCGCAAAGACCCCCGCTCGTACGCTCGTGACGTCTCTTACGAACGGCGTTTGGTTTCAACATCTCTCGCTACGAGCGGTCCGTCGCGCGTGGGTACGCCAATGCACCTCTTATGCTCGTAGGGGATATGGACACCGACGATCATGAGCTTCCGAACACCGATGAGCACGAGCTTCGCGCGATTGTCGACGGCGATGCGCAGGCCGCATCGCGGCTGCGCCGGATCCTGACCGGCGTCGATACGCAGCCCGCTCTGCTGGCTGCAGCGCGCCGCCTTCGCGCTCGACTGCCCGGGGATGAGCGGTTCGGCGATCCTATCTCGACAGGCGGTGCTACGCCCGTGGCGGTACTGGCGCGCGGGGTGTCAACGCTCGTACCCGAACGGGAAAGCCTGGCGCAGGAGCTCGGTTTCGCCGGGTTGCAGCTCTGGCAATCGCTCTCTGAGGCCGCGGGGCGGGGGCGCGGAGACGAGCCTCTGGCGCTCCTCTTCACGGACCTCGTCGGTTTCTCCTCCTGGGCCTTGAAAGCGGGCGATGTGGCCGCCCTTGAGCTGCTGCGCTTGGTCGGGATAGCGGTGGAAGGCCCCATCCATGCCCACCAGGGCCGCATCACCAAGCGGCTCGGCGATGGGGTGATGGCCACGTTCTTGGACGCGCCCGGCGCCGTCGAGGCAGCGCTGGACGCGCAGGATGCGCTTGGCGACGTGGAGCTCGATGGATACAGGCCCCGAATGCGCGCCGGCATCCATTGGGGACGCCCGCGGAGGTTTGGCGGCGATTACCTCGGGGTTGACGTCAACATCGCCGCCCGGGTAGGGGACTTCGCCAAGGCCGGCGAGGTGGTCGTCTCCGACGCGGTGCTCGAGCAGCTCGATCGCGAGCGCTTTGAAGTCGGTCGCTCCAAGCGGTTGCGGGCCGACGGCGCGCCACGGCAGCTGCACGTGGCGAGGATCTGCCGGCCCTGAAAGTTAAGTCGTAAGAGAGGCGCCGTCGCTGTTGACTAAGGCCCGGCGCTGGAAGACAATCGTCTGAAAGCACCCAGAGAACCGAGGAGGGGCCTCATGGCTTGGAACCTTGAGGGATCGTATTTCGAAACATGCTCGTGCGATGTCATCTGTCCGTGCACGGCGTCGCTGTCCCTCCCCGCCACGAACGATTACTGCCGGGTGGTTCTGGTGTTCAACGTCAAGCGCGGTGAGGTCGAGGGAATCGACGTCAGCGGGGTCGTCGTCGCGCTGGCGGCCGACACGCCGAAGGTGATGAGAGAAGGCAACTGGCGCCTCGGAGTCTTCATTGACGCCGCCGCGTCAGACGAGCAGGCGGACAAACTCGGCGCCGTCTTCTCGGGCGCGCTGGGTGGGCCGATGGAGGCCTTGGGACCGCTCGTCGGCGAGATGCTGGGCGTGGAGCGGGCGCCGATCGAGGTGCGTGAGGATGGCCTGCGCCACTCGGTCAAGATCGGCGACGCAGCCGATTTCGAGATCGAGGACGTCGTGCCGTTTGGGGTCGAGACGGGGCAACCCGCGAGGGTGACCGGCATCTTTCACCCCGCCGGATCTGAGCTCAATATCGCCCATGCGACGCGGTCAAAGATCGACGCGTTCGGAATCCGGTACGAGGGCAAGTCGGGATTCTCGAGCTCGGACTTTTCGTGGGCAGCATGAGCGCCGTCATGGCCGCGTCTGGCGCCGAAGCGGGCTCCGAGCGGCGCGAGCTTCAAAGCGCCTTCGCCGCCGTCCGAGCGCGGCTCGGTCTGGTCGCGGTGTTGCTGGGGTTGACCGCCATCGCTTGGTGGTCGACCGCAGACCGCATGTCAGGGATGGACGCCGGCCCGGGCACCGACCTAGGCGCGCTCGGCTGGTTTTTGGGGGTTTGGGTCGTGATGATGGCGGCGATGATGTTTCCGGCACTGACCCCGACGGTGGCGCTCTACGCCCGCATGACGCAGCGGCGCAGATCGCTGTATCCGTGGCTCTTCTCCGGGGCGTACCTCCTCGTATGGGGAGCGGCGGGCCTGGCCGCCTATGGGCTATTCGAGGCAGGGCGGAGCCTGTTCGGCTCCGACCTTGCATGGCACTCGGGCGGGCGGTGGTTCGCGGCCGGCGTGCTAGCGATCGCAGCGGTGTATGAGCTGACGCCGATCAAGAACGCGTGCCTGACCAAATGCCGCAGTCCGCTGGGATTCCTGCTCGGCCGTTGGCGCGACGGCTGGTCCGGGGCTGTCGAGATGGGCGCGCGGCACGCCGCTTGGTGCCTGGGATGCTGCTGGGCGCTGATGGCCGCCCTGTTTGCGCTCGGCGTCATGAGCCTGATCTGGATGGCGGTCGTCGCTGCACTGATCGTGCTCGAGAAGACGTTTCCCTCAAAGCCCGCGGTCCTGGCGGGCGTGACGGCGGTCCTGCTGGCACTGGCCGTCGGCGTGGCGGCCGCGCCGCACGCCGTTCCTGGGCTGGTCGTGCCGGCCAGCCACGCGAACTCCATGCACGCGATGGGCGCGATGCGCTGACGGGTCCGTGTCAGCAGCTCAGTGAATCGCTAGCCTGACCCCACCGCCCTCTTAGCTCAGCTGGTAGAGCACTTCCATGGTAAGGAAGGGGTCGTCGGTTCGAGTCCGACAGAGGGCTCATGGAAAGCCCCGCGACTGAGTGCGGGGTTTTTCTTGCGCTACCCGGTGGCTTTCGCGTCGCTGTCAAGCTCGGCCGCAAGCGTCGCTACTTGGTTCGCGATCTGGTCTCTGATCGCGCGGACCGTTTCGAGCGGTTGTCCACTTGGATCCTCGAGGTCCCAATCGATGTAGCGCTTGCCGGCGATATAGGGGCATTCGTCGCCGCAACCCATCGTTACGACGACGTCGCTCTGTTCTGCTAGCTCACGGGTAAGCAGTCGGGCCGTGCGGTCCGCGAGGTCGATTCCGAGTTCGCGCATGACCTGGACGACTTCGGGGTGGACCTGGTCGCCTGGGGTGGTGCCGGCAGACAGGGCCCGGTGTTCCCCGGCCGCGGTGCGTGTGAACAGCGCCTCGCTCATCTGTGAGCGCCCGGCGTTTTGGCGGCAGACGAACAGGACGGTGCTCATGAAGCCGGGACCAACGCGTCGACTGCGGCCGCTGGCGGTCGGTCTGGGTCCGGCGTCGGGCAGCCAGGGCGGCGGGTCGATATGGGCTCTGACTGCACAGTGGTGCAGAGTCTAAAGATTGACAAAGATCACTTCAATCGGTACTTGTATATGGATGGCTATTGATTTGGAGCTTGCGCCGAAGACGAAACGGCCCGCCGGAGAGCCTTGTTGCGAACCCGTTGTGTATCCCGACGTGGAGCGAGACAGGGCGATGAGGATGGCGGCGGTTGCGAAGGCGCTCGGCGATCCGGTGCGCTTGCAGCTGGTTGACGTCTTGCGCAAGCACGCCGGCAAGGTGTGCGTCTGTGAGCTCGTGCCGCTGTTCGATCTCTCTCAACCGACGGTTTCCCACCATCTGAAGGTGCTGCGGGACGCGGGGTTGGCGGGCTCGGAACGGGTCGGCCTATGGGCTTACTACTTCGTGATCCCCGATGCGCTGAAGGAACTCTCCGCATGGCTGAGCTAGAGAATGACTGTTGCCGCCCCGAGGCTCAGGCTGACTGCTGCCAGCCCGAAGCCAAGGCTTCCTGCTGCGGTGATCAGCAGACCGCTGGCTGCGGCTGCGTCGCTGGCGAATCAGACGACCCCGAGAGGATTCGAGACGCGGTCCGCGAGAAGTACGCAGCGGCGGCGACTGCTGTGTCCCAGGGAGCGGTTTCCGCGTCCTGCAGCTCGGCCGACCAGACCGGCGCGTTCGGTTCGTCGCTCTACGAGGGCGCGGCGGACGGCCTGCAGAGCGCGCTCGACGCCTCGCTCGGTTGCGGGGTCCCGACGTCGGTTGCCGATCTGGATGAAGGCGAACAGTCCTCGATCTTGGCTCGGGCGCCGGCGCTGACGTGTTGATCTCGGCCCGCCGTGTGGGGCCGACCGGCGCGGCGATCGGACTGGATATGACCGACGAAATGCTCGAGCTGGCGCTACGCAACGCCGCCGACGTAGGAGTCGAGAACGTCGAGTTCCTCAAGGGCTACCTCGAAGAGCTCCCGCTTCAAGACGCCAGCGTGGACGTGGTCATCTCCAACTGCGTCATCAATCTCTCCGGCGACAAGCCCAAAGTTCTTGCCGAGGCCGCACGCGTGCTGCGTCCCGGCGGCCGCCTCGCCGTCTCAGATGTGGTCGCGGACTCAAACATGGACGCTGAGACGAAAGCCGACATGGCTGCCTGGACGGGGTGCATTGCCGGCGCACTCACCGAGACCGAGTTTCGCACCACGCTCGCTGCAGCCGGTCTCGAGAACGTCGATATCCGTGAGACTCATCGAGTCCACAAGCACGCCGCCGCGGCGATCATTCGCGCGCGGAAGCCATTGGAGTGACAAGAGTCGCGGACGCCGAAAGCGTGTCCCGAAATACGTCCCAAGGTCAGTAAATATGACCCCAGGGAACCTCACCTAACCTGACCGAAACCCCAATAACCGCGGGCATCCGCGCAATACGGATTCTCAATCCGCCCGAAACGCAGCAGCCACTAAGCCCCCAGGGAGTTCTGTTCACCCGGCGGTAGCGGTTTCTGCTCCGACGACGTGCTGGTCTCCCGGCAAGCGAGCCGCGGCTCTTTGCCTTCCGGGCTTAGACTGGCGCCTGTGTGCCGGCTTTTCGCGCTGCATGCTGGCGAGCGTGACGTCGCCGCGGAGTTCTGGTTGCTCGACGCGCCGGCCTCGATTGCGCATCAGAGCGAGAGGAACGCCGACGGCTACGGGGTGGCGGCCCTGACCGCGAGACGCGGGATGATCTTGATCCGCAATCCGGTCCAGGCTTCCGAGGATCCCGCCTATCGACACGTGGCCAGACGGCTGGATGCCAGTGAGATGCTCGTTCACCTGCGCTACGCCAGCACCGGAGAGGTCTCGCTTCTGAACACCCACCCTTTCAGCCAGGACGGCCGTCTGTTTGCCCATAACGGCGTGGTCGGAGACCTCGACAGGATCGAGGCCAGGTTGGGCGCAAATCGGGGCATGGTGATGGGCGACACCGACTCCGAGCGGTTCTTTGCGCTGATCACGCTCGGGATCCGCGAGGCCGATGGCGACGTGCGCGCAGGGATCACAGCGGCGGTGCGCGAGGTCGTCGTCGAGTACGAGCTGTACAGCCTCAACTTCCTCCTCGGCGCGATCGGCCATATCTGGGCGTTCCGCTACCCCGAGCACAACCCGCTTCACCTTCACCGCCGCCAACCAGGTGGCCCCAGTGGTGTCGCGGAGCTCGACCAGGCCGACGCCGCCGGCACGCTGCGGTTGCACTCCGACGACGGAGCTTGGGCTCCCTTGGCAGTAATCGCCAGCGAGCGGATCAGCCACGAGCCGGGCTGGGAAGAGATCCACTCCGGCGAGCTTGTCCACATCAGGCCGGACCTCAACGTTGACCGCGAAACGATTGTCTCCGGGCCGCCCGCACACCCCATGGTGCTCAGCGCCCAGGCACAGGAAACGCAATCTTATGACTGAGACGAGGGCCTCAGGTCCATGCCGGTCTCGTCGGCGTCGCGCCGGTGCCGTCCTGGAATCAAGCGGCTGAGCCGAACCGACTCTGGGTAGCTCCATCGGAGTCATCAATCACCGCGAGCAACTCCGGGAGGAGGGCACGATGGAACAGACGCAACTCGACTGGTCGACGGCCGAAGTCCACGACGGCACCCTCACCGTCACCCTCGGCGGCAAGCCGCCGAAGGAGTGGGTCGCTCGCTTCAAGAGGACAGTGCGTCTCCTCAACCACGGCTCGTGGGAGCAGGTGGAGCTGAAGAAGGGTGAGATCAGGATGAAGCCGGTCACCGCGGGCGACGAGGATCGCGTGCGGCACTTTCTTGAGGGCGCTGTTCTCGAGGCTAACGGCGTGCTCGAACCCGACGAGTCCCACACCGACTCCGAGGACAACGTCGAGGACCATGACGATGCCGCGTCCAGGCAGGCGGGACCCGACACCGACATGACCGAGCGCTTCCGCGCCTTCGCCTCCAACGACAGCGACTCTTCGCCCGAGGGGTAGAGCTAGCTGGTATCCGGCTCGAACCCGGGGAAGCGGCCAACGGCCTATCTCGTGGGACTCACGCCGGCTGCCCCCGATGGGTTATGGCCTGAAGCGACCAGCCATTGCCGTCGGGATCGCGGAAGAAGACGAAGCTTCCCCATGGAAACTCCTGGACGTCGCTGACTTCCACGCCGCGCTCGGCAAGCTCTGTGCGGCTTGCCTGTGCATCTTCGACGACCATCTGTAGCCCCTCGATCGACCCGGGTCTCATCTGATGCGCGCCCGAAGTGAGAGCGATCGAACACGCGGAGCCGGGAGGGGTGAGCTGTACGAAGCGAAGCTCGTCGGTCACCTGGTGGTCGTGATCGGCGTTGAAGCCGACCTTCTCGACGTAGAACGCCTTCGCCCGATCGATGTCGGACACCGGGACCTGCACGAGCTCGATCCGCATTTCGCTTGCCATCTGGATCTCCTTTCTGCCAAAACCGTTCCGGGGAACGGGTTGCTTCGTTGTGTTCAGTGCGGCGAGTGGTGCTCGGAGCCTTAGTCGAGCTCACCCGGTCGCGGTCGGACTCTTCGATTGAGGCTTCGCGGCTGCTTCGCGGAGCCGCTCTTGAACCTCAGCCCAAGACGGCGGGAGCTGGTCCGCAGTCGTATTCCAGAAAACAAAGCGGGCATCGTTCATCGCCGGGCGGTAGCGGCGCATCGTGCTCACGTGAGGCTCGGAGCGAACAAACGCGTTCAACGCTCCGCGGTCCCGCCAGGCCGACAGGGTGAAGAAGGTTCGCCGGGGCAGCGCGGTGTTCAGTGCGACGCCCATGGCCCCCTCGCTGCCCAAGACCTGTGAGCGGATCGCCATCGCGGCGCCCAGAAAGCCGGGCGCTCGGTGGAGTGAGTCGAGCTGGAGGAGGGACGCCATTACGACGACCTCACCGGAGGCGGCATCGGCGGCGGGGGTGGTTTTCCACGGCAGCGGCGGCATGGTTCGGTCCTCTGAGTCGATTACAATAACGGCGTTATAGCACAATCACGACGTTACACAACCGGAGAATCGTCGCGTGGAGGTAGGGCGGCGTCGCCCTATCAGCACGCGCGCGCCGCGGGACGCGATGTGCTGCGCGCCACAGTCCTCGATGCGGCGGGGCAGATCCTTGCCGGGGAGGGGCCCGCGGGGCTGACGATGCGGCGACTGGCGTCCGTGCTCGGATGCACCACCACAGTGCTCTACACGATGTTCGCGAGCAAGCAGGGACTGATTGACGCGATGTACCGCGAAGGGTTCGACCGACTCACCGCCAGCATGCGCGCAATCCCTGCCGACGCTCCGCCGGCCGAGCGACTGCGCCTGAGCGGGCTCGCCTACCGTGAGAACGCCCTTTCCTCGCCACAGCTCTACCAGCTCACGTTTGGCGCAGCGGCTCCCGAGCACACCCCCGGTCCGGAAGCCACGGCAGCCGCCGAGGCCTCGCTGCAGCCCCTGGTCGAGATCGTCCAGGCGTGCATCGACGCCGGTATTTTCAAGCCCGAGGAACCGCGCTTCATCGCGCAGGTCCTCACCGCCGCCGCCCATGGCGCAGTCAGTCTCGAGCTATCCCACTACTTCTGGGATCAAGCAGAAGCCGAGCACCGCTACAGCACGCTGATCGCGGCAGCCGCGCAAGCCTTCATGAGCTGAGGTGCTATCTCAGGGTCAACCCAAGGCCACCATCGACGCGCAGAACCGCGCCGTTTATGTAGGCAGCCGCCGGCGAGAGCAAAAAGCTGACGGTGCCGGCGAGCTCTTCCGTCGATCCGAAGCGCCCCAAGGGGATCTGTACGGCAGCCGAGCGCTGGACCTGTTCCGGCATGGCGCGCACCTTTGGGGTGGCGATGAAGCCCGGCATCACGACATTGCAGCGAACGCCACGCGATGCCCACTCGGCCGCGAGCGTCCGCGCCAGGCCGACGAGCCCAGCCTTCGATGCGCCGTAGGCAACCTGACCGGGTATCCCGATCTCCGCCGCCACCGAGGAGATCAGGACGATGCGACCGTCGCCAGAGGCCGCGAGCTCCTCGAAGGCCGACTGCGCGACGTAGAACGCACCAGTCAGATTCGTCTCAACGTCCTTCCGCCAATCAGCCTCGGAGAACCGCTCGGCGCGATGAATTGTGTCGACGACGCCCGCGGTCGCTACGACCGCATCGCATCCTCCGAGGGAGGTAATGGCGGCGGACAAGCCGGCCTCGACCGCGGTGCGATCGCGGACGTCGAAGGCCACGGTCGTGGCAGCCCCAGCGAGCTCCTCGAGTGGCGATCCCGGTGCATCGCAGGCGGCCACTTCGCAGTCGCTGCCGACGAGCGATTCGACGGTTGCGCGTCCAATGCCACCGGCGGCGCCGGTCACGATCACTCGCCTGCCGCTCGGAGCGGTACTAGCTGGCATCGCCACCGCCGACGGCCCGGGCCAGCCCGTATCGCTTCCAGTGGCGCTGCGGGATGTCCGCCGGGTCCTTGTACCAGTACCAGGTACAGGGATCGCGCCCGTAGTCATCCGGCGGGTCACTCGGATACAGCGGATAACCAATCCAGCGGATCGGCAGCGACTCATTCATGAATGAGCAGTGAGTGCAATAGAGCGGGAACCCGACGCGACCGTAGCTCCAGTCGTGCGCCCGTTCGGTTAGACCGTAACCGTTCGGCCCCTCGTAACGGCCCATCCGCACCAAGCGCTGCCCCGACCCACAGGGATTCATCTCGAACGTGAACTTCTCATCGTCCTCGGTGATCGTGAACGCCCCAGGGTGAGGCCCGGTGCCGCTGCAGGAATGCGCGCGCCAGGTGGCAGCGACCGCCCGGACGATCTCCTTGCGGTCGCGCCTAGCGATCTCCTCCACGTCTCGCTGCCAGCCACGACCCTGGCCATATGTCCACGCATCCGCGACGCCATCCTCTCCGAGTCGCTCCTGCACGAACGAGATCAGACCGGCGATCCCCTCGACCATCAAATCGTGCAGATACCGCCATTCGTGCTTCATCTCTTCACACAGCTCCCGCGCCCCCGCCACATCGCCACGATCGAGCGCCTCGATCGCTCGATCCATAGTCGGACGCGACATCTGCCGAAGCTCCTCGTCTGAAAACCACCGCCCCGCCATCGCATCCTCCATTCAGTTGTCGCCAGGAGACGCGATCCTATGTCTTGCTGGCTGTTACCGGGCCCGAGCGGTCAGGCCCTGAGAGGCGCCGCGACGTAGCGCTACCTACACTCCGAAGCCGTGAGCTTCCAGAGCGACTGGGGACCGATCAATACGCGCGCTGCAAACGATCGCGAGCGGGCTGCTCATCAAGAGGTGCGACGTACCCCTCGTTCTTCTCGGCTCGCCGTTGGAACGCTTGCATGCAGCCAGTGCGATGCGCCCGTAGCTCCCGGGGACACCCCGCGCGAGCTCACCGACGTGCTCTTGTGTCCCTTCTGCGCTCATCGTGGGCCCGTGCGCGAGTTCCTGACAGTGGGGCCGCCGACACGACCAGCGCACGTCGTCCTCCGGGTCGTCTACCCAGCGGAGCGGTTGGTTCGCTAACGAGCAGGTGGCTGGCCGGTCGGCTGACGGCGGCGGCCAGCTGCGACCGGATCCGGTTTGCTCCTACGCCATGGTGGCTAGCTGCTCAAGAGGATCGGATCCCGAAAGGAGCTCCTCAATGTTGACCCTGACGCCGACTGCGGCCGCCGTAGTCACCAATCTCCTCGAGAACGCGGACCTTCCCGAAACGGCCAGCGTGCGGATCCAACGCGGCGGCGAGCCGGGTGACGAAGAAGCGATCGGGATCGCGATCGTGGACCACCCCGGCGACGATGACGAGGCGGTGCCAGCCGGTCCTGACAACGACGTTTTCCTGGCGCCGGATCTAGCCGGGCTGCTTGACAATCAGATCCTCGATGCCGCCATCGAAGGCGACAACGTCGAGTTCACCTTGCGTCCCCAAGCTGTCGACGGGCGGCCGCCCGACGTCTAAGCGGTTCCGGCCGAAGACACCCCTTCGTTACGCTTAGTGCGTGCAGAGACTGCCGTCGCTTCGTGCTTCAGATTTTGATCGGGAGCACGTTGCCGAGCGGCTGCGTCACGCCACGGCGGAGGGGCGGCTCAGTGCGAGCGAGCTTGAAGAGCGGCTTGAAGCGCTGTTCGCCGCTCGGACGTACGGCGAGCTCGATGCGCTGCTCGCCGATCTACCAGCCAGTCGTTCCCCGGCCAGCCAGATCGTCCGTCTCGCACCGTGGGCCGGGGCCGTCGGAGCCCTCACGCTCATGCTCGCGGTGCTCGGCATGCTCGCCGTGACCCGGGTGCATACCGCCACCTCGGTCGCGGGCCGCGGAGACGGACAACTCAGGTTCCCGGGTCCGCTCGCCGATCCGCATCACGGCTTCATCGTGGCCGGGTCAATGGCCGCCGCGTTTGTGGTGTCGCTGGTATGCGTGGCATTCGTCTGGGCGTTGAGGCACTCGACCGGGGGTCGCACGAACGGGCGCACGTCGCGCTTGAACTGAACCCTTTCTCGATAGTCGGCCGCGGGTGGCGTCGCCACGTGGCGAGCTCCCTCCTGCGTGCCTCCGACCGCCGCGTCGGCGACCGGCGCTCAGCCGGCACTCACGCCGGCAACTGGGCGGCCGTCTTCCAGGTATATGCAGTGCGTTGCGCCAAGTGCCGCCAACACGCGCCGTCGAACCGGGCCGCTCAGAAGCGATTTCGCCTCGGCTGGCTCTACCAAGCGATGTTCATCGATCTCACCAGTCTGAGGCCTTATGGCGTTGAGTTCGTGGTCGGGGAAGACGCCGCAATCGAAGAGGAACCGAGCCCCACCCGGCCGGTGCCGCTTCGGATGCAGGAAATCGACACAAACGAGGCGCCCGTTCCCGACGTCAAGACCGCATTCCTCGCGGACCTCCCGTCGGCACGCCTCCCATGGCGACTCGCCGTTCGACTCGATCTGGCCACCCGGGATCGTCCAGCCCTTCTTGTAGCTGGGTCTGAGGATCAAGAACCGACCTGAACCGTCAGAGATGAGTGCACCCGCGGAGCCGGGGATCCGCGGGACCTCAAACCGTGCTTCCTCGCTTGCCTCGGCGCTCATCGCGCCATCATCGCTGGTTATCGGAACTTTGGTCGGTCCTTTGCGTTTGAGTTGACACCGGGGGTTTCGAATACGGCGTATCCGAGTGGGGTTGATGTGTGATGCGCAGGGTGGTTGTGGGTGTGCTGGTTCTTGTGGCTTGGCTGCTTGGGGCTCAGCTTGCGGTCGCTCAGCCCGCGTTCATGCCATTGTCCGGCTCGCCGTATCCGACAGGTAGCAGCCCACAATCGATCGCGTTCGGTTTGGGGGGAGGCGGCCCCGGGGCCGTGGCTACCGCCGACACGGGCGCCAACAACGTGGCGCTGTTCGACCTGAACAGTCTGGAACACCTAGGGTTCGACCTGTATCCGGATCCGGGGTCGCCGGTTGCGACGGGGTCCGCTCCCGTGTCAATAGCGTTTAGCCCGGCACCCGCCGATCCGGCACTGTCCCGACTCGTTGCGGTGGCCGACCGAGGAGATAACACCGTGTCGGTGTTTGCCGCTTCCTTGAACAATTTCCCCGGTCCCGCGCTGCTTCCAGTGTCAGGATCTCCATTTGCGGCTGGTATTGGTCCGCAGTCGGTGGCGTTCAGTCCGAGCGGCGGGCTGCTTGCGGTCGCAAACAGCGGTTCGAACAACGTGTCGGTGTTCTCCGTGTCCTCGGCTGGTTCGCTGACACCGGTGCCGGGATCTCCGTTTGCTGCTGGCAGTGGTCCGCAGTCGGTGGCGTTCGGTCCGAGCGGCGGGCTGCTTGCGGTCGCAAACAGCGGTTCGAACAACGTGTCGGTGTTCTCCGTGTCCTCGGCTGGTTCGCTGACACCGGTGCCGGGATCTCCATTTGCTGCTGACAGTGGCCCTAACTCGGTGGCGTTCAATCCGAGCGGTGGGCTGCTGGCCGTGGCCAACAGCGGCGCCAACAACTTGTCGATCTTCTCTGTGTCCCCGGCTGGTTCGCTGACACCGGTGCCGGGGTCGCCGTTTGCGACTGGGGGGACGCCCGTGGCAGTCCAGTTCAGTCCCGACGGGCAGCTGCTGGCCACAGCGAACTTCGCCGACAACGACGTATCGGTGTTCTCGGTGGCTTTTTCCGGCGCACTGGCGCCTGTGGCCGGCTCACCGCTGGCGCTGAGCGGCGGGAGCGGGCCGGCGTCGCTGGCGGTCAGCAGCTATGGCAGCCTCAGCAGCGGCTTCTTTTTGTTCGTCGCCAACAGCACCTCGAACAATGTCTCGGCGTTTTTCGTGATGAGCTGCGACGGGGATTACAACTATGGCTATGCCCCCGGCTTTAATGCGGGCTACAACTCCGGCTTTAACAGCGCATTCACCGCCGCCTACCGCAATCAGGGCTCCTGGCAAGTGGGCTGGAAACGCGGCTTTCAGGCTGCCCGGCGCTCAAGGCACCGGGCCCAAGCGTCGACGCAGCGCGCCCACTCAGCGGCAGTTGAGAGCTGCAACGTAGAGACAACCGCGGGTTTCAACCAAGGCTTCAACATCGGCTTTTCAAGCGGGTTCACCCCGGCGTTCAACGTTGCCTTCCAGAAGGGTTACAACGCCGGGTTCGCCAGCGGCCGGCGTCATAAGCGGCGTCACAAAAGGCATTAGCTGTTGCGCCTGAGCTGGCGCCGGTGTCACGCGGCCGCAACGGCGACGATCCAGAAGCGTCGAGAGGCGTGATTAAGGCCTCAGGTGTTATCGGAACTCTTGTCCTGAGTTTGCGTTTGAGTCGACATCGGGGGTCTTTGCATAGGGAGTACCGATTGGGGTCGGTGTGCGATGCGCAAGGTCTTTGTAGGGGTGCTGGTTGCGGTGGTTTGGCTGCTTGGGGCTCAGGTTGCTGGGGCGCAGCCGGAGCCGGGGTTCTTTCCGTTTGTCGGCTCGCCGCATTCGACCGGCAGCGACCCGCAGTCGATCGCTCCTGGGGGGGACGGTCTGGCCGTCGCCGACACCGGCGCCAACGAGCTGAGGACGTTCTTCGAAGTTTCGCTTGGACGTGCAGGACCTGCGCTGTCTCCGGAATGGGGGCCGGTTGCGACGGGTGTCGCTCCAGTGTCGGTCGCTGGCACGAACGCGGCGTCACCCACGGGTCTGCAGAACTCGCTCATTGCCGTAGCCAATCGTGGCTCGAACAACGTGTCGATGTTCTCTGTGTCCCCGGGAGGCCCGCCGACGCCGGTGGCGGGCTCTCCATTCGCTGCCGGTGCTAGCCCGCAGTCGGTGGCGTTCAGTCCGAGCGGCGGCCTCGTAGCCGTCGCCAACAGCGGCTCGAACGACGTATCTGTTTTCTCCGTTTCGGCGAGCGGTTCGTTGGCGCCGGCGCCGGGATCGCCGTTTGCGACCGGGGCAGGGCCGCAGTCGGTGGCGTTCAGTCCGAGCGGCGGCCTCGTCGCCGTCGCCAACGGCGGCGCGAACGACGTGTCTGTGTTCTCGGTCTCGGCGAGCGGTTCGTTGGCGCCGGCGCCGGGATCGCCGTTTGCGACCGGGGCAGGGCCGCAGTCGGTGGCGTTCAGTCCGAGCGGCGGCCTCGTCGCCGTCGCCAACGGCGGCGCGAACGACGCGTCGGTGTTCTCGGTCTCGGCTGGTGGTTCGCTCACGCCGGTGGCGGGATCTCCGTTTGCGGTCGGAAGGACGCCCCTGGCAGCCCGGTTCAGCGCCGACGGGCAGCTGCTAGCCATAGCCAACTTCTCCGACAACGACGTGACGGTGATGTCAGTAGCGTCGTCCGGCGCGCTCGCGCCCGTGCTCGGCTCACCGATATCGCTAGTCGGCGGCAGCGGGCCTACTTCGCTGGTGTTCAGCGGCAGCATCCTGGTCACAGCCAACAGCACCGCGAACAATCTCTCGGCGTTCTATGTCGTCGCGGACTGCAGCAATGAGGAGGGCTACAACCGCGGGTATAGCGGCGGCTATGGCTTCGGCTTCAATTCGGGCTACAACTCCGGCTTCGCGAGCGAATTCGGTAACGCCTACCGTCCGAATGGCGCCTGGCGACTGGGCTGGAGAAGCGGCCTGCAAGCGGCGCGCAGACGCCGCCACCGCGCGGCGCGAGCGTCGATGCAATCCGCCCGCCCAGCATCGTCAACGAGCAGTCCGTCAGATGCGGTGCCCGCCGAGGCCGGCTGCGACCCGATATTCAACTATGGCTTCAACCAAGGTTTCAGCCCCGGCTTCAACAGCGGCTTCGGTGCAGCCTTCAACGTTGCCTTCAGCAAGGGTTTCATAGCGGGCTTAGCGAAGGGCCGGCGCCCAAAGCAGCGTCATAAATAACCGCCGTTAGCGCGGCGACGACAGCTCCGATGCGGCCATCATCCCATCTGGACGACGAGAGCTGGTCGGTCTCGGTGTGAACTGTTCTGCATGACTCGCCAGCGCGCTATGGCGCTCTGCTTCGCGCTCGGGTCGACCTGCTTCTTGGTCGGGCCGTTTCCGGGCTATGCGAAGCTCGTCGGCGATTCTGCTGACGCCATCACGTTTTTCGTTGGCTCGGTTCTGTTCACGGCTGGGGGAGGGCTTCAGTCCTGGCTCGCGTGGTGCGGCCGGCATTCCACTGGTGCGGGGCACGCGGGCTGGTGGTCGGCAGCGATCCAGTCGGCGGGCACGCTGTTCTTCAACATCACCACTTTTCAAGCAATGCATACGGCCGTTACCAGCTCCGAATACAACAAGCTCGTGTGGCGCCCCGACTGGCGTGGCTCGATCTGCTTCCTGGTCTCTGGCGCGATCGCCTATCGCGCATCACCGCGTAATGGATGGTTGCCAGTGCGCGGAGGCGCCGGCTGGTGGCAGCCAGCGGTCAACATGCTCGGCTGCATCTTCTTCGGCATCGCCGCGGTCGCGGGCTACGTTGTGCCGTCGTCCGGGTCGGTCCTTGACCTGGCCGCGGCGAACTGGAACACAGCCCTTGGCGCGGTCTGCTTTCTGGCGTGCGCGCTCGACACGCTACACACCGGCCAGCCGTCGAAGATGCCGAGACTGCACTGGGTTCACCAGCTGGAGCAATCCTTGGACCGTGATCTGGGACGCGTGCGCTGACACTCAGGCGTAGGTGTCAGCGGCCCCTCAGTGCTTGAACGCCGAGACTTCCTCCTGGCTGCGCTGGGGCAGCGGCGTCCGCAGGCCCTCAAGCGAAGCGGTCTGTTTGCGCACCGCGGCGAGAAATAGGTCAGCCATGTCGTGGGACATGCCGGCGCGCACGACGACCCTCAGCGCCGCCAGGTCCTGGCGGTTTTCCGGGAACGTGTAGGCGGGCACCAACCAGCCCTGCTCCCGCAGCCGTGCCGAGACGTCGAACACCGTGTAGTTCTTGACCTCTGCGGACAGGGTGAAGGCAAACACCGGCAGGTCGCTTCCGTCTGTGAGCAGACGGTAAGGTCCCATCGCCGCGATCTCCCGGGCGATGTGTTGGGCGACGCTGCTCGAGCCCCGCTGGATCGCGCGGTATCCCACAGCGCCCATGGATACGAACATGAAGTACTGGGCGATTACCTCGCTCCCGGGACGGGAGAAGTTCAGCGCAAATGTCGGCATCGAGCCGCCGAGGTAATTGACGTCGAATACCAGGTCGCGTGGCAGGGCTTGCTCGTCGCGCCAGATTGCCCAGCCGACGCCGGGATAGACGAGCCCATACTTGTGTCCAGAGGCATTAATGGACTGAACCCTTGGAAGGCGGAAATCCCATTCGAGGGTCGGCTGGACGAATGGTGCGATGAAGCCGCCGGACGCCGCGTCGACATGGACCGGCACGTCGGGACCGCCCTGGTGGGCAAGTTGGTCGAGCGCGGAGCAGATCTCACTTACCGGCTCGTAGCTTCCGTCGAATGTCGAGCCGAGGACGGTCACGACGCCGATCGTGTTCTCGTCGCACATGGCCACCGCTTCTTCGGCGCCGAGATGAAGGCGGTCACCCTCCATTGGCACCAGACGTGGCTCCACGTCCCAGTAGCGGCAGAACTTCTCCCAGCAGACCTGTACGTTGACGCCGGTCACCAGGTTTGGTCGGTCGGTCGGCTTGCCCGCCGCCCTCATCCGTTCCCGCCAGCGCCATTTCAGCGCCAGCCCGCCCATCATCGCGGCCTCGCTCGAACCGGTGGTGGAAGTGCCCGTAACGTCGCCGGTGCCGGGCGCGTGCCAGAGACGGCCGATGACGTTCACGCAACGACGCTCGATCTCCGCGGTCTGCGGATACTCATCCTTGTCGATCATGTTCTTATCGGCGGTCTCGGCCATCAGCGCACCGGCCTGCGGCGGCATCCACGTCGTTACGAACGTCGCGAGATTCAGCCGTGCGCTTCCGTCGAGCAGCAGCTCATTGGCGATGAGGTCATACGCGGCCTCGCTTCCTGCGCCGTGCTCGAATATTTCGTCGTGGCAGAGGTCCTGAATGCGCTCTTCGAGCACGAGCGCCGAGTCGACCTCCCCGTCTGTTTTCGTCCGCGATGTCATGTCGCTCCTGTCTGGTCGGGTCAGGAGGTAATTCCAGGCCAGGGAGCCATGAGCGCATCACCCGGATGGGGTGATCCCTCGTCGGGCGGGCTAATCAGCCTGCTGGCTATGATGCCGGGTCGCCGCTGGGGTCGAACCGCCCCCGTCCTCGACTGAAAGCGACAGAAGGTGAAGTCATTCCGCTCTGCGGTGACGGCCATCGTTGTGGCCGGAACGCTGGTGGTTCCGGCGCTCGGTCTGGCCACGAGCAAGCCGACCGTCTACTACGCCAGCCAGCTCAGCAAGAGGGCCGCCTGCAAAAACACGGGCATCTCCGGCCCGACCGGCAAGGTGCAGCTGTTTGTCTACGCCGTCAAGGGAAAGCGCCCGTCCAATTCCGCCGTCTCCTGCCAACGCGCGATCGCCGTGGGAAAGGCAGGCACGAAGTACATGTTCGCTCGGCTCGGCAAGTCCTACGGCAAGACATTCTCGGTCAAAGGCACCAGGTACGGGGTTGAGGAATTCATCTTCGTCGCCGCATCTGGGCCTGCCCTCGGCTTCGTGGGAGCCGGTACGGTGATCGCGGCACAGTATCCGTCGGGTCCCTAACCGCGCAGCGCGCCGGAGTCCCGCGCGACATTGAGAACGCCGGGCGGGGTTGAGAGGATCTGGAGATGAGCGGCACGCTCCGGTTCGACGACGAGGCTTCGCGGCGGAGTGAAGCGACGTATATGACGCCCGACGTCGTCGAGCAGCGTCGTGCGGTGCGCGCGGCATTGGCGCTCGGACATGGTGAGAAGGTGCTCGATATCGGATCGGGCCCGGGACTGCTCGCTCACGAGCTGGCGGTCGAGGTGGGCGCAGCAGGATCGGTCGTCGGCGTCGACCCGAGCGAGAGCATGCTCACGCTCGCGCGTCTGCGCCCGCCCGCCGATGGGACTGCCGAGATCCGCTTCGTCGCCGGCGATGCGTACGCGCTTCCGTTTGCGGACGGGAGCTTTGACGTCGCCGTCGCAACGCAGGTATACGAGTACGTGCAGGACATGCCGGCTGCGCTTGGGGAGGCATTCCGCGTGCTCCGCCCCGGCGGTCGGCTGCTCGTGCTCGACACCGACTGGGGATCGATCGTGTGGCATTCGGGTGATGCCAGGCGCACGCGCCGCGTGCTGGCCGCCTGGGATGAGCATCTCGTTGATCCCCATCTCCCTCGGCGATTGACACGTCTGTTGTCCGATGCGGGCTTCTCGGTGGCGAGACGCGAGGCGATACCGCTGCTGAACGTCGGCTTTGACCCAAACACTTTCAGCGCTGGCCTGATGGGCTTCATCACGGCGTTCGTTCCGGGCCGGCAGGGGCTGACCGAGGCCGATGCGCAGGCCTGGGCCAAGGATCTAGCGGAGCTGGGGGATGACTACTTCTTCAGCCTCAACCGGTACCTGTTCCTAGCGGTGAGGTAGGACTCGCCAAGGCGCGAGGGCTTCTAGAGCTATCAGCGCGTGCCGGGGGAAGGTCTTCTCACTGCCGGCGTCCTTTCACCTAACAGCGCAACCGCGGTCTGCCACGAAGTGACGAAACGTGGCGCCACCCTGCTGATGCGCTTCCGGTAACTCAAGAGCAAAGGACCCATCAAGTGACCCGATCGACGATCCGCGCATTTCTGCTAATGGCTGTCTGCGCATTGCTGTCGGTGTCGACGCTGGTCAGCACCACTGCCATAGCCGCGGCTAGCACTCACCATCCTCGACCGCACCACAGACACCACACCATGTCCCACCACGTGGGCATTCCCCAGCACAACGGGGGCGATCACGACTCAGACAACAATGGCTCGCCGAGCGACGGCGATGGGGACCAGTGAGGGCATGACGCGTCTCTCACACCTCCCCGCAGTAAAACTTGTCGCGCGCGTGCTCGGCGCGATCCTGCTGCTGTTTGTCGGTGCCGATCATTACTACGAGTACTCGGTTGACCAGTACTCGTCAGTGCCGACGATCGGGACGTTGTTCCTCTTGAACTTCATCTCTGCCACGGCGATCGGCTTGATTCTGCTTGCGCCGCTGAGTCGGCTCCCGCACCAGTTCGACCGACTGGTCCTGCGGCTGGCCGCGATCAGCGGATGCGGGATCGCTGCGACGTCACTGCTGGCGTTGCTCGTGAGCGAGCACACCAAGCTGTTCGGCTTCATGGAGTCGAACTATCGCCCCGCGATCATCGTCGCGATCGTCTCCGAAGCATCCGCTGCCGTGGTTCTCGCGGTCCTGTTCGCGATCACGCTCGCCAAAGAGCGATCTGCCGGCGAGGACCGGCGGCGGCGATCGCATGCCTCGCAGCCCAGCCCAGGCACCACGTAGAGGATCCCTCTCGGCTTTCGCCTGTCTGAAAAAGGGGCACGTCGGCCTAGACTTGATTCCGTGTCGCTCGTCGTCCAACCCTCGCTATTTGGTTCGCTCGGTGAGCTCGGTGTCGCCGAGCTCGACGACGCCGTCGAGCGCCGAGCGCTGTCGGACGGTGCATGGGTTGACCTCCGGCCCGGCTTTGTCACCGCGGCAGACGAGCTCTTCGATGTGCTGGTCAGTGCGGTGCCTTGGCATGAGGAGCGGATGCACATGTACGACAGCACGGTGCGGGTCCCGAGGCTGCTGGCCCGCTACGCAGAGGGCGAAACCCTGCCCCATCCGGTGCTCGAGGAGGCCCGCGCGGCGCTCAATGGCCACTACGCCGTGGAGCTTGGCGAGCCGTTCGTCAGCGTCGGGCTCTGCCTGTACCGCGACGGAAGCGACAGTGTCGCGTGGCACGGAGACCGAATCGCCCGTGAGAGCGCGGACGACACAATGGTGGCGATCGTCTCGCTCGGTGCCACCCGGCCGTTCGCGCTCCGGCCGAGATCGGGCGGTCCAGGCCTGCGGCTTCACGTCGGCCACGGGGACCTGCTTGTGATGGGCGGAAGCTGCCAGCGGACCTGGCTGCACGCCATTCCCAAACTGGCCAGCTGTCTAGGCGCGAGGATCAGCATCCAACTCCGCCCGCACTGGGGCGACGAACTCGGCAAGCCGGCTGCAGACGCCCGCGACCAGTAGGACGCTCGCTCCGTGGTTCTTGGCCACCGAAGTCCCTCCCGTAAGCCGACGATGTGCCATTCGACTACCCGCGCTCGGCGGCTCGTTATCCGGGATTGGGCGCGTCTAATTCTCAAGAGCGGCGAACGAGCAACACGATGCCGCCGATCAGGGCGAGGATGATCGCGAGGGCGATGATCCCGGCCCCGATCGCGATCCAGGTGACGCTAGATTTCGACGGGCCGAGGGCGATCTCCTGATTGAGATTCCGTCGCACCGTGAAACGCCACCGGCCGCTCGTGGGCAGCGAGACCTGGCCAAAGATGTCGGCACTGTTGCCGATGCCGGTCGCAAAGCCGAGTATTCCTGAAGTACCTGTAACGGCGGTCTTCTGGCCGGTTTTTGCATTTCTGACGGTCACCTCGTCGGGGATAGGGTGATACGGCCCGGTCCTCCACAGCGTGTAAGAGCCCGCGGACAGCTGGTAGGTCGCCGAGCCCGGCGTCCGGAACGAGCGATCCGGGTTCGCGCCCCAGTCCGAGGCGCTGCTCGTAAACCAAGCGACGGCGACGACGATGATGCCGATAACCCCGGCCACCAGCGCGATCGTCCCCGGAAGGCAGCCCCAGCCTCCGCCCTGGCTAGTCGACGCGGGCTCGTTCTCGCTCACAGACACTGTGTCTCGCCAGTTTTGGAGATCAAAGACTGCCCTCCTATGAGAAAACCGCTCAGCCCCGGTGGTGGTGACGCCCAGCCTTGCGCGGGCACCCTACCGCAAGGCCGCCCGCGACGAGGAATCTTTGTCTCCCTCGTAGCGGGGGCCGCTAGTCGAGCCAGCGCTCGTCGAGGCGGCGGACGAGCGCCTCAACGAGGCGGATCGCGTCGGCGAGAGTTCCATAGTCGACGTTCTCCGGCACATCGGTCCGCCAGTGATAGTTGGCCGGCTGCTTGATCTCCGTGCACGAGCACAGCGACGCGCACTCGTAGCCGGCGGCGAGCGGGTAAACGCCATCGGTCGCGTTGCGCAGGCGCAGGTTGGGAAACAGCCAGATCCCGAGATCGTCAGCCAGACCGTCGAGCAGCGCCAGCGAACGTGGCGGGTACTCGGCGACTCCAAGCATCCCCTCGCCCCGGAGCACGAGCAGATTCGGCGAGCCGACGGTGTCTATGACCAGAAAGAAGGTCTCAGACGTCGGCAGCTCCTCGAAGTGACGGTTGCCGAAAGCGCGCATCCCCTCGCAGAGAGCCTCCTCCGATGTGGACACGAGCATTACCCGGACCGACTCGGTCGGGCGCTTGGCCAGCTCCCTGGCGAGGGCAATCAGGGCAACGACGCCGGTGCCGTTGTCATTGGCGCCGGGAACGACCGCGCTGGCACCGATATTTGCCATCGCCGCCCCGAAGCCGGCCGACATGAGCGCGCCCACCTTCGCCAGGCCGCGGCGACCGGCTGCCGCGCCCGCGGCCGCCAGCGCTGGCCCGATCACCGCCGGCCATACGAGCGGCGGGCTGGTGTTGGCAACATCGAAGAACCACGGGGCGACGCGCGCGACCGCGCTGGGGATCGCCGGGCTGAAGACGACCCCCGAATGGGCCGCGTCGTGATGGGCGACCAGGACCACCGTGCGACTGGCGTCGGCCGGTCCGAAGGAGGCGATGACATTGCTTGCGGTCGCCTGCGGCAGCGCCGCACGCAGGCGCCGCCGCCGCGGCGGCAGCTCGTCGGCGGCCGCCCAGGCAGCGGCAGCTCCAAGCGCCGCAGCGCCCAGACTCCGACCCCGCATCCCACACACGCCAGCGAGGACGCCGCCCGCCGCAGCCAGGCCGAGCGGCCACCAGAACGTCTGGTGGCCCCGCTCTTCCTCAACCCGTGCGTCGCGGGCGCCCGCGGTCGCCAACTCCTCGACCAGCCACCGGGCGGCAGCGTGCTCCCCGGCCGAAGCGGTCTCACGCCTAAAGCTGCACAGTCCGTCCAGAAGTGCCCGGTGCCATCGCTCGTCGAGGTGACCCGCGGTTGCGGGCTCGCTCCCGCTCTCAGGCATCGGCCGCGCTCAGAGACATGTCTCTCACTACGATGGACCTATGAGCGCCCAGAGAGTGCCCGGCGGGGTGGTGCACAAGCTGCCGGCGGACCTGCGCAGCGCGCTGGTCGCCAACGCCAGGGCACTCGATGCCTGGAAGGACATAACGCCTTTAGCGCGCAACGAGTTCATCTGCTGGGTGGATGATGCCAAGCAGGAGAAGACCCGCGAGCGCCGCATTCGGCGGACGCGGGAGGAGCTGGAGGATGGCCAGCGCCGGCCCTGCTGCTGGCCCGGGTGCAAGCACCGCGAACGCAACGGCCAATAGCCGGCGCCGGGCCGCTTAGTAAGTGGTCGTCGCGACGACCTTTATCTTGACGTCCTCCAGCGGGTCCTCGAACTTGTTGCCATTGCGGGCCTTGACCCGGCACACGCTGCCTCCGAGGGCCGAGCCCTTGCTGAGGATCTTGGTGGCCTTACTCTTCCCGGGCCCGGAGATAGTCGCCGTACAGGAGTACTTGGCGCCACCGTATTTGAGCGCGGCGGGGTAGCCGACGTTGTAGGTCTTGGTCGTGTGGGAGTGCAAGGTGAACGTCTTGGTGTTTGACAGCGTTTTTTTTGCGAACACGACCGCAGGGAGTGCGAGTGCCACAGCCAGGACGACGCCGATCGTCGCGATCGCCGTCGAGTGCGCTCGGAGTGAACCGCGGCGAACGCTCGCAGCTTTGCTCATTGCGTTGCTCCGTTTGATTGGGGGACGTATCCACGGAGTAGCGCGACTTGGCTGCCTCCGAGCGGCGAATCCTAACTAGGCGCGCAGGTCGAGACACCAGTCGTTGCACGTCATCAGGTGCCCCTTGGGAAACTCGAACTGGCACGCCTCGAGCAGCTCGAATCCGAGCTTGCGGCAGATCGCGTTCGACCGGGCGTTGTCGACCTCTGGGAACGCGTGCATTGACCCGTGTTTCCCTGCGCGCTTGGCGAGCTCGATCGCCTCCGCGGTCGCCGCCACCGCGATGCCTCTGCCCTGGAACCCCGGCACGACCATCCACCCGATCTCGTAGACCTCCTCATCGCGCCACTCCTTAGTCCAGAAGCCGACCGAGCCAACGTCGTCGCCACTCGCGACGTCGACGATCTTGAACATGCGATCACCGCCCGCGAGGTGCTCGTAGCGGCGCTGACGCGCGCGCAGCTTGTCCGGGCTCTCGGGGCCGCCCAGGTGCTCGGTCATGCGCGGGTCGCCCATCAGCCGCTCGAGCAGCGGCAGGTTGCCGCTGCCCCAGGGCACGAGGGTCACCGTCGCGCTCACTCCGCGCAGCGTAGGCGACCAGTCTCGATCCGTTTGATGCGGGCGGCGTGCATCGGCTAGCGTCGGCCTGGCCGTCAACCGTAAAGAGGAGGGTACGGATGGAGTCGTTCGCCGTGTTCGTGTTTCCGATCGCCAAGGTGGATGAGTGGCGCGAGTTCGTCGAGAGCTCCAGCAGCGGTGAGCGCAGCGCGGCTCACCGGGAGTTCCTCAAGCGGCTGGGTGTTAAGCGCGAGCACGTTCATCACCAGGCGAGTCCTGCGGGCGATGTGATGGTGCTCGTGTGGGAGGGCGTGGAACAGGATGCCGCGGAGGCGGGAATGGGCGATGCGACCCAGAATCCGCAGTCGGATCACGAGCGCTACATCGCGACGCACGTGGTGCCGGAGATACACGGCGTCGATTTGACCGCCGGGCCACCGCCAGAGCTCAAGAGAGTCGCGACGATCGAGACGTAGCGGTGGCATAGCTCGGAGGACAGCCTGCAGCGCCGCGCGGGAGAAGTTTTCCGATCAGCCCCACACCAGGAATAGAGTGGCGGTCGATCAACGGGGCGAACCACAAGAAAGGATCGGGACCGATGGCTTTGGGGTTCTACTTCACGCCTAGCTCATTCACCAAAGACAAGTACGAAGAGGCGCTTCGACGACTTGATGCCGCCGGGGCAGGAGCGCCGCAAGGTCGCACTTATCACGTGGCGCTGGAGCACGAGGGACTGATCCAGGTGTTCGACATCTGGGAGTCGCAAGCCGCGTTCGAGGCGTTCGGGCAGACACTGCTGCCAGTCCTTTCGGAGCTCGGCGTGGATCCGGGCGAGCCGATGGTCTCGCCGGTGCACAACGTGATCAAGGGCTGACGGCCTGTCCGGGACTCATCACAGCGTTCCAACCCGGACCAGTGACTTGATCGCTCGCCGCTCGTCCATCGCCGAGTAGGCCTCGGCGATGCCTTCCAGATCGGTCTCGTAGTCCAGGACACGCCCGGGGTTGATGCGCTCGGCGAGCACGTCGTCGAGCAGCTGGGGCAGGTAGGCCCGCGCGGGTGCTCCACCGCCGTGAACGCCGACCGTGCTACGGAACATCTGCTCGATCGGCAGATCGACCCCGTGAGGTACGCCCACGAATCCCACCATCGCCCGGGCTCGACAGGGGTATGTTGGGGTTTTGAATGAGAAGGAGCCGACATGCAGATCACCCGCAGCAGCATCGAGACCCAACAAGGCCCCGCCGATTGGTTCACCGGCGACGTCTACATCGACGCGGTCGCCGCGCCCGCAGGTAGCTCTACGTTCGCCGCCGCGGCGGTCCACTTCACCCCCGGCGCCCGCACCGCCTGGCACACCCATCCCCACGGCCAGACGATCTTCGTCACCGAGGGCGTCGGGCTATGCCAGCACGAGGGCGGCCCGATCGAGGTCATCCGCCCCGGCGACCGGGTCTTCTTCGAGCCCGGCGAGAAACACTGGCACGGCGCCACCCCCAGGCGCTTCATGGCCCACATCGCCATGCAGCAGAGCGACGACACCGGCAGCGTCGTTGCGTGGGACCGGCACGTGAGCGACGAGGAGTACGGCCAGGCGCCGGCCGAAGCGCGGTGAACGTCCCCAGACAATGAGGGCCGTTCGATTCGACCAGTATGGGGATGTCGATGTGCTGAACGTCGTCGACGTGCCGGTTCCTGCCGTGCGCGAGGGGAGCGACCTGGCCGGGGTGGTGGAGCAGGTCGAGCCCGGTGCCGAGCGGTGGCAGCCGGGGGATGAGGTCATCGGCTAGGAAGGTCGTGCTGCACCCCTAGCCGGGCCGCCCGAGGGACAACCGGCGCTTTGCGGGTAGCTGGTGCGAGCAATCCGGGCCCCGGCCAATCACCGAAGGAGGAAGTGCCATATGCGTTTACGTCCAACCCCCGTCCTGACGGCGCTGCTGGCGGTAGCCAGCGTCGCCGGTTTCGTGGCGACCGACTCCGCGCTCGCGAGCGGAACTCAGTCGCGGCTGCACGTCGTCGTCGCGGTCAATCGCTTCGCCGTCACAGCGCGGACGCCGACCGCCCAAGGGACCGTCACCGCCGGCCTCACCGATCAGGCGGGCCACACCACCACGATCCGCGCGCCGATAGCGCTCACTGCGTCCGGCGGGCGGGGATGCCAGATCCTCAATCTCGATCTCAAGCAGCTCAACCTGGTCCTCCTGGGACTTACGGTGCACCTGGACGAAGTCCACCTCGTGATCACGGGACAGTCCAACGGCGGCGTCCTCGGATCGCTCTTCTGCAAGCTCTCACGGGCCCGCGCCGCTGCGGCCCGCGTGGCGATCGTCAAGACGATGAACGCCTCGCTGCGTCGACACCCACTCAAGCCGATGTCTTTCACCGTCCCCTTGACGCCGAAGACGGCGCAGACGGCGCAGGCGACGTGCCCAGTGCTCGACCTGATCCTGGGGCCGCTCAACCTGAACCTGCTCGGCCTCGTGGTGGACCTCAACCAGGTCCACCTGACAATCACGGCGACACAGGGCAGCGGCACGCTCGGCGATCTGTTCTGCAGCCTGTCGCACTGAGCGCGTAGGCGATCCGAACGGAAGGGCTCCCGCCACAACGGGAGCCCTTCCGACTACCGCGCTCGGGAGCCGGCCGCGTGCACTTCGAGGATGATCGCGCCGGCTTGGCGTACTGTTCCGAAACACAGACGTTCCCCGAATCTCTGGAGGAGAGACGACATGGATCCGCGCTCCGGCCGTGCCTATGGCATCCGCAGGCTCGTCCTTGCCCTCATCTGCGCCGTGGTTGCGCTCGCGGGCGTCGCGAGCCAGGCGGCCCAGGCCGCGCCGCTGAACTACGTCGCGCTCGGCGACTCCTACAGCGCGGCGTCGGGTGTCCAGCCGCCCGACCCCAGCGCGCCGCCCGAATGCATCCGCTCGCTTCTGAACTACCCGCACGACATCGCGGGCAAGACCGGTGCTCAGCTGACCGATGTGACCTGCGGCGGCGCCGACACCAGCAACTACTTCAGCTCCCAATATCCGGGCGTCGCCCCGCAGCTGAGCGCGCTCTCCAGCCAGACGCAGCTGGTGACGATGACCATCGGCGGCAACGACAACAACGTCTTCATCGACACGATCATCGATTGCGGGAGCGCCGGGCTCTCAACGCTCGGTCAGGGCAGTCCCTGCAAGGACCGGTACGGCTCCTCGTTCGACGACACGATCAACAACTCGACGTACCCCAATCTCGTCAACGCGCTCGGTGCGGTCCACACCAAGGCGCCGAACGCCAAGGTGGCGATCCTGGGCTATCCCTGGATCATGCCGGCTACCGGCGGATGCTTCCCGAGGATGCCCTTGGCCACCGGCGATGTTCCGTACGTCCGCAACATCCAGGCCACGCTCAATAGCGCCGTGCAGCGAGCGGCGGCCGCCACGGGCACGACCTATGTCAATTTCAGCAGCGTCTCTAACGGCCACGATGCGTGTCAGCCGATTGGCGTGCGCTGGATCGAGCCGGTGCTGACGGGCACAAACCCCGTGATCGTCCACCCCAACGCACTCGGCGAGGCGAAAATGGCCGCCCAGACGATGAAGGTGCTGGGCCTCGGCTAGCCCGGGAGTCGCGTCTAGTCCCGGTCGGGACGGACCGCGGACTCGATCTTCTCCAGCCGGGTCTCGATCGCCGCCAGCCGCGTGGCGAGGTCCTCCATGGGCGTGGAGCCTTTGGCCGCCATCCGCTGACGTGCGGACTCGATCAGCGCCGCCGTGACCGAGGCCGTGACCACCGCCAGAAACGCGATTCCCGTCAACATCAACACCCCGGCAATGACGCGACCGGGCGTGGTCGTCGGGACGATGTCACCGTAACCAACGGTGGTCACGGTCTGGAGCGCCCACCAAAAAGCGACGCCGAAACTGTGGAAGTCGTGGTGGTCGATGAGCCGCGCCACGGCGCCTCCGATGACCGTGATGACGACCGTAAAGGAGGCGATGATCACCGCGGCGCGCCGGGGATTGAGCGCTCGGCGCCCCAGCATGTGGGTCAGCAGCGTCGCTGCGGGCGCCGGGACTTGCTTGGGCACGGCTACAAGATGACGCCCCCGCCGGTCGAAACCGGCGGTGCGTGCGGGCCAGTCACGGCCGGTCAGCGCGGGCAGTCAAGATCGGACTTGGTGCGGTCGGGGAGGACCGTGTCGCACTGCGTCGCCCATTTCCAGGGAATGTCCCCCGCCTCGTCGTTCATCCACTGAGAGTCCTCCAGCGTCGCACTGATGAGGTCGGAGAGGAACAGCGAGCTGGGCCGAATCTCGGGAGTGGTCTTGCTGGCCTTCGCCTCGACCCCATCGAACTTTGCGAACGGCAGCCGGGCGAAGCCCAAATCGACCTTGTCGAACGTCGCATCGCTGAACGTGGCACGCCGCAACGACGCGGTGGCGAATGACGTGTCGACGATCGTCGACCCTTCGAAGTCGGCCTCGTCGAGGCGCGCCGCGGGCATCTTGGCGGCGCTGATCAACGTCTTGGGCATCGTGAGGCGCGGTGCGAAGGCGTCGACCATGCGGACCGACTTGAAGTCGGCCCCGGTCGCCACCACGCCGCCCATCGCCGCGCCGTCGAAGATGATGCCGCTTCACTCCGGCGCGGCCGAGATCGGCCCCGGTGAGGTCCGCCTCCCGCATCGGCCCCGGGCAGCCCGGCCCGCGTCAGCACCGCACCTGGCAGATCGCAGATAGTCGTAGCCCTCGGGCGCCGGAGTGGTGGCGCTGAGCACCAGGTCGAGCAGTCGCGGCTGTCCCACCCGTCCCCGTCCTGGACCGGGCTGCAGCGTGAGCACCTTGACGTAGCTGCGGTGCGTCAGATCGCTGGCGCCGGCTAGGGAGCGGCGGGTGTTGCGTGGCGGTCAGAACGACCCGGTTGCCGCTGTTCATCGCCACCAGCAGCTTGGAATCGGTGACGTGGTCGCAGCAGTTCGTCGTCGCCGGGCAGCCGCTGGGGAATCGACTCCGAGTCGACCGTCGTCGGCAGCCCGGTCGACCCGTCGATGGCCACGACGCGGATATCGCCGGCGGACATGCCGCTGCCGATCCCGGCGGCGTTCCAGGTGACCGTGGCGGTGATCGTTGCCTCGGCCCGCGCTGGCGCTCGAGCCTCCCGTCGACGTCACGTACGGGTCGGCCACCGGCGTCGGCCCAGGGTCGGTCGCGAGCCGGCAGTCGCGATCGTCGCCCGCGGCCGCCGCGGCATCCGCGTGTGACACAGCATCGCCCACTGCAGGTCGGTCGCCGACAGGGACGCGCCCAGGAGGTTGGCGTCGGTGAAGTCGGCGAAATAGACGCTCGAGCCGAGGGTCCCTTTTTCTTCGTCCCCGCAGGTCCGCTCCGCGGAAGCTGGCCGTTTCCGCCGTGACGCCGTTCCACGTGGCGTCGCGGAAGTCCGCACCGTCCATGAGCGAGTGGTTCAGCGAAACGCCGTTGAGGACGCGCTCGGCCGAACTCGGCATCCGTCAGCCGGGCGTCGAAGATAGTTGGCCCCCGCTGTTCCCTCGCCCCGGTCGCTGGTCGCGTCGGTGGCGATGAGGCCGGTCGCCTCGGCCCCGGCCAGGGAGAGGTTGTCGAGCACGGCGCCGGTCGCGTCGGCGCCGTTGAGCCGGCCGCCCGCGACGCTCAGCCCGGTCAGATCGGCGCCGCGCATCGTCGCACCCGTCAGGTCCGCGAGCAGCATCCGCGTCGCTCGGGCTCGCGCACCGATACCAGGGCGCGGTCTAGAAACGCCCCGACCAGGTCGCAGCCCTTCAGCTGAGCGCCGGCGCGATCGCCACTCGGAGCAGTCGCGACGGCCGATCCGACCCTGCTGCGCAGTTCCGAACGGCTGCAGTTGGCCGACGGTGACGTACGTCCGCGCGGTCGCGCGCCCCCGACACGACGCCGTGCTGGCTGGCGGTCAGGACGACGCGGTTGCCCGGCTCGATGGCGTGCAGCTTCGCCGCGCGGGATACTGCAGGTCGTCTATCGTCTTGGTGGCGCTCCTCGGCGATCCGGTCGTATCTCAGCGGTGGCCAGCAACGTCGGGCGATGGCCATGGTCACTGACCGCCACCAGCCGGACGTCGCCGACGGACATGTAGTCCGGGGCCTGAGCGGCGGCAGCCTGATCCCAGACGACCTGTCCGCTGACGACGGCGCCCACGGCGCTACGGATGAGCTTGGCGTCGACGGACACGAACGGCCCCGCCGCGGCGGCTGTGGCCGCGACGAAGGTCACGGCCGCGGCGCTGCAGCACGCCGACATCCAGCAGCTCGCCATCCTGGCCCGGCCTTCGCGGCTGACACCCATTTCGCCTAACGTGACCGCCTCGTAAGGATGCGAGGTTTTACTTGCCAGGGGCGCGCCTCGGGGCAGCGGTTGCCGTTGTCTGTGCTGTACGCAGCGCCGGGTGCCTCCGCCAAGAAGGTCCGATTCTCCGTGGACGTGGACGGACTACGGCCCCGCGCTGCGCGACGTCTCCTGCTCGTCGCCGGGCGTCTGTGCTGCCGTCGGCCAGCGCGGCGTGGTACTGCGCTCAACGACGAGGGCGCGGCCGCGCTGGCCTGGTCGAGGGCTCTCTCACCTATCCCGAGGAGCTCACCGGCGTCACGTGCAACGACAACGTTCTGCCTGGCCGTGTCCAACACGCGCACATCGGTGGCCACCTTCATCTCAAAGGTCTATCGCAGCACCGATCACGGCACGAGCTGGTCGGACGGCGTGGCGCTCCCGGGAGAAGCAGGCAAGCAGAAGACGCGCAGCGCGCTAGCCATCGCCTGCGATCCGTCCGCCGACGCCTGCTACGCCGTCGGGCCGGGCGGCGGTGTCTGGCGCTCCACCGACCAGGGACGCAAATGGGAGCCACTCGATCTCCCCTCGACGCCGGAGGCCTATGACCGCGTCGCCTGCCCGGCGAAGGAGACGTGCGTCGCGGTGGGGGGCGCGGATCTCGGTCACAGCGTCCTGATCGAAGGAAAGAAGGTCACGGTCGTACAGCTGCCCAAGAGAGCCGGCGGCATGCTGGGGCTGGCGTGCGACACCGCGACGCGGTGCACCGCCACCGACACCCTCGGTCACTACATGTCGCTGTCCATCCCGCAGAAGGAATGGGGGCCGGCGAGCTGTTTCCGCTCACGGGGAGCGAGCCCACGGCGGTGTCCGCGTTGGCGTGCCCGATCGCGGACGTGTGCGTCGGCCTCGCGGAGGGAAAGCCTGAGGTGCTGCGGACCACCACTTTGTCTGACGGCGACTGGGAGGCGCGTCCGATCGACACGCCCGACCTTCAGGCCATCACCTGTGCTCAGACCGCCTGTGTCGCCGTTGGCAAGCGCGCCGGCTGGTTTGCGAGCTTGGACATCGGCTACGACTGGGCGCGCGTCAACGAGGTAGGCGAGTTCGACGCGATCCAGTGCTCCGCCGCGCTTAGGCCCACGTGCGTCGCCGGTGGTAAGAAGGCCATCGGGCGTGTCCGGCGCCGAAGGCGAGCTGTGGTCGCTGCCGCAGAGCGGGCGCACGGGCCTGGACGTCAAGGCGGTGAACTGCACGGGTCCGTCCGAATGCCTGTTTCTGGGCAAGACCCTGACCCTGTTCACCGACGATCTAAAGACCTTCCTCCCCCGCCAGCCGACCTCCACCCCGGCAGGCAGCGAGGCTCTCACATGTGTCACCGACACCCTGTGCGTCGGTCTCGCTGAGGGGGTTGTCTACACCACCCTCGACGGTGGCGCGACGCCCTGGGCCCAGAACGCGTTCAAGCCGGAGATACCGACGTCGGTGACGTGTGTACGGGGCTCGGCCAGATCCCACCAAGTGCGTGGCTACGACGGCGAAGCACATCGTGTTTGGCACCATGACGGTCAGCGCCGGCCGGGTCAGCTGGGACTGGAAATATGCACACGCCAGTCCGACCCCTGAGAAGCTCGGCGGGGTGGGGTGCAGCCCCGGGGGCGAGTGCACCGCGGTAGGGGCGGGGGGCGAGGTCTGGTCCTCCGACGGGACCGACCTGCTGCATTTCAAGCGACACATCGTCCCCGAGGGCGTGCCGGTCGACGAGCGACCGCTGTTGGCAAGCGTCGCGTGCCCGGCAAACGGCGTCTGCCTCGCCGGCGGCATCCACGGGGACGAGGCGATCGTCGCCTCGACGCGGAACGACTGGACGGACTTCTCCTACGACAAGATCGCGGGCATCGAGGGCGCGGCGCCCACGATCACCGCGTTCGGCTGCGAATCGGTCGATCGCTGCGTGGCGGTGGGGACGACGGCGCTCGTCGGCGTGGCCGAGCACCCGGGCAGCCACCACCGCCGATAGACGCCCGCCTCAGGGCGTCCCTTCCGCCACGGCTCCAGCTGCAGCGGGCGGCGAGTCGGTTACATCGCCGGACCGCGGACGGCTTCTCAGGACCCCCAGCCCGACCGCGGCCCCGGCCAGCGACAGTGCGGCGATCACCCACGAGGACTTCTCGTACACGTGGAGCACCGCGGTCGGGGAGCGAGGGGAACCGAGGATCGCAATCAGGATCGCCACTCCGATCGCCAGCCCGATCTGTCGCACCATGTTGATCACGGCCGAGCCGGTGGCGAACGAGTGCGGCGGCAACGAGGAGGCGCCGGTCGCCATCATCGTGGGGAGGGTGAGCCCGACGCCGATTCCGGTGAGGATCATGCCGCCGAGCATGTCGCCGACGTAGTCAGGCGCGAGACCGATGGCGAGTGCCCACCACGCGGCACCGGCGGCGAAAATCGCCGATCCGGCGGCGATGACCACGCCGGGGCCGAATCGGGCGATCAGCCGCCCGGCGACCAGGAACGAGAACAGCGGCACCATCAGCGGTCCCGGCGCGATGGCCAATCCCGTCGTGAGGGCCGACCAGTGCCAGACGTCCTGCGCCCACAGCACCCGGGAGAGGAGCATGGCGCCGAACGCCGATGAGAAGAACAGCGCCACCGCCGTGGCACCGGTGAACGGGCGCAACCGGAAGAGCGTGCGATCGATCAGCGGGTTGCGGTGGCGAAGCGTGTAGAGGACGAACAGTGCGAGCGCCGCGGCGCCACCGGCGAGGGCGGCGAGCGTCCGCGAATCGGCCCATCCCCAGCTCCCGCCCTTGACCAGGCCGAGCACCAGCGCGGCGACGCCCCCGGTGATGAGCGCCGCACCCAGCGCGTCGGGCGCCGGCACTCGATGACCGGGTACGTGCGGCAATCGCCGCCGGCCGACCCACAGCGCCATCAGGCCGATCGGGACGTTCACGAAGAACACCCACCGCCAGCTGGCGGCGACGAGCAGCCCGCCGACCACCGGCCCGGCCGCCGCGGCGAGTCCACCAACCGCCGTCCAGGCGCGCACCGCCCCGTTGCGCCGTTCCGGCGGCGTGGTCGCCAGGATCAGACCGAGCGAGGTCGGCGTCAGCAGGGCCGCACCGGCCGCCTGAACGACACGGAAGGCGACCAGCATCTCGACGCTGGTCGCGAGGCCGCACGCTGCCGACGCCGCGACGAATACGACGACGCCGAGGAGAAACCCGAGCTCTCGGGGATAGCGCTCGGCGGCCCGGCCGAGCAGCACCAGCAGCGACGCGTAAACGATCGCGTAAGCGTTCAGCACCCACGAAAGATCAGCCACGCCGTTGCCCCGGACATGGAGGTCTCGCGCCATCTGCGGCAGGGCCACGTTGACGATGAACAGATCGAGGCTGGCCAGCACGACGCCGGCGCAGACGATCACCAGCACCAGCGGCGGTGAAGCGTCGGCGCGGCGGTGCAAGGGCCCGGGGGGATTCCGCCGGCGTCCGGCGAGCTGACTAAGCGATCCCATAGTCAGCTTGAACCCTAGCAGGCTGACTAAGCGATATCAAAGTCAGCTAAGATTCAACCCATGGAGCACGCACTTCGCATGAAAGGCCGGCTCGAGCCCCGCGGCTCGTGGACGGCCGATCGCTGCACGATCGCCAGGACACTCGAGGTGATCACGACCCGCTCGGCGTTCCTCATCCTGCGTGAGGCGTTCTACGGCACCACGCGGTTCGACGACTTCGCCGAACGAGCCGGCCTCAGCGAGGCCGTCACGGCGGCGCGCCTGAAGGAGCTGGTCGAGCGCGGACTGCTCGAGCGCCAGGACTACCGAGAGCCCGGGCAGCGCACTAGACAGCACTACCGGCTGACCGACAAGGGCGCCGACCTGTTCCCGGCTCTGGTCGCCCTGATGCAGTGGGGTGATCGGTGGCTTGATGAGCGCGGCGGCCCCGTCGAGCTGTCGCACCGCGACTGCGGCCGCCGGGTAGCCGTCGAGCTACGCTGCGCCGGGGGGCACACCGTGACACCAGACGAGCTCGACCTGTCGGCGCGAACGCGGGCGGGCGCATCCGCCGGCGGCGGCTAGCCTCATCTGAGTGGAGGGGACGGAAACCCGCGTACCGGCGTCGGCGACTCCGACCCTGTCGCCTTCGCAGCTGGCGACACTGAGAGAGGTTGGCGAGGAGCGCACGGCGGAGGTCGGCGACGTGCTCTTCCGCGTCGGCGATGAGCGTTACCCGTTCATCGCAATCGTCGAGGGTGAGGTCGCCGTCCTCGACGCCGCGGGCCGGGAGATAATCCGGCACGGCGCGGCCGGCTTCGTCGGCGAGGTCACGCTTCTGTCCGGACAGACGGCGCTGGTCACCGCGGTCGTCACGAGGCGTCTTCGCCTCATCGCCATCGATCGGCACACGCTGCGAACGGTGCTCTACGAGGACCCTTCGCTCAGCGAGCTGGTCCTCTCCGCCTTCATCGCCCGGCGAGAGGCGCTGCAGCAAGTGCAGGGCATCGGTCTGGAGATCATCGGGCCGCGGTCCTCCAGGGCGACGATGCGAATCCTCGGTTTCGCGCGCGGCAACCGGCTCCCGTTCACCTGGCGCGACCCGGAACGCGCCGGGGACCCCTCGGCAGCCGCGCTCGTGGAAGGACTCGACGAGACGCGCTTGCCGGTCGTCAAGCTTCCGGGCGGCGCGGAGCTGCGTGGCCCGTCGGCGGGTCAGGTCTCACGCGCGCTGGGGATCGGCCGCGAGCTCCCGCCGCGCGAGGAGGTCGACCTGCTCGTCGTCGGCGCGGGACCCGCTGGTCTCGCCGCGGCGGTCTACGGAGCATCCGAAGGCCTCGACACGCTGGTCGTCGAGAGCACCAGCCTGGGCGGCCAGGCCGGGGCGTCACGCCGGATCGAGAACTACCTCGGGTTCCCCGCGGGGATCACCGGATCGGAGCTGACCGGCCGTGCGGTTGTCCAGGCGCGCAAATTCAACGCCCGCCTCGCCACTCCCTTCCGCGCGATGTCGCTCGAGCCCGGACGCGGGCTGCACACCGTCCGGCTCGAGGAGGATCACGAGATCGCCGCGCGCTCGGTGGTGATCGCCACCGGCGCCCAATACCGCCGTCTGCCGGTGGACAACCTCGAGCAGTACGAGGGCATCAGCATCTTCTACGCCGCCGGACCGCCCGAGGCGCAGCTGTGCGGCGCCGCGCGCGTGGGGGTAGTGGGCGGCGGAAACTCGGCCGGACAGGCGGCGGTGTGGCTGGCGCGCGGCGGCGCGCTCGTGACGCTGCTGCATCGCCGCGCCGATCTGCGGGAGACGATGTCGGACTACCTGCTGCGTGAGCTGGAGCGCTACGGCGTGGCGGTGAGGGACCGCTCCGAGATCGTGGCGCTGCACGGAAGCGGCGGCCAACTGGACGAAGTCACGCTCACGAGCGGCGAGCGACTGCCCTTCTCGTACCTGTTCCTGTTCCTGGGCGCGTCCCCTTGTACCGACTGGCTCGACGATGCCATCGGACGCGACGAGCACGGCTTCATCGTCACCGGCGCGGCGACCGGCGCCGACAGGCTCCTGGAGACTTCAATCCCGGGAATCCTGGCGGCGGGTGACGTACGGTCGGGTTCGACCAAGCGGTGCGCCACCGCAGTCGGTGAAGGAGCTTGGGCGGTCCAGCTCGTCCACGCTCATCTGGGCTCGCGGCGATAGGGCCCGCCACCTTCGTCGTGCCATCACGTCTGTGCCTCGACCGGGGGTGCCTGCTCGCGGCTCGCCGGCGAGCAGCCGGGTATCTCGAGGCGCGACTCCTCGAGGTCGAGCTCGCGCAGGATTGTGTTCATGCTCTCGTTTGACAGGTCGCCGTCGCTGCGCATCTGCAGGAGCGCGTCGCGCTGTGCCCACAGGACGAGCTGGACCAGGTGCTGGTAGGCGAGCGAGCGGTCCTCGTAGCCGTCGTCCTCGATCTTGCCCGCCTGCGCCGCGAGTCTTCGCTTGCGGTACTCGTACTGGGCGCGCATGCGCTCGATCGTGTCTTCCCGTGTCCATTCCTCATCCGCCAGGGCGTCGATCTGTGCCAGCGCCGCCTTGGTGGCCACGAGCCGGCCGCGGAGTTCCTCCTCGGCGTCGGGGTCTCCCTCGGTCACGCCGAGGCGACGGATCAGGGTGGGCAGCGAGAGTCCCTGGACGACGAGCGTGAAGAAGATGACCGTGAAGGTCAAGAAGATGATCAGGTCGCGCTTCGGGAACCCGTGACCGGCATGGGTCGTGAGGGGTAGCGCAAGGGCCACCGCCAGCGACACGGCGCCCCGCATCCCGCTCCACGCCATCACCAGCCGCCACGCCGCGCCGACGCGGCGCGCGCGCTGGGAGGGCCGCCGATCGAGCCCTCGGATCACGTACGGAACGGTGAAGAACCACACCAGCCGGATCCCCACCACGGCGGCGATGATCGCCAGCGCGTAGCCGGTGAGCGCGCCCGCGGAATAGCCGGACAGGGTATTGACGAGCGCGTGGAGCTGCAGCCCGATCAACACGAACAGAATCGAGTTCACGACGAAATCGACGATGTCCCACACGAAGTAGCCCTGGAGCCGGGTGCGGACCGGGAGAACCCTCGGGCCGCTGATGCCCATGTAGATCCCGGTCGTGACCGCGGCGAGTACGCCCGAGGCACCGGCCGCGTCCGCCGGAACGTAGGCCGCGTATCCGGAGAGCAGCGAGATCGTGACGTTCACCTGGTCGTCGGTGGTGCGCTTGCGGATCTGGGAGGCGAGCCATCCGACCGCCAGACCGATCGCCACCCCGCCGGCGGCGTCGGCGATGAATTTCAAGCTGGCGTGAGCAAGCGAAAAGCTTCCGGCCACCACGGCGGCGACCGCCACGCGATAACAGACCAAGGCGGTGGCATCGTTGAAGAGCCCTTCGCCTTCGACGGCCGAGACCAGGCGTCGGGGGACCTCGAGGCGCCGCATGACCGCTGCCGCGGCGAGCGGGTCGGTCGGCGAGACGATCGCTCCCAGCACAAACGCCGCCGCCCACGACATGTCCGGAATCAGGGTGTGCGCCACCCAGGCGACCGCGCCCATCGTAATCAGCACCAGCGCAAGCGTGTTCAGCGTGAGGCTCCGCAGCCCCGCCCGTAGATCGCCGAAATTGGCGTAGATCGACGCGCCATAGACGAGCGGGGGGAGGAACACGACGAGCACGACTGCGGGGGCGAGCTTCAGCTCCGGTAGTCCGGGGATGAATCCGAACGCCGCGCCGCCGAGGACCAGCACGATCGGGTACGGCACCGAGAGCAGCCGCGCCACCGCGCTCAAGCCCACGACCGCGACCAGCAGTCCGGAAATCAGAAGCTCGGCATGGCTCATCGATCGGTCATCTACCCACGCACAAGCCGACCGTCGCTTGCTTGCCGGGCCGGCGGAGGTTAGCGTCACTACGTTCACATCCTTGGAGAGGAGTCGGAATGCACGCACGAATCGGGCGCGTGTCCTTCTCGCCGGACAGCGCCGACGCGGTCGTCGGCCACGTCCGCGACACGATCGTTCCCAAGTATCAACAGAGCCAGGGCTTCAAAGGCTTCACGCTGCTCATGAACCGCTCCGGCGGTAACGGAATCGGAATCTCCTTCTGGGAGAGCGAGGAGGCGATGAGGGCGACCGACGAGCTCGGCGATCAGGCCCGGCAGGGCGCGGCCGAGGCCGGCTCGGGCCAGGACGAGGGCGCCGCGAGCTTCGAGGTCGCCATCGACACCATGGGCTAGTGCCTCCACCCTGCGCTGAGTAAAGTCACCGGCGCGATGGGCAACTGGACGTCGCGGACGACCTTCACCGGCGATCCCGAGCGGGTGCTCGAGCTGCTCACGGACCCGGAGGAGGCGCAGGCGTGGTCGCCGATCGAGTTCACCCACGAAGACGCCGAGGCCCGTCGGTTGCACACCGGCGACGTCACGCACATCGCCGGTCAGCTGGCGGGACGGCGGATGAGTTTCGACGTCGAGATCTTCAAGGCCTCGGACGGCCGGCTGCGGCTGCGTGCCACCGGGCCGGTGGAGATCGAGGTGGAGTACGGCGTGGTCGCCCGCGACGACGGATCCGGGGAGCTGACCGCGTGGATCGCCGTCTCGAGCGCCGGCGGGCTGATCGGCCGCCTGGTGGCGAGCGCCACCGACGCCGTGCTGGCGGCCGGGGCGCTCGACGCGACCGTACGCAAGATCGCCGCGGCCGCCGAAGACGACTAGCGGGCGTCTCTCTTATTGGGCGGCCTCGAATGCCGGCTCGAGCGGCGGCCTGGGCTTCGACCTCGGCTCGCCCTCGATCGCCAGCCTGGGCAGCCTTCGCTCGAGCCAGCGGGGCATAGCCCACGTGGCCCGGCCGAGCAGCTGCAGCACGGCGGGCAGCAGGACCATCCTCACCACCAGCGCGTCGAGTAGGACGGCGCTGGCCATGGCCAGCCCGAACATCGCCAGCACCCGGTTGCCGCTGATGGCGAACGCCGCGAACACCGCCACCATCACCGCTGCGGCGGCGGTGATCACACGGCCGGTGCGGGCCAGGCCCTCCCGGACGGCTGCGGCCGCGTCACGCCGGGCCAGCCATTCCTCGTGGATGCGGGAGACCACGAAGACCTCGTAGTCCATCGACAGCCCGAACACGATCGCGAACGCAAGCACGGGGATGAAGGCGTCGATCGGTCCGGCCTGCGTGCCGAACAGGCCGCCGAGCCACCCTCGTTCGAACACCGCCTGAACGATCCCTAGCGACGCTCCGATCGAGAGCAGGTTCATCACCGCCGCCTGCACGGGGATGACAAGCGAGCGGAAGACGACCAACAACAGCAGCGCCGCCAGCGCGATCACCACGGCGATGAACAGCGGCAGCTTGCTCGAGAGGACGTGCGAGAAGTCCACCTGCGAAGCGGTTGCTCCACCGACGTACACCCGGGCGCCGCTGCTGTGCTCGAGCGGCGGAATGACCTGGTCGCGCAGCCGCGTGACGAGGCTCGAGGTCTGGCCACTCTGCGGTGAGGTCGTGGGGTAGGCCACGACCGCGGCGGCATCGCCCGCGGCGTTGAGGCGTGGCGGGGCCACGTAGGCGACGCCGAGCGTGCCGGCCAGCGCGTGCGTGAGCTTGCTGACGCCGGCCGTGTCGTGCGCGTGCGGAAGGGCGACGGCCATCTGTAGCGGGCCGTTGAAGCCGGGCCCGAACCCCTTGGCCAGCAGGTCGAACGCCTGGCGGGTCGTTTGGCTGGTGGGATCGTTGCCGGCATCGCTCGAGGCGAGCCGCAGCCCGAGCGCGGGCGACGCGAGCGCCAGCATCAGCGCCGTCGCGGCGATCGCCGTCACGGCGGGGCGCCGCTGCACGCGCTGCACCCACCGCAACCAGAAGCCCGGGCGCTCGTCTCCCGCCCCGCCGGCCTGCTCCGACCCGGCCGATCCGGTCACCCATCACACTGAGCAACGCCGGCAGCAGCGTGAGCGACGCGGCGAGGACCAGCACGACGCCGATCGCCGCGGCCACCGCCGCACCGTTCAGCAGGCTCACGCCGAGGGCGAACATCCCGAGCAGCGCGATGACGACCGTTGCCCCCGCGAACAGCACCGCTCGGCCGGAGGTGTTGATGGCCGCCTCGACGGCCTGCTTCACGTCTCCGCCGTTGTTGCCGTAGTTCTCGCGGAAGCGGGTGACGATGAACAGCGCGTAGTCGACGCCCACGCCCAACCCGATCATCAGCGCCAGCTCAGACGCGAAGTCCGGCATGTCGATCACGTGGCTGGCGAGAGTGATCACGCCGATCCCGGCGCCGAGACCAAGCAGCGCGGTGGCGATCGGTAGGCCCATGGCGCTGAACGACCCGAAGCTGATCAGGAGGATCAGGATCGCCGCGGCGATCCCGACGACCGTCGCGAACCCCAGCGAGGTCTGCTGCGCCTGCTCGATCGCCTGGCCGCCGAGCTGAACATCGAGCGTCGCCGAGCGCGCCGACTCGGCGGTCGAGATCACCTTGTCGACTGCCGACTTGGGAAGCGCGTTGGCGCGCTCGTCGAAATTCACGGTGGCGAACGCGATCGTCCCGTCGCGCGAGACGGCGCGCTGGCCGCGGACGTAGGGGCTCACGACGCTCGTGACGTGGGGTAGCCGCGCGACGCGACTGACCGCCGAGTCGATCGCGTCGCGGTCGGCGGCGTTGGCCAGCGTGCCCGTCTTGGCGTGGAACACGATCTGGTCGGCGTCTCCGGCCTGAGCCGGAAAGCGGCTCTTCAAGAGGTTGACCGCCTGCTGCGAGCCCGTGCCGGGCAGCGCGAAGCTGTTCGCCGTCTTCTTCCCCACCGACGTCGAGACGGCGAAGATGCCGATCGCCGCGACGATCCAGGCGATCACGACGGTGCGGCGGTGGGCCATTGTCCAGCGGGCGATGTTGACCATGATCATTCCCTTTTCATCAGAAGCAACTTTGCAAGCCATGCAGTTATACATGCCTTGCGCGAAAAGTCAACACTCATTGCAAAATTTCCTTTTGTGAACGATTGTTGCTAGGCTGCCGGACATGGCCCCGCTCGACGCCGGCACCACCGCCCTCGGGCTCCGGGAGCGCAAGAAGCAGCAGACCCGGGAGAAGATCGCCCGCGTCGCGCTGAAGCTGTTCGCCGAGCGCGGCTACGACGAGACGACGCTGGCCGACATCGCGGAGGCCGCGGATGTCTCGCCCCGGACGATCTTCGCCTACTACGAGGGCAAGGAGGACATCCTCTTCTGTGAGGAAGGCGCGTTCATCGACCGGCTGAAGCAGACGCTCGATGAGCCGCCCGGAAGGAACGACCACGGTCGACGCCATCCGCAGCTTTCTGTCCGCGATCCCGCCGCCGGACGAGGAGGCCAGGCTCCGCAAGACGATCGTCAGCGCCAATCCTGAGCTGGAGATGGGGATGCGCGCGCGTCACAGCCAGCTCGAACCGATGCTCGCCGAGTCGATCGCCAAGGATCTCGGCGCCGGACCGGACGACCTCCGTCCGATGCTGATCGCGGCCTCGATGACCGCCGCGTTCACGTCCGTCAGCGAGCGTTTCTTCGAGGCGGAAGCAGGGGGGGAGCCGTTCAGCCACGAGCAGGGGATGGCGATCCTCGACCAGGTCCTGGAGTTCACGCGCGCGGGCCTCAGCGCGTTACAGCGCGAATAGCCGCCTTCTTATATCGAGGGCGCGCGGCCTGACAGGCCGGCGCGCCCTTTTTTTGAGGCGGTACGGTCTGGGATGAATGGGCTCCTCTGAGGCAACCATGGTCGACGCCGGCGGGCGTGAGGTGCGCGTTTCGAATCCCGACCGCGTCATCTTTCCCAGTACCGAGCGCTCCCAGCCGGTGACGAAGCTCGACATCGTCAACTACTACCTGTCGGTCGACGAGGGCATCATGCGCGCGCTGCGCCAGCGGCCGACGACGCTCGAGCGCTGGCCGAAGGGCGTCTTCCCGGGCATCGTGCTCTCGACGCGGGACAAGGGCGGCGGCGACGCCTTCTACCAGAAGCGGATTCCGCGGGGTGCGCCCGACTACGTCCAGACGGCGACGATCGAGTTCCCGTCCGGCCGCACGGCGGATGAGGTCTGCCCCACAGAGGTGGCCGTGGTGGCCTGGGCCGCCCAGATGGGGACGCTCACCTTTCATCCGTGGCCGGTGCGGGCCAAGGACGTCGACCATCCAGACGAGTTGCGCATCGATCTTGACCCGCAACCCGGGACCGACTTCCTCGACGCCGTGGCCGTGGCCGCCGAGGCCCGTGCGCTGCTGGGTGAGCTGGGCTACAGAGGGTTCCCCAAGACCTCAGGGGGCCGGGGTGTTCACATCTACGTGCGTATCGAGCCGCGCTGGACGTTCACCGACGTCCGCCACGCCGCGATCGCGTTCGGGCGCGAGCTCGAGCGGCGCCTGCCGGACCGGGTGACGACCAAGTGGTGGAAGGAGGAGCGGGGCGAGCGGATCTTCATCGATTACAACCAGAACGCGCGCGACCGCACGATCGCCTCCGCCTACAGCGTGCGACCAAAGCCTGGCGCGCCGGTGTCGGCGCCCGTCGAATGGGACGAGCTCGCCGGGGTCGCGCCCGAAGATTTCACGGTGGCGACGATGCCTGCGCGCTTCGCGGAGCGGGGGGATCTCCACGCCGAGATCGACGATGTGTCGCACTCGCTGCAGCCGCTGCTCGACCTCTACGAGGGCGACGTCTCCGAGGGGCGAGGCGACATGCCCTATCCGCCCGACTACCCCAAGATGCCGGGCGAGCCCAAGCGCGTCCAGCCCTCGCGTGACCGTGACCGGCCCCGGTCGGCGCGGGCGCAGTAGCGGCGAGGCTCAGCTGCCGCCGGGCGTCAGCTCCGACTGGGGCAGCTTCGGCGCGGCGCTCCGGGACACGGGCGCCGACGGCGGCGGCACGACCGGACCGATGTCTCCGTCGGGCGCCTGGTCGAGATCGACGATCACCGGGGCGTGATCGCTGGGCCCGCTGCCCTTGCGCGCCTGCCGGTCGACCCACGCGGCGCGGACCCGCTCGGCGATCGGCGCGCCGGCCAGGATGAGATCGATCCGCATGCCCAGATCCTGGTGGAACATTCCAGCCCGGTAGTCCCAGTAGCTGAACACCCGCTCGGTGGGCCAGCGGTCGCGAACCACGTCGTGGAGCCCGAGCGCCACGAGCTCGGCCAGGGCCGCGCGCTCGCGGGGGGTGACGTGCGTGTGGCCGACGTAGGCCTCCGGATTGAAGACGTCCTCGTCGGCCGGGGCGATGTTCATGTCGCCGCAGACGACGATTGCACCGGGTCCCTTGGCGACCATGTCGCGGAGCGCCGCCAGCCAGGCCAGCTTGTACTCGTAGTGATCGGAGTCCGGGACCCGGCCGTTGGGGACGTAGGCCGAGACCACGCGGATCCCACCGCACGTCGCGGACACGGCGCGGGCCTCGGGGTCAGGGAAGCCCGGTTCTCCGGGGAGTCCGTCGACCACCTCCTCGAGCCCGGCGCGGGAGAGGATCGCCACGCCGTTCCACGTCGGCTCGCCGTGAACGGCGACCTCGTAGTCACGCTCGGCCAGGGCATCGCCCACCAGCTCCATGAATGCCTCGTCGGCGAGCTTTGTCTCCTGGAGGCAGACCACGTCCGGCTGGCGCTCGTCCAGCCAGGGCAAGAGGCGCGGCAGCCGCTGCTTGATTGAGTTGACGTTCCAGGTCGCGATCCGCACTGGCCCGCACGGTAGCGAGAGGGCCTCGCAGCTAGACCTGTCCTCGGGCGCTCAACCGACCTGCTCGACCGCGGCGGGCTTCTGGCCGGCGACGCCGTTCAGCTCATTCACCGCGCCGATGACGTCGCCCCGGTCGTAGAAGTCGGTGAGAATCAGGTTGGGCATGATTCCACGCTGATCCAGGCACTGACGCGCGCGGCCGATGATGAAGGACTTCTTCACCAGCGGAAGGTTGGGGCTCAACGTTGGCGGGAACACGTCGGCCCAGCTGTTCATCAGCAGCAGCGGCTCGTTGGGGCCGCCGCGGCTGGTCCCGCAGGTGAACTGCGAGGCCTTCGTCGCGCCCAGTGGCGTGTCCTGGATGAAGCTGAACGCGTCCATGTTCCACGGGTAGTGACCGCTGACCGGCTTCTGGGCGAACACCACCACGTTGTGCTTTGCATGGATCAGCTGGGCGAGCGTCGGGAGGGGCTTCCCGGGCTGCAGCGTCGCCAGGTAGGGGAACAGGCCCGAGCGCTTGAACGCGCGACGCAGGTCGCGCTCTGAAACGTAGTCCTCGTCGAAGAGGATGATCACCTGGTCGGGGTTGACTTCGAGGAAGCGGTGGATCGTCGAGAGGAAGTCGACCGCGTTGGTGGCGCCGAGCTCGCACAGCGTGTGGCAGAGCCAGACGTCGCGTTTGCGGCCTTTGAGCGACCCGGGCGTCACGGATGCGCTCAGGCGCTGGAGCGCGCTGCGGGCCGACGGGTCGAGCTTGGACGCCACGCGGTTCATCGTCTGGCCCTCGGCCGCGATGTCGGTGTGCACGAACCCCGACGAGTCGGCGGTGGCGTAATGCGTGGAGATCTTGAACAGCCTGATCCCGTCGTCAAGCTGCCGCGCCACCGGACGGTCCTGGTTGGCGATCAGCCAACCGGGCGAGTCCGCGGCCGACATCGAGTTGTGCGTGCCCGCGAACGCCACCTGGTCAAGCCGCTTGCCGCACAGCTGCGGGTAACCATTGCACGCCATGACCGTTCCCGCCCGGGCGCGCTTGGTGCTGCCAGTGAACGCCACGGCGATCAGGATTCCCGCCACGAGTGCGAGGGTCAGGCCTGCGTAGGCGATGGCCCGTCTGGGGGCGGCCATGTGGGGACGCCAGACGTAGGCCGGCTCCGGCTCGGTGGCGGACAGAAGCTCGCCTCCGCCGATGTAGATCAGCGCGCAGCCGGCCAGGATGGCCGCCACGGTCAACGCCAAGTGCGGGTCCACGATCACGAACACCCCGAGCACGATCAGCAGGACCCCGCCGATGGCCCGTACCCGGCCGGCGTCGAGTTGCGGCCCAAACCCCAGGCCCACGCGGGCGACGCGTCCCCGTGCCCAGCGCATCCCCTCCCGCCACGAATAGGGCTCGAGGAGCGGAGCGGCCGCGGCGACGACCACCAGCGCCAGACCCGTCACGACGATGGTCCAGGTAACGAGGTCGCCGAGGTAGGCGCCCCATACTTCGCCCGCGGCGCCCCTGATGTCGGCGTTGGTCAGCTCCCCGGACGCGTACAGGTGCGAGACCACGTAGCGCCTGAAGAGCTCGAGCGCGATCCAGAAGGCGATCCCCGTCACGGCCACCATCAGCGCGCCGGTCGTGAGCGCCCGCCTCCGCCGGCGATCGATGTAAATCCCCAGCGCGAAGAGGAGCACCGCGACAACCGGCAGGATGAAGCCGAGGACGCGCACGGCATCGGCGATGCGCAGCGTGGTGTCGGCGAATTCTCTCTTTCTCAACGTGGCCAGCACGGCCTCGGTCGCCGCCGGGATGCGCGCCGCCACCTTGGGCGCCAGCGTCTTCAGCGCCGAGGCCACCACCTTCCCTGCATCCGCGATGTCGAAGATCGTGTTGCCGCCGCCCCGGACGAACAACAGCCGGTGCCCCTGCTCGGCCGCGACGCGGATCAGCGGCTCGAAGGTGCTGGAGGTGACCAGCGCGCGAAGCGCGGTGGAGATGACGGGGCGTACGGCCAGGGCGTCGGGCACCGCGGGTTCGATCACCTGCACGGCGAGCTCGCGCGTAATCACCCGCTGGACGGTCGGCTGGTGCACGGCGTCGATGGCCCGCTGGGCGAACGCCGAGGAGTTGATGATCTCCTGGCGCGCGTACAGCGTGGCCCCGCCAATCAGCAGGGACGCGCACGCCGCGACCAGCAGGACGACGCTCGTCACTCGGCGCGCGCGAGTGCCTCCGCGTGGCGGGCTTGTCTCGCGCTCGAGCTGTAGGTTGCTCATACCCCTTGCCGGATGACGGCCTGACGTCGCTGGACCCGATGTAGGCCCCCCGGCCACCGTACGCGGCGTGGTGGCGGGGGTCAAGCTCGTGCGCAGCAATTGCGCTGTTACTGCAGGGTGCGCTTGCGCAGCACAGCGTGATTTAATTCATTGTCGCCTACACCATACTCCGTACGCGGTCCGCTCGCGACTGCGCCGAGCGAGGGTTGATGGAAGTTGTGCGCGTCTGACGCCACATAACTTCCGAAGGCCTGGCGTCGGGCGGCCCTGCGCGGGTATCGGTTGACCATGGAGGCGGTTACGAGGATCGAGCGCGTGCGCACGTTCGAGACCAGCGGCGGCAACGTGCGGTACGTGGTCCAGGGCCAGGGCGGCGACGAGTACACGACGTTCCGGGAGGCGATCGGCGATGCGGCCAGGAAGCTGGAGGGGCGGCGGGTGCGGATCGAGTACCACGAGGAGCAGCGCGGCCGCTACACGAACGTCTACCTGGACAAGGTCGAGGAACTCGACGACGAGGGTGCCGTCGGCCGAGCAACCGCAAACCGATCCCGAAGAGGCGGCCTGGCGGACGGCGGTCGAGGCTGCGCCGTGGCTGGTGGGAGAGTCCGATCCCCACGCCAAGACCCCGCCGGACGAGCTGTACGAGACGCTCAAGCCGTTCAAGGACCGGGTCGCCGAGGACATCAAGGAGAGCGACGAGGAGTAGCGAACATGGAGGACCCCCAGCGACGGCGTCGCGCGCGCCACCGCGTCTTCTGGAAGGTGATCAATCCGCCCACGCGCCCGCTGGCCGGCATTGCGCCCTGGTGGGTACTGCTCGAGACGCGCGGGCGGCGCACCGGTCGCCCCCGGACCACACCGCTGGCCCGCGGCCCACGGGATGGCGATGTGCTCTGGCTGGCCTCGGTCCACGGACGACACGCAGATTGGGTCCGCAACCTGGAGGCCAACCCCACCGTCCGCATCAGGCTCTCGCGCCGCTGGCACGACGCGCAGGCGAGCGTCCAGGACTACGACCGGTCGATCGCGCGCCGCTTCAACCCTTATGCCCGCAGCGGGCCGCGCACGCTGGGCATTGATCCTGTGCTGGTTCGAGTCGAGCTGCGAGCCTCCATCCTCCCCTCAGGCCACAGTCGCTCAATCCAGGCGATCGCCAACGTCGCACCGGACAAGATACGAAGCTCATCGCCCTCCATCAGACGGCGGCGCGCATAAATGAGACGCGGCACCGCGTTCGCGGTAGGGTGGGGACTCGCTCACTGCTAAGGGTCCAAAGGAGAGACGATGCCGCAGGCAAGACGAGGTGGTTCGAGTTCGAGGTCCAGTGCGCGATCGTCGTCCGGAGGCGCGCGCTCTTCATCGGGCGGCGGTCGCTCGTCGTCGGGCGGCGGTCGCTCGTCGTCCAAGCGCTCCACGTCCGCGCGCTCCACGAGGAGCGGCACGCAGCGTTCTTCTCGCTCTACCACCAGCAGGGGTCAGCGCGCGAGCGCCGGCGGGCGCTCGTCGGCGGCGCAGGCGGCGGTCGGCGGGGCCGAGGCTCAGGCTGAGGCCGTCGCGCAGCGCATCCGGAAGTTGAACGAGCGCATCATCACCGCGGGTAAGGACGCCGGCGAAACGACGCTTCAGAACTACGAGAAGGCGCTCAAGGCAATCGCCGGCGCGGTGGAGCGCGGTCCGGGGAGCAGCGACGTCGAGTGGATCTCGCACCTGGCCAACGCGCAGGCCAAGTTCATTCGCGACGTGACCACGGCCTGGACCAAGGCCGCGCGCGACATGATCAAGTAACGCGTAGCGCCCCGGATCAATAGCGGGTAGCGCCCGGGCGCTGATGCGCCGCTCGTGGTGGCCTCCATAATCAGGCCACGATGAGCACCAGTGAACCTGCGGCCATCTCGTTCGACGGGCGCACGGCGTGGGCTCGCAACCTCGCCGCGCCCGTCCGCAGTTTCCTCGCCACCGAGAGCGGGGGAGCCGCCGTGATGCTCGGCGCGGCCGTCATCGCGATGCTATGGGCCAACTCACCGTGGTGGCACTCCTACGAATCGGTGTGGCGGACGACGCTTTCGATCCGCATCGGCCACGACGGGCTGTCGACCACGCTTCGTCAGTGGGTGAACTCCGGCCTCATGACCTTCTTCTTCCTGGTCGTCGGGCTGGAGGCAAAGCGGGAGCTCGATCTGGGCGAGCTGCGCGAGCGGCGGCGACTGGCGGTTCCCGTGATTGCCGGCTTGGGCGGCGTGATCGTGCCCATCGCCATCTACCTGGCGATCAACGCGGGCGGCTCGGGAAGCCGCGGCTGGGGTGCGGCGATGTCAACCGACACGGCGTTCGCTTTGGGGACGCTCGGCCTGCTCGCGCCACGCTCGTACACCCGCGTGCGCGTCTTCCTGTTGACGCTGGCGATCGTCGACGACCTGGCGGGGCTCGTGGTGATCACCGTCGTCTACACGGGCCACATCTCCTACGCGGCCCTGGTCGTGGCGATCGCGTTGTTCGGCGTCCTGATCGGGCTGCGCTTCGTCCCCAAGTGGCGAACACCACTGTCGATCGCTGCCGGTATCGGCGTGTGGGCGGCGATGTTCAAGTCGGGAGTCGACCCCGTGATCTCGGGCCTGGCGATCGGTCTGGCAACGAGCGCCTACACACCGTCCAGGGAAGACCTCGAACGGGCCAGCGCGGTGGCCCGCGAGTTCCGAGAGCAGCCGACGCCGGAGCTCGCCCGCTCCGCGCAGCAGAGCGTGCTGTCGGCGATCTCGCCCAACGAGAGGCTCCAGTACGACCTGCATCCGTGGACGAGCTACGTCATCGTGCCGGTGTTCGCGCTGGCCAACGCCGGGATCCACCTCAATAGCAAGCTGCTCGGCGACGCTGTCACCGCGCCAATCACACTCGGGATTCTCTTCGGATACATCGTGGGCAAGCCGGTCGGCATCGCCGCCGGCTCGTGGCTCGGTTTGCGCCCACGCCTGCACGGCGGACGCTCTCCGGTGGGTGGACCGCTGCGCGCGGCGGTCGGGATGTGCGCCGCCGTGGGTTTCACGGTCTCGCTGCTGATCTCCAGCCTGAGCTTCAAGGGCACGCGGCTTGAAGAGGCCAAGCTGGGCACGCTGGCCACCGTCGTCCTGGCGCCGCTTCTGACATGGGTGGCGTTCAAGGCCATCGGGCGGCTCCCGGCGTCGTTCCTGGCCCGCTCGCTCGGCTCGACCGCCGAGCCGATCTCCGATCTGGCCGAGGATGTGGATCCCGAGCGCGACCACATCCGCGGACCTGAGGACGCCCCGGTGACGCTCGTTGAGTACGGGGACTTCCAGTGTCCCTATTGCGGACAGGCCGAGAATGTGATCCGGGAGCTCTTGACCCAGCAGGGCTCGGACGTCCGCTACGTGTGGCGTCATCTCCCGCTCAACGATGTCCATCCCAACGCCCAGCTGGCCTCCGAGGCCTCCGAGGCCGCGGCGGCCCAAGGACGGTTCTGGGACATGTATGACCGCCTGCTTAGCCATCAGGGGGAGCTCACCCCGCGCGACCTGCGGCGTCACGCCGACGCGTTGGACCTGGACGTCGAGCGATTCGTCGACGAGTTACGCCGTCGCGAGTACGCAGGCCGGGTCAGCGAGGACGTGGCCAGCGCCGATGAGAGTGGCGTCTCCGGGACGCCGACGTTCTTCATCAACGGCAACCGCCACTACGGCGTCTACGACATCGACACCCTGACCCAGGAGGTCCACGCCGCCAAGCGCCGCGCGGGCGTCATCGCCAAGCTGCCCGAGCAGCCCGCGGTGGAGGTCCCGCAGTGAGCGGCACGACGCCGGCGCTGATCGCTGCGGCGGCGGGCGTCGGCTTCGGCCACGCCGTCTTGCCGGACCACTGGGTGCCGCTGGCGGTGGTCGGCCGCACGCGGCGCTATCCGCTGCGACGGGTGGCCCGCCTATCGGGTCTGGCCGGCGTGGCGCACGTGCTCGTCTCGCTCGTGCTGGGCGCCGTGATCGTGGTGATCGGGCTTCAGTTCCGCTCGAAGATCGAGAACGCCCAGGACACGGTGGTGGGGGTCGTGCTGCTGCTCACGGGCATCGGCTTTGTGATCGTCGAGCTGCTGGGGCGGGGGCATCACCACGGCGCGGGCCATCTGCATGGCCACGACCACGGCGTGGGTCATCCGCATGGCCACGGACTCGGCGCGAGCCATTCACATGCGCCCGGCGATCGGCGCCACGAGCAATCCGGCGGCCGGGTACGAGCGCTGGCGTCGATCATGGTCCCGTTCGGGGCCGCCGCCTCACCGGACCTGACGATCCTGCCGGTCTTCCTGGCCGCCGCCGCGGCGGGCGCCGGAACCGCGATCGGCTCTCTCCTGGCGTTCGGCCTGGTGACGATCTCGACGATCGTCGCTCTGACGCTGCTGGCCACGGCCGCCGGCTATCAGGTGCGCGGCCGCTGGCTCGACCGCTGGGGCAACGCGATCACAGCCGCCGCGCTCCTGCTCATCGGGAGTCTGGTGCTGGCGGGGGCCATCTACGCCGGGCTATGAGCCGCCCACGTCGATCACGCGCCGCTCGTGCCTGCCCACCCCGATCGTCTGGCCTTCGCCGTCGAGGACCTCGACGCTGAAGCGCAGCTTGCGGCCATCGAGCTCGTCGAGCCGCGCCCGGGCGGTGCAGCGAGAGCCCTCGGGCGCCGCGCGGACATGCTTGACGCACACCTCGAAGCCCACGGTCGCCTTTCCCGCGGGCAGCAGCGGGTAGACGAGCATCGAGGCCGTGCGCTCCATCATCGCGATCATGGCCGGCGTCGAGAGCACCGAGGCGTCCAGCGTCCCCGCCACGTCGGTCAGAAGCTGGCCCTCGACCTCGAACTCGTTAGACGCGTTGATGCCAGGCTCGAGCGACGCCGGCGGAGAGGGTTCGGCGTCCGTCTGGGGGAGTTCACGCTCCCCGGGAGGAGAGGCCTCGGCGTCCATCGGCGGGACTGTATACGTGTGACCATTTGACGATTCGGGTCGCAGCCCGCGTTAGGCGATTATTAGTCAAGAGACATCCGCCACATGTACAGGGCTTGCGCTTTAACTTCGGTGGGAAAATTGGGGGCGTAAGCCGAGAACAGAGGGTCCGTGCGCACATTTGGTTCTCTGACGGTCCGGCAACTGGCTGGGTTAGGAGTCGCAGTGGTGGGGCTGACGAGCGTCCTGTGGACGCTCGCGGCTGACCCGACCGTCGGTCATCTGGCCTCGCGGCTAGATCCGAACGCCCCACCGTCGGCCGCCCACATACTGGTAATGCTGGCCGGCCTGGCGCTGCTTGTGCTGGCGCCGAACATCCTGCGCGGGACGCGCCTTGCGGTGCCGCTGGCGATCGGGGCGCTCGGCTTGCTGTCGTTGCTCGACGGGGCTGCTCCCGTGGCGGTGGCGGCCGGGGTGATGGCGATCGGCCTGGCGCTGGTGTTCACCTTCAGCTGGCGCCAGTTCCCCCTCGGTGCCCGTAACCGGGCCCACCCGGCGCTCGTGTTGGGCGCCAGTGCGGCCTGGGTGCTCGCGTACCTGGCGGTCCTTGCCGATCCCCTGATGGCGGAGCACGGCAGGACGATCAGAGGCGCGCTGCACCAGGCGCTGGGCCACGTGCTGAACGACGCCGCGCCCGCAGCGCCTTAGCGACGCCTGGCTGCTGCTGGTCGAGGTGCTGATCGTCTGCGGCGCGGCGGCGTCGCTGCTCGCGCTGCGTTCTCTCGTCCGCCCGGCCGCCCGCCGCGCGGCGCACAGCGACCGCGAGTACAGGAACGCCAGGGCGGTGGTGGAGCGCTACGGCGACGACTCGCTGGCGCCCTTCATCCTGCGTCCGGACAAGAGCTTCCATTTCCATGGCGACGGCGTGCTCGCCTACCGCGTGATCGGCGAAACCGCGGTCGTCTCGGGGGATCCGGTCGCGCCGGACGGGGAGGCGGCGGGGGTCTTGAGCGATTTTCGGGAGTACGCCCGCAAGCACGGTTGGGGCGTGGCGCTCTGGGGCGCATCGTCGCGGAACCTGGAGGCCTATAGCGGGCTCGGGCTGCACGCCCTTCAGGCCGGCGAGGAGGCGTTCGTCGCTCCGGCCTCGTTCACGCTCGAGGGACGGCGGGTGCGCAAGCTGCGCCAGTCCGTACACCGCGCCGAGCGCCGTGGGTGGGCGATCACCGCGCTCGACGGACGCGAAGTCGACGAGTCGCTGGCGGACGAGATCGAGGCGCTGGACGATGCCTGGCGCAAGACGAAGCGACGCCTACTCGGCTTCGCGATGGGCACCGGCCCATGCGAAGCCGACGTGCGCCCCGACGATCTGTACTTCCTGGGACGCTCACCCAACGGGGAGCTGCGCGCCTCGATGCGGTTCGTCACTCACGGCGGCAAGCTGTCGCTGGACACCATGCGGCGCCTGGACGACACCCCCAATGGGCTGAACGAGGCCCTGGTCTGCAAGGCGCTGGAGGTGGCACGCGAGCGTGGGATTCCCGAGGTCAGCCTCAACTATGCGGGTCTCGCTCATCTGGCCAGGGACCGGGGGCGTCGGGGCAAGCGGCCACGAGCGGTCAACAGGTTCGTCCTGCATGTCCTCAAGCGGCGCTTCCAGATGGATCGCCTCGTCCGCTTCAACGAGAAGTTCTCGCCCGAATGGCGGCCGCGCTACTTGATCTACGAGTCGCGGCTCGGCCTTCCCCGCACGATCCTCCGAGTGCTTCAGGTCGAGGGCTACCTCCCGCAGCGCAGGCCGCTGGCATCGCCCTCGCAGGGACTCGCGCGCCTGCTGCCCCGCGGCTTGCGGGCCGATGCGGTTCGCTGAGCCCAGCCGGCGCCCGCGGCTACCCCTCCGAAGGCTGTTGCTCGGCGTCGGCCTGCTGGCGTTCCTAGCCGCGGGTCTGGCGGGCACCTCCAGCTACTGGCAGGCCTACTACAAGCACCGGGGATTCACGCGCCCGGCGCGCCTGCGGCAGGCCCGGCCGGGGCGCGTGGAGACGATTCACTTCTACTCCCCGGCGCTCGGGCGAGAGGCCGACTATCTGGTCTTCCTGCCACCCGGCTACAGCCCCGCGGATCACTACCCCGCCTTCTACCTGCTGCACGGGTCGCCCGGCAATCCACAGCTGTACCTGGACGTCGGCAACATCGACGTAAGGCTGGAGAACCTCATCGGCGAAGGCAGAGCACCGCCGATGATCCTCGTCTTCCCCGACGCCCGCGTGCACGGCAGCTCGTTGTCTGACTCCGAGTGGGCAAACGGCCGCTACGGCCGATACGAGAACTACGTTCTGGACGTCGTCCGCAACGTCGATCTGCGCTTCGCGGCGATCCCCGAGCGGCAGGACCGCGTGATCGGTGGCTATTCCGAGGGCGGCTACGGGGCCCTCAACATCGCCGTTCATCACCTGGGAGTCTTCGGCTCGGTCCAGGTCTGGTCGGGCTACTTCGACCAGCCTCACAGGTGGGGGCCGTTCCGCCACGCGACGCTGGCCACGCTCGCCTACAACAGTCCCGACAAGTACGTGTTGCGCATCTCGCGCCGGCTCCGGGAGCTGCCACTGAGGGTGTTCATGTACGTAGGCCGGCGCGACCCGGCCAAGGTCCTGTTCGGGCCGATGGCCGCCGAGCTCACGGCTCGGGGCGCGTACGTGAGCTGGACGATCTACAAGGGCGGCCACGACTGGCAGCTGTGGAATGCCCACATGGACCACATGCTCGTCCTGGCGGGCCGGGACGTGCGCCTGCCGCTCGTGCCGCGACCGCCCGCGCTGCCGCTGCTGGTCCGCGTCAGCCCCCGCCTGCTGCCCCAACCGGCGCGCGTCCGGCGGCCGTTGGCGCCGCGCCACACCGTCCGGGCCAGGAGGCCGGCGCCATACGTCAGGCCACTTGCGGGCCTCACTCCGAGGGTGCTGCCCGCGCCGACGCTGAACGTGTTCGGCGTCGCCAGACATTCGGGCGGGGTCCGCGGCAGCCATCAGCCCAGCTTCGTGCTGATCCTCTTCGGACTGCTGCTGGCGCTCGCCTCGGCCGCGGCGATCAACCTCGGCTTCCTGCTCCAGCACCGCGGTCTGAGCACGACCCGCTCGCTGCGCGGGCGACCCACGGAGCTCGCGGCGGCGGTGCTCAAAGACCGCTCGTGGCTGGGCGGCCAGGCGCTCGGCTGGCTCGGCTTCCTGGCCCAGATCGTCGCGGTCTCGATCGCGCCCTTGGCGCTCGTCCAGTCGTTTGCGGCCGGTGGCCTGGCGCTATCGGTGCCGCTCGCGGCTGGGCTATTCGGACACCGCATAACGCGCCGCCAGGGGGTGGCTGTGCTGGTGGTGGCGGTGGCGCTAGCGGTGCTGCCGATCGGGATGGTGGCGCGCGCCGACCACATCCAGGGCGGAGGCCTGGCGCTTGCCACCGCCGGGCTGCTGGCGCTTGCCCTGGCCTTCGCTCCGACGGAGTTGCCCGCCAGCCGGGCGATCGCGGCCGGACTGTTCTACGGCGTCGCCGACGTGGCAATCAAGGCGATCGCCGTCGGCTGGGGATCGCGCGGTGCGGGGGCGCTCGACTCTGGTTGGACGCTGCTGGCCGCCGCATCCACCTTTGCCGGCTTTCTCTGCTTCCAGAGCGCGCTGCGCCGTGGCAGCGCGGTGACCGCGATCACGCTGATGAACTGCCTGGCGGCACTCGCTGCGCTGGCTGCCGGTGTGCTGGCATTTCAGGAGTCGCTGGGACGCAGTCCCGGCGTGACCGCGGTACACGCCCTCGCGGTGGCGGTGGTCCTAGGGTGCGTCCCCGTGCTGGCGGCCGCGCAGACCGAGTTGGCGGAGAACGTCGAACCTCCCGAGGGTGCCCGGCAGCGCGCAGCCGGCGGCGAACAGCGCGGCCTCGAGCCATGGACCTATCCCCGGCCTGCGGGATAGGAGCGTGTGGAAGAAGCGCTGATTGCGCGTCAGCGCGGACGCGGCCTGGGAGCTGAGCAGCAACAGCATCAGTGCCAGTGCGGCGGCGGGGGCGGTACGGCGCAGGCGGGGGAGTCGGCTCAGGATCAGTCCGGCGGTGAGGCCGGCGGCCAGCCAGGCCAGGGCGACGCGCGCCAGCGGCTGCGTGTCGCGGCCCGCGAGCTGCAGCAGGGGAAGGGCATCGTGGATCGCCGGGCCGCTCGAAGGCCAGCCCAGGCCGCGGAGCGCGTAGAGCCATCCGAAGCCGGACAGGAGCGTCACGACCACGGTGACAGTGATGAGAGCCTTGGTGCCGAAGCCGAGGATCCACGATCTGGGGCCGCCGGGCAAGCTGACGCCAAGCTTACGTCGCGTGGCTACCGTCATTGCCTACATGGAAGCAAGGACACTCTCTGCGCCCCGGCGGAGACGTCGTCGGCTGCTCGCCGCGCTGTCAGCGGCGGCTGTGGCATCGATGGCCGGCGGGCTGCTGCTGGCCAGCGGCGACACATCGTCGGCCTCGAGCCCGTCGCCGGCCCGCACCCAGACCGTGAGCTGCCACTCGCCGTCCCTGGGTGGCACGCTGCCGGCGGTCGCCTACCTGCCCGCGGGCTATGCCCACAGCTCGACGCACTACCCGGTCGTCTACTTCCTGCACGGCCTGCCGGCCGATCCGGACGACTACACGACAAACGGTTTCGTGGCCACGGCTGCTGCTGAGAGTGGCCACAAGGCGATAGTCGTCACACCCCAGGGCTCCCGCGCCAAGGACTCAGACCGCGAGTACCTCGACTGGGCGCCCGATGAAAACTGGCCGGCGGCGATCGCGAACGATCTGACGCACTGCATCGACTCACGCTTCCGCACGATCGCCAGCCGCAGGGGACGCGCGTTGATAGGCGTCTCCGCCGGCGGATACGGCGCGTTTGACATCGGCATGCGCCACCTGGGAACGTTCGGCGCGCTCGAGTCGTGGAGCGGCTACTTCGCGGCTACCGATCCCAGCGGTCTGGTCCAGCTCGATCTGGGCTCCACGAAGGCCAACAAGCGCGCCCGCGTGCCGCGCGGTCCCCGGCTGCAGCGGAGGCTGAGCGCACAGCCGACGTTCATCGCCTTCTACGTCGGCGACCAGGACTCGACCTTTCTGCAGGCGAACAGGTTGCTGAACCAGGACCTCGGGGCCCATCACATCGCGCACAGTTTCGCGGTCTACCAGGGCGGTCACTCGACGTCGCTGTGGGAGGAGTGGGCACCGTTGTGGCTGGGCAACGCGCTCGACCGCCTCGCTAAGCCCCACGGCTAGAGCTTTCGCCCCGCACATCGGCGCTGCTCAGCTCGTGCTCGGCCGCGACCCGGGTCCAGAAGCGAACGTACTCGCGCTCGTGGCCGATCCCCGCCTCCAGCGCGAGACGCATCCCCTCCGTCATGTCATGCTGCGCGAGGAGCTCCTCGTAGAAGCGCAGGCGCTCCTGGTGGCGTTTCAGTTGAACGTCGGCGATCACCCGGGGCTCGGCCCCGCAGAAGAGCTTCAGCAGGCCGGGGTCGCGCAGCTCGTAGAGCTCGGTCTGCGGATCGGCCCGCCAAACGCCGAGCGCCCTGCGGCCCGCCGGCGTCAGCCGGTACACGCGGCGCCGGCGGCCGGTCTGCTCGCGCCGCTCGGACAGCAGTCCCGCGTCCGCGAGCCGCGTGCACTCCGTGTAGATCTGCGTGTGGGGAATCGCCCAGAAGTGCAGGAGGCTCATCTGCGCCACGCGCTTCAGCCGATACGGCGTCGCCGGTTCGATCAGCTCCACGAGGCCGAGCACCGCGTACGAGTTGGTACGGAGAGCGGCGGTTGACACGGCCGGGATCATACAGTACGGTCCGAATGGTTCGACTCAAACGATTCTGGAGGAACTAATACATGGGCGCCGTGACTCCGCAGACGACGGGAGCAAAGGGCTTCGAATCGCTCGAGCGGGAAACGCATTTCGACCGGCTGCCGGTCCAGGGCCAGTTGCCCCCGTGGTTGGCGGGCTCCCTGATCCGTACCGGCCCGGCGAAGTGGGAGGTGGGGGAGCGGACGATGAACCACTGGTTCGACGGCTTGGCGATGCTTCACCGCTTCTCGTTCGCCGAGGGCGAGGTCTCCTACGCGAACCGGTTCCTGGAGACGCGCGCCTGGCGGGCGGCGCGTGATGAAGGACGGATCGCCTACTCGGAGTTCGCCACCGACCCCTGCCGGTCGCTCTTCCAGCGCGTCAGCGCGATGTTCTCGCCGCAGCTGACCGACAACGTCAACGTCAACCTCGTCAAGCTCGGCGAGCGGTTCATCGCCATGACCGAGACGCCGATTCCGGTCCAGTTCGACGAGGCGACGCTCGCCGCGGCGGGCGTGCCGTACAAGCCACCGGGCCAGCTGACGACCGCCCATCCTCACGCCGACCGGGCAACCCGGGGCATGCTCAACTACGCAGCCAAGCTCGGCCCGCGCAACAGCTACCGCTTCTTCCTCCTGCGTCCCGACAGCGACAGGCCTCGGGTGATCGCGTCCCACGGCGTGCGCGAGCCGGCGTATATGCACTCGTTCGGGCTGACGGAGCGCTGGCTCTTGCTGGCCGAGTTCCCGTTCGTCGTCAACCCACTGCAGCTCGCCTCCAGCAGGCGTCCCTACATCGAGAACTATCGCTGGAAGCCGGGACAAGGGACGCGCTTTCATCTGTTCGACCGCCGCACCGGCGAGTACTCGGGCCCGTTCGAGACCGATCCCCGGTTCGGGTTTCACCACGTGAATGCCTACGAAGACGGCGATCAGATCGTGGCTGACATCTGCACCTACCCGGACGCCGGGATCGTGCAGGACCTCTACCTCGAGCGCCTGCGCCAGGGCAAGCCCGCCACGCCGGCTCGCCTCGAGCGCTTCCGCATATCCCCGGCTACCGGGAGCGTGACGATCGAGCGCTTGATCGAGGAGCCGCTGGAGCTACCCCGGATCAACTACGGACGCTGCAACGAGCGCCCCTACCGCTATGTGTGGGGCGTCGGTCTCGCAGACGTATGGCTCGACCAGATCGTCAAGGCCGACGTACAAGAGGGGACAGCGGCCGTCTGGCGCGACGAGGGCTGCTTCCCCGGCGAGCCCGTGTTCGTCGCGGCGCCCGGCGCAGAAGAGGAGGATGACGGCGCGCTGCTATCGGTCGTGCTCGGTCCGAGCGGGAAATCCTTCCTGCTGATCCTTGACGCCAAGTCGCTCGACGAGCTCGCCCGGGCCGAGGTACCGCACCACATCCCGTTCGGGTTCCACGGCATGTTTGCGGGTGGCTGAGGGGCGATAATCGCGCTCGTGGTCGGGCGCGTCTGGAGCGAGCGATTCGTAGGCCGGAAGGAGTACCTGACGACGCTGGGCGAGGGAGGCGGCACCGTCGTGATCACCGGTGACGCCGGTGTCGGCAAGAGCCGGCTCGTGGCCGAGCTGGAACAGCGGGCAAGAGCGGAGGGAAAACTCGCGCTGCTCGGTGAGTGCCTCGAGCTCGCGGACGGCGAGCTGCCGTACGCACCGATCGTCTCGGCGCTGCGTCCCGCGATCAGCGACGGCGACGCGCTCGCTGGACTGACCGACATGGACCGCCGCGAGCTGGCGCGGCTGTGGCCCGAGCTCTCGCCGGGCGAGGCGCCGGGGGCAGACGCCGCGAGCGGATCGAGCAAGACCCGACTGTTTTCGCTGCTGCTGCGGCTTCTCGACCGGCTGGCGGCCGAACAGGGAGTGTTGTTCGTGATCGAGGACCTCCACTGGGCCGATCGCTCCACGCGCGATTTCGTAGCCTTTCTGGTCCGGGCGGGCCGCGGGCCCCGTCTCACGGTCGTGATCACAGTTCGCGGGGAGGAGGTCCATCGGCTGCACGCGCTACGGGACTTCGTCGCCGAGCTCAGTCGCGTGCGCGGAGTGCGGCGGATTGAGCTCGAGCCGTTCACGCGCGAGGAGCTCGCGCTCCAGGTGGAGGGAATCACCGGCCGGCGGCCGTCCCGCCAGCTCGTCGAGCGGCTGTTCGAGCGCAGCGAAGGCAACGCCTTCTACACCGAGGAACTGCTCGCCGCCGGCGAAGGCACCCCGCTCCCGGCCTCCCTGCGGGACCTTCTGCTGCTTCGGATAGAGCGCCTCGAGCCTCCCGCCCAGCGGCTGCTCGAGGTGGCCGCGACGGCCGGGAGGGCAACCGACGAACGGCTCCTGCGGGCGGTCGCAGAGCTTACGGACGACCAGTTCGAGACCGCCTTGCGTGACTCGCTGACCCACCAGGTGCTGGTGGATGTGCACGGCAAGGGGATCTACACCTTCCGCCATGCGCTCGTGCGCGAGGCCGTCTATGGGGACATGCTCGCCGGGAGGCGGCGCGAGGTCCACCGTGCGCTGGCCCACGTGCTCGCCGCACAGCCCGACCTCGCCGCCGGCGGCATCGGCGCGGCGGGCGAGCTCGCGCACCACTGGCACGCCGCCGGCGAGCTCCAGCGCGCACTCGAGGCCGCGGTCGCCGCGAGTGCCGAGGCCGAGGAGGCATTCGCCTTCGCCGAGAGCGCGAGTCACGGCGAGCGTGCACTCGAGCTTTGGGACCAGGTCGAGGACCCCGAGTCCGTCGCCGGGCTCGACCGCGCCGCGTTGCTGACGCGGGCGGCCGGCGCGGCGATTCACGCCGACCGGCCGGCGCGCGTGGTCGCGCTCGCGCGCGAGGCCGCCGCGGAGCTGAGCTCCGAACGCGATCCCGTCCGCCTCGCCCAGGTTCACATGCTGCTCGGCCGAGGTCTGTGGCTTTCGGCCGATCACCAGGAGGCCCTGGCCGTCTACCACGAGGCGGTGCGCCTGATCCCCTCCGAGCCGCCCAGCGCCGAGCGGGCGCAGGTGCTCGCGGGCGAGGCACAGGCGCTGATGCTGAGCGGCAGGTCGAGGGACGCGCTCGCCGTTTGCGACGAGGCGCTCGTCCTCGCCCGCGAGGTCGGTGACAGGTACGCGGAAGCCAGGATCCTGAATACGATGGCCGGGGTCGGCTGGGCTGCTGGCGTGCCATTCGACAATGCGTCCCGGGCCTTGTCGATCGCCCGCGACATCGGCGCCGTCGAGGAGATCGGTCGCTCCTACGCGAACGGCTCCGAGAATCTCGAGGCCGAAGGCCGGGTCAGGGACGCCATCGCCTTCGCGGAGGAGGGAATTGCCGATGCTCCCCGGTGGGGGCTCCAGGACTTCGTGCAGTACCTGTCCTCGAGCATCGCGACATGGAAGTTCCGCCTCGGTGAGTGGCAGGACGTGGATCGGCTGCTCGCGGACACGTACCCCGGCGGAAGTGGCGCCTCGGCCGCGCCTCGGCATTCCATTGCGGGCCAGCTCGCGATGGCGCGTGGTGACTACGCGGCCGCCCAGGCCGAGCTGGAGCTCGCCGAACCGATGGCGCGCGGCATGGGCGGTCCGGAGTGGTTGCCACCGGCGCTGGCGGCGATCGGGACGCTCCGGCTGTGGCAGGGGAGGCTCGAGGATGCCGCGGCCACGCTCGACACGGCGCTCGCGTACCTATCCGATCTCGTGTACGCGCCTTGGCTCCACGATTTCGTCGAGGTTTACCCGACGGCGGCGCGGATCGCGGCCGAGCGCGCCGCTCAGGCACGGGCACGGGGTTCCGGCGACGCCGGGGCTCGGGCGGAGGAGGCCGATCGCGCGCTCCGGGCGCTCGACGCGATGCTGCTCGAGCTGCCGCGCGCGAAACGGTTCCCCCGGGCCGAGTCGTACCGTCTGCTGACCGCGGCGGAGACTGCGCGCGCGGCCCAGCAGGATGACGCCTCTCTGTGGGAGGACGTCACGCGGGCGTTCCGTGAGCTAGAGGAGCCTTATGCCCTCGCCTACGCGCTGATGCGCCAGGCGGAGGCCACCGCTACGCGTGGCGCGGCGTCCAGCCGCCTGCTCCAGGAGGCGCATCGGATCACCGTGCGGTTGGGGGAGCGTCCGTTGCGAGCCGAGATCGAGGCGCTCGCCCAGCGGTGGCGGATCTCCCTCGACGTCGGCGCCGCCCAACACGCTGATGCGTTCGACGCACGCGGGATCACCGCCCGCGAGCGGGAGGTGCTGTCGCTGCTGGCAGACGGCGCGTCGAACCCCGAGATCGCCCAGGCGCTCGTGATCAGCGAGAAGACCGCCAGCGTCCACGTTTCCCACATCCTGGCCAAGCTGGGGGCGCGAAATCGCGCCGAGGCGGGTGCCATTGCCCACCGGCTTGGGCTGCCGAGCTCGGAACCGGCTTAGAAGCCGTGCGAACCCTTCCTTGCGCTGATCGGGTCTGAGGGCTGGTGAGCGGCTTATTGGAGCGAGTGCGTTTCAGGCGGGATCACCGCTGGGCGCCGCGCCGTATGTCGGACTATCTCGACGGAGGGCTCGCGGCCACGGGCCGCGCGCGGATGGAGCGTCACCTCGGGGAGTGCGCCGAGTGCCGGCGGCTGCTCGCCGGTCTACGCCGGACCCTCGATGGACTGCATCTTCTCGCGTCGCCGAGCGCTGAGGTGGATGTCCTCCAAATGGCCGCTTCGGTGCGAGCCCGACTAAGCGAGCTTGACTGAATCGTTTCGGCACTTCCAGGGTCAAATCCAGCATGAACAACCAGACTCACACCCATAACGAGACCCCCAGTCCGCGGGTCGAGAAGACCGACGGCGAATGGCGCGAGCAGCTGACTGCGGCCGAGTACGACGTACTCCGCAGGAAGGGAACGGAGCGGGCATTCACCGGCAAGTACTTCGACGAGAAGCGCAAGGGCATGTATCGGTGCGCCGGCTGTGGCGCCGAGCTGTTCTCCTCCGAGACGAAGTTCGACTCGGGGACAGGCTGGCCGAGCTTCACCGAGCCGGCAGACCGCGCCAACGTCGAGCTTCACGACGACGTCAGTTACGGCATGCACCGGATCGAGGTCACGTGCTCCGCTTGCGGCGGCCATCTCGGCCACGTCTTCCCGGACGGCCCGGCCCAGACCGGGGAGCGCTACTGCATCAATTCCTGCTCGCTCGACCTCGACGAGCGTTAGCGCGGCCTCGGCGGGGCGTCACGTTTCGCGTGCGCCCCGCCGTCCAGGCGGTATAACCGCGCCGTGACGGGGTCCGCGAGCTCCGAGCATGTGTTGATTCGGAGGGCACGCGCCGGCGACCAGGACGCATTCGGCGAGCTCGTGGTCGGCCACGCCAACCGCGTCTATGGCGCGCTGCGACGCTTCGGGCTCGGCCCCGATGAGGCCGACGAGGTGGCGCAGGAGGTATTCGTGCGCGCCTGGCGAGGCCTGGCCCGATTCGAGGAGCGCTCGCAGTTCTCGACGTGGCTGTACCGCATCGCGTTCAACGAGGCCCACCGGCGGCTGTCGCGCCGGCGCCCCGTGCGAGCGGACCCCGAGCCGGATCGCGAGGATCCGGTCGCCTCCCTCCCGGAGTCTCCCGAGCTTGGGCCCGAGGCCCAGGCGCTCGACCGGGAGTTCGAGCGGACGCTGGAGCGGGCGCTAGATGAGCTGCCCGACGACTGGCGGGCCGCCGTCGTGCTGCGTGACCTCGAAGGTCTGTCCACCCATGACGCCGCCGAAGTCGCCGGTATTCGCGAGGCGGCGCTCAAGAGCCGGCTGCACCGAGGGCGGATGCGGCTGCGAGCCCTCCTCGAGCCATACCTTCAGCCCGAGGAGGACCGATCCGCTTAGCGGACGGTGGTGGCGCAGAACGCACCGCCGTGCTTCTCGAAATAGCGCTGGTGATACTCCTCGGCGTCGTAGAACGGGCCGGCCTGGACGATCTCGGTCACGATCGGCCTGGTCAACGAATCCTGACGCTCACCGCGGGAGGCGATGGCCAGCTGCTCCTGATCGGCATCGTGGAAGAAGATCGCCGAGCGATACTGGCTGCCGAAATCCCATCCCTGCCTGTCAGCGGTGGTCGGGTCGTGGATCGACCAGAAGGTGTCCAGCAGCTCGGTGTAGCTCACCACATCGGGGTCAAACCAGACCTGTATCGACTCTGCGTGCCCCGTGGTGTCCGAGCAAACCTGCTCGTAGGTGGGATCGGTGATCGTTCCGCCCGCGTAGCCGACTCGCGTTGCCACGACACCTTCGATCTCTCGGAACGCCGCCTCGACGCCCCAGAAGCATCCAGCCGCGAACGTAGCGCGCTGCATGCCCTCGAGATCCGAAGTCGAGGTCTCGGAGTGCCCATCTCTATAGATCATTCTGGAGGTCCCTTTCATTCTGTTCGTGCCAGTTCGACCCGGCACGGCCGGCAAACGGTTCAGAAGTGAGAGCCCGCTCAGCCCGCGGGGCGCGCCAAGATCCTCCGGATGGCGTCGATCCGGATAAGACCGGCTGCGGAGCTCGAGGAAGAGACGAGGGCGGCGTTTGAGTTGCATCGGCAACTTGTCCTCGTGCTGCTGCCCGAGGCCGAGGTGGAGCACGTCGGCTCCACGGCAGTGCCGGGAGCGCTGACCAAAGGCGACCTAGATCTGGTGGTACGCGTCGACCAGGCCGCTTTCCCCACGGCGATCGGGATGCTGAGCAGCCATTACGCAGTCCACCAGCCCAGGAACTGGACGCCGACGCTGGCGAGCTTCAAGGATCCGAGCAGCAGCCAACCCGAGGTCGGAATCCAGTTGGTCGTCGCGGGCTCGGCCGGAGACCGCTTGTTCGGACCCTTTCGAGACGCGCTGATACGCGATCCAGCACTCCTGGCGGAGTACAACGCGTTGAAGCGAGGGCTCGACGGCGCGGACTACGAGGCCTACACCGAGCGGAAGGGCGAGTTTGTGGAGCGCGTGCTCCGCGAGCTCGGCCGGCCCGGCGCTTGAGCATTTGAGCGTTGCGCCCAGCCGCGTCCGATTCAGGCGGGACTCCTAAGCGCCCGCGGACCAACAATAAGGCGAAAGATAAGGCGATCTGCCGATGGCAGAGCGTCGTCTTACGCCTACGTTGGATGCCGTTCGATCAACGGTCTCCACGGAGGAATCGATGCACAGCCAACTCACCCACATCGCCGCCCAGGAGCGTGTCGCCGAGCTGCGTCGGGTCGCCGACAACCAGCGGTCGGGATCGCACATGGCTCCGCCGCGTCGCCAAGTCGGTGCGCGGCCCGCCAAGCGGATCTCGTCGCTGTTCGCCCGGCTCGCGTCCGCCCGCGCCTGACGTCGTATACGGACCGTCAGCCGCCGCGCTCCTTGAGACCGATCGGCGCCCGTAGCACCGCGTCCGGAATCCCCAGCGCGTCGACCAGCGCCCCGGCGTGGCCTCGGACATCGTTACAGAGCCGGTTGACCTCGCGTGTGATCTGCTTGCACCGCGGAGATGCCAGGCGCCCGTGCTCCTGGAAGAAGCCCTTGTCGGACTCCACGTTCCACAACGCGTAGAGGTCGCAGAGCATCTCGAGCGCCCCACGGGCCGGCTCGTCCTCACAGCGCTCGATCGCCGCCGCGAATGCCTCCAGCGTGATCGTGTCCATGTGCGCCCGGGCGGCGTTGGCGGCGTGGTCCTGCACGGCGCGGAATACCTCGAACGGGTCGAACCCCTCATCCAATCCCCGCTTGAAGCGATTGGCGACCGAGGCCACGATATGCCCCTCGCGCCAGCGAAACAGGTCCAGCTGGTAGTCGCGTTCGAGCAGGTTCCCGTGCTCGTCGCGGGTGGGGACGGCGTCCGCGATGACCTGCACGATCTTGCGCGCGAACAGCCTCTCGACCACCGTCTCCACCACCTGCCCGGCGACGAACGTCACCACCTCCGCGGGGTTCAGACCGCCGAAGTGCTCGGAGAAATCGGTCAGCAGACCGCGGGCCGCGAGCAGCATCAGCACCGTGTTGTCGCCCTCGAAGGTGGTGAAGATGTCCGTGTCGGCCTTGAGCGCGGCGAAGCGGTTGACGGCCATGTAGCCGGCGCCGCCGCAGCACTCGCGGCAGGTCTGGATCGTCTCCGTGGCGTGCCAGCTGGAGGTGGCCTTCATCCCCGCCGCCAGCGACTCGAGCTCGCGCCGCTCGCGGTCAGGCGTGTCGTCGATGCCGCCCGAGAAGGCGCCGTGGAAGCGCTCGAGCAGCTCGGCCTGGGCGAAGTGCAGAGCGTAGGTCTTGGCGAGCAGAGGCATCAGCCGGCGCTGTTGGGTCCGGTAGTCAAGAATCGGGACCTCGTCACCGTCTGGCGGTCCGAACTGGTGGCGGCGCAGCCCGTGGCGGATGGCGATCGTCAGCGCGGTCTTGGCGGCGCTGATCGACGCCCCGGAGATGCATACCCGGCCCTGGACGAGCGTCCCCAGCATCGTGAAGAAGCGCTTGTTGACGTTGTCGATCGGGCTCGAGTAGACGCCCTCCGCGCTGACGTCGCCGTAACGGTTCAGCAGCGCCTCGCGCGGGACGCGGACGTGGTCGAACGAGATCCGTCCGTTGTCGACGCCGCCCAGCCCGAGCTTCTCGCCGTCGTCCTCGATCGTCACCCCGCTGCAGACGCGTCCGTGCTCGTCGCGCAGGGGCACCACGAGGGTGTGTACGCCGTGGGACTCGTCGCCCACGGTCAGCTGCGCGAACACCGCCGCCATGCGCCCGTCGCGAGCGGCGTTGCCGATGTACTCCTTGCAGGCCTGCTCGCCGGGCGTGTCGATTACGAACTCCTGGCGATCGGGGTCGTAGGTGGCGGTCGTCTCCAGGTGCTGGACGTTCGAGCCATGGCCTGACTCGGTCATGGCGAACGCGCCTGGCAGCTCGAGTGAGGCAATCGCCCGCAGATAGCGCTCGTGGTGGGGGCGCGTGCCGAGTTGCTGCACCGCGCCGCCCCACAGACCGAACTGAACCCCGAACTTGACCAGCAGCGAGAGGTCGCCGTACGCCAGCGTTTCGAACGCCGCCACGTTGGCGCCCGGGTCGTCCTGGCCGCCGAACTCCTCCGGGAACCCGGGCGCCGTCAGGCCCTCACCGGCGAGCGTCCTGGCCCACTCGAGGACCCGGCGGCGGTACTCCTCGCGCTCCAGAGCGATCGGCGGCTCGAACTCGGGCCTGGCCAGCACTTCCATGACCTGGCGCCGAAGCTCGCCGTAGCGGCCCTCCAGCAGCCGCTGTAGCACGCGAGGGTCAAACTCCGTAGTGGCCTCCATGGCCGAAGCATATGATCGAGGCCGATGTGAGCTCGGTTGCCGCCTCCGCCTCTGAACGGGGCGACAGCAAGCACCCCGTGGCCGTCGTTTTTACGGGTCTGATGCTGGTGCTGCTGATGGCCTCGCTCGACCAGACGATCGTCTCTACGGCGCTGCCCACGATCGTCGGCGACCTGGGGGGCCTCAACCACATCTCGTGGGTGGTGACCGCCTACCTGCTGGCCCAGACCGTGGTCACGCCGCTCTACGGAAAGCTCGGTGACCTCTACGGACGCAAGCTGATGCTCCAGGTGGCGATGGCGTTGTTCCTCGTCGGTTCGGCGCTGAGCGGCCTGGCGCAGAACCTCGACATGCTGATCGCGTTCCGTGCGGTGCAGGGGCTCGGGGGAGGCGGGCTGATCGTCGGGGCGCAGGCGTCGATCGGGGACGTTGTCTCGCCGCGCGAGCGGGGCCGCTACCAGGGCCTGTTCGGCGCGGTGTTCGGCGTCGCGAGCGTGATCGGCCCGCTGCTCGGCGGATTCCTGACCAGCGATCTGTCGTGGCGGTGGATCTTCTACGTCAACCTGCCCATCGGGGTGGTGGCGTTCCTCGTGTTGGCAGCGACGCTGCCCTCGCAGCACGAGCAGATACGCCACAAGATCGACTACCTGGGGACAGCGTTGCTGGCTGCCGCCGTCAGCGCCGTCGTGCTGGAGTGCACGCTCGGCGGGACCACGTACAAATGGGGCTCCACGTTCACGATCCTCCTCGGCGTGGGCTCACTGGCGCTGATCGTCGCGTTCATCTTCGCCGAACGCGCAGCGGCCGAGCCGGTACTGCCGCTGCGGCTGTTCTCAAACCGGGTCTTCTCCGTGACGAGCGCCATGGGGTTCGTGGTGGGCTTTGCCCTCTTCGGCTCCATCACGTACCTGCCGCTCTTCCTGCAGGTGGTCAACGGCGCCTCGCCGACCGGCTCGGGACTCCAGCTGCTGCCGCTGATGGGAGGGCTGCTGATCACATCGATCGGCTCGGGCCAGATCATCACGCGCACCGGCCACTACAAGCCATTCCCGATCGCAGGCACGGCGGTGATGGTCGTCGGGCTACTGCTGCTCTCCGGCATGAGCGCCTCCACGTCGCGGCTGGCCTCCTCGGCGTTCATGTTCGTGCTCGGCCTGGGGCTGGGGTCGGTCATGCAGGTGCTGGTGCTCGCGGTCCAGAACGCCGTCGAGTACCGCGACCTCGGGGTGGCCACATCGGGCGCCACCCTGTTTCGCTCGATCGGCGGCTCGGTCGGCACCGCGGTCCTGGGCTCGGTGTTCTCGAGCCGCCTGGCCAGCGAGCTCACGCGAACGCTGCCCGCAAGCGCCGCGGCAACGGCCAAGCAGAGCAGCCTGAGCGAAAACCCGGCGGCGCTCAAGAGGCTCCCGGCGCCGATCCACACCGGCTACGTGCACGCCTTCACCAACTCCCTGAGCACCGTGTTCGAGGTGGGCGCCGCCGTGGCGGCAGTGGCCTTCCTGCTCAGCTGGGCGCTAGAGGAGCGCCCCTTGCGTGACAGCGTCGCCGCGGGGACCGGGGTCGGAGAGAGCTTCGCGGTCCCCAAGAAAGGCGACTCGCTGGCCGAGATCTCCCGTGCGCTCAGCGTTCTGGTCGGCCGCGAGGGGCGCCGCCGCCTCGTGGCCGGAATCGCGGCGCGGGCCGGCGTCGATCTCTCTCCGGCCGCCGCCTGGCTGCTTGTGCGTCTGCACGAGAAACCCGACGCAGACATCGACCAACTCTGCGAGCGGTTCGAAGTTCCGCCCGAGGTCTCAGAGCGCGCGCTCGGAGAGCTGCAGGACAGGGGGCTCGTGCACGCCGAGGACGGCGTCCGGGTGCTCGACCCCCGCTCGCATGAGTTCGTGCAGCGGCTCGTGGCCGAGCGCCGCGCGAGCCTCGCCCGACTCCTCGACGGCTGGTCGCCCGAGCGCTACGACGACCTGGCGGGTCTCCTCACCCGGCTGGCGCATGAGCTCGAGCGCGAACCCTCGCGGCAAGAGCTCCTACACGAACCTCTCGCCGCCGCGGCTGGCTCCGTCAGGGGTGAATGATGCGGCGGAAGTGCCGCGCGAAGCCACCGAAATGGCCGTGGCCCAAGCCGGCCAGTCCCGCTGCTCCGAGGAGCATCACGAACGCGCCCGCGAGCAGCGCCAGCGTCGCCAGCACCACCGGCCAGCGGGAGTCGAGCCAGTTCCTGGCGGCGACCAGGATCCTCGTCGCGCCCTCGCCGGCCGTGGTGAGCGTCACGACTATCGCCACAAGCGGCAGCACGAAGCAGATGTTGAACAGCACGATCAGCACCGTCTGCCGGGCCGGGCCGAAGCCCGAGCCCACGACGGCGGCGATGGCCGCGAAATAGGGAAACGCCGTCGGGAGCTCCACCGCCGTGATCGTGGCGCCGAGGATGGCGCTCGATCTGCCCCTGCTCTTCGGCGTCGGCACGTCGAAACGCGCTAGCCGGTGGCGGTATGCGAGCAGAAACAGGCCGCCGATGAAGATCGCCGCACCGGCGATCGTCTCGAGCACGAAACGGTCCTCACGATCGGGGTGGGGCACCACCGACAGAAGCAGTTGCCCCGGCCCCAGCGCCAGCAGCAGGCCTCCGAGCAGGTAGACGACAAACACGCCGAGCGTGAACTGGATCACGTGCGTCCGAGCGTGCCGCCCGCCGGCCAGATACAGCGCCGGGCCGATCGTCGTTGGGTTGATCGAGTCGGCGAGCCCGATGGTGACGCACAGGAGCGCCAGACGCAGCATGCCGCCATTCTTCCCGGAAACCGCGTTCTCGGCCAGCGGGTCGCCGCTCTGCACAACGCGCACCGCCAGACTGCGCGGCCCGGCTACGCGAAATGCAGCTCCTCGCCCTCGTCGTCTGAGACCGGGCGCTCGCAGGTCGGACACCACCAGCGGGTCTCCATCGGCGTCCCGCACACGACGTGACGCGGGGCCGATGCGCCCTCCGCGTTGCGCGCGCCCCAGCCGGCGAGCAGGCGCAGGGCTCCGGCCAGCTCGCGCCCCGCGGCGCTCAGCTCGTAGACGAACCGCGGCGGGCGCTGGGAGTAGGGACGCGCCACCACCAAGGCGCTGCGCTCGAGCTGGCGCAGGCGCTGGGCCAGGACGTTGGGCGCAATGCCGCGCACCTCCTGCTGGAGCTCGCCGAAGCGGCGCGGGGCGTCGAGCAGCGCTGCGACCACGAGCAGCGTCCAGCGGTCGCCGACCGTGGCCAGCGCATCGGCCAGAGCGGAAGCGTCCTCGGGAGCCGCGAGCGAGTCGGCCGGCGGCGCGGCGGCCCCAGCCTCGACCCCGGCGGCCGCGGGCGGATCGAGCCGGTCTGCCATTTGACGAAAGATCGTAGTCATCACTCCCTTGCTACGATAGCGACTTGCATATTGCAAGTAACTACCGACGCTCGGCCCGAATCTCGCGACCGAGCAGGGAGAGAAGAAGGAATGGCATTACTTGAAGAGACACAGACCGCGATCACGGACGCGGCGACTCGCCTCGGCCCCGCGGTCGTCGGCTTGGGACGCGGCTGGGGCGTCGGCTCGGGGTTCGTGATCGCCCCCGGGCGCGTTGTGACCAACGCCCACAACCTGCGCCACCAGGAGGTCACGGTGACCTTCGCCGACGGCCGTCGTGAGAGCGGCCGCGTGACCGGATCCGACGACGATCTCGACGTCACCGTCATCGACGTGGACACCGGTGACGCCGAGCCTCTGCAATTCGCAGACGAGGTGGAGCAGACGGCGATCGGCCAGCCGGTGCTGGCGTTCGGCAACCCCGGCGGGCGCGGCCTGCGCGTAACGCTCGGCTACGTGTCCTCGGCGGCGCGCAGCTTCCGCGGACCGAGGGGGAGGCGAATCCGAGGCGCACTCGAGCACACGGCGCCACTACCCCGTGGCTCCTCCGGCGGCCCGCTGCTCGACCTCGACGGCCGGCTGCTCGGCATCAACGCCGTGCGCGAGGACGGCGGCCTGATCCTGGCGATTCCGGCCGACACCGTCCTTCGCGAGCGCATCGAGCTGTTGGCCCGCGGCGAGGAACCCTCCCGTGTGCGACTCGGCGTGGCGATTGCGCCGCCGCGCGCCGCGCGGCGGCTGCGAAGGGCGGTGGGGCTGCCCGAGCGCGACGGCATTCTCGTGCGCGCCGTCCAGGAGGGCAGCGCGGCCGAGCGCGCCGGGCTGGAGCGCGGCGATCTGATCGTCGCCGCCGCCGGGCGCGAGCTCGAGCGCGTCGACGGCCTGTATGAGGCGCTCGACGGCGCCCGCACGGAGGGCCGGCTCGAGCTGGGCGTCCTGCGCGGAAACGACGAGCGCATGGTCACGGTCACGTTTTGATGAGCACCACGGACGCCGATTCCCGGCAGATCCCCGACGCCGAGGTGGAGGCGCTCGACGCCTACTCCCGGATAGTCGTGGAGGTCGCCGACCGCCTGGCCCCGAGTGTCGCCAACCTACGCGTGATGCGCCGCGGGCGTGGCGGGCAGGTCCCGGCCGGGGCCGGCAGCGCCGTGGCGCTCACTCCGGACGGCTTCCTGCTGACCTCTGCGCACGTGGTGTCCGGACCGGGGCGCCGCGGCCGGGCCGCGTTCGTCGACGGGCGCGAGCTTAGCTTCCGGATCGTGGGCCTCGACCGCCTCTCCGACCTGGCGGTGCTGCGGGCGGACGGCGACGGCCTCAGCCCCGCCACGCTGGGCGAGGCGGAGCGGCTGCGCGTCGGCCAGCTGGTCGTGGCGATCGGGAACCCAAACGGCTTCGCCGGTTCGGTCACCGCGGGCGTGGTCTCCGCTCTGGGACGTTCTCTTCCCGCGCGCGCGGGAAGGACGTTCCGCTACATCGACAACGTGATCCAGACCGACGCGGCGCTCAACCCCGGCAACTCCGGCGGCGCACTGGTCGACAGCTCGGGCCACGTGGTGGGGGTCAACACGGCGGTGGCGGGGGTCGGCCTTGGCCTCGCCGTCCCCATCAACACCGCCACGCGCCAGATCATCGGCGCTCTGATGCGCCACGGACGGGTGAGGCGCGCGTACCTGGGCATCGCCGGCGGCCCCCGCCCGCTGCCTCCGCACGCCCGTAGCCGCGTCGGCCGGATCGGCGGCGTGGAGATCGTGGAGGTGGTGGACGGCAGTCCGGCCGACCGCGCCGGCCTGCGCTCCGAGGACCTGATCGTGGAGCTCGACGGCGTCGCGGTGGAGCGGGTGGACGACGTCCAACGAGCCATGACCGAGGCGGCGATCGAAAGGCCACTGACGGTGCGCCTGTTCCGCGGTGAGCGCTTCCTGGAGCTCGTCGCCACCCCGGTAGAACTGGGGGAGTAGCGGCCGCTACACTCGTGCGCGGCGCCAGTGGGCGTGTCGAAACACGCCCGCAGCCGGTCGCCGAACGTATCGATACCAGGAACTGCAAGCGCGATGGCCCGTGGAGACGTCCGGATCGCAGTAACTCTCGCCTGTGAAGAGTGCAAGCGCCGGAACTATCAGACGAATAAGAGCAAGCGGAACAACCCGGACCGCATTCAGCTGCGCAAGTACTGCCGCTGGTGCCGGCGTCACACGGCTCACCGTGAGACGCGCTGATGGGTTGAGCTTCAGCCGTGGCCCGCAACCGCAAACGCGCCAAGGAGCGCCGCGCTCGCCGTCCGCAGCCGGTCGCCAGCCGCAGCCGTGAGCGAACGGCTCGGGGCGGCGTGCCCGAGCGCATCGAGCACGAGCCAGAGGCCCAGGAAGAGCTCGAGCCGGTAGCACCGGAGCCGGTCGAGGCCGAGCCGGTCGAGGCCGAGCCGGTGGAGGCGGAGCCCGTCGAGGCCGAGCTCGTCGAAGACGACGAGCCCGACTATGAGGCGCCGTCGCCGATCGAACACGCCGCGCCCGACGCGGAGATCGCCGAGGAGCGGCTGCAGCTGGGCGCTTTGGGCCCCTCGCAAGGCGAACGAGTGCAGGTCGACCCGGAGCTGGAATCCGAGGACGGCGGCCGAGTCTTCGACGACGAGATCGGCGACGCGCCGCGGGGCGGGGCCGGCGAGCTGGCCGTGGGCGCCCCTGGCCGGGCCGAGCCACGCGCCCTTCCCGGCAACCGTGTGATCGGTTTCCTCAAGGGCAGCTGGCGCGAGCTCCAGCGGGTACAGTGGCCCGATCGCCGTCAGGTGATGCAGGCCACGGGGGTCGTGATCGGGTTCGTCATCGTGGCTGGCGTGTTCCTCGGCGTGTCAGACTGGGTTGCCGGGAAGGTCGTGTCTTTCGTCGTCAACGGTCACTTCTAGGACCACCAACTATGTTCCGCTGGTACGTCGTAAATACCTATTCAGGACACGAGCAGAAGGTCAAGCACAACCTCGAGCACAGGGTGGTGTCGCTCGGGCAGCAGCGTGCCGTGCGCCAGATAGTCGTGCCTACCGAGAGCGTGTCCGAGATGAAGGACAACCAGAAGGTGACCGTCGAGAAGCGCACGATGCCGGGGTACGTGCTGGTGAACATGGACCTCAACGAGGACTCGTGGTCGCTGGTCAAGGGCACTCCGGGCGTGACGGGCTTCGTCGGAGCCTCCAACGAGCCGGTGCCGCTGACGCAGGACGAGGTCAACCGGCTCCTGCACCGCGAGGCCGAGGCCCGGCCACGCAGCCGCGCTCAGTTCTCGATCGGCGAGTCGGTCAAGGTCATCTCCGGCCCCCTGTCCGACTTCTCCGGCGAGATCAGCGAGGTCAACGAGGACGCCCAGCGGCTGAAGGTGCTGGTGTCCATCTTCGGCCGCGAGACCCCGGTCGAGGTCGGATTCGACCAGGTGAAGAAGATCTAAAAGGGCCGCCTTTACGGCGGCCCCATTAAAAAATGGCGAAAAAGGTTCTTACAGAGATCAAGCTGCAAGCGGTGGGTGGCCAGGCCAGCCCGGCTCCGCCCGTGGGCCCTGCCCTGGGCCAGCACGGGGTGAACATCATGGAGTTCGTCAAGGCCTTCAACGCCCAGACGCAGAGCGACGCGGGCACGGTGATCCCGGTCGTGATCACCGTCTTCGAGGACCGCTCGTTTACGTTCGTCACCAAGAGCCCGCCGGCGGCCGTGCTGATCAAGCAGGCGGTCTCGGTGGAGAAGGGCTCGCCCGAGCCGCACCGGGAGAAGGTGGCGCAGATCACCCAGACCCAGCTGCGGGAGATCGCCGAGAGGAAGATGAAAGACCTGAACGCCAACGATCTCGACGCCGCGGCGAACATCATCGCCGGCACGGCGCGCTCGATGGGCGTGGACGTCGTCTAAGGAGCGAGCGATGGCACACCATGGAAAGACCTATCTGGATGCTCGCCAGCGTTTCGACCGCGAGCGCGAGTACGCGCCTTCGGAGGCGATGGGGCTCATCAAGCAGCTGAAGCGCGCCAAGTTCGACGAGTCGGTCGAGGTGCATGTCCGCACGGGCCTCAACGTGCGCCACGCCGACGAGCAGCTGCGCGGCACGATCGCGCTGCCCAACGGCCTGGGCAAGGACGTAAAGATCGCCGTGTTCGCGCGCGGCGACAAGGCTCGCGAGGCCGAGGAGGCCGGGGCCGACGTCGTCGGCGCCGAGGACCTGGCCGAGCGCGTCCAGGGCGGCTTCGACGACTTCGACGTGGCGATCGCCACGCCCGACATGATGCCCGTGGTCGGGCGCCTGGGACGCATCCTGGGCCCGGCGGGCAAGATGCCCAACCCCAAGGTGGGGACGGTGACCATGGACGTGGCCAAGGCGGTCGAGGAGTCCAAGGCGGGGAAGGTCGAGTACCGGACTGACCGCAACGCGATCGTCCACATGGTGATCGGCAAGACCGACTTCGACGAGCGCCGCCTGCTCGAGAACTATGCGGCCGTGATCGAGGAGCTGATCCGGGCCAAGCCCTCAGCGGCCAAGGGCCGCTACATCCGCTCGGTGACGTTCGCCTCCACGATGGGACCGGGCGTCAAGGTCGATCCATCCCGCACCCGCGACATCGTCGAGGAGCCGGCGGCCGCGTAGATGAGCGATTCCAAATCGATTGGAAGCGGGGCGTTCGGGGAGCGAGCGGGGGGGGCGCGGACGGGAGGCGACGCGTAGCAGCGCTACGCGAGCCGAGTGGCCGTGGCGCATCCGCGAAGTTATCCCGGACGCATCCGCGACGAGCAATTTGGAACCACTCATCTAGACTAAGGAGCACCCTGCCGAAGACCTCCGGCCGCCGTCGCGCGTAAGTCCGGAACAGGCGGAAGCGCGACTGCGAGCCACGCTCGCCTCTCGACGCCCGCCTGCTTTAGGAGTCGAGAGGACATGAACCGAGACCAAAAAGCTCAAGTCGTAGAGGAGATCGCCGGGCAGCTGCAGAGCGCCGAGGCGGTGTTCGCCGTGGACTACCGCGGCATCTCCGTCTCCCAGGCCGCGGAGCTGCGAGCCAGGCTGCGCGAGGCGGACGCCACCTTCCGGATCGTCAAAAATTCATTAACCGAGCGCGCCGCCGACCAGGCCGGCACGGTCGAGCTCAAGGAGCTGCTCGACGGGCCCACCGCGCTGACGCTGGTCGCGGGCGATCCCGCGCTGGCGGCCAAGGCGCTCAACGACGCGTCCCGCGCGCTCCACGTGCTCGAGTTCAAGGGCGGCCTGATGGACGGCAACACGCTGAGCGCGGACGAGATCCGCTCCATCGCCCGGCTGCCCTCGCGCGAGGTGCTGCACGGCCAGCTCGTGGGCACGATCGCCGGTCCGCTCTCCGGCCTGGTGCGGACGCTGAACGCGCTGATCGGGGGCTTGGCGAGCCAGCTCCAACAGGTCGCCGACCAGGGGCTGGTGAGCGGCGAGGCGCCGGCGGCGGCTGAGGGCGAACCGGCGCCGGCCGGGGAGGCTGAAACGCCGTCGGAAGGCGAATCCCCGGCGGAGGGCGAAGGCGAAGCCGAGCCTCGGCCGGAGCCCGAGACCGTGTCCGAATCGGAGGACGTACCCGAGACCGTGTCCGAATCGGAGGACGTACCCGAGACCGCCGAGTCCGAGGACGTGCCCAAGGCCGCCACGGAGGCGTCCGAGCAGCCCGACCAGGCCGAATCTGAAACTGCTGAACCTGACAAACCGCAGGAGGAATCATGACCACCACCCAAGAGTGGATCGACGAGCTCAAGGGCATCTCGGTGCTCGAGCTCTCGGAGCGCATCAAGGCGCTCGAGGAGGCGTTCGGCGTTTCCGCCACCGCAGTCGCCGCCGCCGCCCCGGCGGCCGCCGCGGCGACCGACGGCGCCGGCGAGGCCGCCGAGGAGCAGAGCGCCTTCGACGTCGTCCTCCAGGGTGCGGGCGACAAGAAGATCCAGGTGATCAAGGTCGTCCGTGCCGCGACCGGACTCGGCCTCAAGGAGGCCAAGGCCCTCGTTGACGAGGCGCCCAAGCCGGTCAAGGAGGGCGTGGAGCGCGAAGAGGCAGACAAGCTCAAGTCAGACCTCGAGGAAGCCGGCGCCACAGTCGAGCTGAAGTAGCCCGGCGGGCGACCCGCCGGGCGACCGCGCCCCGACGGCCGACCGCGCCCCGACGGCCGCCGCCCCTCGTCCGCGGTGAATTTCTTTCAAACCTTCGCGCGCTGCGCGATGGCTGGCGAGAAATGCGGCTCTCACGGACGTTCTTCACCAAGCCCGGCCGAAGGGCGCATGCTTTGGAAAGTTATGCGCGGGTGCGGGGCGGAGGGTTGCGGCGCGGTCTGCCGGGGAGCGAGACCTCCCCCCGTGGCCCGCCCCAGCCCCGCCCCCGGCCCCCGGACTTGCCCTTGCAGGCATTTCCCCCTACACTCCCCGGGTCGGCCAATAGCCGTAGCCGTCCCAAAACGAGCGGCGCCGCGCCACATACGCGGTTGCCCAGGGGCGGGGTCCGTGAGAGCTGACGGTCCTGCACAGGGCGATATTGCCGTGTGCTATCTTTGGTGGTCGCGCTCCGGGACGCTGGAAACAGCTCCGGACAAGGGGGGAAACCTCCGAATCGGGGAACGCCTGGCCGCCCAAGAGCGCATCTCTGCTCGCCTCTCGACCGCCCGAGGAGTCGCCACCTTGGCAACCGCTCACGCACCGCGGACGCGCCGGAGCTTCGCGCGCCTGCAAAAGGTCCTTGAAGTCCCCAACCTGATTGATATCCAGCGCAAGTCGTTCGCCTGGTTGACCGATCCCCAGAAGGGCGGTCTGCGCGAGACGATCGACGACATCTCGCCGATCGAGGACTACACCGGCAACCTGGCCGTGCAGTTCGGCGAGTTCACCTTCGACGAGCCCATCGCCAGCCTCGAGCAGTGTCGCGAGAAGGATCTGACCTACTCGCGCCCGCTGACGATCACCGTCGCCTTCATCAACCGCGAGACCGGCGAGATCCGGGAGCAGTCCGTGTTCATGGGCGACTTCCCGTGGATGACCGAGCGCGGCACGTTCATCATCAACGGCACCGAGCGCGTGGTCGTCACGCAGCTCGTCCGCAGCCCGGGCGCCTACGTGATGGAGCCCAAGGACCGCGAGAAGCAGGTCTTCATCGCCAACCTGATGCCCGCCCGCGGCTCGTGGCTGGAGCTGGAGATCGACAAGAAGGGCCGCGTCTACGTCCGCATCGACCGCAAGCGCAAGCTGCCGATCACGGTCCTCATGCGCGCCATGGGCTACTCCGACGAGGAGATCCTCAAGTCCTTCGACAACTCGCTCTACGTCCGCCTGACGCTGGAGTCCGACCCCGAGGTCGTGCGCACCGAGGATGGCTCGCTGATCGAGCTGTTCAAGAAGCAGCGGCCCGGCGAGCCGCCGTCGATCGACGCCGCCAAGGCGCTGCTCAACCAGCTCTTCTTCGACCCCAAGCGCTACGACCTGACGCGTGTCGGTCGCTACAAGCTGAACTCGCGCCTGGGGCTCGACGTGGACCTCGAGACCCGCACCCTGACCCACGACGACATCATCGCCCTGGTCAAGGAGCTCGTCTCGCTGCCCAAGCGCCTCGGGATGCCGGAGGACCCGGGCGAGGAGGTCAAGGACTTCGCCGCCGAGGCGGCGGCGCTCAGCCGGGAGCCGATCCAGGACCACCTCGACGAGTACGAGCACTTCGGCAACCGCCGGCTGCGCACCGTCGGGGAGCTGATCCAGGAGGCCTTCCGCATCGGCCTCTACCGCATGGAGCGCGTGGTCCGCGAGCGTCTGACGACCGAGGACGCCGACACGATCACCCCGCAGACGATCGTCAACATCCGGCCGGTCGTCGCCGCGCTCAAGGAGTTCTTCGGCTCGAGCCAGCTGTCGCAGTTCATGGACCAGACGAACTCCCTGGCCGGTCTTAGGCACCGGCGCCGCTTGTCGGCGCTCGGTGCCGGCGGTCTTACCCGCGAGCGCGCGCCGATCGAGGTGCGCGACGTGCACCCGACGCACTACGGCCGCATGTGCCCGATCGAGACTCCGGAGGGTCCGAACATCGGCCTCATCGGGTCGCTGTCCTCCTACGCCGAGATCTCCGAGCACGGCTTCGTCACCACCCCCTATCGCGTCGTCAAGGACGGGAAGGTCACCGACAAGGTGCTCCACCTCGACGCGACCCAGGAGGAGGAGCAGCTGATCGCCCAGGCCAACACGCCGATCGACCAGAACGGGCGCCTCACCGGCGACGAGATCCTGTGCCGTACCCAGGCCGGCCTGTATGTGCAGGCCACGCCGGAGGAAGTCGATCTGATCGACGTCTCGCCCGAGCAGATCTGGTCGGTGACGACGGCGATGATCCCGTTCCTGGAGCACGACGACGCCAACCGCGCCCTGATGGGCTCGAACATGCAGGCCCAGGCCGTGCCGCTGTTGTCAACCGACGCGCCGCTGATCGGCACCGGCATGGAGCGCCGCGCGGCGATCGACACTGGCGATGTGGTGCTGGCCACCGCGCCGGGGACCGTCTCCTACGTGGACGCCGAGCAGATCGTCGTCGACGGCAAGGACGGCGGCCATGACGAGTACCTGCTGCAGAAGTTCATGCGCTCGAACCAGGGTACGCTGATCCACAACAAGCCGATCGTCGCACGTGGGCTCTACCGTCAAGGCCGGCGACGTGCTGGCCGACGGCTCGGCCACCGACCAGGGCGAGATGGCGCTCGGCAAGAACCTGCTGGTGGCCTTCATGTCCTGGGAGGGCTACAACTTCGAGGACGCGATCATCATCTCGAAGCGGCTCGTCTCCGACGACGAGCTGTCCTCGATCCACATCGAGGAGTACGAGATCGACGCCCGCACGACGAAGCTGGGCGACGAGGAGATCACCCGCGACATCCCCAACCGCTCGGAGGAGTCGCTGCGCAACCTCGACGACCGGGGCATCGTTCGCATCGGCGCCGAGGTCGCCTCGGGCGATCTGCTGGTGGGCAAGGTCACGCCCAAGGGCGAGACCGAGCTGACGGCCGAGGAGAAGCTGATCCGCGCGATCTTCAAGGAGAAGGCGCGCGAGGTCCGCGACACCTCGCTCAAGGTGCCCCACGGCGAGGGCGGCGTGGTCATCGACGTCAAGACCTTCAGCCGCGATGAGGGCGACGATCTGCCGCCCGGCGTCAACGACCTGGTGCGCGTTTTCGTTGCCAAGAAGCGCAAGATCGCCGAGGGCGACAAGCTCGCCGGCCGTCACGGCAACAAGGGCGTGATCTCCAAGATCGTCGACGTCGAGGACATGCCGTTCCTGGAGGACGGCACGCCGGTCGACGTGATCCTCAACCCGCTCGGCGTCCCGAGCCGGATGAACCTGGGCCAGATCCTTGAGACGCACCTCGGCTGGGTGGCGGCCAACGGCTGGTACGAGGACGGCTCCGACGGCCGCAAGCGCTCAGACGGCAACGGCAAGGTGTACGTGGCCACGCCGGTGTTCGACGGCGCAACGGTGTCCGACGTCGACGAGGCGCTCGTGCGCTGGCAGGAGCAGCACACCGGCCAGATCAAGATGGAGGTCGACACGAAGCGGCGCCCGGGCGAGCAGGCCTCGGGCAAGGTGACGCTGTTCAACGGCCGCAGCGGCGAGCCGTTCGAGGAGCAGGTGACGGTCGGTCACATGTACATCCTCAAGCTCCTGCACCTGGTCGACGACAAGATCCACGCCCGCTCCACCGGCCCCTACTCGCTCGTCACCCAGCAGCCGCTGGGCGGCAAGGCGCAGTTCGGCGGCCAGCGCTTCGGCGAGATGGAGGTCTGGGCGCTCGAGGCCTACGGCGCCGCCTACACGCTGCAGGAGATGCTGACGATCAAGTCCGACGACACCGTCGGGCGGGTCAAGGCCTACGAGTCGATCGTCAAGGGCGAGAACATCGCCGAGCCCTCGATCCCCGAGTCGTTCAAGGTCCTGCTCAAGGAGATGCAGTCGCTGGCGCTCGACGTCAACGTGGTCTCCGAGGAGGGCGAGCGCGCCGAGATGCGCGAGGAGGACGACGACCTGCTTCGGGCTGCGGAAGAGCTGGGCATCGATCTCAGTGGCGTGCGCGCCGAGGACGGCGCCGGCGCCGACGAGCAGACCGAGCACGAAGGCCAGACGGCCGAGGCCTCCGAGGAGGAGACCGAGGTCGAGGATCCGGACCTGGAGCCGGGCGAGGAGCTCGAGGAGGCGGACTTCTCGAGCGACGGCGACGCGATGCTGGAGGCCGACGTCCCCGAGGGCGAGGCCGAAGGCGTCCTGGAGGAAGACGAAGCCGAGGCCTAGGGGTCCTCGGAAGTTATATGGCGCCAGGCCCCCATAACTTCCGAACGTCCTCCTAAGAACCGACTGACTGGATTGTAGAAGAAAAAGGAACTGAATTGATCGACATCAACAATTTCGACGCCATCGAGATCGGCCTCGCGTCCTCCAAGCAGATCCGCTCCTGGAGCTCGGGCGAGGTCACGAAGCCGGAGACGATCAACTACCGGACGCTCAAGCCCGAGAAGGACGGGCTGTTCTGCGAGCGCATCTTCGGTCCCACCAAGGACTGGGAGTGCTACTGCGGTAAGTACAAGCGCGTCCGCTACAAGGGCATCGTCTGCGAGCGCTGCGGCGTGGAAGTGACGCGCTCCAAGGTCCGTCGCGAGCGCATGGGCCACATCGACCTGGCGGCGCCCGTCAGCCACATCTGGTTCTTCAAGGGCGTCCCCAGCCGCATCGGCTACCTGCTCGACATGGCGCCCAAGGAGCTCGAGAAGGTCCTCTACTTCGCGGCCTCGATGGTCACCGCGGTCGACAACGAGGCCCGCGAGCGCGACGTCGAGTCGCTGGAGGGCGAGGTCGTCAAGGTGCTCGACGCCTACGCGGCGGAGAAGGAGGAGCGAATCCTCGAGCTCCAGGAGTCGCAGGCCCGTCGCGAGGCCTTCCTGGAGTCGGGCCGCGCCGGCCGCGACTTCTCGGACGAGGACCACCTGTGGGCCGAGACGCTCGAGGTCAACGTGGCCAAGATCTCCGACGACGAGCGGGCGAAGCTGCTCAAGGAGCTCCGCAAGAGCTTCCAGGCCGACATCGACGACACCGAGGCCTACATCGAGGACGCCGCCGAGCGCATGCGCCAGGTGTGGGAGCTGTTCAAGACGATGAAGCCCAAGGACATCGTCAACGACGAGACGCTGTTCCGCGAGCTCAAGGACCGCTTCGGCTCCCCCTACGGCTTCGGCGAGTACTTCCAGGGCGGCATGGGCGCCGAGGCGGTGCGCGACCTGCTGCAGCAAGTGGATCTCGAATGCCGAGGCCGACGACCTCCAGGAGCAGGTCAAGACGGCCAAGGGCCAGAAGCAGGCCCGCGCGGTCAAGCGGCTGAAGGTCGTCTCCGCATTCATCAACTCGGGCAACAAGCCGGAGATGATGGTGCTCGAGGCCGTGCCGGTCATCCCGCCCGAGCTGCGGCCGATGGTCCAGCTCGACGGCGGCCGCTTCGCCACCTCAGACCTCAACGACCTCTACCGGCGCGTCATCAACCGCAACAACCGCCTCAAGCGGCTGCTCGACCTCGGCGCCCCCGAGATCATCGTCAACAACGAGAAGCGCATGCTCCAAGAGGCGGTCGATGCCCTGTTCGACAACGGCCGTCGCGGGCGTCCCGTGACCGGGCCCGGCAACAGGCCGCTCAAGTCGCTGTCGGACATGCTCAAGGGCAAGCAGGGCCGCTTCCGCCAGAACCTGCTGGGCAAGCGCGTCGACTACTCGGGCCGCTCGGTGATCGTGTCCGGCCCGTCGCTGAAGCTCCACCAGGCGGGGCTGCCGAAGCTGATGGCGCTCGAGCTGTTCAAGCCGTTCATCATGGCCCGGCTCGTCGAGCGCAAGTCGGCCCAGAACATCAAGGCCGCCAAGAAGATGGTGGACTCGATGATCCCCGAGGTGTGGGACGTGCTCGAGGAGGTCATCCACGAGCACCCCGTGCTGCTCAACCGCGCGCCGACGCTCCACCGCCTGGGCATCCAGGCATTCGAGCCGGTGCTGGTGGAGGGCAAGGCGATCCAGGTCCACCCGCTCGTGTGCCACGCGTTCAACGCCGACTTCGACGGCGACCAGATGGCCGTGCACCTGCCGCTGTCGGCGGAGGCCCAGGCCGAGGCCCGCATCCTGATGCTCTCGGCCAACAACATCCTCTCGCCGGCCCACGGCTCGCCGCTGGCCACGCCCACCCAGGACATGGTGCTGGGCGCCTACTACCTGACCTACGGCCCCGACCCCTCGCAGCTCGAGAAGATCGACCCCGCGACGCACGACCCGCGCCCGCATGTGTACCGCACCGCCCAGGAGGCGGAGTGGTCATACGAGCACGGCGTGGTCAAGCTCCACGACCTGGCCGAGTACCGGCCGCTGGGCCGCGAGGGCGGTCACGTCCTGACGACGGTGGGGCGGATCCTGTGGAACGACAAGATCGAGCGCGCGCTCGAGGCGGCGCTCGGCGGCGGGTTCGATCCCTCGACGTTCGAGTTCATCAACTACTCGATGAAGAAGCGCGACACGACGCGGCTCGTCGACCGCCTGGTCGTGGCCTACGGCGCGCCGACGATCTCCATGGTGCTCGACGCCTTCAAGGACGTGGGCTTCCACTTCGCCACCCAGGCGGGGGTCACGATCTCCAAGAACGACGTCCAGACGCCGCCCAACAAGGGGGAGATCCTGGCCCGCTACGAGGCCGAGCTGGCGACGATCGAGGCGCAGTACGAGAACGGCGAGATCAACCAGGAGGAGCGCCACGAGGCGGTCACCAGGCTGTGGGACGACGCCACCAACGAGGTCGGCGAGGCGCTCAACAACTCCCTCGACGAGCTCAACCCGATCTACATGATGGCCAACTCCGGCGCCCGCGGCTCGTTCTCGCAGATCCGCCAGCTGGCCGGCATGCGAGGGCTGATGGCCAACCCGAAGGGCGAGATCATCGAGCGCCCGATCAAGGCCTCCTTCCAGGAGGGCCTGACGGTGCTCGAGTACTTCATCTCCACCCACGGCGCCCGCAAGGGCCTGGCCGACACGGCGCTGCGCACGGCCGACTCGGGCTACCTCACCCGCCGGCTGGTCGACGTCGCCCAGGACGTGATCATCCGCCAGGAGGACTGCGGCACCGAGGACTATGTCGAGATGCCGGTCTCGAAGCTCGAGGTCGACCCCGACACGCGCAGGCTACGCCCCACCGGGGAGCCCAACGACAACCTGATCGGACGGATCGCGGCCGTGGATGTCAAGACGAAGCGCGGCCGGGTGATGGTGGAGAAGGGCCAGGAGATCGACCGCGCCGAGCTCGCGGACATCGTCTCCGCCTGGGCGGACGACACCGACAAGGGCCAGGTCGTCAACATCCCCGTGCGCTCGGTGCTCAAGTGCCGGGCCCAGACCGGGGTCTGCCAGGCCTGCTACGGCCGCTCGCTGGCCTCGGGGCACCTGGCGCAGATCGGCGACGCGGTGGGGATCATCGCCGCCCAGTCGATCGGCGAGCCAGGCACGCAGCTGACTATGCGCACGTTCCACACCGGCGGTGTGGCCGGCGCCGACATCACGCACGGCCTGCCGCGCGTGGTTGAGCTGTTCGAGGCCCGCAAGCCCAAGGGTCTGGCGAAGATCGCCGAGGTGGGCGGCAAGGTCTCCGTCGAGGACTCAGACAAGGCGGTCACGGTCGTGATCACCGACGACGCGGGCGACGAGCACCGGCATACGTTCCCGCGGCGCACGCTCCTGTTCGTGGAGCCCGGACAGAAGATCCAGCCCGGCACGCAGCTCAACGAGGGGTCGCTGTACCCGCACGAGCTGCTCCAGATCCGGGACCGGACCGAGACCGAGCTCTACCTCGTGCGCGAGGTGCAGGAGGTCTACAAGTCCCAGGGCGTCGACATCAACGACAAGCACATCGAGCTGATCGTGCGCCAGATGATGAAGAAGGTGCGGGTCGACCAGAAGGGAGACACCACCCTGCTGCCGGGCCAGTTCGTCGATCGCTTCGACTACGCCCGGGTCAACCAGGCGGTGATCGACAACGGCGGCGAGCCCGCCCAGGCCGAGGAGATCATCCTCGGGATCACCAAGGCCTCGCTCAACACCGACTCGTTCCTGTCGGCGGCCTCCTTCCAGGAGACCACCAAGGTTCTGACGGACGCGGCGCTCGAGGGCAAGATCGACCGCCTCAACGGCCTCAAGGAGAACGTGATCATCGGCAAGCTGATCCCGGCCGCCACGGGGCTCAAGCGCTACCGGCGGATCGAGATCGAGCCCTCCGAGCCGCTCCCCCGCGGCCTCGACGAGACGGGTCTTCTGGACCACGACGACCTGGCCGCCGAGCTGGGGCTGACCGACGGCGAATCGCTGTCCGGCTTCAGCGGCGTGGAGCCCGACCTGTCGGACCTCGAGGAGATCGGGCGTCGCGGCTCTGGCGGTGGCTACATGGAGGAGTTTGAGGAATTCGACGTCCCGCCGACCGGGGGTGACGCGCGGGTCGTCGTCTGACGAGAGCTGATCCACTCCTGAGTCCTGTTTATCGGGCCGCCCGCTCCCTCAGAGCGGGCGGCCTTTTTTGCTCCGCTGTCCGCGCCGCGCCGAGTGCCAGCGCGGCTACTGAGACGGGCCGGGGAGGTAGCGCCGGGCGCTGGGCTCAGCGGGCGCGACGGCGGGGTCGCCGAGCGCGGATCAACATTCGCAGCGTTCCGCTCGCAGCCATGAGCGTCACGAGGACCCTGGAGCGATGGGCCGCCAGCCAGCTGGGCCGAGCGGCATCGGGGCTGCGTGTTGTCGTGGCCGGCTGATCCTGCCCGTCAGCGATGGCCGGGGCGTCGGAGGCCCCTGTGGGCGCGGAGGCTTCCGCGCGGGACCAGCCTTCGGGAAGCCAGACTTCTGGGTGCGCCGTTGCGCCCCCACGCGGTACTGGTTGGTGCCAAGGGGGGAAGCTCTTGGCGCGGGGTCTCGGTTGGCTCAGGTGCAGGTTGAGAAGCCAGCCACGCGTCGGCCGGCGCCACCGCGGGCGCTGCCGGGGGAACCGCGGGCGCTGCCGGGGCGGGGTGGGTCCCTGCCGGAGTGGGCTGCTCATGCACGAAACGCCGGCGAGCAACGAACAGCATGGCCAGCACTGCCAGCAGTGCCAGTACGCCAAATGTCCAAGCGCCGACTGGAGCACTCGATCGTGAAAGCTCGGCCTTAAGGATGGGGGGAGTGGCCTGGGGTGGGATGCCGGAAGCCGCCGGCCGGGAGCTGCGCGGGCTTCGTGCCTCTCGGCGGGCGCTGAGATTGGAGTGCGAGGCTGCGAAGATCTTCGCGGCGCTCAAGAATTTCGCCGCACCTGGCTGCGGGCCCACAATCGTGACGAGCTCATCTTGTGCGAGCGGCAGGGCGCTTACCGGAATCGAGCCGGGCGCAGCGCCGCATGTGCCGTGCTGCGCTGCGGTCTGGAGTGCCGTGACCGCCGCGCGCTGGACCCTACCCTCGTACGCCATGCTGACATGCAGCATGGATGCGACCTGGTTACGGGTGTAGCTATGTGCAATGCCGATCCCAGCCCGCAGCACCAGTACCCGCTGCGCTTGCGGCGCCAGCGCCGACAGACATCGGCTCAATTGAGTGACGAGTTCGCGCAAGTACTTCGTCGAGGCTGCCCCAGCGCTGCCGGTTGCTGCCTGCTCAGATGTGTTGCTCGAGCGTCCTAGGAAGGCCAGCTGACTGGCGCCCGGGGCGGCCGCTCCGGACCCAGACGACGGCGAACCCGAGCCGGATGAGCCACTACTCGTCGCGGCTGGCGAGTCGGACGCTGGGGCTGCGGCGCCAGCGCTCCCCGGAGACGACGTCGCCGCGGGCGACCCTCCGGACGGGGTGGCGAGCGAGTGCGTCGAAACGGACGGAGTGCTGACTGATGGAGTGGAGACCGCCGGTGTCGAGACGGAGGGAATGGTGACCGCAGGCGTGGAGACCGCCGGTGTCGAAATCGAGGGGATGGTGACCGAAGGGGTGGAGACTGCCGGCGTCGAAACGGATGGAAGACTGCCGGTGGGCGGCGTCAGCGCATCGCTGGAGATCGGGGCCAAGGCGAAGATCGCCTCTAACACAATCGCGAGCACGGAGCCCGCCATCAGCACGTGAAACGCAACCTTCGAGAAAGCTGACCGGTGGCGGAGACCGTGCCGATACCGCCGATCGTTATGGCCTGAACAACGCATGGGTTCAATGGTTCTAACGAATCAGCTCGAGAAAACATGCGGCAACTTTTGAGCCTTGGAACCATTTGGCGCCCGGCGGCCGTTAACGGGGTGATGAGCGAGTTCGACCAGTTCGTCGCGGCGCACGTCGATGACCTGCTTCGGACCGCCTGCCTGATCGTGTGGGACGAGGCAGAGGCAGAGGACCTCGTCCAGGAGTGTCTGCTGAAGGTCGCGCGCCGGTGGCCCCGCGTCCGGCGCATGCAGCAGCCTCGTGCCTACGCCCGGCGGATCCTGGTCAACCTGGCCATCGACGGGGCCCGCGGCCGGGCGCGGCGCCGCAGCGAGCTGGAGCCGCGTGCGGAGGCGAGCCCGATTGCCGTCGATCCGCTGGCGGCGCTCGACACACGCGCCGAGCTGCTGGAGGCGCTCGGCCGGTTGAGCGCCCGGCAGCGGGCGGTGCTCGTCCTGCGCTACTTCAACGATTTGACCGAGGCCCAGGTGGCCGACGTTCTCGGCTGTTCGCCCGGGACGGTCAAGAGCAGCGCCTCACGCGGACTCGCGCGGCTGCGCGAGGCGCTGCAGCCAGTTCCACTCAAACCGAGGAGCACCGAAACATGAGTGACCTACTCGAACACGATCTGCGCGAAGCCCTCGCCGCCCGGGCTGCGAGCATCCCCCCGGAGTCGAGCGCCCGGTTGCGGGCGGTCGACTACCACCCGCGCGAGCGCCGGCTGCCATCGTGGCCCGTGCTGGGGACCCTTGGTGTGAGCGGCGCCGCAGTCGCCGCGGCGGCGGCCATCCTGCTCGGATCGAGCGCCGCGCCCGCGTTCGCCGGATGGAGCGCGACGCCCACGGCGCCGCTCCCCGGTCAGCTCGCCGCCGCCGAACAGCGGTGCACAACGGGTGGCGGCACGCCGGTTCTCACCGACACCCGCGGCCCCTACACCGCCTCGATCTACGCGGACGGCTCCACCTGTGTGGAGGGCGACGGCATCACGATCAGCTCGAGCAGCGGGGGCGGCGGGAACCCGGGCGTACCCGCCGGGAAGATCGCGCTCAACGGAGCCGGCCAGTCCGACTCGGATGGGCACGCGCTGACGATGGTCGACGGCCCGATCGGCGCCGGCGTGACGGGTGTGACGATCACCCGCAGCGACGGAAGCTCGGTTCAGGCGACCGTCAGGAACGGGTGGTACCTGGCCTGGTGGCCCGGCAGCCAACGCGCCGCGACGGCCCAGGTGGCGAGCGCGAGCGCAACCAGCACGCAGTCCTTCCCGACCGCGCCAGACCGGCCGGCCCCGGCCTGTCCGGCGGGCACGCATTGCGCGAGCGGCTACGGCTTTGCGTCGGCGAGGCACGGCGCCGGACGCTCGTCGACACGGGTTACGGGCTCGAGCAGCGGCACGCAGCAGCGCCTGCCGAGGCCCTAAGGGAGTAGGGTCAGCCGCTCCTGAACGGTGGGCGAGAAAGGGGAGATGTGCTGCGACGGTTAGGCGCCCTGGCGCCGGCAGCGGTGGCGGTGGGGCTCTGCTGGCCGAGTGGGGCGCAGGCCGCAGTTCGGCCACTGGCTGTTCCAGCCACAGGTGCCTGCCACGCGTCTGCTTCCGCACGTGGGCACCTCGGACCCCTACGAGGCATCTGTCAATACCTTCGTGGGCGAGAGGGCACTGTCCAGGTTGCTCTGTTTGACCGCTTGACTCATCGAACGTATCTGCTGTCGAACGGGTCAGATGTCCAGTACACGGCGAGCATCGTCAAGGTGAACATCCTGGCGCTGTGGCTGCGTCATTACCAACAGCAGGGCAACGTGATTCCGGACGAGATCCCCTACTCGATCAGGTACCTGGCGGAAAGGATGATCGAGGCCAGCGACAACGCCGCCGCGACCGCGCTGTTCCACTTCGGAGGCGGCTGTGAGGTGCTGACGAGGTTCAACAGACTGATCCCGCTAAGAACGACCAAGGTGGGGTGCGAAAGCGCGAACTACTACGGCTGGGGCAACACCACTACCACGGCGGCCGATCAGGTAGATCTGATGAAGGTGTTCGCCTATGGGAGGCCGCACTACCTCCTCAAGGGAGATGCTCGAGCGTACGGCTTACATCTGATGGAAAGCGTTCAACCCGATCAGCGCTGGGGGATCAGCTGCGGTCCATGGGGCACCTCGTGCGACGGCCCGAGCTATGCCCAGCCGGTTCCGGGCGTTACGGTCGCGCTGAAGAATGGATGGAAGACGCTTCCAACGTGCTCGCTGCCGATCCCCGAATGCCCTTGGCAGGTCAACAGCACCGGCTGGGTTCAGGGTGGCGGTCGTGACTACGTGCTGACCGTCCTGACCACCGATGACCCCGTCGGCAGCGGCGATCTGTTCGGTTTCAATTACGGCATCGACACGATCCAGGGCGTCTCCAAGCTGGTCTGGAGAAACCTGGGCTGAAGCGCCCGACTTCGGTGCGCGAGATGACGCGCACCCTCGCCGTGCGGACGAGGATCAGCGATCATTGCGGTCGTGACGGCTTCCCATCAGACCGTCCGGCTGGCGCGGGGCCGCCATCCGTCTCCGCAGCTCGGGGCGTGCGTGATGGAGCTCGCCTCGATGCTCGCCGATGAGCCCTTCACGGACCGTCCGGGAAGCACGTCGCCGGTCATCGCGGCGCTGCTTCGGACCTACAACGATGGCCTGGGCGACGATCATCGCCAGGACCTCTACCCACTGGCGTCGCTGATCGTGGGCACGGCCAGCAGCCGTCGCGTCGAGCAGGACCGCGCCAGCCGTTGCCTGGAGTTCGCCGGCACGCTCGGCTTCGGGCTACCGTCGGGCAGGGCAGCGATAGGGGTGGCCACGCCTGAGGCAAGCGGCTCCTGGGCGGCGCTCGCGGCGCTACGCACCGGTCCGACCCAGGAGGCGCACCAGCTCACGCTGTCTTTCGCTCGCGAGCTGGCGACGATGCGCTCGCGGCGACAGCGCCGCTGGCTGGATTGGACGAGCGCCCTCGATCCTGCGCAGGCGGTGGAGGATGCACTGGCCGAAGGCGAAACGGAGTTCGCCGGGCGGCGCTAGCCTGAGCGGGCGTGAGAGCGACGATCAGCCGGCACTCCTCGGAGCATGGCAGCTGGACCTACATCGCTCGGGCACCCGATCCGCGTCTGGCACCGCTCATGTATCGCGAGCTCTACGGCTTCGAGCAGGAGCGGGCCAGGTTCTCGAGCTGGCTCGAGGCACCGAGGCCGGCGCTGACGCTGATGATCGACCTGGTCGGTGCGATCAGCGCCGACCACCAGCGGCTGCCCGATTCGTGGTTCGGAGGGCTAAACACGACGTACACGGTCGTGGGGTTTGGCGGTGGGTCGTATGGATCGATCGATCTGGAGTTCAATCCCCTGGGGGCGTATCGGGTCCTTGGGGTGCCGCTGTCCGAGCTTGAGGGCGTGGTGCTTTCGCTCGAAGATCTGTTCGGCGCCGAGGGCCGCACGCTGGCCGACCGGGTGCGCGCGACGTCGTGGTGGGACGAGCGCTTCGACCTCGTCGAACGGTTCCTGCTGCGGCGTATGTTCTCGGGACCTGAGGCCACGCCGGCCGTGGCTTGGGCCTGGCAGCGGCTTCGTTCGAGCGCCGGCAACTGCCGCGTCGAGCAGCTGGCCGCGGAGATCGGCTGTAGCCGGCGCTACCTCTCGTCCCGCTTCAGCGCCGAGGTGGGGCTGGGGCCGAAGGCCGCGGGCCGCCTGATCCGCTTCGAGCAGGTCTGCAGGCGGATGCGGGCGCAACCGGCGCGGTGGGCCGAAGTAGCGGCCAACGCCGGCTACTACGACCAGCCGCATCTGAACCGCGACTTCCGCGAGCTCGCCGGGACCAGCCCGGGGGAGTTCTTGAGGCGCTGCATACCGGGCGGCGGGGTCGTGGGCGACGGCATCCCATTTGTCCAAGACGGGGCAGGAGCGGCGGCCTAGCTTTGGTCGCTGACAACCCGCGACCGAAAGGACCGTGATGAACGATCAGCTGCGACCCAACATCTTTCCCGCCCTGCGCTACCGCGACGCGGAGGCCGCCCTCGAGTGGCTGAAGCGGGCGTTCGGGTGCGAGGAGAAGGCCGTCTATCGCGGGGAGGACGGCAAGATCCAGCACGCCGAGCTGCGGCTCGGCGCCGGCCTGATCATGTTCGGCCAGTACAGCGAGAACGGCTTCCTCTCCGGCAAGGCGCCCGACCCGCTCGCTTCCACGATGAGCTTGTACGTCGTGGTCGGTGACCCCGACGGCCACTACCAACGCGCCAAGGCGGCGGGCGCCGAGATCGTGCGCGATCTGGCGGAGCAGCCCTACGGCTCGCGCGAGTACAGCGCCCGTGACCTAGAGGGCAATGCCTGGTCGTTCGGAACGTATGACCCGTATGGAATGGTCGAGTCCTCATAGGGGTAGCCTCCCTGGTATGAAAAAGCTCATTGAACTGCTGTTGTGCATCCTGCATCCGGTCGCCGTGGTGCTGATCTGGTTCCACCTCGCACGGCGAGACGATCTGGGCGCCGTGGCGAAGCTCACGTGGGGAATCGCCGCGTTGGTGCCCTTCGTGCCGTTCGTTTACGTGCTGACTGGGAACGACTTCATCTAGCGCCCGCCGGCTGCGGGCGCCGCGGGATTTGGCGCGCGTCGTCTGGCTGGCGTACGCGAGTGCCTGCTTGACTTGCACCCTCGATGAGCGATGCAGCGACCTTTTTCCGGGCGTTGAAAGCGCAAAACGCAAGGCGACTGGCGCTGGAGCTGCCTGGGGCGGTAGAGCAGGATCATCACGGGCGGCCCTCGTTCCGCGTCGCTGGCAAGATCTTCGCCACCTTGTGGGACGAGCGGACGATGAACGTGATGCTTGATCAGCCCGGGATCTTGACCGCCGTCGAACGGTATCCCGACGTGTGCTCGGAACGCTGGTGGGGCAAGCGGCTGGCGGCGGTGAGTGTCGATCTCGAGCGCGCGGAGACGCCGATGCTCCGCGAGTTGCTGGCCGACGCCTGGGAGGGCAAGGCGCCACGGCAACTGCTGGTGGAGACGTGGCGACGCGTGCGGGGGGCGAGACCGTGAACCCCCGACGGCGCAGCTTCACCTACGGCCCGGCGGCGTTGCTGGTGGTGGTGGGCGTCGTCTGCGGCGCGGCTATCGGCGGCGAGGCCGGCGGTCTTTTGGCCACCGTGCTTGGCGGGCTGGGGCTCGTGGCGATCACCGCCCTGGTGTTTATGGAGGTGGGACTGAGCGAAGACCGCGAACGGGAGCGCGAGGCCCGGACGCGGGAACGGGAGGAGCGCCGGCGGTCCCGACCGGGCCGCGCCGCTCGGCGCCTTGAGCGTCTGCGCGGCGAACGACGGCGGCTGCCGTAGCTCGTGGCCGACCTGCAGGTGGCACACACCGCCGACCTCGATGCCGCCGTGCTGCGTGCAGCGCGGGCGCTGCTCTATGAGGTCTTCGGCGATGAGATGACGGAGGACGCTTGGGAGCACGCGCTCGGCGGAATCCACGCCCTGGTCTGGGAGGAGGGGCGGCTGGTCGGCCATGGCTCGGTCGTCCAGCGGCGTCTGCTCTACGACGGCCGCGCTTTGCGGACCGGCTATATCGAGGACGTCGCCGTAATCGCCGACCGGCGCCGGCGCGGACATGCGGACGCGATCATGGCCGCCCTGGAGCGCATCGTGCGCTCTGCATACGAGTTAGGAGCCCTTGGAGCCACCGACGACGGGGCAAAGCTCTACACGGCGCGCGGCTGGAAGCCCTGGCGCGGAGCGACCTGGGCGCTCACGCCGGATGGTCGCGTACGTACCGCGGAGGAGGACGGCAGCGTCTACGTGTTCGAGGTCGCCGGACCGCTCGACACCACCTCCGAGCTCACCTGCGACTGGCGCGACGGCGACCTGTGGTGAGGCCCGAGCACGGTCGGAAGCCAGCCGGCGACGGCCTCGCGTACGGCGGCGTCGCTGCGCAGCGAATGGTCGCCGGGGACCGCGATCACCTGCCGGTTGGTCGACGCCGGCGGCATGCCGAACGGGTCCCGCTCGCCCTGGACGACGAGCGTCGGCAGCCGCACGGCGTCGAGCTCGGGCAGCCGGCTCTTGGAGGGATCATCGGCGCGGCCGGGCGGATGAACGGGAAACGCCAGGCACAGGACGGCGGTCGCTCCGATGGCGTCCGCCGTGCGGCAGGCTACGCGGGCCCCGGCCGAGCGGCCGCCGGCAACCAGCGGCAGTCCGCTCAGGGCCCCCTCCCGCAGCTGCGAGAGCACCGAGACCCAGGCCCCGTCCAGCCGGCGGGCGGGCGGCTGGGAACGCCGACCCGCCACGCGATAGGGCTGCTCGACCAGCGCGACGGTGAGGCCGAGCAGCCCGGCGGCGGTGGCGGCGGCGGTCAAATCTGGCGCTTCCACGCCACCGCCTGCGCCGTGTCCCAGTACGAGCGCGGCGAGCGGCTGATCGGCGGGCTTTAGGCGTACCCGGGCCGCGCCGTAGGGTGTGACGAATTCCACGGTCAGGCCGAGGCTAGCGGGGTAGCTAACGTTAGCTCGGAGATGTCCTACACGAACGTCGAAGCCCGCCAGCAATTGCTGGATGCACTCGCCGAGGCCACCGACCACCTGGCTCGCGCGCTCGCGTCGCTGAGCGCGGCCTACGAGCAGCTCGACGAGCAGCAGGGGGAGCGCCTGGAGGCGCAGCTGTTCCTGCCCGTCCAGCGGGCCTATGGGCGCGCGCAGCGCACCTATACCGGCTTCGCCGATCGCCACGGCCTGCCCCGCCGCTCGTTCACCACGCCCGTTCCCGAGGCGCCCTCCACCGGTGTCCGTGGCTACGTGGAGCATGCCGTGGAGGCCGCGGAGGCGGCCGAGACAGAGCTCGTGGCGCTGCAGGACTCGCTGATGCCGGTCGAGGTGGGGGATACCGAGCTCCGCGCTGGCCTGAGCGACGTGCGCCAGCTGATCGATGGGTTGCCCGAGCGGGCACGGGAGTTCGTGCGCCTTTTCGGCCGCTAGGGGATGGGGGGCGGCGTCGGCAGGTTGCCGGTGGGATCCGTAGCCGCCGGAGTTACGGAGGAAGAGTCGCGGCGCTAGGGTGCTGGCCGGTTAGTGGCAACCGGCACACCCCTCCGATCCGAGTCACCTCACCGAGTTCGCGCACCGCGTGCAGGACCGGTGCGCGAATCGGGGCGGGCCGTCCTGGACGGCTTCAAGCAGAACAACCTGTTGACATACGCGAGCGCGATCTCGTTCCAGATCCTGACGGCCGTCATTCCGTTCCTGCTGTTCGTGCTGGCCGTGGTCGGCCTACTGCATTTGAACAGCGTGTGGAAAGACCATCTGCAGCCTGAGATTAGGGAGAACGTCTCGCCGGCCGTATTCACGGTGATTTCGAATGCCGTCGACAACGTCTTCGCGTCCAAACGCCTGTTGTGGGCTACCGGCGGCGGCCTGCTGGCGCTGTGGCAGGTCTCCGGGGCGGTTCGCGCCGTCATGGGTGCCCTGGCCGGGATCTACGGTGCGAAGGGGGAGCGTCCCTTTGCCAAGCGCTACGCGATCTCGTTCGTGCTATCGATCGAGGTAGGAGGGTGCTTCATTCTCGCTGCGCTATGCGCGTTGCTGGCACCGTTCGTCTCCGTGCATCACGGCGGCGCGGCCTGGGACGTGCTCGCATTCCTGACGCGCTGGGTGCTGACCGTCGCGCTCCTGCTGCTCGCCGTCGGACTGCTGGTCCGCCACGCCCCCTCGACCCCGCAGACGCTGCCCTGGGTCACGCTCGGCGCGACGATCGTAATCGTCTCGTGGGTGATCGTCTCGCTCGGTTTCTACCTCTACCTGACCAAGATCGCGAGCTACCAGTCGGTATTCGGGAGCCTGGCCGCGGTGATAATCGTGCTGGCCTACCTCTACATCTCGACCACCGTGTTCCTGTTCGGAGCTCAGCTCGACGCCATCATTCGCGCCCGGGCCGGCGGCCCCAGCGGCGTCCACCCCACCCCGGCCGAGCATGCCTGAGGCCAGGCCTGCACAGGCGCTAGGGTCCGCCTGTCGATGAAGATCGTCTACACGCTGACCGACGAGGCGCCGGCGCTGGCGACGCGCTCGCTGCTACCGATCATCCGGGCGTTCGCGGGCGCCGCGGGTATCGAGATCGAGGACCGGGACATCTCGCTGGCCGGGCGCATCCTGGCCCAGTTCCCCGACCGCCTCGACGAGCAGCAGCGGGTGTCTGATGCGCTGGGCGAGCTGGGCGAGCTGGCGAAGACGCCCGAGGCCAACATCATCAAGCTGCCCAATATCAGCGCCTCCGTTCCGCAGCTGAAGGACGCCATCGAGGAGCTCCAGGGCCAGGGATTCGGCATCCCCGACTACCCGGAGAATCCCGCAGACGACGAGCAGCGCGAGACACGCGCGCGCTACGACAAGGTCAAGGGCAGCGCGGTCAACCCGGTGCTGAGGCAGGGCAACTCCGACCGCCGCTCGGCAGCCTCGGTCAAGGAGTACGCGCAAAAGCACCCGCACTCGATGGGCGACTGGTCGCGCGAGTCGCGCTCGCACGTCTCGACCATGGACGAGGGCGACTTTCGCTCCACCGAGCGCTCGGTGACCGTGGAGCGCGACGGGGAAGTGCGGATCGAGCACGTATTCGGCGGCGACGTTCAGTTGCTGAAGGAAGGGATTGAGGTGGACGCGGGCGACGTGCTGGACGCGGCGGTCATGCACCGCGCGGCGCTCGATACAGTTCCTGGCGGCGCAGGTGGCCGAAGCCAAGGAGCAGGGAGTCCTGTTCTCCGTCCACCTCAAGGCGACGATGATGCGCGTCTCCGACCCGATCATCTTCGGCCATGCGATCCGGGCCTACTTCGGCGAGCTGTTCGAGCAGCACGCCGAAGCGCTGTCTGCCACGGATTGGAACCCCAACGACGGCATCGCGGCGCTGGAGCGGGCGACCGAGAAGCTCGACGCTGAGCAGCGCGACGAGATACAGGGGGCCATCGAAGAGGCCTACAGGAAGGGGCCGCCACTGGCGATGGTCGACTCAGACAAGGGGATCACGAACCTGCACGTGCCGAGCAACGTCATCATCGACGCCTCGATGCCTGCGGCGATCCGCACCTCGGGACAGATGTGGAACCCCGACGGCGAGCAGCAGGACGCGAAGTTCGTGATCCCGGACCACTCCTACGCGGCGCTCTACGCGGAGACGGTTGATCACTGCCGCGAGCAAGGCGCGTTCGATCCGGCGAGGATGGGCGCCACCGCGAACGTCGGGCTGATGGCCGAGGCGGCCGAGGAGTACGGCTCGCACGACAAGACGTTCGAGATCGAGACCGCGGGCAAGGTGCGGGTGGTCGACGACGGGGGCAACGTGCTGCTCGAACACGAGGTGGAGGCCGGCGACATCTGGCGCATGTGCCAGACCAAGGACGACGCGATCCAGGATTGGATCCGCCTGGCTGTCAGGCGGGCGCGCGAGACCGGCCTCCCGGCCATCTTCTGGCTAGACGAGGACCGGGCACACGACCAGCAGCTGCTGAGCAAGCTTGAACCCGCGCTCGACGAGCTGGACACCGAGGGGCTGCAGATCGAGATCAGGGACGTGGCCGACGCCACCCGCTACACGCTCGAGCGAGCCCGCGCCGGCGAGGACACGATCTCGGTCACAGGCAACGTGCTGCGTGACTACCTGACAGACCTGTTCCCGATCCTCGAGCTCGGAACCAGCGCCAAGATGCTCTCGATCGTCCCGCTGCTGAACGGCGGCGGGCTATTCGAGACCGGCGCCGGCGGGTCGGCGCCCCGCCACGTCGAGCAGTTTCTGAAGGAGAACCACCTGCGCTGGGACTCGCTAGGGGAGTTCCTGGCGCTCGGCCCCTCGCTGGAGCTGTTCGCAGACAAAGAGGACAACGTGCGCGCCAAGTTGCTGGCCGCGGCGCTCGATAAGGCGATCGGCAAGGTGCTGGAGGAGGACCGCTCGCCGTCGCGCAAGACCGGCGAGCTCGACAACCGCGGAAGCCACTTCTACCTGGCGCTCTACTGGGCCCAGGAGCTGGCGTCCCAGGAAGAGGACTCGGAGCTCGCGGAGCGCTTCAAGCCGCTGGCCGAGCAGCTGTCGGAGAACGAGGAGAAGATCGTCTCAGAGCTGGCCGAGGTGCAGGGTTCGCCGGTGGAGATCGACGGCCACTACCGTCCGGACGGCGAGAAGGCCAACCGGGCGATGCGCCCATCAAAGACGCTGAACGAGGCGCTCGAAGAACTGGCCGCCCAAGCCGCCGCCGAGCGCTGACTCGGGCCACGCTTGGCCTGGGGTCGCAAAACCAGCTGTCAACCGTTCTTGAACGCGGAATAGCCTGGCTTTGGCGTGCCGTTGTTGAAGAGCAGCCCGCTGCAACTGCCGCCTGGGGGTTCGTCGTAGACGTGAATCCAGCCCAGTGCGTAGATCCACGGCGATTTGTTGACGATGCGCCAAGCGTCGGTGATCCAGCGGGCTTGCACCGCGGGGGTCGTGTAAGTGTTGAACTCCGAGTCGGTGGGGCAGGTCGCGATCGCCCATTCCGAGAGAAACAGCTTGATCTGGCGCTGGCGCGGGGCGAGGTAGCGGTTCACCAACTTTGAGAGGCGGCCTAGGTCGGAGAAGTCCGTCATGTGGTCAGGGGAGGGCGGATTGGCCAGATTCGGAGCCCGGTAGGTGAATGGGTTGTGCCCGTACATGTCGAGGCGCGGGCGCCTGCCGTTGGGCAAGCGCATGTACTTGATCCACAACCCGGTTGGGATATCGGCGACGGTGTAGGTGTTGCCGCCGATCACGAGGTTGCGCTTGCTCACGCGCTTGAGAGCGCCGTAGCCTGCGTCGAGTAGCTCCGCGTACACCCGCGGCGCCCGTGCCTGATACGGGGCTAGGCGTTGCGCGTTTGGGTTGACCCGGTAGTCGATCGCGAAGTTGGGCTTGCGGTCGGGCTCCCCCCAGATCATCCAAAGGTGCACGGAGGGGTAGCGGCGGGCCGCGGCAATCAGAAATGCGGCGAGGTCGCCGGCGCTGTTCGGAGGATAGTTCGGCGCCTGCCCGCCATTAGCCCAAGCGGGGCTGCCGGCGACCTGCAACACGACCCGCATGTGGTACTGAGCGGCTTGGCTGATGGCGTAGGTCACGTCGGCCGGCCATTGGTAGGCGGGGTCGTTCGGATTGGTTGGGTCGCTAGGGGGGTTTGGCGCGACCTCGGACCAGCCGAGGTGCTCCTCGTAGATCCCAACGCCCATGGCGTTGTAGAGCGGAAACTGCGATTGTCCGTTGACGGTCACAGGGCCCCAAATCGCCTTCTTGGGGGAGTACTCCGCGTACGCGGGAGCGCTGGCGATCAGCGCCAGGAAGACCGCGAGTAACACCCGGCCGCTCGCTTTAGGGGCTGTCAAGAGTTTCGCCTGCGGCCGACGAACGCGAGCAGCCCGCCGGCGGCGAGCCCCCCGAGTAGCACCACGGCACCCCACAGAGCAACCTGGGGCGCCGGTGAGCCGTGACGAGTGAGGCTTGCAAGCTCCTGTTTGGAGACCTGGTTTGTGCCGCCGCTGGTGCTCGCCGTGGAGTTGCCGGCTGGCTGTCCGCTGCCGCCTGCGACCTTGCCGGCGCGCGCGGCCGATCGGAGCTGAGAGCGAGCGCCCGACGCGGGCGTCCCAGTCTGGCCGGACGTCCCGATCCCGACGCCGAATAGCGGCTCCCGCTGGCTTCCATTGTCAGCGCGTCCCACAGCCTCGCCCCGTGCGGTGGGAAGCGGCATCGCGTACTCCTTGCCGGCGGGGCTGCCGGGCGAGATGAACACTCCGGGCTCGAGCGCTGAGGCCGGAGTGGCCAGCGCGGCGCAAGTGGCAACCGCGATCGCCCAACTGACGGCTGCAGGTCGGAAACGCACCCCGCGCGCCAGTCTAGTGGCAGCATCCATAGCCAGGTCAACCTTGAACCGGAATATCCTCGTCGCTGGGATTCAGAGCGTGTGCGCGGGCGTACGCCGCGTGTGCTCCAGCCCGGTCACCATGGCGCGTCAGGAGGTCTCCGAGTAGGGCCCACGTCGTCCAGTTGCGCGGCTCAACCCGCAGCGCCCGTTTGAGGTCCGCGTACGCGTCGGAGAAATCGTGCAGGCGCGCGAAGCCGGCAGCGCGTAGCTCATAGCCCGAGACTGCGTCTGGGTCGTACTGCAAGGCGATGGTGGCGTCGTGGATCGCCAGGCGAGGAGCGCGACGGCCCAGTGCCCGTTCAGCCGAGCTCTGCGATTGCAACGAGATGATGCGCGGCACGAGCGTCACTACTCCTGCGACAGTCACTGCGATTGCCAAGCCGGCCGCCAGCAGCCGGGCGCGAGCGCTCCGTGCTCTCTCAAGAGATCCTCCGCGGGCGACCAGCGCCAGCGAGGAGGCGAGCGCGATCGCGGTCAGCCCGGGGATGAGGTGCATCCAGTCAACGCTCGTTTGGATCCACCACGCGGTGAAGGCGCCGGCCGCGGCGACACCGATGGTGCGGGCCAGCTCATCGTGCGTTGCGTCGCGCGCCGTCCGGACGATGCCCACGATGACTGCGACCAGGTATGCCCCGAGCAGCAACGCCCCCACCACTCCAAGCTCAGCGAGCGTCTGGAACTCGATCGAGTGCGGCTGCTGGATCGCCTCGGTGGTATGCCGATGAACGTAGTAGCCAGGTTCATAGTCGCCAGCTCCCACGCCGCCGATCGGGGCAGAGCGGAACTCAATCAGCGCCACGCGCCAGTAGTCGTAGCGGTTGCCAGCACCGGACAGCAGCCGGTTATTGCTGTGCGATGCGCGCGCTAGGTGGACGAAGGCGCTGTACTGCGTGCGGATACGGTGCGATATGGAGCCCGCGTTGGCGAGGATCAACCCCACCGCCGCCAGCAGGACGGCGCCGAGCACCGCTCCAACCAGTCGCCCGGCCATCGATCGAGCGCGCGTGCCGCTCGGCGCCAGCCGGTCCACCACCAAGACCGCGATTGCCCATGTGCAGCCGGCCGACACCGCTGCGATCAGGATCAGGGCAGCGGCGTGCTCCGTCGTGGCCGCTGTAGGTACGCTGGTGATACGGCTCGGATGGCGCCAGACCCGGGAGAGTGGAGAGAAGATCGCGGCCACCGCCGCCGCGGCGACGATCATCGCCACGCCGCGCCGCCTTCTGCCGGGCAGGATGGCGAGCGTCACGACGCTGGCGCCGGCGAGCGCCACGGCCCAGCTCCGCGACTGAGCCATCAACCCCACGCCGGTCAAGGCAACCAGGGCGCACATTCCCAGACCGGCTAGCGACGGAGCCACCCGAGAGCCGCGGCGCTCGGCCAGCGCCAGCGAAGGCCACGTGGCTAGAAGCAAATAGCAGGCTTGGCCGGTGCCGTAGCCCAACGGGCCGTTCAAGCGCGCGCCCAAGAACAGATCTGGGCCGTGGCCGGCCAGCATCTGGGCCAGGAGCCAAAGCGCCACCGCGAATACCCCGGCAGCTACACCGGTCAGTAGCGTTATCGCCCGCCGACGCTCGCCGCGCAGGATCCAGCCCAGGACGCCGACCGCCCCGGCGTAAAGCAGCCAGCGGTCGGCGGCTGTACGCGAGGCCTCAGCCGATTCACTCCAAACGGACGAGATCAGCGACCACAGCCACAGTCCAACCAGCGGCGCCCAGAGCGCGATTGGAGGCCTAGGCACTAGTCCACTCAGCGCAAGCCCCAGCGCCACCCCCAACACTCCCAGCGCGACGGCCGAGAAGGTGAGCTCGTCGTATAGGCCGCCGAGGAGCTGACTCAAACTGAACGCCAACCCGATCGAGAACAGCCCGAGGTTGGTCCCCCGCGCCCACAGGACGGATTCAGCGATGGCTAGCGGCTCCCGCGATCAGGCTCAGTTGCGTGATGTAAATTTGGGTCCTCCGGTCGCCACGGGGCAACGCGAGAGCCGATGTCGAAACCACGTATAGCGGTGTTCATAGCCGGCGCGCAAAAAGCTGGGACGACCTCACTGCTCAGGTACATGTCACAGCACCCGCAGCTGTCCGGCCATGTCCCCGTGGAATGTGGATATTTTGCGGATGATGAGGAATGGCGTAAGGGATGGGATGCAGCCTACGATCGCTACTTCTACACCGCTACTGCAGATCTCCTGGTCGGAAAGTGCGCCACGCTGTACACGGAAACGAAGTTCATCGAGCGGCTTGCGTCTCATAACCCGGACTGCTCAATAGCCCTCATCCTTAGAGATCCGGTGGAACGGGCGTTCTCGGCCTATCGCATGGAGCAAAATGAGCGTTGGATAGATAGGCCGTTCGAGGATGTACTCAACCTACTGGACGACCAATCGCATCTGTGGAACAGACTGTTTATCCAGTTTGGTAACTATGCCGCGGGGCTCCGGCGGATCCATGAATTCTTTCCGCCGTCGCAGGTCACGGTGTTTACCTATGAACAGTTCATCCGAGACCCGGTGCAGGCGTGCAGAGACATGGTCCAGCAGATCGGCATCGACGCCACTTTTAGCCCCGACACCACCGAAGCCCACAACGTCCACCGTCAATTGGCTTCCGAGTGGGTGGGCTCGACGCTGGCCTGGCTTCGGCGTCCTGACAATCGATTGAAGCGCGTCGCCAAGCGTGCTCTGCCGCCCGCGACGTTCGATCACATAGCTCGAGCCCTGCTTGAAGCGAATCAGGGCGCCTCCAAGCCTGACGAGCGCATGCCCGAGCACGTGGAGGCTGCGCTAGGGGAGTTCTATCGTGACTGGAATCAAGAGCTCGAGCGCCTGATCGGAATCGACCTCTCGCATTGGACCGGGATGCGGCAAGCGGCCTGAGCCCTCGGCGCCGGCCTGCTCAGCCGAATCTGCTTAGTCGGTTCCGCACCTTCTTCCTCCAACTCCCTCTTTCGAGGGCCGGAACGGATGCGACCGCCGGAGCGGGATCGTCCAGGGTCGTGCCGGGGGGTGACCCTGCAGACGGACCACCATTTGGCCATCGGGCCTGCCGCTGTGAAGGCGACGAGGCCTGCTCCATCTGGGCACCGGACTGGCCGGGGGTGGGCTCCGCGTTTCGTTCAGGCCCAGGTCCGGCAGCTTGTGCTTGCCCTGTGGTAACGGGAGCGGACAGCGAGGCCCTAGTAGCCACAGACTCCGCCCCGCTGTCCTGGGGCGCGCCGTTTGTGCTGGAGCCGGCAGATCCCGGCGGCCGTCCGTAGGCCACCTCCCTCCACGTTCGCCGCTGAGCATGCTTGAGGGAGGCCTGGTAGTAGCGGTAGCTCTCGTAGCCTTCCGCCTGCCGGCATGCCGTCGCCACCAGGCCCATCAGCCGTCCGCCCGCCGTCGAGATCACGCTCTGCAGCCTTGCGACCGCCGCTCGAGAGCTGTGATTCATTCGCACAACCATCACCACGCCGGAGACGTCCTCGAGCAGCGAAATGGCATCCCCGACCGCTAGCGCCGCGGGCGTATCGACGATTACAAGGTCGGCCTCCGCATCGAGCCTTTTCAGGAGCGCCGGCATGCCTGGCGTGCTCAGCAAGGCGGCTGGATTTGTGCGCGCCGGGCCGGCGGGGAGCACGAGCAGACGCCCCGCTTCAGGGCTTTCAACCGGAACCTCCACCACGGCGTCCGAAAGCTCGCAGTCGTTGGCGAGCACTGCACCCAAGCCGGGGGTCTCCTTGATGCCCAGCCTGGCGCACACTTCCCGGCGGCGCAGATCGGCATCCACCAGCACCACACGACTTCCGGCGCGTACGATCGCGAGAGCCAATCCCACGGCAACCGTCGTCTTTCCCTCCTGTGGCGCCGGACTCACGACCGCGAGCCTGGCCAGCGCCCGCTCGTCGTTGAAGACGGCAAGGGCTGCGCGCAGCATCTGAAAAACCTCGTCGCGCGCCGAGCCGCCTCGGTTGGGAGAAAAGGCGCTCGGCGGCAGCGTGCCTATCAGCGGCAAGCCGGTCAGCCGCTCCGCAGCCTCAGGCGTTCGCAGTCGGCGATCGCTGTTTTCGGCAATCAGCACCGCGCCCGCGGCCAGGAGCAATCCGATCACCGCTGCGATCGCCACCGCCTGGCGCGTGTTCGGAACCGCTGGACTCGCTGATGGGACCGCGGCTTGAATCAGCTGCGCGCCGCCGCTGCCCCCGCCGCGCAACGTGCGCAGCGTTCCGATCTCCTGTTGCAGCGATGCCTGCTGAGATGCGTCCGGGCGGGGAGTGGAGGCGAGCTGCCTGACGATGCTGCCCAGCTCGGCATTGACGGCTTGAGTCATCTCCCTCTGCTCACGTTTACCGAGCGCAGCGCTGAAGGCGTTAGCGATCGCGGCTGCTCGATAAGCGTCAGGGTCCTGCGCTGTGATCGTGATGAAGCCGGTGGTGGTATCTGGTGACGCGCTGACCTGCTTCAGCAGGGCCGCTGGACTGGCCGACGGACTCAACAAGGTGGCGGCCGTTTCAGCCACAGGGGTGGTGGTGACCAGCCGTGCAGCGGCAGCGACCGGCGTCGCCCCGGCCGAGCTGGACGCGTCGGGACTGGCCGACGTGTTTAGTGGTTGGATCAGGGCGCTGGACTGATACAGCTTGTGCCGGCCGCGCTCGAACAGATACGTTCCGAGCGGGACCACGACGAAGACGGCCACAAACAGCAGCTTCCACCGCCACAAGATCCTCAGATAGCTTTTGACATCCTGCCCGCCGGCGGTGTCAGGAGTCATAACCTCCGCCCTCCGCGTGCGGCCATCTTTGCGATTTTCCCGATCGCCGATCCCCGTGCCGTCGGCATCTATTCATCCAGCTCCCCAAGCGCCAACCCGATCAGCGCACACTAGCAATTGAAGGGACGGACAGCAATTTGGAGCATCGAGCCTCATCTAGAGAACTGCCGAGCCGAGCGGCTCCGGATCGCGCCGGGCGAACGCGGGCTCGCGGCGCTCGGCCAGTGCACGCTGCGCGTGCTCCCGCAACACAACGAGCATCGCCGCGCCGAGCACGACTAGGTGCGTTCTATATCGGAACCCGGTGCCAGCGTTCCCTGCGCTCAAGGAGTAGGCAACCAGTAGAAACAACAACGGGTAGAGGATCGGCGCCGTGAGCCCCAGTACGCGACCCCTGTTCCTCCACGCGTAGCGGAGCAGCAGGGCCAAGCCCACAAGTGCGATGATCGATGCCACGGCGCCTAAGCGCTGACTGGTGTCATGTACCTGCCACGGATATGGCTTGAAGATCAAGTCGAATAGGCGTCTCGGCAGGTTGCGGAAAACCGCTCCGCGGCTGGAGAAGTCCACCGACTCATCGGCCAGGTTGTCGCTACCGGTGCCGCCCGCCACCTCGAGCTGAGTCGTGAACGTCTGTGCCCGCTGCAGCGTTTGCAGGCTCTGATTGGAGGTGACATTGAGCAGCGTGGGGGCGGCCAGGAATAGGGCCAGTGAGACCGCGTAGACAACCGGCAGTGCTCGCCCCGGACGATCGAGCCGCCTGAGCGCGGCGTGTAGGAACACGAGCACGGCGGCACCGACCAAGAACCATCCGGCGTACGCCCTGGTCTCGACCGCAATCAGGCCACCGACGCCCGCCAGTAAGACGCCGGTCAAGTCATAGCGCTTCCACATCTTCGTGCACCCGAAGACGACGAGGCCACTGGCCAGCGTCATCAGCGGCTCTTTGTGTATCTCGCTGTTGAAGAAGAGGCTGGCGGGCTCAAACGCCAACAGCCAGGCGGCGAGACGCGCGGCGCGCGGCCCCGCCAGGTCGTACACGGAAGCGACCAACAGGATGATTCCCAGCGTCGCGATGCCGATCTGGGTCACCCGCAGTGCTGTGGTGCTGAGGTCGCCCAGCTTGAGCTGGAGGGCGAAGACAACTGTCTGCAGCTGGTACATCCCGTGGGGGAGGAAGCTCGCCCCCGTGGAGATGAGCTCGTGTGCGCGGAACAGGAAAGTTTGCTCGTCGCCACCACGTAGCTGGCTCTGCAAGCTGCCGGTGGCGTTGATCGCACCGACCACGAGCAGTCGCAGAAGCACTCCGTTTGCCACGGGCAGGCCAATCTTAAAGTCAGGGCGACGCTGGCGCAGCCTTCGGATGATCCAGATCAGCGCCCAGGACCAGACGAGCCCCATGAGTATGAGGTCCTCGGCACGTACCGTGCCGTCAGACATCGATCTCGAGCCTTCCGTGCCCGACGTCTGCGAACACTGCGCCTGGCATGCCTTGCGGCGACATTACCAGCCACCTTGAGGTCAGGCGCTGGCCAGAAGTCGAGCGGTCATCCATCGATGAGCCGCTGGTACAGGCTGGCGTACTGGGAAGCTCCGGCATCGACGTCATACCGCTCTCGAGCCAGGCGCTGGCAGCGTTTGCGTGCTGTCTGATCCGCGGCGAGCGCCCGGACCTGCGCCGCGGCGTCTGCAAGCGATCGATCGTCTTCTCCATGCAACACGGCGCCTACTTGATGCTCCTCGACGACCGTCTCGAGGTCGCCGACGCCTTTTGTCACAACCACCGGCATCCCGGCCGCGAGGTACTCGGCGAAACGAGTGGGCGCCGAGGCCGTCTTTGAGAACCGCGAGGCGATCAGGCACAGTCCGATATCGCCGCTGAACAGCTGATCTGGCATCTCGTCGGGAGTGACGGACCGCACCGTTGACGGATAATCCCGTAGCTCGCGGCGCGCGAGTTCGACCTGTCGGGTGACTACTGTCAGCGGTAACGCCAGGGCCTGGGCCACTCGCCGCGCCAAGTCGAAGCGGTACCAGGTGCCTATCGAGCCGCTCCATACGGCGTGCGGACCATCGGGACGTTGGGGCCGCTCGGCGAACTTGCGGAGGTCAACGCAAGTTGGAATCACCTGGATGGGGACAGACCGCTGACCTGTCCACGCTCGAAGGTAAGGAACGGAAGCCTGTGTAAGTGTGACTATGGCGTCGGCCTCGGCATAGAAGCGCCGCTCGCAGCGCTTGGCCAGGCGGTACAGCAGCCCACCGGGGCGCCAAAGACCACCTTCCACTCGCTCGTCGGCCCAGAAGCCCCGAATGTCGAACAGCAGCTTGCCATTTGTGCGCCGGCGCGCCAGCACCGCCATCAGCGCCGGGACGTCGCTGCGGACGTGAATGATCTGCGGTGGCCAACGTTTGGCCGCGCGTATCAGCGCTCTGCGGCCGGCGTGGATATCCCAGGCGGTGGACAGCACAGGAGGGCGCCGGTGGTAGCGCCGCGGGAGCCATTCAATTCCCATTTCCGACAGCTCGTTTTTGAGGCGTAGTCGCGTATCGCTGGACTGCTCGAACGAAATCAGGGCAACGTCGTACGTCGACGCCAACCGGGCGAGGTAAGCCAGGACCTGCGAGCGCCCCAGGGGCTCGCCCACACCCTCATATGAGATATAGATGATTCTCGAGCGGGTGCGCTGGGCGTTACTTAGCGCAGCGGCTGGCATGAAGTCCACTGCTACGCTGCGGTTTGACGTTGGAAGTCAGATCTCCCCTCCGGGTTCTGGGCGCAACAGCCTATCCGCCGACCGTCGCCGGAGCCCGGGTGCGAGTCGCTAACTACGGCGCCTACCTCAACGGTCACGGCGTCGCTCTCAAATACCTCCCCGCGCTCACCGCGCAGGAGTACCGGATCGTGTCGTCGCGCGCGACGGCCGCCCGGAAAGCAATCGCGCTGGCGGTGAGCGCTTCGCGCAGCACGGCGCGCGACATACCTTACGACCTACTGCTTGTTCACAGGTTGCGATTGCTTACTCCCCTGCCCGGCATTGATCCGCCCCGACGCCTCGACGTGTACGACTTCGATGACGCTTTGTTTCTGGGCTCTCCGGCGCCCGTTAACCGGAGCTTTCAGTGGGTGAAACAGGGGACGCGTCGTTGCGTTAAATCTCTACGAAAGGCTAGGCTGGTGATCGCCGGCAACTCCTTCCTGGCTGCGAAGGCCCGCGAGTACGCGCGCCACGTCGAGGTTGTACCCAGCTGCGTAGATCCGACCGCTCAACCGCTGCGCGATCACCGCTCGACTGAGCCCGTCACGATCGGCTGGATCGGATCCCAGACCACGAGTCCCTACCTGCAGCCACTCCTCCCTGTCCTCAGCCGGTTGAATAAGCATCGCCTACGAGCGCGATTGCTACTTATCGGCGCCAACCCGCAAATGCAAGCTTCCTGGATCGAGCACCGGCCCTGGTCGCTGGCGGCGCAGGCAAACGATCTGGCGAGCTTCGACATCGGCATCATGCCCCTCCGGATACGGAGTGGGCGCGCGGCAAATGCGGCTACAAGCTCCTTCAGTACTTCTCCGCGGGCGTACCGGCGGTGGCCAGTCCTGTCGGCGTCAACCGGGACCTGATCGGCCACGATCGGGGCCTGCTCGCCGGCTCGTCCGAGGAGTGGTATTCGGCGTTAGAACGTCTGATTGGTGATGTTGCCGAGCGCAGCGAGCGCGGACTGGCCGCGCGCCGTTTCGTGGAGCGCGAGTACTCCTATCAGCGCTGGGCTCCAGAACTGGCTGGATTGCTGCACTCCGTGGCCAGATAACGGCCGATCAGCGCGGGCCGGCCTTGCCATCCGGCCAGAACCAGGCGCTGCTATCCGCGTCTACCAGTCATGTCGCCGGAGGAAGATCTCGAGGGTGAGAATCGTCCATAGAGCGTGCCCGTGGCTAACGCCCGCGCGGTGCTCGGCCAGGAGTTGGTCGAGAGCATCGCCGTTGAGGTGATGGCGTACGCGGGCACCGGGACCAAGGACAGACCGGCTATAGGCGCCGAGGTCCTCGCGGAACCAGCGATCGAGCGGAATGCCGAAGCCATGCTTGCGCCGGTAGAGGATCTCCTTCGGCAGAAGATCCTTCACAGCGCGCTTGAGGACCCGCTTCAGCGACAGTCCGCGCACCTTCAGTGCGGGAGCAAGGCGGCTGACGAATTCGAGCAGCTCTGTGTCCAGAAACGGCGAGCGCACCTCGAGCCCGTGCGCCATGCTCGTCCGATCCATCTTCACCAGAAGGTCATCGAGCAGGTAGGTGTCGACATTCAAGGCCAGCAGCCGGTCGAGCGGTCGTGCTCCTTCGGTACTGCGCCACAGTTGCCCGTAGTTCTCGCGTGCCCAGTCGTCGCGTTGCGGAAGTAGCCGGCGACGCCAATCCTCGGGCACGTAACTGATCCGCCCGAGGTAGGCCCACGGCATCCCCTCCTCGACGATCTCTGCGAAGCGCTGCGCTCGGCCGAGGCGGCCGCGCGGGTCGGCAGCAGGAAGTGAGCTGAGCGCTTGTCTGCCGACGCGGCGCACCACCGAGGGGAGCGTCCGCGCGCGGTCGACTGCCACGCCTAGGGCGAAGCGCTCGTAGCCTCCGAACAGCTCGTCGCCGCCGTCGCCGGCGAGGGCGACGGTGACGTGCTCACGCGCAGCCCCGTTGAGTAGGAACGTCGGGACTGCGCTCGAGTCCCCGAACGGCTGGTCGTGGTGCCAGACGAGGCGCTCGACCAGGTCGATGGCTTCGGGGTGCACTACCTCCTCGTGGTGCTCGGTTCCAAAACGACTCGCCACGGCGCGGGCGAACGGCCGCTCGTCGAAGCCGTTCCGGTCCTCGAATCCGATCGTGAATGTCTTCACGGGCTCGCCCATGACCCCCGCCATCAGGGCCACGATCGCGCTCGAATCAACACCGCCGCTCAGAAAGGCCCCGAGAGGAACATCCGAGACGAGCCGCCTCCGAATCGCGGCTTGGAGCCGGCTACGCACCTCGCGGGCGGCCTCCTCGAGCCCGAGATCGAGGGACGGCGCGGCGCCATTGACGCCTGGACGCAAAGCCGCCAATAGCGCTCGATCGAAGGCGGTTGGCCGGGCTTGAGTGTCATGACGTGCGCCGGGGGGAGGCTCTTGACGCCGGCGAAGAACGTATGTGGCGTCGGGACATAGCCGAACGTGAGATAGGCGGAGATGGCTCGGTGGTCAAGCTGGCACGGAACGTCTGGATGGGCAGTACCCCCTTGATCTCGCTGGCGAATACCAACGATCGGGGTGAGTTCCAGTAATACAGCGGCTTCTTACCGAGGCGGTCGCGTCCGAGGATCAGACGCTCGCGCCGCCGATCCCATGTGGCGAACGCGAACATGCCATCGAGCCTGCGAGCCATCGCCGCCGCGTCGCCATCCTCGGCCAGGTGAGCCAAAACCTCGGTGTCGCCAGCCGTCGAGAGCTTGTGACTGGCGTGCTGCAGCTCCTTACGTAGCGCCTGGAAGTTGTAGATCTCGCCGTTGAGGACAGCGCCAATCGTTTTGCTCTCGTCAGTGACCGGCGGATCGCCAGTCACGAGGTCAATGATTGAAAGACGATTCTGTGCGATCACCCCGCGGCCGCCGGCGAAATGGCCTCGGCATCGGGACCGCGGTGGCGTTGGCAGGCCAGTTGGCCCTGGGCCGCGTCGCGGGTATAGGCAGTGTCAGCGTAGACCGCTCCCGAGATGCCACACACCGGCATACTGTGACGGATCCATCAGCTCCTCGGCGCGCTGACAATTGCCGTCAGCGGTCAATTCGAGCTATGTCGAGGGACGCGCCACCAGCCCGCGGAGCTGCCTGACTGGAAGACCCATTGCCGAGCCGGAGCTCAGCATCCGTGTCGCCGTACATCGTGATCCTGGTATGGACACCCGTGCCGGTTCTCGCTGCGCGTTCGCCTAGAGGAGGATATGCTCGACCCCTCGCGCACGCAGGGTCTCAATCTGCCCTGGCCGAAAGCTGCCATAGGGAAAGGCGAAAATCTTCATTGGCCGGCCGAGCTCGGCGAAGAAGGCCGAGCAACGATCCAGGTCCTGGAGGAACTGGCGTCGCTGAGTTGCGAAGACGACTCGTGGCTGTATGAGTGGGCGCCAAGCTCGTGGACCTCCGCTACCGCCTCGACGTTGGAACGGGACATCATTGGGGTGAAACGGTCTGGATCGGTTTCGGCGAGTAGAGCTTCGATGTCCTCGGAGACCGCCGCGCGACTGGAGGGTGTGAGTGCTTTCAGGTAGGCGGTCAGCGCCGTGCCGTAGTCCGTCTTGGAGATCTCATCGTCGCCCTGGAGTTGCCGATGAACCCGGGCACGCGGATGGCGCGCACCCGGTCGGTGCTTGCAGCGTTCAAGGCATCAACAACACGGGTCATCCATGGCGGCTGACCGACTTCGACGCTATGTCCGATCACGTTCTGATTTGCGCGGAGCCGATAGCGCGCTAGGACAGGCGCGGCGTACTCAACGAAGTCCCTATACCCGTCGTCGAACGAGAGCACGACCCGCGGCTTTGTCGTGTCGGATGGGTGGGACAGCTCGTCGAGCCGCAGCACGTGACACGAGGAAGCCAGGTAGGCGACCAGTGTGTCAAAAGCCTCTTGGGCACCGGCAACGGTGGCCAGTATGGATTGGAGTGAGGTGAGACGCGGTGGAAATTGAGTATGAGAGCGAAGTGGTCGCGGGCATAAAGTCCACGCAGAAGCCACTGCACTCGAGCCATCGACAAGGCGCTGAAGAATGAGCTCTTGAGCCGTCGGCGTATAGTCATGGGCAATTCCGGTTGACAGGAACGCGCGTTCGGCGCGCCTAGTACCGTACTGACGATGCGCTACGGCCGCCCCCGCCAGATGCGGCGCGATCGAAGGCCATTGATGGTCGAACTCGTCACGCACCGCGCCGTGAAGCACCCGCTGCTCAACGCGCTGATTGATCACACAAACTCGGACGAGGTCCGCTACTCAGTGATCACGCTGCTGGCCGGCGACGGGCCGCTGGTCGGCGACATGGCCGCAAGGGGAGTCGAGGTCCGTTCGCTCGGCATGTCCAACCGCACCCTGGAGAGCGTCCCGCTGGCGCTGGCAAGGCTCCGCCGGGCGCTGGGCGCGACACGGCCCGACATTATCCACTCGCTGCTTTTCTATCCGAGCCTGACCGCGGAACTGGCGAGGGCGCTCTCGGCCCGCTGCCCCCCCGTCGCTTCTCGCACGCCATCACAATGCTCTACAGCACCTCTACGGGCGCCCGATCCACGTGCAGCTCGACGGGTGGGCTGCACGTCGTGCAACGCGCGTCGTGGCCGTATCGAAGGCAGTGGCGCGGACGCTTTCCCAGGCGGAGGGGGTGCCCGCCGAGCACGTCACCGTCATCTACAACGGCTTGGACTGGGAGAGCGGCGTACGCGTCGATAAAAGTGCTGGTGCGCGTTGGCGCCAACGCTTCGCCGGACCGTCAACTGCTGGTCGCCGCAGGGCGGATCACGCCCGAGAAGGACTACCCGACGATGCTCCGTATGTTCGCTCGCGTCGCGTCGATCCATCCGGACGCTCTGCTCGCAATCGCAGGGCAAGGACCCGACGACGAGCTTGTCCGCCTGAAGCGAATGGTGCGGTCTCTCGGGGTGGAGCATGCCGTGGAGTTCTTGGGTTGGGTGCCTGCGCTGAGATGACCTGATGGCCGCCGCCGACGTGTTTGTCCAGTCGTCGATCGATGAGGCGTTCTCACAGACGATCGTTGAAGCTCGTGGCCTCGGGGTACCAGTGGCGACGACCACTGCCGGCGCTGTTCGGGAAGTGCTCTAAGGGGCCGACCACGAGACGATCGCGGCCGCTGACGATGAGCACCCTAGCTGCAGCGGGTGCATCTCGCTGCTAGCTGCCCCCGAGACCCGCGCGGACTGACGCCACGGCTGCCATTCGTGACCACTCGCGAACCCGATTCTCGGCTGCAGCCATGGCAGAACGCGTATGTCGCGCTTTACGGGGAGTTGGCTCCCGCGGCGTGTCGGGGCCTGGGAACTCTCACCGTGACTGGCTAAAGAGAGTGTCGTTCGGCGTTAGAGCTTACGGCCCCCGAGTGACGGTGCGCGCTCGCGTGCCCAGTTCTCGTCCAGTAGATCGGGCTGATAACGGATCGCTCTCGCCAACATACGCACCGCGTCGAAAGAGCCTGGCCAGCATCACGATACTGAGCCGGCCAACATCCTGTAGAGACGGCCGTACGCAAAGCGGCGGCTACCCCGCAGCGCCGTTGGAAGCATGGGATTCGCAAATGCCTTCGCAAACGCACGCACCATGTCCCGCTTCCAGAACAGAAATGCGGCGGCTCATATTCGCGTCATGCACGCGGTAGAGCACCAGCGGCTCATCGACGTAGGCGATGCTGCTTCTCAAGAAGCATCCGAAACAGGAGGTCCCAAGTCCGCAGACATGCTGAGGAGCGGGGTCGAAACCGCCCATCTCGAGCAGTGTCTCCGCGACGCATCAAATCCAGCAGAGCTGCAATCGACGAGCTCGCGTGCCGTCGAACGTCAGCATGCCGGCCGCGAGGCTCCCCTGGAGAACGGAGGCGTTTCATCCCCCACGCCCTCGAGATTTGCATCTACGACCTGCACGGCACACAGGGCCATCGCCCGCGTCCTTCGGCGAGCAGGATCTCGACGCCGCCCACTGAGCTTGTCCGGTAACCAGACGTTGTCGCGGTCCGAGGAAGGCCACGAGATCACTTCGTGCCAGCTCCGTGCCGTGGTTGCGGGTGATCGACACACCGGCTTGATCCTGGCGGACATATGTCACACGCTTACCGAACTCTCCGCGCCACGTCACCGGTGTCATCGGTCGAACCGTCATCGACCACGATGCACTCGACCCACTGGACGCGACGGTTTAAGCGTGCTCGCGATCGCATCCCCCAAGAACGAGGCTCCATTGTGGACCGGAATGACCGCGCTGACGGTAGGTCGTGGGGATCGATTGGTGATCAAGCAGACCTATTTTGAAGCGAGCGTGCTCGGATTCGCAGAGCCGTAGGTGGTGGATGCTTCCGATCTCACTGTACCCTCGTGCTGTGGAGGCAACCGCTCGCGACGCGAGCCCTGGTCCAGGCCCGAATGGCACCGGAGGACTCACATCTCGATGACCGACGTTGAGGCACCAGTCCCCGAAGCAAACGTCGCCGCAGTCGAGACACCCGTCAACCGAGCGGGCCAGTCAGGGCTGGGACGTGGATTGGCTGGGGCAACGGGGCTCAGTGTCATCGGTCAGGCAGCTTCGCTCGGCGCGGCACTGATCGCCACTCCCTTCGTCCTGCGATTGCTCGGCCCGGCGCAGTACGGCTTTCTGGCATTGATGACGTTGCTTCTCACCTATCTGGTCCTAGCCGACCTGGGAATGGGCATGGCGTCGACGCGGTTTGCAGCCGATGCGCTGGCGCGGGGCGATACGACGAGGAAGAGGTAGCCGTCGTGTGGATGGCGGTCATGGTCACGGTGGTTCCCGCGCTCGCGGCTGCCGCAGCGCTGTGGATCTTGGCGGACAGCGCCGGCCATATCCTTCATCTGCCGTCGTCACTCCACGCGTGAAGCCGCGATCTGCCTGCGCCTTGTCGCAGTGGCTGGAGTGGCGCGAGTCGCCGGCAACGTATTGAACACACCCCAGCTGGCCAGGCTCAGCTGGAAGACATTCGTGCTCGTCAATTCGGGGACTGCGGTCGCGCAGGTGGCATTCCTCCCCCTCATTCTCCTGGTCTGGCCCAATGTCATCGCGGCCGGTGCTCTAATCGCAGGTACCTCGCTGATCGGGACAGCAGGCCAGTTCGTATTTTCCCGGCGCGTCCAGCCGAACTCGCGCCACTGCGCTTGCGGGTGTACGCCAACGCGACGGCTGATAGGGCTTGGAGGAGCGCTGATGATCGCCGGGCTGGTGAACCTTCCGCTCCTCAACGCTTCCCAGTTCTTTCTCGCGCGCCTTGTCTCTGTCAGGCAGGTGGCTTATTACGCCGTAGCGTTCACGATCGCGGGGTTGATCTCAGTGGGGCCTTTTGCACTTTCTGCGCCGCTGCTCCCGGCTCTCACTCGCGCCCGTCATGACCGGGCGACGTTGGAGCGGGTCTATGGTCTCGCGATGCGACTATTGGGGATCTGGATACCGCCTGCGGCGGTGGTCTTGTTCTTCGCCGCGCGGCCGGTGCTCACGTTTTGGGCCGGGCCCCAGTATGGGGTGCACAGCACGGGTCCCCTTCTACATCCTGCTCGCCGGAGCGATCCTGAACGTTCTCGGTTTTGGGCCACAGAACCTGCTCGCGGCACACGAACAGAGCGGTGTCGTGGCCCGCTTTCGCCTACTGGAGCTCCTCCCGCACCTGGCCATTACGTACGGGCTGGTAGCAGCGTTCGGCATCATCGGTGCTGCCATCGCATGGTCGCTGCGGTTTGTGGCCGAGCTGATCGGGTTCTCGCTGATCACTTGGCGCCTGACCCGTATGCTGCCGCGCGGTCTGTTCTCGGGCGGGCGTCGGCATGGCGTGGCAATCCTTGATTCTGATTGTCCCGCCGAGCATTCCATATGCCTTCGGTTCGTCAGGTGCACTGGTGTTCGGGTAGCTATCGCCGCGGCGGCGATCCACAGCGCGTATGTCTGGCGGTCTGTCCTATCGACGGCCGAACGTAGGCGTGTCACGGAATCAGACCACGGATTTTGCCCGCACTCCCGGCACGAGCCCACGGTTTACAGCAAAATGCCAGTCGGCCGACAAGAGTCACCTCAATCAGGGGTCTCGCGGCTTGCCCCGCAATCGGGTGAGGGCGTTATCTTCAGTGATGAGGCATATTGGCGAATGCCACAGGCGAGAAAGATGTTACTTCGTGGCTATGGACTCAGATATCGGCAAACACGTGATAAACCCAGACAGAGAGCAAAGGGATTTGTTACGACACGGGTTCCGACCACGCCTCGGCTACTGTCCCGCCGGCAGGGCGGCCCGCGCTGCCGATCGCGCACTCGGCGCTCGTCGAGCGCATCGTCAAGGCACCGCCCTCTCAGCGCCTGATACGCACACCTACGCCGTTCGACACCGATAGAGACGCCGCACCGGTTCATCCTTCGAGAGCTCGCCGGCAAAGAGCGGAGCGAGTTCTATCGCCTGAAGCGTACGTCGGTTGAAGTGATGCTTCGGCACGGGACCGCTCGACCTGGACGCGTTGGCCGAGATATTCGTTTCGCCTAGCATCTATGACTTCCCAGCGAGGATTCGCGAGACGCTCGTCGAGATCGACGATCTGAAGGTCCTCGATCTGGGCGGCAACATCGGTCTCTTCGGAGCGATGATCGTGCACACCTTTCCCAACGCGCACGTGACTTCATTCGAGCCGGATCCAGGCAATGCAAATGTACTGGCGCGGACGATTGCTCGCAACCGCCTCAATGACCGTTGGGAGCTTGTTCAGGCTGCGGTCTTGAACACCACGGGAACGTTGAGGTTTGCGGCGGGGCACTTCTGGACGTCACCGTCGCCGCGGCTGGCGAGGACTCAATCGAAGTGCCGATGCGTGATTTCTACGCCATCACCGAAGGTTACGACTTCGTCAAGATCGACATTGAGGGAAGTGAGTGGGACATTCTCAGCGACGAACGAGTGACTACACTCTCATCGCCTGTCATTGCAGTGGAGTGGCACGCCCACGGCTGTCCCTCCTCTGATCCCAGAACATTGGCGATCGGTCGTCTTGCCGCTGGAGGTTACGAAGTGGTAGTCGACCCTCCTGGGGTTGCCGAGAACGGGATGGGTGTGGGGCATGCATCGCTCACACATCCTGCAGGGGCCAGAGTCCACTTAGCGTCTCGCGGCTGGATTGAGAGCCTGTGCTCGCTCGCCATCCACGTGCACTGGTCAGGCCTCAAGCATTGGCGTCGAGGCGGCGATCGGGCCGCTTGCGAGGCCATCTCGCGGCGGCGTGCCCGGTGCTCCCAAGGCCGAGTAAAGCCCCCCATGCGCTCAACGAGCAGCTCCAGCGTGAAGCGCTCGGCGGTCCTCGCGCGACCGGCGGCGCCGAGGCGGGCCCGGGTCCGCTGGTCGGCGAGCAGCAGCTTCAGCTGCTTCGCAAAACCGTTGGTGTCGTCCGGATCGACGAGCGCTCCGGTCTCCCCGTCTATGACCACGCTGGGCGTACCCCCGACGCGGGTAGAGACCACCGGCACTCCCGCCGCCTGTGCCTCGATCAGGCTCACCGGCGTCCCCTCGTTGTCGGAGGTCTGGACGACGACGTCGCTGGCGAAGCACACCGCCGGCATGTCCCGGCGGAAGCCCGCCCAGATCACGCGCTCGCCGAGGGCCAGCGCCTCCGGCGAGGCCCGCAGCTGATCACGCAGCTCGCCGTCGCCGACGATCAGGAACCGCACCCCAGGCATGTCGCGCAGCAGCGGCGACACGCAGAAAGCGGTCGACGCGCTTGATCGGCACCAGCCGCGCGATCAGCGTGACGACAGTGGCGTCCGAAGCGATGCCCAGCTCCGCGCGCAGCGCACTCGCGGATCGCGCCCCGGGCCGGCCCTCGACGGCGAACGGCGACAGGTCGAACCCCAGCGGCACGACGGCGAACTTCGCGCGGGCGCGACCCCCATCGCCACCAGTTCGTCGCGGACCTCGTCGCTGACGGCGATCAAGCCGGTCGGTGAAGCGCGCCAGCAGGCTGCTCGATCCGTCCGGTACACGGCGGCCGTGCGCGGTGGAGAAGTAGCCGCTCAGCGAATGGCCGTGGTAGGTGTGGACGATGCATGGCCGCTCGCCACGGCCCAGGGAACGCGAGGACCGCCGCCAGCCGGCCAAGCGTCCCGGCCTTGGCCGCATGGGTGTGAACGATCGCCGGCCGCTCGCGGCGGATGATCCGGACCAGGGCCAGCAGCGCCGGCAGGTCGCGCCAGCCCGGATTGCGTCGCATCCAGGGCACGCGCACCGGACGGACGCCGAGCGCGAGCGGCCAGGTCGTCCATGTTGCCCTCGTCGGGCTCCTCGACGCCTCGGACGAGGGTCGTGTGATAGCCGTATCCGGACAGCCGCTGTGTGAGCGTGATCGCCTGGATCGCGGGGCCGCCGATGTTCAGGCGGGCGATGATCGCACGATCCGCACCGGCTCGGCGCGGACGGCGGCGAGGCCTTGTCCACGTCAGCGCGATGCCGACCGACCAGCGCCGACGCCGCGCGCTCGCGGCGGCAGCTGTCCGTCTCGTTCGCACCGGACCGCAATCCCGGCCGGCCGCCAGCGCGGACTGTCGAGCACGACGATTCCGGCGAGCCCCGATCAGGAACACGCGCGAGCGCAGTATGGCCGACGCCGGCGGCGCCCAGTTCGTAGCCAGGATGGCGATCGCGCAGAGGCTCGCCTTGCGCTGCCGCCAGCACGACCGCCACGCGTCGCGGGGTGCGCAGAGTACGAGCAGCAGTCGGTGGGTCAGGTGGTCGCGCCCGCCGGTCACGAGCGGCACCCCGCGGCGAGTGCGCGAGAAGCTGACCAGCGCTGCGTCGAAGATCGGCAGGCCGGCGAGCAGCGCACCGACCAGAATTCCGGCGTTTCCGCCCGCCGAGTGCCGGGCGGCTGCCATCGCCAGCGCGGCCACGAGGAAGCCGAGCGGCATGCTGCCGCCGTCCCCGAGGAAGATCCTGGCCGGGCCGGCCAGATTCCAGGGCAGGAAGCCGGCGCAAGCGCCGGCCAGCGCGAACGCCAGAGCCCGGCGACGTCGATCTGGCCCTTGATCGCGGCGAGTGCTCCGATCCCCGCGGCCGCGACAGCGGCGACCGTCGCGCAGGCACCGTCGAGGTTGTCCATCAGGTTGAACGCGTTGACGACCCCGACCACCCAGACGATTGTCAGCGCGAGGTCCACGGCGCCCGGGCAGGCCGTGCTCCAGCCGAGCCCGGCGAGCAAGAACGCGACCGCGGCGCCGCTCCGCCAAGCAGCCGCCACTTAGGCGCTACTGCGCGCCGATCGTCGAGCGTGCCGAGCAGCCAAAGCGCCACGGCGCAGACCGAGCAGCACGAGCAGCTTGGCCGCTCGCGTGCGCCACCACCGAGGCCGCGGCGAGCACGAACGCCAGCGAGCACGGCCGCTCCACCGAGGAACGGCGTCGCGGCCGCGTGCTGACGGTATCCGCGCGGCCGATCAGGAAGCCGGTACGCCGGGCGATCGCGCATCGCCACCGGCGTCGCGGCCAGCGACGACCACGCCGCCGACGGCGAAGCTCCCGGCTGCGGTCGCGAACGCGCTCATGCCGCTCGACGCAGCTCCTCCGCACAGAAGTGCTCGATCGTCCGCTGGAGTCCCTCCCGCAGCTTCACGGCCGGCTCGTAGCCCAGCTCGGCGCGCGCCTTGGAGAGGTCCGCGAGCGAGTGCCTGATGTCCCCGGCGCGCGGGGCCGCGTACACCGGCTCGACGTCGGCCGCCGAGCAGCTCGCGCAGCTCTGCGACGAGCCGGTTCAGCGTGACCCGCTCGCCACAGGCGACGTTGTACACCTCGCCGCGACGCCCGGGGCGTCCATGGCCAGCAGGTTCGCCTCCACCACGTTGGCCACATACGTGAAGTCGCGCGACTGCTCACCGTCGCCGAAGATCACCGGGGACTGGCCGGCGAGCAGGGCCGTGATGAAGTTGGGGATCACGGCCGCGTATTGGGAGGTCGGGTCCTGCCGCGGGCCGAACACGTTGAAGTAACGCAGGCGCGACGGTCTCGAGCCCGTAGACCCCGTGGAAGCTGCGCGCATATCCCTCGCCGGCGAGCTTCGCCGTGGCGTACGGAGAGATCGGGAGCGACTGCTGGTCCTCCCGCTTGGGCGCTGGTCCTTGCCCCGAGCCGTAGACGGAGGACGATGAGGCGCAGACAACGCGGCGTACCCCGTGGTCACGCGACGCCAGCAGCACGTTGAGTGTGCCGATGACGTTCGTGGCGTTGCTGGTAAGCGGATCCTGGACCGAGCGCGGCACCGACGGCAGCGCGGCCTGGTGGAAGACAACTTCGCAGCCCGCGACGGCCTTGCTCGCGCGCTCGTAGCTCTGGATGTCACCCTCGACGAGCTCGACCTCCTGGCCCAGCGCCAGCACGTTCGAGCGCCGCCCGGTGGCGAAGTTGTCCAGCACCCGCACCCGGTGCCCCGCGCTCGAGCAGGGCCTCGGCAAGGTGCGAGCCGATGAAGCCCCCGCCGCCGGTGACAAGCACACGCACGCCGCTCAGTCTCTCCTGGCTCATCCGACCTCAACCTGCTCGGGCGTGGCCTCGGCTGCCACCTCCGCACGCTGGAAGGCGATGACATCGTCGAGCGCGTCGTCGAGCGTTCGTCGCGGACGCCAGTTCGTCAGCTGCTGGAGCGCGGTGGTATCTGGACGCTCGCCGTCCCAGCTCCTCGAAGCCTTCGTCGTATGCCTCGTCGTAGGGGACGAAGCGGATCTCGGAGCTCGATTCCGTGCGCTCGATGATGCGCTCGGCCAGGCCGAGGATCGTGATCGGCCGGGAGTTGCCGATATTGAAGAGCCGGCCCGTGGCCTCGGGATGGTCGGCGACGTCGAGAATCGCGTTGACGGCGTCGGAGACGTGCAGGAAGCAGCGAGACTGAGTCCCGTCGCCGTAGACGGTCAGGTCGGTGCCGACGATCGCCTGGCGAACGAGCCGCGGCACCACCATCCCGTACGCGCCACGCTGCCGGGGGCCGATCGTGTTGAACAGGCGTACAACAGTGGCGTCAGCGCCGTGCTCCAGGTGGTAGCCGTGAACCAGCGCCTCGCCGTATGACTTGGCGATTGCATAGGACCAGCGGCTGCGGAACGGCGAGCCAAGGATCCGGTCGGCTTCCTCGTCGAGGGCGTTCTCGGAATTCTTGCCGTAGACCTCGGATGTGGAGGTGAACAACAGCCGGCGCCCGTGGCGGGCCGCGGCCCTCATGACCACGTCTGTCCCCATCACCGTGCGCCGCAGCGTCTCGAGCGGTTGAGAGACGACAAGCTTGACGCCGACGGCCGAAGCCAGGTGAAGGCAGCGATCGCATCCCGCGACCAGCGCGTCGACCAAGCTCCTCCTCGATGACCGAGCCTTCGTGGAGCTCTGCGGCACCACTCGCCACCAGGTGCTCGACGTTCGCGCTGCGGCCGGTCGAGAGATCGTCGAGGATCACCACGTCGTCGCCGCGGGCCACCAATGCATCGGCTAGATGCGAACCGATGAACCCCGCTCCCCCTGTGATCAAGTAGCGCAATGCGAAGTCCTCCCCATGCAGGCGTAGGAAGTATTGGGCCTCGCCCCATTGGACGGCGCCTCTGCCCCCTGAATCCAATCCCCACCAACCCGGCGGGTCAGTAGCAAACGCGCGCGATCCTAACGGCTATGTCCGGCAGTTGCAACAAAAAGTGGTGGACTATGGACAAACCTGCTAGATGTGGGTCTATCAGGGGGTGCAGGAGGGAGTGCGCGAGTGGGAGGGGATAGGGCCTGCGACAGGCCCCAGCTACGCCTTCGCCGGCAACGACCTTGCGTAGGCCACCCCGCGCGAGACCCAGCGGTGAAGGTCGCGCTTGGTGCGTGCACCCTTCGGGGTCGATGCGGAGCCAGCCATTCATCTCTCGGCCGCGCATCTCGAAGCGCGCGGCGTGGGGCTTCTGGACAAGGGCGTCCGTCTCATTGGGGTCGCAGCGGAGCAGCAGCCCGCCCTGGCCGCTGGCGGCGACGGCCATGTGGCCGCCGATCATGAAGGCCAGACCGCCGAACATGCGCTGTTCGGTGACGCCGTCCTCGTCGGCCAGCGCCTCGCGGAGGCGGTTGGCGAGCTCTACGTCGTAGGCCATCGTCCAGTCAGCACCGGGCGCGGTCAGGCATCTTGCGGCTGCCTGAGCCGGCGCCGGCCGCCGGTGAGCTGCCAGGGCCCCGGCGTTATATCGAGCACCATGTTGACCGCCCAGACGATCAGCGTGGCCGCCACGAAAGTCCAGAAGCCGTGGATCTGAAAACCGCTGACTATCTCCTTGGTGATGACCAGCATCAGCAGCGAGACGAAGAACCACGCGACTCCCAGGGTGAGGATCGCCAGGGGCAGCGTGACGAGCCGGAGAAACGGCTTCAGGATCGTGTTGAGAACTCCGAACACGGCCGCCGCAGCAAGCAGAGATCCGGCGTTCTTGGCGTGGACGCCGTTGAGCACGGCATCGACGATCAGCAGCACGAGCGCGTTCGTGAGCCAGGAGATGCCGAGCCGAACGGGCAGCGACGGTCCGCGGTGAGCCGGGGTTGAGAACTCGTCGCGCGAGCTCATGGGACTGAGCGTACGGCACGGCCCAGTTGCGTGGTGAATCCGGATTCACTACGCTCTCGGTGAATCCAGATTCACGAAGGAGCCCGCATGACCGCCACCGACGTCCTCGATCCCTCGCGCACGGTCCTTAACCAGCCGCCGCCGCTTCAGCCGGTGAACCTGTTCGAGATCGACCTGCCGCTGCAGCAGGCGCTCCAGCGCGAGGGCGGTGATTGGGGCATCGATCGCGCGCACGGGATGCCGGCGCGGTGGCGGGCAGCGTCGAGGCGCTCGAGCACTCACGCCGCGCCGAGCGCAACCTGCCCGTGCTGCGCACGCACGACCGTTTCGGCGAGCGGATCGATCAGGTGGAACTCGACCCGTCCTGGCACTGGCTGCTGCGCGGCGCGATCGAGCGCGAGCTCCATAGCCTGCCGTGGCGCTCGCCGCAGCCGGGCGCCCACGTCGTTCGCGCGGCGCTGTTCACCCTGTGGGGTAACGCCAACGACGGCGTCATGTGCCCGGTGTCGATGACCTACGCGGCGATTCCGGCGCTGCGCGGCGGCGCCCCGGGGCTCGCCGACGAGTGGGAGCCGCGGCTGACGGTGCCCGACTACGAGCGCGGCGCGCTGGCGGGCATGGCCATGACCGAGCGCCAGGGAGGCTCGGACGTGCGGGCCAACATCACGCGCGCCCAGCCGCTGGACGCGGAGGCCGTCGGGGGAGAGGACGGCCTCTACGAACTCCATGGCCACAAGTGGTTCTGCTCCTACCCGCCGTGCGACGTATTCCTTGTTCTGGCCCAGGCGCCCGGCGGGCTCTCGTGCTTCCTCGTCGAGCGCGGGTCCGGGATGGAGTTCCAGCGGCTGAAGGACAAGCTCGGGACGCGCTCGCTGCCCTCGAGCGAGGTCGAGTTCCACGGAGCGCATGCGACGCCTGGTGGGCGAGGAGGGCCGCGGCGTCCCGGCGATCATCAAGATGGTCAACCACACGCGGCTCGACTGCCTGCTGGGGGCGACGACCGGCATCAGGCGCGGCACCGTGGAAGCCATCCACCACGCCCGGCACCGCTCGGCGTTCGGGGCCAGGCTGATCGAGCAGCCGGCGATGCGTAACGTGCTGGCCGATCTGGCGATCGAGTCCGAGGCCACGACCGTCGCGGCGATGCGGATCGCGCGCAGCTACGACTCAGAAGAAGAGGTGGCCTTCCGGCGCTTCGCCACCGCGGTCATGAAGTACTGGGCCTGCAAGCGGGCGCCGGCGCACGCGGCGGAGGCGCTCGAGTGCCTGGGGGGCAACGGCTTCGTCGAGGACTCGGGGATGCCCTTGCTCTACCGCGACGCGCCGCTGGGCTCGATCTGGGAGGGGTCGGGCAACGTCGCGGCGCTCGACGTGCTGCGGGCCATGGTCCGCGAGCCGGACGGGCTGGCCGCTTTCGGAGAGGAGTGCGAGCTGGCCGCGGGCGGCGACCGCCGCCTCGACGCTCATCTCGAGCGGATGCGGGGGCAGGCCGAGGCGCTGTTCGGCTCGGAGGATCCCCAGTTCGAGGCCCGGCGCGTGGTCGAGAACCTGGCCGTCGCGCTTCAGGCCTCGCTGCTCGTCCGCCACGCGCCCGCCGCCGTGGCCGACGCCTTCTGCGCCGCGCGGCTGGACGGCGAAGCGGGACGCGTCTACGGGACGCTGCCCGGCGGCGTCGACGACCAGGCGATCATCGAGCGGGCGCTGCCGGCTTAGCGGCGAGCCGGGGGTCGAGATGAGCGAAGCCGTCCTCTACGAGGTGACCGGGCGTGTCGCGCGGGTCACGCTCAACCGGCCGGAGCGTGGCAACGGCCTGACGCGGTCGCTGCTCGAGGCGCTGGAGCAGGCGGTGGAGCGCGCGGACCTTGAGCCGGACGTCCGCGTGGTGCTGCTGGCGGGCAACGGCAAGGGGTTCTGTGGCGGCTACGACCTGGTGGAGTCGGCTGAAAACCGCGGAGCGACGGAACGGGGGGCTATGGCCGGGTCCCCGCTGGACCCAAAAATCATCATGAAAAATCACGACCCGAGCCAGGCGTGGGACCCGATGGTCGACTACGCGATGATGAGTCGCAACGTCCGCGCGTTCATGGCGCTGTTTCACTGCACCAAGCCGGTGGTGTGCAAGGTGCACGGCTTCTGCGTGGCCGGCGGGACCGACCTGGCGCTCTGCTCCGACCTGCTGCTGATCGCCGAGGACGCCAAGATCGGCTACCCGCCCGCACGCGTATGGGGCTCGCCGACGACCGCCATGTGGGCCCACCGCCTGGGGCCGCAGCGCGCCAAGCGCCTCCTGTTCACGGGCGACTCGCTGAGCGGTGCGCAGGCCGCCGAGTGGGGGCTGGCGCTCGAGGCGGCGCCGGCCCGTGAGCTCGACGCGCGCGCGGAGGAGCTGGTGGAGCGGATCGCGCGGCTGCCCCTGAACCAGCTGCAGATGATGAAGCTGCTCGTCAACCAGTCGCTCTACGCGCAGGGGCTGCACGCCACGCAGCTGGTGGGCACGGTGTTCGACGGCATCGCCCGGCACACGCGCGAGGGCTACGCCTTCCAGGGCCTGGCGATGCGGGAGGGGTTCCGCGAGGCAGTACGCCAGCGCGACGAGCCCTTTGGCGACTTCGGGCGATGAACGGCACGCGCGAGCGGCTGCTGGACGCCGCCCAGGAGCTGATCGAGGAGGGGGGCTACGGGTCGGCGTCGGTGGCGGCGATCGCCTCGCGGGCGGGGCTCGCCGCGGGCACGCTGTACAGGCACTTCGGCTCCAAGCAGGAGCTGTTCGTCGAGGTCTTCCGCTCGGTGTGCGACCGCGAGGTGCGCGCGATGCGTGCCGCCGCCGTGGCGATGCCCGCTGAGGCTTCGGGTGTCGAGCGCCTGGAGACCGTGTTCGCGGTCTTCGCCGAGCGGGCGCTAAGGCGCCGGCGCCTGGCGTGGGCGCTGCTGGCCGAGCCCGTGGACCCGCTGGTCGACGCCGAGCGGCTCGCCTACCGCCGGCGCTATGCGGCGCTGGTGGCGGAGGTGCTGCGCGCGGCGATCGGCGCGGGCGAGCTGCCCGAGCAGGACGTGGAACTGACCGCGGCGGCGCTCGTCGGGGGCTGCGGCGAGGCGCTGGTGGGGCCGCTGGCGCCGGTCGGGCCGGGGCCGCGGGTCAGCGACGTGCTGGGGGCGCTGCGGGCGTTCGTGCGCCGGGCGGTGGGTGCGGGCGAGGCGGTGGCTTTGCGGTGAGCGAGGCGGTCGGGGTCGAACGGAGGGGGGAGGTGACGACGGTGTTGCTCTGTAGGCCCGAGAGGCGCAACGCGGTGGACGGCGTCACCGCCCAGGCGCTGGCGGATGCGTTCCGCGCGTTCGAGGCGGACGATGACGCCCGGGTGGCGGTGCTGCATGGCCTCGGGGGCGTGTTCTGCGCGGGGGCCGACCTCCACGCAGTGGGCACTCCTGAGGGCAATCGCGTCGACGAGGACGGGGACGGGCCGATGGGCCCCACGCGGATGCGGCTGTCGAAGCCCGTGATCGCGGCGGTGGCCGGGCATGCCGTGGCCGGGGGGCTCGAGCTGGCGCTGTGGTGCGATTTGCGCGTGGTGGACGAGACGGCGGTTTTCGGCGTGTTCTGCCGGCGTTGGGGGGTGCCGCTGATCGACGGCGGCACGGTGCGCCTGCCGCGGCTGATCGGGGGCTCGCGGGCGATGGACATGATCTTGAGCGGGCGGCCGGTGGGGGCCGAGGAGGCGCTTCAGATGGGGCTCGCCAACCGCGTCGTGCCCGCGGGATTTGCCCGGGAGGCGGCCGAGCAGTTGGCGGCGGAGCTGGCGCGCTTTCCCCAGACCTGCATGCGCGAGGACCGGCTCTCGCTGCTGGAGTCCTCTGCGTTGGGCGAGCGCGACGCGCTGGCCAACGAGCTCCGCCACGGGCTGCGCTCGCTGGCGGACGTGGCCTCGGGCCTCGAGCGGTTCCGGGCCGGGGCGGGGCGGCACGGGGCGTTCTGAGGGGCTGCCACGGACGTGATCACGGTCGGGAGCCAGATGAATGCCGTGTCCGATGCCCTGACGCCGTTGGAGATCGCGGTTGGCTTTGTGATCGGCCTCGATCGAACGGCGCCGCCGCTTCCCTCGGCGCCACCCGGCCTAACTCCAAGGCGCGCGTTTGAGCAGGCGGTGCTGTCGGCGCTGCGCCGCCCGCCCTGTCTGGTGTCGTTTTCCGGGGGCCGCGACTCCTCTGCAGTGCTGGCCGTTGCGGTGCACGTCGCCCGTCGCGAGGGTCTGCCGCTGCCAATCCCGATCTCCTTGCGCTTTCCCGGCGTACCCGAGATGGTGGAGGACGGCTGGCAGGAGCGCGTCGTCCGTTACCTCGGCCTGAGCGATTGGGAACAGCTGGAACCAGAGGGTGACCAGCTCGACTTCATCGGTCCTGTCGCTGCCAACCTGATGCGGCGCCACGGGTTGCTATCGCCCGCGCTCTCGCACATGTTCTTTCCACCGCTTGAGCGGGCGGGAGGGGGGTCGCTGCTGACCGGACTCGAGGGAGATTCTGTCCTCGGTCAGTGGCACTGGCAGCGGCTGACAGACGTGCTGGCGCGCCGAGCGAAGGCTCAGCCACGTGATCTATTGCGGACGGTCAAAGCGGTCGCGCCGGTAGCGGTCCGTCGCCGCGTCGCGCTCTGGCGCGGGCTCGAAAAGCTTCCGTGGCTGCGCGCGGCGACGCAGCGGGACTTCGAGAGGGCCTGGGTGGCGGAAGCCGAAGCCGAGCCGGTGTGGTGGAACGCGCGTATCGCCTGGGCGGCGCGCCAGCGCTTCTCGATTCACTTCCGAGCGACTATCGCGGAGTTCGCGCGTGACACGGACACGCTGGTGGTCCATCCCATGCTCGATAGCCATTTTCTCTCGGCCCTTGGCCGGGCGGGCGGATTACTCGGGTGGGGGGATCGGGCGGCCGTGCTCGGCATGTTCGTCGGTGATCTGCTGCCCGCGGACGTCCTCACGCGCAAGACGAAGGCCAACTTCGCCACGGTGTTCTGGCGCGGGCCCAGCCGCCGGTTCCGAGAGCGCTGGGATGGCCGAGGAGTAGACCTCAGGCTCGTTGACGAGACGGCATTGCGTGCCGAATGGTCCAAGGCTGCGCCCAGCTTGTTTTCGGTGACCTTGCTGCGTCGGGCCTGGCTGGCGGCGGACAATGCTCGGCGGGGTAATCTGGAGCGGTCGGAGCGAATAGCCGGGCATGGACTACGGGATGATGCGGGTGCCGCCTCTACACCTCCGCTCGACGGACTTGGTATGGGAGACCATTGAGGGCGAAATCGTTGCCCTGGACATGCGGGCGTGGGTGTATATCTCGATCAACTCCAGCGGGGCCATCCTTTGGCCAACCCTGGCCGCAGGCACCACGCGTGAGGACTTGGTGACGCGGCTCAGCGACGCGTTTTCGCTCGATCGGGCGTCGGCGGAAAAAGACGTGGACGCCTTCGTCCGGGCGCTGCGCGAGCAGGGATTGCTTGACAGCTGAAGCCATGCAGTCGGTCGACTCGCCTTCGGCGCCGAGCGTCCACCTCTCACCGCTCGAGATCGCATGCGGCTATCCGCTCGATGAATTTTCCGAAACACCATCGCTGCCCCTCGTCCCGCGTGATCTGACGCCACGCGGCGCGTTGGAGGAGGCGCTGTTGCCGGCGCTGCTGCGCCCACCGTGTCTGGTCTCGTTTTCCGGGGGTCGTGACTCGTCGGCGGTGCTGGCGGTCGCGGTGGATGTCGCTAGTCGCGAGGGGCTGCCGCTGCCGATCCCAATGTCCATGCGCTTTCCCGACGCTCCAGACTCGGCGGAAGACTGGTGGCAGGAACGGGTGATCCGTCACTTGGGCCTCAGCGACTGGGAGCGCTTGGAGCTACATGACGAGCTCGACTTCGTCGGGCCGCTGGCCAGGACTGCTCTGTCGCGGCACGGACTGCTCTGGCCCCCCGGCAGCCACATGATCGTTCCCATGACTGAGCGGGCGCGCAATGGCTCGTTGCTCACCGGTATCGACGGCGACGGGATACTGGGTGGGTGGCGCTGGGTCTGGCTCGGCGACCTGCTCAAGCGTCGACGCAGGCCGAGCCGGCGCGAGGTAATGACGGGCCTGCGGGTCGCCAGGCCTGGTTGGACGCGCTTCAGACAGGCGTCAATCCAGCCGTTCGGATTGCGGTGGCTGCGGCCCGAGGCGCAGCAGGCGCACGCACGGGCGCGGCGTCGTGAGCGGCAGAGCGATTTGTGGCGGTGGGATCGCCACCTAGCGCTGCACGCAGCACGTCGGTCGTGGAAGCTAGCCCAAGCTAGTTGCGACGCGCTCGCCCGGACTGACGGCACCTCCGTCGTACAGCCGCTGCTGGACCCTCGGTTCGCCTCGACGCTCGCGGTAGCCGGTGGCAGGCTCGGGCTGGGCGATCGCACCGCCCTGATGCATACCCTGGTCGGGGACTTGTTGCCGGACGATGTGCTCGAGCGGCCAACGAAGGCGGACGGCCTGGGGATCTACTGGACCAGCCACAGTCGCAAGTTTGCGGCCGAATGGAAGGGCGGCGGAATCGACACGAGCCTCGTCGACGAGGAGGCTCTGCGGAGCGAGTGGGCCAGGCCGGAACCGCACGCCGCGACGGCCCCGCTGCTGCAATCCGTCTGGCTCTCAGCGCACCAGCGCGGCAAATAGTCGCCCGGACGGCGTCGTCCAGGGCGCCCCAGTGCCGCGGGCGCCGTAGCTCGATCATCGGAAGGGTGGCCAGCGTGAGCAGGGCCTGCGGATCGCTATCCAACCAGGGCCTCAGCCTCGCCAGGCGTTTGCGCGGGGGCACAGCGACGACAGCTAGCCTCGTCGGCCCAGTCGAGCACGACGAAGCCCCGCAACGGCGCCTGCGCGTCAATCGGAGGCAATGAGAGGCGATGTCGGCTGTTCGTCCGTGCTGGCGCGGTCGTCGTACGCAGTCTCTCCGCGGTGCCTGCTCGCAGATCGATGCAGCGGGGACCGGCGAGCACCACTCCGTCTGGATGCGATGAGCAAGTCGTCGGACACGATTGGGTGACCGCGGAGCGCAAGGTGGGCGAGCAGCGTGCTCTTGCCAGCCTCGCGACCACCCAGTAACCCCCAGGCGCCGTCCTCAAGGAGGAAGGCTCCTCCGTGGAGCGTCTCCCAGCCGCGCCCAGCGGGCGAACACCGCGCCAACCCCAGCCAGGTAGGGATGCACGATGTCATCGGAATTCAGGGCAGCCGGGGTGGCAAACACAGCCTCGCGCTGAGAGCGATCGATAAATAGGCCACCTCCCCCCTCGAGCGGGAGCCGCGCCGTCTGGCGACCGACCCATTGCGGGCCGGCGATTGGACCGAGACCGGCGCTGCACTACGCGGACCAGTGGCAACGACTGTGCTCCGCGCAGCGCGAGATTGGCGGCCTCGTCCAGCCCCTCGATTCGCAAGCCATAAGCGGCTCGCAGATTGGCGCGATCGCAGATGCGTCAAACGTTGTATGCCGCTCACACCCGCTGACCTGCATCTGCTTTACACTGTATGCAGCTCGAGTTCAGTTCTAAGCCGAGGAGGCGGGCATGCGGGCGGACGAGAAGAGCACAGAGCAGCACGATCAACAAGCTGGGGGCTACTCGCCACCAACGGTGACGGTCCTGGGCCGGGTTGCCGAGCTCACACACGGCGAGAACGGAAGCAACTTCGATCCCGGTCAGGGCACGTTTACCAAGAAGGGGAACGGCTGAGCGGCGTCGCAGCGCTGAGGGGCTGACAGCTCAGACCCGGCTAACGGTGAGAGCCGGAGACAATCTTGCTAGCTCCCCGGTGAGCCGGACGGGGGGCCGTTTGCGGGGCGTCTGGAGTAAAGCCGCATGGTGCCGGCGGCGCCTCCGACCGCGCCACTCGGGTGAGCGGCCGTGCGATCCTTGATCGATGCATCCACTCTTGCCGATCTGCTTCGCGCCGGTGGCGACCGGGCGAAGCCCACGATCCTCGACGTCCGCTGGGAGCTCGGCAAGCCCTCGCAGCGCGAGGAGTTCCTCGCGGGGCACATCCCAGGCGCGTCGTTCGTCGACCTGGACGCGGAGCTTTCCGGGCCGCCGGGGGAGCGGGGGCGACACCCGTTGCCGGAGGCGGCGGTCTTTCGAGGAGGCGATGCGCGGCGCGGGGGTGTCTGACGACCGTGCGGTGGTCGTCTACGACGAGGGCGGTTCGCAAGCTGGCGCCCGCGCCTGGTGGCTGCTGCGGTACTTCGGGCATCCGGAGGTCGCGGTCCTCGACGGCGGGCTGGCGGCGTGGGTCGAGGCAGGCGGCCCGCTCGAGAAGGGGGAGGGCGAGGGGGACGGCGGGAGCGAGGGCGGCCCGGGAACCGGGGACTTCACCGCGCGCGCCGGTGGGATGGGGCTATTGGACGCACGCGGAGCGGCCGAGCTGGCCGCGGCCGGCGTCCTGCTTGACGCGCGCGCGCCCGAGCGCTTCAGGGGCGAGGTCGAGCCTCTCGACCCGGTGGCGGGTCACATCCCCGGGGCGCGCAATCGCCCGAGCGCCGAGAACGTGGGAGCGGACGGACTGTTTCACGCGCGCGAGAGGCTGCATCGCGAGTTCGCCGCGCTGGGGGTGCAGGAGGGCGTCGCGGTGGGCGCCTACTGCGGCTCGGGCGTCGCGGCCGCGCAGGAGGTGCTGGCGCTCGAGCTGGCCGGATTTCCGGCGGGGCTCTACGTCGGCTCGTGGAGCGAGTGGGTCACGGATCCGAGGCGGCCGGTGGCGCGAGGGCAGTAAGCGGCCAGTGGCGCGATGACAGTATGAAGGTATGAAGCGCACAACGATCTCGCTTACGGACGAACTCGCGGACGCGCTCGAGCGGGAATCGCGCCGCCGCTCCCTACCGCACTCGGCGGTCGTTCGCGATGCGCTCTCCGAACACTTCGGCTTCGGCAGCCCCGGGGACCAACGCAACCTCCCGTTCGCGGCAGTCGGCCGCAGTGGCCACCGCACGACGGCTAGGGACATGGAAGCGCTGCTCGCAGCTGAGTGGGAGGGTCGTGTGGGCCGTCGTTGATGCCGGGCCGCTCTATGCGGCCGCGGAAGGCGACGACGATGACCACGACGCTTGCGTCGCTGTTCTGTCTCGGGCCGACATCCGACTTGTCATCCCGCGCTTTGGTCGTCGCTGAGGCGACGTACTTCGTCGGGCAGCGCTTAGGGGCCGACGTCGAGGCCAGGTTCCTGCGTGGCCTTGGATCATTTGATGTCGAGGGCCCGGTGCCCGAGGACTTCGAGCGGATTGCCGAACTCGTCGAGCAGTATGCGGACTTCCCACTAGGGGGAACCGACGCGTCGGTGATCGCGCTCGCTGAGCGCGTCGGCGCGACCGTCGTCATCATGCTGGACCGCCGCATTTCGGCGCGGTTGTCCCACGGCATGCGCGTGCTCTCGAACTGCTCCCGTAGGGGCCGACCCGCGGTGCGCTTAGGTGATCGTGCTCCCCGCCAGCAGCACGGTCACCACCTGCTCCGGGTCGTCGTACGTCGGGACGTGACCGCAGCCGGTCAGCACCACGAGGTTGGCTGAGGGAATGGCCCGCTTGGCGCGGCGCGCCTGGCGGGGCAGCAGCAGGCGGTCTCGCTCGCCCCAGGCGATCGTCACGGGCACGGAGATGTGCTCGCCGCCGACGAAGCGCTCGGGGTAGGCGAGCGCCTCCAGCGTCTCGTCGAACCAGGGAGCATTGGCCAGCGCCCGGGCGCTCTCGGCGGCGTCGTGGGGAGGGATCCGCCGCGGCTTGGCCACCATCTGTCCGAACGCCAGCGCGCGGGCGGCGCCGGAGCGCAGGAAGCGATCGGCCGACGGCGCCAGCGCCCGCGCGGCGCGCACCGTGACCTTCAGCGTCGCGCGGGCGTACGCGGCCTCGCGCCGGTTGGAGAAGCCGGCGGGGAGAGGCCGGTCGCCGAGCGGACGTTTCCCCGCTTGGCCAGCTCCAGCGCCAGCCAGCCGCCGAGCGAGTTGCCCGCCACGTGCGGGCGCTCCAGCCCGATCTGGTCGATGAACTCGCTGACCAGCTCCGTCAGCGATCCGATGCCGGCGGGCGTGCCGGTCGGGGGCATGGGCGAGGCGCCGAAGCCGGGGAGATCGAGCGCGATCACCTCGCGTTCCGCGGCCAGCGCGCCGATGACGGGCTCCCAGATCTGCCAGCGACTGCCGATCCCGTGGAGCAGGACGAGCGGCTCGCCGGCACCGGCGCGGTGGTAGTTGAGCTCCATCTCGGCGGGACTCTATCCGCGCGGTTGAACCGCAAACCAAATGGACAGGCATGCGGGTCGCGAGGAGTAACTTTGTACGGAGTGGCGAGTGCGTGAGCGCTCACACGCCGTATAGGGTTTTGTACGAAACGTCCAAGCCGCCCGAGGGAAACGCGATGGCAAGCACCGAGACCCAACCACCTAGCGTCCAAGAAAACCTGCAGGAGCTGGCCAAGCGGCACCTGTGGATGCACTTCACCAGAATGTCTGCCTACGCGGAGCACGAGGTGCCGGTGATCGTCCGGGGCGAGGGCTGCTACGTGTACGACGAGCACGGGCGGCGCTACCTCGACGGGCTCTCGGCGCTGTTCTGCGTGAACATCGGCCACGGCCGCGCCGACATCGCGCAGGCCGGCGCCGACCAGGCCGCCGAGCTCGGCTTCTTCACCAACTGGTCCTACGCCCACCCGCCGGCGATCGAGCTGGCGGCGAGGATCGCCGCGCTCGCGCCGGGCGACCTCAACCGGGTGTTCTTCACCAGCGGCGGCTCGGAGGCGGTGGAGTCCGCGCTCAAGCTCGCGCGCCAGTACTTCAAGGTGACGGGCAAGCCGAACAAGACGAAGCTCGTTTCTCGAGAGATCGCCTATCACGGCACCTCGCTCGGCGCGCTATCGGCCACCGGCATCACCGCCCTGCGCGAGCCGTTCGAGCCGCTCACCCCCGGCGACTGCCACGTGCCGGCCACCAACGCCTACCGCCTGCGCGAGGGACTGAGCGAGGACTGGTTCGCGGAGGCGATCGCGGAGCGGATTGAGTTCGAGGGCCCCGACACCGTGGCGGCGGTGATCCTCGAGCCGGTGCAGAACGCCGGCGGCTGCTTCACGCCACCCGAGGGCTACTTCCAGCTCGTGCGGGAGATCTGCAACGCCTACGACGTGCTGCTGATCTCCGACGAGGTGATCTGCGCCTGGGGACGGCTCGGAGAGTGGTTTGGGTGTGAGCGCTACGGCTACCAGCCGGACATCGTGACGACGGCCAAGGCGCTGACGAGCGCCTACGCGCCGATGGGCGCCATGATCGCCTCGGACCGGGTGGCGGAGCCGTTCCTCGCATGGCACCACGAGCTTCACGCACGGCTTCACCTTCGCCGGGCACCCGGTCTGCGCCGCGGTGGCGATGGCCAACCTCGACGCTCTCGAGCGTGAGGGCATCCTCGACCACGTGCGCCGGCACGAGGCCGAGTTCCGGGCGACGCTCGAGTCGCTGCGCGACATCCCGATCGTCGGCGACGTCCGCGGCGCGGGCTACTTCCAGGCGATCGAGCTGGTCAAGGACCAGGAGACCAAGGAGTCCTTCTCGGACGAGGAGTCAGAGACGCTGCTGCGGGGTTTCCTGTCCGGCGAGCTGTACCGCCGGGGGCTGATCTGCCGCGCCGACGACCGCGGAGATCCGGTCGTGCAGCTCTCGCCCCCGCTGATCGCGGGGCCGGAGCAGTTCCAGGAGATCGAGTCGATCCTGCGCCCGCTGTTGACCGAGGCGGCCGAGCGCATGTCGGTGGGAGCAAGCTAGCCGGTGCTTACCGTCAGGGACCTCATCGCCGGGCTCCAGCTGCCGGTGCTGGCGGGCGAAGGCGGGCTCGACCTGCCCGTGCGCTGGGTCCACATCTCGGAGTTGCTCGACCCCACGCAGTGGCTCTCGGGCGGCGAGCTGCTGCTGACCACGGGCATACAGCTCGACTCGGCTCAGCGCCAGCGGGAGTTCGTGACGCGGCTGGCCGACCATCAGCTCGCGGGCCTGGGGGTCGGGACGGGGTTTCGACACGCAGAAGTCCCGGCCGCGATGCTCGAGGTCGGCGACGAGCGCGAGTTTCCGATCTTCGAGGTTCCCTACGAGGTGCCGTTCATCGCGATCACCGAGGCTGCCTTCACCGAGCTCGTCAACGAGCAGTTCGGCGTGCTGCGGCGGGCGATCGCCGCCCACGAGCGGCTGGAGCGAATCGTGCTCTCAGAGCGAGGGCTCAAGGCCCTTGGTAGCGCGCTGGCGTCGCTGGTCGGGGGCTCGGTGCTGGTCTTCGACGCGCGTGGCGAGCTGCGTGTGCAGCGCGCGTTTCGCCGCGCGCTGGAGGAAGAGACGGTCACGGCGCTCCGGCGCGAGGTCGGCGAGCACGCCGCCCGCCGCGACGGACGGGCGTTCGTCCCCGCCGCTGGAACCGATGACGGCAACGGCCTGGCCCTTCCCGTCACCGCCGATGGCGCGCCCCGGGCGGGCACGCCCGGGCGGCCCCCGGAGGCGTGGCTCGTGGCACTCAAGGACGCCGGCTCGCTGACCGACTTCGACCGGCTGACGCTGCACCAGGCGGTGACGATCGTCGCGCTCGAGCTGCTGCGCGGTCGCGTCGCCGGAGAGACCGAGCGCCGTCTGGCCGGCGACGTGCTGCGGGGTCTGGCCAGCGGCGAGCTCCAAGGGGAGGACCTGGCGCGACGGCTCGAGCCTTTCGGCCTGCGCGACCAGGTGGCGACGATCGTCGTCGCCGCGCCCCAGACCGGCCGCGGTGCGCCCGCCGCTCCGCTCGACGCGGGGCTCACCGAGGCGCTCCGGGACGAGGCGGTGCCCGCCCTGGTCGCCTCCACGGGCGGAGTGACCTGTGGCCTGGTTCCCGGGATGCCCGAGGAGGAGCTGTTCGCGCTCACGCGGCGCGTGGCGCAGCGGCTCTTGGAGTTGGCGGGAGCGCCGGTTCGCGTCGCCGCCGGGCGCGCCGTGCCGAGCGGACGAGCGCGGCGGAGCTTTCATGAAGCCCGCTGCGCGCTCGAGGCGGTGTCGCTGGGCTTAGAGGGCCGCGGCTGGCGCGACGATCTGGAGCAGGCCGGCGACACGATCGCCACCTACAAGCAGCTGGGCTCGTTCCAGCTGCTGCTGTCGCTGCAGGACGAGGAGGCGCTGCGGTTGTTCTGCGACTCGATCCTGGGGCCGGTGGAGTCGAGCGAGGGCCGGTATGGCGGCGAGCTGATGCGCTCGCTGGAGGCCTTCATCGAGGAGAACGGCCAGTGGGAGCGCGCCGCCAAGCGGCTCTACTGCCACCGGCACACGCTGCGCTATCGCATCCGCCGGATCGAGTCGCTGACCGGGCGAAGCCTCCAGAGCGCTCGGGACCGGATCGAGTTCTGGCTGGCGCTGCGAGGGCGGGAGCTGATCGGCCCGCCTGCGGCGAGCGTCGGGTATCAGCCGTCGCCGCCGCTCCCGGTCGGCGAGCCTCCGCTCGAGCCGGAGACCGTTTAGTGGCCCCGTCCGCCCGGAACCGCTGCGTGATCGTCGGCGTTCCCACCGAGGTCAAGCCCGACGAGTACCGCGTCGCGCTGACCCCCGCGGGCGTCCGCGAGCTCGCGGACGCCGGTCATCGGGTGCTCGTCCAAAGCGGCGCCGGCTCGGGCTCGGCGATCAGCGACGAGGCCTACGCCGCGCAGGGGGCGACGATCGTCCCCGACGCCGTGGAGCTGTTCGGGGGCGCCGAGCTGATCGTCAAGGTCAAGGAGCCTCAGCCGGCGGAGGTTGAGCTGCTCGAGCCCAGGCACACGCTCTTCACCTACCTGCACCTGGCGGCCGACCCGGCGCTGACGCGCGCGCTGATGGAATCCGGCGCCACCTGCCTCGGCTATGAGACCGTGGAGGACGAGCGCGGTCGGCTGCCGCTGCTGGCGCCGATGTCCGAGGTGGCGGGCAAGATCGCCACGCAGGCCGGGGCGTTCATGCTCGAGAAGCCGCTCGGCGGCCGCGGCATCCTGCTCGGCGGCGTCCCGGGCGTGGCGGCAGCCAACGTGATGATCATCGGCGGCGGCGTGGTGGGCATGAACGCCGCCTTCATCGCGCTGGGGATGGAGGCCACCGTCTACGTCTACGACCGCAACATCGACCGCCTGCGGGAGCTCGATATCGCGCTCGCGCGGCCGGGCCGACACGTGCTTTGCGACCACGCTGTCGATCGAGGAGCGGCTGCCCGAGGTCGACCTGGTCATCGGTGCGGTGCTCGTCCACGGAGCGCGGGCGCCACGGGTCATCAGCCGCGCCCAGCTTCAGCTGATGCAAGCGCCAGGCGGTGCTGGTCGACGTCTCGATCGACCAGGGCGGCTGCTTTGAGACCTCCAGGCCCACGACCCACTCCGACCCGGTGTACGAGGTGGACGGCATCACGCACTACTGCGTGACGAACATGCCCGGCGCCGTCCCCATCACCTCGACCTACGCGCTGACCAACGCCACGATGCCCTACGTTCTCCACCTGGCCTCGGAGGGGGTGCCGGGCGCGATCTCCCAGAACCCGGGGCTGAAGCTGGGCGTCAACGTCGCCGGGGGCCAGGTGACCTACGCCGGGGTGGCGTCGGCCGTCGGCGAGCCCTACGTCCCCGTGGACGAGGCGCTGGGCGGGGTGAGGGCGGGGGCGTAGGGAATCGCTGGCGCGGGGCGCGGCTCCGGTCTCGGAGCTCGCGGTGTGCGGTATCCGGGCGGTTTGTGGCCCTCCGCGGTGCTGCATCCCCTGAGGTTGCTCTGTTACTGGCTCCATGCGCCAGTTAGGTAGCACCGTCGCCATAGCTCCCGGTTCGCAAGGCCATGCTGCCGGGCTCGGCCCGCCGCGATTACGCTTCCGCCAATGCCCGACCTTCGGGAGCGCTGGCGGACCGGGTGGCTGGAGGCCACGGCGTACGACTCGGTGATCGAGCACGAGCGCCTCGCGCAGCCGCTCGGCAGGCTGGTGTGGGGCATCGATGCCGCGGCCTTCTACCGCGAGCTGGCCCGGCTTTCCGAGCTACCGGATGGCTCCGCCGTGCTCGATATCCCGTGCGGCGGGGGCGTTGCCTTCCGGGGCCTGCGTCCGACCCAGCGGCTGCGCTACGTCGCCGCCGATCTATCGGCGGTGATGCTGAGGCGAGCCCGCAGCGAGGCCGAGCGTCGAGGCCTTCACGAGATCGAGTTCACCGAGGCCGATGTCGAGCAGCTGCCGTTCGAGGACGGCACGTTCGACCTCTGCATCACATACACCGGCCTTCACTGCTTTCCCGACCCGGCGGCCGCGCTGCTCGAGCTCGGACGCGTGCTCAGACCGGGTGGCGAGCTCCGCGGAACCACCGTTGTCAGGCGGGCGGGATTACGGCAGGACGTGCTGATCAGCGCCGCGCAGCTCGCCGGTGTGTTCGGACCGGGGGCACGGTCGCCGAGCTCGGATCCTGGCTCGCCGAGGCCGGCATGACCGATGTCGACCTGTGGCGCGACGGCGCGCTCTGCTACTTCAGCGCGCGCCGCCGCGGCGCAGCGGGTGGTCCCGCTGCCTCCGATCTGAGTGTCCGACTTACGCTTCCGGCAGGGGCCCCGCGGCAGGCTCGCCCGGAACTCCGGCAGCCTCGCCCGGGACTCCGGCCGCCTGCCCAGCACTCCGGCCGCCTCGCCCGCGAACTCCGGCCGTCCGCGTCTGCTCGTCCTGGAACGGCGGGTAGGTCTCGGTCAGCAGCAGCAGGTAGGAGTCTGAGCGCGAGACGTACGAGTTGCCGAGCACCATCAGGTCGAAGATGTCCCGCGGGAGCTTGCCGGTGATCACGATGACGAACCACGCAAAGACCGCCCCGATCTCGATCAGCAGATCGAGCACGTAGCGCACGATGAGGATCGGGATCGCCAGGATGAAGCGGAAGCCGGTCTTCAGCCGGCTGTATTCGGGAAGCGGTCCGGCGAACTGCATCCGCACGGGATAGGAGGGGTCGTCCCCGAGGCCGAACGGTGGATACGGGTCGCACAGCAGCACCGTATAGGCCGTCATCCGGGCCGACACTCGGTTAACACCGGCCAGGAAGTCGTACAGGCCCTCTGGATAGCGACCGGTGATCACGATCGCAAACCAGGCGATGATCGCCGCGACGAAGGCCGCGATGCCGAGGATGGTACAGCCAGATGAACAACGGGATGGCCAGGATCAATCGGAAGAAGGCCGTCAGCCGGTCTCGCCGGTCGCTGTAGTCGGCCTCATACGTGACGGGATAAGTCACGATGGTTCTCCTCTCTTGGAATGCGCAGCGCGCTTGCCCACAATGCCCCTGCGCTCACGCCGATTGGGTCGAGACGCGGGCGCCTTAGCGCAGGATCGTACCGCCTCACCGACGGGGCGACGCGATTTTTCGTGACTTTGCGGAACAAATTCACGGGAGCCGGAACGAAATGAACGATCGCGGCTGGGGGCGCGCAGAAGGCGGGTCGGGGTCATCCGCCGGCAGCAGCCCCGGCCCGAGCCCGCGCCGCCGCCTGAGCCCGCTGGGCCAAGGCCGGGCGCGCCGCGGCCGCCGCCGCTTGGGCCTTGGCGGCCGCCAGCTCTCGCGCCTGGGCCAGCGTCGACGGCGTCAGCTTCGCCACGAGGCCCTTCACTTCGCTCGAGGCCTGAGACCGGGCCGAGGTCTGCGCCGCCACCCGCGCTTCTTTATACGCGCGCGTGAGGGCCGCGCCGCGGGCGGCTTCGACGGATGCCCCGCGGGCGCACGCGATGCGGGCGGCGAGCGCCGAGCGGCTCACCGCCACCGGCCGGTCGACCACCGCCTGCTCCACGACCTTCTCCGACAGGGTGGCCGTGACCGCCCGGCCGCCGACCTGCGCTTGCTCGGTGACCGACACGGGCGCCGACGCGCTGGTCTGCGCGCGCACGGCGGAGGAGGCCGTCGCGGTGGCCGCCGCGTGCGAGGTCACGCAGGCCCGCGCGGGCCCGGAGCCGAACAGGTTCGGGGTCGTCTGCGCGCCGGCGCCGCTGCCGCCGGAGCCGCCGCTGCCGCCGCTCGGCCAACAGCACCGCGCCGCCCAGCACCGCCGCGATCACCACCAGCAGCAGCGCGAACGGGGGTCGGTGACGGCGGGGAATCCAGCGTCTGCGCCCGGCCGGAGAGCGGCCGTTTCCAGGCTCGTCGGGCATGGGAGTGCAGATTCTGGCCCCTGCTACGCTTGCGCCCGCATGCCGACCACCAGCCAGCTGATACGCAAGGGCCGAACGACCCCCAAGAAGAAGCTTGACACCCCGGGCCTCAAGTCCGGCAAGGGCCGCAAGAAGAAGGTCGCCGCCCCGCAGCGGCGTGGCGTCTGCACGCGCGTGCAGACGACGACGCCCAAGAAGCCGAACTCGGCGCTGCGCAAGGTGGCCCGGGTCAGGCTGACCAACGGCATGGAGGTCAACGCGTACATCCCCGGCGAGGGACACAACCTCCAGGAGCACTCCGTGGTTTTGGTTCGTGGCGGCCGCGTGAAGGACCTGCCGGGCTACCGCTACAAGGTGATCCGCGGCGCTCTGGACGCGGCCGGCGTCTCCGACCGCAAGAAGTCGCGCTCTCAGTACGGCGTCAAGGCCCGGTAGCGTGCCGCGCCGCGCAGCAGCGCAGATCCGGAAGATCGAGCCGGACGCGGTCCACCGCAACCGCCTCGTCCAGCAGGTGATCAACAAGGTCATGCTGGACGGCAAGAAGTCGGTGGCCGAGAAGATCGTCTACGACGCGCTCGCGATCCTCGCCGAGCGCAGCGGCTCAGACCCCGTGCAGCAGCTCGAGGAGGGCATCAAGGCGCTCACGCCGACGCTCGAGGTCCGCTCCCGCCGCGTCGGCGGAGCCACCTACCAGGTACCCGTCGAGGTTCCCGCACGCCGCTCCCGGACCCTGGCCGTGCGCTGGCTGGTGCAGTTCGCCCGCCAGCGCCGCGAGAAGACCATGGCCCAACGCCTGGCGCACGAGCTGCTCGACGCCCAGCAGCAGCAGGGCAACGCCTTCAAGCGCAAGGACGACGTGTACCGGATGGCGGTGGCCAACCGGGCGTTCGCCCACTACCGCTGGTAGGGGTTCGCGCCGCCCGGATAAACCGCGAGGGCCGCCCCACCGCACGGGACCGGGGGCTGCGGCAGGTCAACCCTCGCAACTCGTAGGCTAGCCATTTGTTGGCAAGCTGAAGCCCCCGATGGCGCCGGTGTCAGGATCCGGACTTAGGCGGCCCGGCGGCCCCGCGGCGACGCCGGCGGCTAGCTTTGCGGCGGCCCGGCGGCGTCCGCCGGCCGAGCCCGCTGCTGCGTCGTCGTCGGCGCCCCCAGCAGGATCCCGCA